>NZ_JACHDP010000001.1:6376846-7014531 GCF_014201145.1 Micromonospora parathelypteridis
GGAAGCTGCCACCAGCCGAGCGCGACGGCGTGACCCGCGAGCATGAGCAGACCGTTGAGCGGATGCAGCAGGCCGACGAATCCGACGGCGGCGGCGTATCCGGTCAGTCGACGGCGCGAGGGTTCCTCCAGCAGCCGGACCAGGCACCACACGGCGACAGCGGCCCCGAGGATCACCAGCGCGTAGGACCGGGCTTCCTGCGCGTACCGGGACGTGACCGGCAGGATCGCGAAGAGCAGTCCCGCCAGCAGACCCAACCGGGTGCCGCCGAGCCGGCGCCCGAGCGCGGTCACCACGACCGTGGCGACGATGATGGCGGCGACCGAGGGCAGCCGCAACGCGGCAGTGGACGTGCCGGCCACGGCCGCGTACACCTTCATCAGGACGTAGTAGGGCGTCAGGACCGCGTCCACCGAACCGGCGAGCTGCCACAGCTGCGACCAGCTCAACCGGACCGCGCCCCAGGTGGCCAGCTCATCGGCCCAGAGCGCCGGACCGGTCAGCCGCCACAGGCCCAGCACCAGTGCGACCAGCGCGGGGACTGCCCAACTCGCCACCGCCCAGCCCGGTCGGGTGTCGCTCACCTCCCGACTCGCATCCGCCCGAGGGAGGTCCGGTGGTGTGGCGACGGTGCCGGCGTGGTGCAACGGCCAGGTGGCGGTGATGGTGGTTCTCCCTGAACAGGGGCGGAAAATGCCCGCGCGAATCTAGCCACGTCAGGTGAGCGAACGACGTCGCACAGCCGGCCAGACGGTGAACGAAAGCGCCGGTTATTCGGTTGCCCGAGCCGCGGCGACCTGCTGAACTACCCGAAACCGCCACCAACCTCCAGGGAGTAACAATGCGCGCTGCGTCGATGTCCGACCAGAAGGGATCTGTCGCCTACCTGAAGGACCTGACGCTGCGTGAAAACCCTGAACCTCGGCATCCTGGCTCACGTCGATGCCGGTAAGACCAGCCTGACCGAGCGGCTGTTGCACGATGTCGGTGTGACCGACCAGCTCGGCAGTGTCGACGCGGGCAGCACCCGTACCGACACCCTGGCGTTGGAACGGCAACGCGGGATCACCATCCGCTCGGCTGTCGTCTCCTTCGTGCTGGACGACGTGACCGTCAACCTGATCGACACGCCCGGTCACCCGGACTTCATCGCCGAGGTCGAACGGGTGCTTGGCGTGCTCGACGGCGCGGTGCTGGTGATCTCCGCGGTGGAGGGCGTGCAGCCGCAGACACGGGTGCTGATGCGGACACTGCGCCGGCTGCGCATCCCGACGCTGATCTTCGTCAACAAGGTCGACCGGGCCGGGGCGGACCCCGAGCGGGTCGTACGGGCCGTCGCGGAGAAGCTCACCGAGGCCGTCGTGGCGATGGGCTCGGTGGCGGCGGCGGGGACCCGCGGCGCCCACTGCACGCCGTACGGGTCCGCCGACGTCGCCTTCACCGACCGGCTGCTCGACCTGCTCGCCGGGCAGGACGACGTGCTGCTCGCCGACTGGGTGACGGACACGGCGTCGCTGCCGTACTCGCGGCTGCGCCGTGCGTTGGCGGCGCGGACCGGCCGCGCCCTGGTACAGCCGGTGTTCGCCGGCTCAGCGATCACCGGCGCCGGGGTGGACGCGCTGATCGCCGGGATCACCGAACTGTTGCCCACCGTCCAGGGCGACGTCGACGCCCCGGTATCCGGCACCGTGTTCGCCATCGAACGGGGCCCGGCGGGGGAGAAGATCGCCCTGGTCCGGCTCTTCGCCGGCACGATCCGGGTCCGTGACCGGGTCCGCGTCGGCGCTGCCGACGCTGTCCTGGTCACCGCGGTACGCGTCGTCGCCCACGGGGCCGACATGGTGGCGTCGGCCGTCGAAGCCGGCCACATCGCCCGGTTGTGGGGTCTCACGGACGCGCGGATCGGCGACCCGGTGGGCGTAACCCTCGAACGTGCCGGCGCGGACCGCCACTTCGCGCCACCCACGCTGGAGACCGTCGTGGTTCCGGCGCGTTCCGTCGACCGGGTCGCGCTGCACGCCGCGCTGATCCAGCTCGCCGAGCAGGACCCGCTGATCAACCTGCGGCAGGACGACCGACAGCACGAGATCACCGTGTCGCTCTACGGCGAGGTGCAGAAGGAGGTCATCCAGGCCACCCTGGCCGACGACTTCGGCGTGGGGGTGACGTTCCGGGAGACCAGCACGGTGCACGTGGAACGGGTGTCCGGCGTCGGCTCGGCCGTCGAGGTGATCGCGGTGGCGCCCAACCCGTTCCTGGCCACCGTCGGACTGCGGGTCGCGCCGGCGCCGACCGGTGCCGGTGTGAGTTTCCGGCTCGGTGTCGAGCTGGGTTCGATGCCACCGGCCTTCTTCGCCGCCGTGGAGGAGACCGTGCGCCGAACCCTGCGCCAGGGCCTGCACGGGTGGGAGGTCCCCGACTGCGAGGTGACGCTGACCCACGCCGGCTACTGGGCGCGGCAGAGTCATTCCCACGGCACCTTCGACAAGAGCATGTCCAGCACGGCGGGGGACTTCCGCAATCTCACCCCGTTGGTGCTGATGACCGCGCTCACCCGTGCCGGCACGCGGGTCCACGAGCCGGTGCACCGCTTCCGGTTGGAGGTGCCGGGTGACGTCCTCGGCACGCTGCTGCCCGCGCTCACCCGACTGGACGCGGTGCCGACCGCCACCACCGGGCAGGGGGCGTCGTATCTGGTGACGGGCGAGATTCCGGCGGGCCTGGTGCATGCGTTGGAGCGTCGCCTGCCCGCGCTGACCCGGGGCGAGGGCGTGTTGGAGACCGAGTTCGACAGCTACCGGCCGGTGCGTGGTCCCGCCCCTGGCCGGGCCCGCTGGGACAACAACCCGCTGGATCGTAAGGAGTATCTGCTGGCGGTCAACCGCCGGGTCGGCGGCCGGTAGCGGCGATATCCATTGCGGACGCGCCGCGGCCCTCCTACTCTCGTCGGTGCAAGGTCGACCGATCACACCCCGAGGGAGTACGCCGTGCCGCGACGCGTCCGCACCGACGCCGCCTTGCGCCTGCTCCCTGCCGGCGCCTCTGTGCTCACCTATGCCAAAACCCGTGCCTGCCGCCCCGTGCGGCGCCCCGAGTCGGGGTGGCGCGACTGACGCCGACGCTGACGCGTCCGCCGGCCGCCCATCCCACGGGGATCGGGCGGCCGTTTCACATCCGCCTACCGCCGCCGGACCCCGGACCGCCGGCACCTGATCATTAACGGTCACCGCTCGGTGGTGACCACCGCACTTCACGAGGAGACCACGATGGGATTCACCCCTCTCGCCGGTACCCGGGCACCGGTCCGGGTCTGGACCGACCCGTACGCCATCGAGCCGCAGGCCGCCCGTCAGCTGCGCAACATCGGTGCGCTGCCCTGGGTGCAGGGCGTCGCCGTCATGCCCGACGTGCACTTCGGCAAGGGCGCCACGGTCGGCTCGGTGATCGCGATGCGGCAGGCGGTCTCGCCGGCCGCGGTCGGTGTCGACATCGGCTGCGGAATGTCGGCGGTACGCACGTCGCTGACCGCCGCCGACCTGCCGGACGACCTGGCCGGGCTGCGTTCCGCGATCGAGGCCACCATCCCGGTCGGCTTCGCGCAGCGGCCGGACTCGGTCGACACGCGTCGGGTCCGCGGCCTGGAGCAGGCCGGCTGGGACGACTTCTGGGGGCGGTTCGCCGGCCTGGACCGGCGCGTGGCGCAGCTGGAGACGCGGGCGCGGCGGCAGCTCGGGACCCTCGGCGGGGGCAACCACTTCATCGAGGTCTGCCTGGAGCAGGGTGGCGCCGACTCGGGCCGGGTCTGGCTGATGCTGCACTCGGGGTCCCGCAACATCGGCAAGGAGCTGGCCGAGCGGCACATCGACGTGGCCCGGAAGCTGCCGCACAACATCGATCTGCCCGACCGGGACCTGGCGGTGTTCCTCACCGGCACGCCGGAGATGGACGCGTACCGGCGGGACCTCTGGTGGGCGCAGGAGTACGCGCGGCGCAACCGGGCCGTCATGCTGGCCCTGCTCTGCGGCGTGGTGCGTGAGCACTTCCCGCAGGTCGCCTACGACGAGCCGATCTCATGCCACCACAACTACGTCTCGGAGGAGAGCTACGACGGGGTGGACGTGCTGGTCACCCGCAAGGGCGCGATCCGGGCCGGCCGGGGCGACCTGGGCATCATCCCCGGATCGATGGGCACCGGTTCGTACATCGTGCGGGGTCGGGGTAACCCAAACGCGTACTGCTCGGCGTCGCACGGGGCCGGGCGGCGGATGTCGCGGGCGCAGGCCAAGCGGACGTTCAGCACGGAGGACCTGGCCTCGCAGACCGCCGGGGTGGAGTGCCGTAAGGACGCCGGGGTGGTCGACGAGATTCCCGGCGCGTACAAGGACATCACCGAGGTGATGGCCCAGCAGGAGGACCTGGTCGAGGTGGTGGCGCACCTCAAGCAGGTGGTGTGTGTGAAGGGCTGACGTGTCCGCCGTGGCACCGGCCACGAGCCGACCGGCCCGCGCGATCGCGCGGGCCGGTCGGTGGTGTCACGCGCCGGTGGTGTCGAACGTGAAGAGCACCTTGCCGGTACGCTCCGGCGACGCGTTGCGGGCGAACGCCTCCGCGTAGCGGTGCAGCGGGTAGGTCGAGTCGACCGGGACCACCAGCTCACCCCCAGCGACGAGGTCGACGAGGTCGGCGACCACCTTCTCGATCTCCGCCCGGGGCGCGGTGTGGAACCAGTTCACCACCCACAGGCCGCGCAGGCTCAGCTCGCCGTAGACGAGGCTGCCGAGGGGCAGCACGGGTGGTTCCCCGGTTGCCGACGAGTAGCTGACCACGGTGCCGCCGGGCTCCAACCCGGTGGCGAGGGCCCCGGCGGTGCTGCCGCCCGCGCCGTCGAGCACGAGGCGCAGCCGCTGACCCGCCAGCGCCGACGCGGTGCGCTCGGCGAGGTCGTCGCCGTCGACCAGGACGAGGTCGCCGCCCGCGGCCCGAGCCTCCTCGGCGGCCTTCTCACTGCGGACGACGCTGAGCGTCCGGACGCCCGCGATCCGGGCCAGGGTGATCACGGACCGGGCGACGGCCGAGTTGCCGAGGGTCTGGGCGATCCAGTCTCCCGGCTTGAGGTCCACGTACCTGGTGAGCATGAGGTGAGCGGTGATCGGGTTGATGGTGAGCATCGACAGTTGGGTGGCGTCGATCCCCTCGGGGACGGCGACGACGTTGCGGGCGGGGACGACGACCTGGTCCGCCCAGGCACCCTGCTCGTAGCTGCCAAGGATCACCACGCGCCGCCCGGCGAGGGTCGGGTCGACAGCGGCGCCGATCGTGCGCACCCGGCCCACGCCCTCGCTACCGATGAAGCTGGGCACCTGCGGCTGCACCGCGTACCAGCCGTTGGAGAAGAGATTGTCGACCGGGTTGATCGGGGCCGCCTCCATCTGGAGGAGGACGTCGTCGGGGCCGACGGTCAGCTCCGGCTGCTGCTCCAGGCGGACGTTCTGCGCGTAATCGCCGATGCCGGTGAGGACGAGTTGGCTCATGGGAAGCGCTCCTAGCGAGAGACTCTGTCAGGCGTAATTGGCTTAACGCCTTTGACTCTTACGACGCTAGCAGGCGGAATCCGGGAATGTAAGGGGCATGGGATTTAGACCACTACAGCTCGACGCGCCGGAGTTGGGCGTGGAGGGCGGTTGGTCGACTCCATGTCGCCGAGGTTGCGGTTTCCCCGCGCTGGGATACCCCCAGGTCGGCGATCTGGAGTCGATCACTGCCGAGCCCACCTTTGCCGACGCCCCACGGGCCGCGCATTCTGCTTTAAACGGGCATACTGGCAGCCCGTGACCTCATGTCCGTGCGCATCGGGCTGCACCCGTCCCACACATGCGGGCAACGGCGGTGGACCAGCCAAGATCGTGCTCGATCCTGGAAGTAGGGGTCTCGACCTTGCGCCGATACCACTAAAACCAGGATCGAGCACGATCATGGCCTGCGAGGCCACTACAACCTGGATCGAGCGCGATCTTGTCGGCTCAGCTCGCGCTGACACCACTACGACCTGGGTCCGGTGCGATCTTGTTGGTTGCCCGCGAGGAACGAACGTTCGTCCTGCGCTGGCCCTCGCCGTCACGCGATTCCCGTCGGTGGCGGCCCGCGCCCCGCTGACGTACCGCCGGCCCGCAGTCCGGGTGGCGGACGACGGGCCGGAACCGGCGCACATCGCCGCCACCGGGCCCGCTCAGCCACGATCGGCGGCACGGTTGCCGCCACAGGGCTGAGCGGAGCCCGGAGAGAGCCCGCAGGCTCAGAAGCCGGCGAAGACCCGGCGCAGGTCGTCCAGCGTCAGCGGGCCGGTCACCCGCACACCCTCCGGGGTGTGCGCGGGCCCGAGCCGACCGACCGCCAGCCGCAGCCACGCCTCGGCGGGTGCGGTCAGCTCACCGTCGGCCTGCTCCGGCGCGTCGACCACCTCGACCTTCTCACCCAGCCGCAGCCCGAACGCCCGCTCGGGCGCGTGCAGCCGAACCAGCAGGGTGGCCTCCCGGCCGGCCAGCTCCTGCGGCCGGCTGGTCCAGCCCAGCATGCCGCCGACCTGGTCGAGCAGGAGCGACACCGCCTCCGGCGTCACCGCCGCGAACGGGTTGAACGCCACCTCGGCGTCCCACTGGTGCAGAGCGAACTCGCTGAGCCGGAACCGGCCCGCGGTGGCCACGTCGACCGGTTCCGGCAGGAACCCGAGGTCGATCCGCAGCGAGGCCCGGGTCTCGGCGTCCAACGACTCGTACGCCTCGACCAGCCGCTCGTTGGCGGCGAGGAAGCCGGCCGCGTGCTCGGCCGGGGACATCGCGTCCCAGCGCGCCCAGACGGTGCGGTTGAAGTCCCCGTTCGGGCCGGGAGTGCCGGTGCGGGCGGCGTCCAACGACGCCAGGTTGATCTCGGCGCCGCTGCCCAGGTGGCTCAGCACCTGGGACACCTGCCACTCGCTGGCCCCCGAGGGTCGTAGCAGGTCGTCTTCCTTGAGATCCCGCACGAGCGCGGCGAGCTCCTCGTGGCCCGCACGCAGAGCTGTGATGATCTGGTCAGCTGGGGTCGACATGGATCTCCTCAAACGGACTTTCGACGATGGTCGGGACGTTACCGGAAGCGGCCGCCGACCGGCCCACCCCAGGGTCGGGGTGGTCCGGCCGGCGGCCGCTTCAGTCAGGTTCAGCCCATGTGCACGGCGTTGCCGGT
Organism: Micromonospora parathelypteridis; assembly: GCF_014201145.1. NCBI lineage: Bacteria > Bacillati > Actinomycetota > Actinomycetes > Micromonosporales > Micromonosporaceae > Micromonospora > Micromonospora parathelypteridis. The sequence continues at coordinate 6,384,068 of NZ_JACHDP010000001.1, forward strand.
CGGGATGTCCTCCTTGCGCACCTTGACCAGGATCAGGGTGGCCAGTCCGGCGAGCACGATCAGTGCCGCGCCCCAGGCGAACGCCACGCGGTAGCCGTGCACCAGCGCCTCGACCTGGTTGACCGGGTTCGGCGCCCGGCCGACCAGGTACGCGGCGACCGCGCTGGTGTACAGGGTGTTCAACAGCGCGGTGCCCAGCGAGCCACCGATCTGCTGAGTGGCGTTGAGCGTGGCGCTGGCCGCGCCCGCGTCGTGCTCGGGCACCCCCACCAGGGCGAGGCTGGACAGCGGGACGAAGGTGAAGCCCAGACCCATGCCGAGGATGACCTGGGCGGGCAGCAGGAGGGTGAGGAACGAGGTGTCCACGTCGATCTGGGTCAGCACCAGCATGCCCACGGCGGCGAGGACGGCGCCGCCGACCATCAGCGGCTTGGCCCCCACCCGTGGCATCAGCTGGCTGGCGCCACCCGCGGCGATCAGCACACCCGCGGTGACCGGCAGCGACGCGAGCCCGGCCTCAAGGGGCTTGTACTGCAACACCACCTGGAAGTAGAAGGTCAGGAAGAGGAACGCGCCGAACAGGCCGGCGCCGATCAACGTCGACGTGAGGTACGCCCCACCCCGGTTGCGGTCCAGGATGATCCGCAGCGGCAGCAGCGGGTGGTTGGAGCGCAGCTCGATCACCACGAAGACGGCGAGCAGCGCCACGCCCGCGGCGATGAAACCGAGCGTCGCGGCGGCGTCCCAGCCGTCCTCGGCCGCCTTGGTGAAGCCGTACACCAGCGAGACCAGGCCGGCGGTCACCACGATCGCGCCGGGCACGTCGTAGCGGGTGTTGCCGTGTGCCCGGCTCTCCGGCACCAGCGGGAGCGCGAACGCGATGGCGATCGCGGCGACCGGGATGTTGACCAGCAGGCACCAGCGCCAGTCGGCGTACTCGGTGAGCACCCCGCCGAGCAGCAGACCGACCGCTGACCCACCGCCGGCGATCGCGCCGTACACCGCGAAGGCCTTGGCCCGCTCGGTGGCCTCGGTGAACAGGACGGTGAGCAGCGCCAGCGCGGCCGGGGCGAGCAGCGCGCCGAAGGCGCCCTGCAGCGCGCGGGCGGCGAAGAGCATTTCGCCGGTGGTGGCGAGGCCACCCAGCGCGGAGGCGAGCGCGAAGCCGGTCATGCCGACCAGGAAGGTGCGCTTGCGCCCCCAGTAGTCGGCGATGCGGCCGCCGAGCAGCAGCAGCCCGCCGAACGCCAGCGTGTAGGCGGTGATGACCCACTGCCGGTTCGCGTCGGTGATGCCCAGGTCGACCTGGGCCTTCGGCAGCGCGATGTTCACGATGGTGGCGTCCAGGACGACCATCAGCTGCGAGACCGCGATGACCGCCAGCGCGATCCAGCGCCGCGGGTGCGGCGCGCCTGTCGACGTCCCGGCGCCGGGTGCGCCGGGCGCGGTCGAGGTAGTTCCGGGCATGGTGAAGCCTTCCGTGTTGCGAATGTCGGTGTGAATCAGGCCTGAGACGGGCGGTCGGGCTGGTAGCGGAGTACCGGGATCAGCACCTCATCGACGACCTGGGTGAGGAACGCGTCGTCGGCGGGTAGACCGTGCGCGACGATGCGGGACATGGTGAGCGCGGGCGCCAGATCGTGGAACAGCTCCCGTTCGCCGGCCTCCGGCGGGATCTCCCCGCGGGCGGCGGCGCGGACCAGGATGGCGGTGCTGGCCACCCGCCCGGCCGGCAGCACCTGGTGGCGCACCAGGCGTTCCAGCTCGGGGTTGGTCCGCATGGCGAAGGTCAGCGCCTGCATCAGGTCGCAGTCGGCCACACAGATCGCGGCCGTGGCGCGCAGCAGCTCGACCAGGTCACCGCGCAGGGAGCCGGTGTCGGGCGGGTTGTGCACGCTCACGTGCCGGTCACGCAGGGCGGCGACGACCAACTCGGCCTTGCCGTCCCAGCGCCGGTAGATGGTGGCCTTGCTGACGTGGGCGCGGGCGGCGACGGCGTCGATGGTCATCCGGTCGAAGCCGACCTCGCGCAGCAGGTCGGTGACCACGGCGAACAGGTCGCTGTCGGTGCACCGTGGCACCCGGGCTGCCGGAACTCCGGCACCCGCGCCCACCTGCTGACCACCCAGCATCCCCGAAGCCCCCCGCGAAACGATGTCGTACTGACACTAGTTCGCGGTTATCCGAACGTGCAGGTTTTCGTGAGTTGCGTCGCACTGAGTCGACGAAACGATTGCGTTTCCATCGGGGGTCCGGCAGGTGAACCTGGTGGTCAACCGCCGGGCGCGAGGAGCACCGGCACGGCCATCGTGTTGATCCGCGTGCCATCGCGCGCGGACACCTCGTACACCTCGACCGTGCCTTTCTGCTCCCGTGCCGTGCGCCAGGCGACCACCACCCGGTAACCGCCCCGGCAGCCACTGCCGCAACTGGCGGTGCCGAAGCCGGTGGCCACCTCCCGGCCGGCGGCGTCCAGCACCCGGACGCTCACGGTGGCCTCGAACACGTCGGCGGTGCCGGTGACGATGAGAGGGGTGGAAACCCGCTCACCGGGGAGTGGGCCGGTGACCACGATCGGCGGCAGCAGGTCCGCGTAGTCGGTCCGGTCGACCGGGTCATCGTCGTCGACGCGAACCTCCCGCACGGTGGGGAACTGGGTCAGCGTCCACACCACCTGCGCTTCGCGCAGCCGCCGCTGCGCCGGGTCGTCGGCGGGCGGGACCCGCAGCGTCGCCGTGCCAGCGGTGATGCGGGTGACCTCGACGCCGGCCGGGACGAGGGTGGTCAGCCCGGTGGCGGCCTCCGCCGGCGTGGGCCCGGCGGCCAGCTCGGTCAGCGCCAGCCGCGACGTCGCCACGGTCGCCGGCCGCACCCGCCTGGTCGGTACGAGCTGCCCGGCGCGGACGAACCACAGCTCGATGGTGACGGTGTCACGGGTGGTGGTGCCCGCCGGCGCCGGTGGGGTCGACGCGGGTGCCCCGGGTGGGTCCGAGGGCGGCATGGAGGTCGGAACCGGACGTCCGGACGGCGTGGCGCTCGGCGGTGCGCCGCTCGACGGTGTGGCGCTCGACGGCGCGGTGGTGGGCGCGGGGCCGAGCGCACCGGAGCGGGGACCGCCGCACCCGCTGACGAGCAGCGCGGCGACGAGCACCGGCGCGATCGCGCCGGCAACACCCCGCCGGATCACCTCGCACCGCCCGCCGCCAGGCCGACACTCGGGTCCCGCTGCTCGCCGTCGTCGCTCGGTGCCTCGGCGGGACCACGGGCCGGCAGCTCCAGGAGGAAACGGGTGCCGTTGCCGGGCCCGCTGCGAACGCTCAGCACCCCGCCCAGCAGGGCGGTGTGTTCCCACGCGATGGCCAGCCCGAGCCCACTGCCCGGTGCGGAGCGGGACGGGTCGACCTTGTGGAACCGGTCGAACACGCGTGGCAGGTGCTCCGCCGGGATGCCCGGCCCCTGGTCGCTGACCTCGAAGACGACCAGCGGGTCGGCATCGGTCACGGTGGCCCGGATCTCCCCGCCGCCATGCTCGATCGCGTTGGTGACCAGGTTCGCCAGCACGCGCTCCAGGCGGCGCGGGTCGGTGCGGAGCGTGACCGGATCTCCGCTGACCCGCACCCGCTGCGACCAGCCGCGCGCGCTGACGATCCCGTACAGCAGCGCGACCGCGTCGACGGGCCCGACGGCCGGCTGCTCGCGCCCGGCGTCCAGCCGGGAGATCTCCATCAGGTCCTCGACCAGCCGGCGCAGCCGGACCACGTCGCCGACCAGCAGTCGGGCGGCCGGTCGAGCGTCGTCGGGCAACTGGTCGAGGTGCTCGCGCAGCAGCGACGCCGCGGCCACCAGCGCGGTCACCGGGGTACGCAGCTCATGCGCGACATCGGCGGTGAACCGCCGCTCGCGGGCCTGCGCGGCCGACAGCGCCGCGATCTTCGACTCCAGTGCCTCGGCCATCTCGTTGAACGACGCCGCCCAGACGCTGAACTCGTCGTGCCCGCGTACCGGCAGGCGGGTGGCGAGCAGGCCCTCGGTGAGCGCTCGGGCCGCCCGGCTGGCGCGACCCACCGGCTCCAACGTGCGGCGGGCCAACGCGTGACCCACTCCGGCGGCGAGCAGCACCACGAGCACCCAGCCGGCCACCAGCGCGGTGCGTAGCTGGCCCAGGTCGGTGGCGACGTCGTCCTCCACGGTGAGCACGTACAGCTCGGCGGTCGAACCGGGAATGCGCCCGCCGACGACCAGCAGCCGAGGACGTTGCGCCGGCGCGGAGCGCTGGTAGCCGAGTTGCCCGTCCGCGACCGTGGCCCGCAACCGGGTGCCCAGCACCGGGGCGTACGCGGGGTGCGATGGACGGGCCGGGCCGTCGACGAGCACCACGTGCCGGCCACTGGCCTCGAAGCTGCTGAGCAGCTCGGTGCTGCGTTTCTCGGTCAGCGGTAGGAACTGTCCGGCGAGGACGAGCTGGTAACGGGCGTCGGCGGCGGCCTCGTGCAGCGACGCGTCCCACCAGGACTGTCGCAGCAGCAGCCCGGTCCCGCCGGCCAGCAGCCCGGCCGAGACCCCGGCGACCAGAACGAACGCGATCGTCAGCCGGCGCCGCAGACGGCCCGGGGTCACCGCGCGTCCGGCCATCGCCGACCCTCCTGTCAGCCCGTGGACAACTTGTAGCCGGCGCCGCGCACCGTCTGGATCAGCCGTGGCTGCGCCGGGTCGTCCTCGATCTTGGCGCGCAGCCGCTGCACCGCCACGTCGACCAGTCGGGAGTCGCCGAGGAAACTGTGGTTCCAGACCAGGTCCAGCAGCAGGTCCCGGGTGAAGACCTGGCCGGGTCGGCGGGCCAGCTCCAACAGCAGGCGGAACTCGGTGGAGGTGAGCGCCACCTCCCGGCCGTGCCGGCGGACCACGAAGCTGCCCGGGTCGATCTCCAGACTGCCGACCTCGATGATCCTCGACGCGACCGGCGTGTTCACCCGGCGCAGCACCGAGCGGACCCGGGCCACCAGCTCCGGCAGGTCGAAGGGCTTGCGCAGGTAGTCGTCCGCGCCGCACTCCAGCCCCACCACCACGTCGATCGTGTCGGTGCGCGCGGTCAGCATCAGGATCGGCACCTGACTGGTGCGCCGGATCTCCCGGCAGACCTCCAGGCCATCCAGACCGGGCAGCATGATGTCGAGCACGATCAGATCGACCGGGTGGGCTCTCCATGACGCGAGGGCCTGCCGCCCGTCGACGGCGGTGTCGACCCGGAAGCCGGCGCGGCGCAGACCGAGGGCGGTGACCTCCCGGATGGAGGTGTCGTCCTCGACCACCAGCACGCGGCCCTCCATCACCCGAGGGTAGACCCGCCGCGGTCGCCGACGGTCCTGGCGAAACGGTCGGTGTCGCGGGCCGGGCCGGACGGCAACCAACCGTCCGGCCAGGTCCGCCTGGACTCACTCCTGCCACTGGTGGGCCACGTCGAGCACGATCCGGCTGTGCGTGCCGGGTCCGGCGAGTACGAAGGTGCGGAACGGCAACCGAGCCCGTACGCCGACGGCGAAGGTGCTGTAGCCCTCGAAGCTGCCGCCGAAGACGACGTCGCGCAGCGTCGGGTAGCGCAGCAGGTTCGCGACGTGCGCACCGACCGCGTACGGCACGGTGCCCTGGTGGTCGTCGTCGTACGCCGGGGCCCGCAACGAGACCCGCAGCAGCGCGCCTCCGGCGGTGTACGGCGACAGCGCCAGCCCTTCGCCCTCGGTCCAGGTCTCGCCGTAGGCGACCGCGTAACCGTCGACCGGGCCGGCGAACTCGAACACCACCCGGTCGTAGCAGTCGTGCCGGCCGGTCCGTACGTCGACCAGCGGGGCGCTGCTCAGCGCGCCGGCCGCCTTCTCCGCGCTGCCCCAGGTGATCCCGCAGTAGGGCGACCCGGTCGTGGTGCCCGCCGCGCTGCTGCTGCCCGCGCCGGCGACCAGCCCGGCGAGTACGACCGCCAACGCTGTCAGTGCGCTCCTGATCCTCATCGTGGTTTCTCCGTTCGGTGTGCGGGGTCACGTCGCGGCGGCACTGCCGGTGACCCTCTGTCGCCACCGTCGTCCTGCCTCGGCACGGGCACTTCGCTGCGGTGTAACCGCTGGGTAACAGCCGTCGACCCCGTTGGTATGACGCTTCCGCTATGCCGAACATCGGTCGCCGTCACATTAATATCCACGTACATCGATGACCGGTGGCCTCGCTGGCCGCCGGACGACCGCAGGGGAGTGCGTGATGTTCCGACGACAACTGAGACGCGCGGCGCTGGCCATGCTGGTGGCGACCCTGGCAGCGGCCGGGGTGCAGCTCGCCACCGGCGCTCCGGCCGCCGCCGTACGGACCGTCTACTACGACGCGAGCCGGACCGGCGAGTTCCGCACCAACTTCGACCAGGCCGCGCAGATCTGGAACAGCCGGGTCAGCACCGTCCGGCTCCAGCCCGGGACTCCGGCCAGCATCACCATCTACGTCGACGACGGCTGGCCCCGGGCGCAACCGACCGGCCTCGGCTCGGGACGGATCTGGATGGGCCGCACGGCCGTCAACCAGGGGTACGACCGCAACCGCATCGCCGCCCACGAGATCGGCCACATCCTGGGCCTGCCGGACCGACGCACCGGCCTCTGCTCCGACCTGATGTCCGGCAGCAGCGCGCCGGTCTCCTGCCGCAACGCGAACCCCAGCTCGGCCGAGGCAAGTCGGGTGAACTCGCTGTTCGCCGGCACCCTGGCCGCACCGGCCAACACGACGTACACCTGGGACGGCACCGGGGACATCGGCCCGACGGTGGTCGGCGGCCGGCCGGCAACGGAGAACTACCCGTTCATGGTGTACGTCTCCGGCTGCACCGGCACCCTGATCAAGGGCAACTGGGCGGTCACCGCCAAGCACTGCTCGACGCCGTCGTCGGTGCGGGTCGGCAGCGTCAACCGCAGCAGCGGCGGGACGGTGGTGCGGGTGACCCGTGCGGTCAACCACCCGAGCGTCGACGTCAAGCTGCTGCAACTCGCCAGCTCTGTCGCGTACGCCCCGGCGCCGATCCCGAGCACCTCCGGCGCGGTCGGCACCGCCACCCGGATCATCGGCTGGGGTCAGGCCTGTGCGCGGCCGGGCTGCGGATCGGCCCCGGCGGTCGCCAACGAGTTGGACACGTCCATCGTGGCCGACAGCCGGTGCTCCGGCATCAACGGCCCGTACGAGATCTGCACCAACAACACCAACGGCAACTCCGGCGCCTGCTACGGCGACTCGGGTGGGCCGCAGGTGCGCCGCGTCAACGGAGTGTGGAACCTGATCGGCGCGACCAGCCGGGCCGGCAACAACAACTCCACCTGTGCCACCGGCCCGTCCATCTACGTCGACCTGCCCTCGATCCGCTCCTGGATCTCCACCCAGGTCGGCGGCCTGACCGTCTGATCCACCAAGGACACCGAGGCGGGGACGCGCGTACGGCGCGTCCCCGCTCCCGGCCTGGCTGGGATACCCACGCGATCCCACGATGCGATACGGTGCCTGGCACATCGCCACATCGGAGGTGGCCCCCGTGCCTGCCGTCGTCGCCCTCGTGCTGACCCTCGCCCTCTCGCCCGCACCGTCCCCGTCAGCCACCCCGGGTCTGGTCGGTGGCCTCCTCGGTGGTGTTGGCCAGATCGTCGACGACCTGCTGAAGGGCGGCGACAAGCCGACCGCCACCCCCACCCTGACGCCCACCCCCGCGCCGACGCCGAGCCCGCCCGTGGCCACCGAGCAGCCCAGCACGGCGGCACCCATGGCGCCCCCCGCGCCCGCTGGGCCGGCAGCCGATGTCCCCGCCCCGGCGGCACCCGCCGCACCCGGTCGCCCCGCCGGTGGCGAAGACACCGGCACCCGCGAGGCCCCAGTGCCCCCGCGTAACGGTGACGCCCCCGCCCCGGCTGTCCCGCCGACGCTCGCCAATCCCGCTCGCGACAGCTGGCCGCCCGTGTCGTACCTGCTGGTGCTGGCTCTCCTGGTGCTGCTGGCACTGGCACTGCTGCGCCGCCGGGCCCCGGGCCCCTCCACCGCACCTGCGCCGGCCCCCGCTCCCGCGCCATCGCCCGGCCCCGTGCCGGACAATGTCAGCCGGCTGCCGACCAGCCTCAACGCCGTCTACGAGATGGGCCGGCTGGACGAGCGGCTGGCCCAGGAACGCGACCGCCGCACCTGACGCGGACGTCGGGGCTCAGTGCGCCAGGTAGGCACCCTCGCGCCGCGGGATCTCGTCGTCGTACGCCCCGACCGGCCCGCTGTAGCGGTGCTTGCCCTCCGGATACGGCCAGGCGTTCGCGGTGCAGCCGTGCAGGCCCAGCGTCTGCTGCTGCATCACCGGCGCCGGCTGACCCCGCCTGGGGCACCGCTCGTGACCGAACCCGAGCCGGTGCCCCACCTCGTGGTTGACCATGTACTGCCGATAGGTGGCCAGGCTCGCGCCGTAGCCCGGCACTCCCTTGACCCAGCGCGCCACGTTCAGCACCACCCGGTCACCGTTGCGACACGAGGTGTAGCCGTCCGGCTGGTCCTGGCACAGCGTGTCGCGGGTGCCGGGGGTCGCCAGGTAGATCGTGAAGTCGGTCGGTTCACCGGCACCCACCCGGCGCAACCGCCATGTCCCGCCCGCCGTCCACCCGCGGCGGTCGTTCAACGTCGCGGACACCGCCGTGGCGATGTCATCCACCGGCAGGCCCCGGATGTCGCGCTCCACGGCCACCCGGTAGCGCAGCAACTGGCCGCCGGTCGCGCGTCCGGGTGCCGTCTCGGCGGGCGCCACGGACCAGCGGTTGCCACCGGTGGCGGGGTAGCTGGTCGGAATGGCAGGCACGGAACTGGGCGCGACACCGGCGTTCCCGGCGCCTCCGGACGGCCGAGGGGAAGCGGCGTCAGGGGGTGATCCGGCGGGCAACGGTCCGGCGCCGACGGGAACGGTCGAGGGTTGCCCCGCGGCCGGCAGCCCACAACCGGTGAGCAGCGCCACCGCCAGCAGTAACGCCGCTGAGGCGGTACTCCACCGGCGGGTAACCTTCGTCGACATGTCTCTCCCCTCGCGCGCCCATCGGCGGCGGCGCGGAGAAGAAGACGCGCGACCGCGGCGAAAGGTTGTTGTGACGTGGCTCAACCTTTTGTCGCTCTCGCCCGTCCTTGACGGTGTGGCACGGGGGAGGGTTCACGGTGGCGCGCGGTGACGCGGAGTTCGTCGAGTTCGCGCGGGCGGCGTCCGCGCGATTGGTGCACGCCGCGTTCCTGATCACCGGCGACCACCACCAGGCTGAGGACGCCGCACAGACCGCCCTGGTCCGCACCTACGCGTCCTGGTCGCGGATCCACGATGACGACGCCTACGGGTACGCCCGCCGCACCCTGGTCAACCACCTTGTCGACGGGTGGCGGCGGCCGATGCGGGAGTATCCGACCGAAGAGGTGCCGGAGCAGCGGCGCGGCGACGTGGCCGACGAGGTTGCCACCCGGCGCTGGTTGATCACCATCCTCGGTGCGCTCAGCCCTCGTGAACGAGCCATCGTCGTGCTGCGCTACTACTTCGACCTTCCGGAGGCGCAGGTGGCCCGGGAGCTCGCCGTTTCCGTCGGCACGGTCAAGAGCACCAGCTCGCGAGCCTTGGAGAAGCTGCGCACCGCCGTGCCGCAGACGGCTGACCAGGAGGCGCGCCGATGAGCGAACTGGACCGCCTCCGCCACGCCATGCGGGCGACCGAACGCCCTGACGTCATGCCCGACCTGGCCACAGTGATGCGTGAGGGTCGGCGTTTGCGTACCCGCCGGCGGGTTGCCGGAGCCGGAGCGGCGACGCTCGCCGCCGGCCTGACCGCCGTCGTCGTCGTGGTGGTGGCGGTCGGCACCCGGCCGGACGATTCGCCGACGGCCGAGCGCCCGCCGCCGGTCGCCGTCGCCACGCCCCCGACCGGCGTCTCACCGCTGGTGCCGACGTCGCTGGGGCCTACGGCACCGCCGGGGACGACTGGTGACGAACCGGCCCCGAAGCCTCTGGGGCAGATGATCGACAGTGGGGTGCGGCACGGCACCGACCAGCGGGTGTACTTCGTCGTCGGGGTGTCCGTGCCCGGCCACCCCAAGGTGTCCGTCGGCCTCGCCGCCGGTCGCCGCGCCCTGGACGGCTCGCTGACCACGGACATCCTGGTCAACGACGTCGGAGGAGCCGATCGCAGCCCGGGTTTCCACCAGATCGGCTACGACGAGCGGTCATCGGCCGACCCCGTGCCGACCTTCGGCTACTTCGTCGGCCCCGCCCAGCGGATCATCGGCACCGTCGACGGTCGACAGGTCGACGCCCGACTGGCCCGGTGGAGCGTCGACAAGCAGGTGGTGATCTTCTGGTTCGACCCGACCGAGCTGACCCCGGGGGTGCGACTCGACGGCATCATCGCCCGCGACGGCAAGGGCCGCCGACTCTGACGCGTCGGCCGCCGCACGCTCAGGCCGGGTCGGCCAGTTGCCGGTCGATGGTCACCGTCGTCCCCTCGGCGCTGGAGACCAGGCGCACGTCGCCGTAGGCGTTCATCAGCAGCGCGCCACGGCCCCGGTCCATCGCCGGCCGGCGGTCCCGCCACGTGCCGAAGTCCCGCACCGAGATCCGGATCAGCCCTCCGCCCACCTGGACCCGGACCCACACCTCCGGACGGCTGGGCCGCTGCGCATGTTCGACCGCGTTGTTCATCGCCTCGGACGCGGCGAGCAGAAGATCCTCCAGCACGTCCGGGTCGACGTCGAGGTCGCCCAGCGTCAGCCGGACATCCCGACGCATCGCGGCGGCCGAGGTGGGTGCGGACGGGTACGTCCACCCGACGTCCAGGATGTCGCCCAACCTGTCCCGGTCGGTCAGTGTCTCCGCGACCACGGGCATGTCCGTGACGGGTGAGCGCGAGGAGTGACCCGGGTTTGCGAGCCCCGCAGTCGCGATCACAGGTGGATCGACCGCCGGGGCCGGCGCGACGGTGGCGACCGGGCCGGGGCGCGCCGGCGCCGTTGCGGCGTCGACTGCCGGTGGGGTGGCGTCGTCGGCCGGGTGAATCCGGGCCCGCCGGATGGCGGCCCGGATCCGGGCGATCAGCTCGGCCGCGGCGAACGGCTTCACCAGGTAGTCGTCGGCGCCCAGGCTCAGGCCCTCCACGCTGGCCTGCCCGCCGGCGCGGGCGGAGAGCACCAGCACCGGCAGCGCCCGGGTCGCCGGGTCCGCGCGAAGCCGGCGTACCAGGTCGAAGCCGTCCAGCACCGGCATCATCACGTCGGTGAGGACGAGGTCCGGTAGTTCGCGGCGGACCTCGTCGAGGGCCTGCTGGCCGTCGGTGACGGCCCGCACCCGCCAGCCCTGCCCGGTGAGCAGCCGGCTGAGGTACGCCCGCATGTCGGTGTTGTCGTCGGCGACCAGGATCCGCGCCCCGGCCAGCTCGTCCATGGCCGGTCCGGACGCGCGTCCGGGCTCGGTCAGACTGCCGTCCGGCTCGGTGAGCCAGCCCATGGCCTCCTCCACGGCGGCGCGGGCGGCGTCGCCCCGCCCGTCCGCCGCTGGCCCGCTCACCGCCGTGCGGTGCACCGCCGACCAGGGCAGCGCCACGGTGAAGGTGCTGCCGACGCCCACTCGGCTCGCCACCCGGACCTCACCGCCCTCCAGCCGGGCCAGCTCGTGCACCAGGGCCAGGCCGATGCCCGTGCCCTCGTGGCTGCGCGAGCGGGCGCCCCGCACCCGGTGGAAGCGTTCGAAGAGTTTCGGCAGGTCCGTTTCGGCGATGCCGATGCCGGTGTCCGTGACGGTGAGGCGTACTTCCTCGTCGTCGGCGGCCAGGGCGACCCGGATTCGGCCGATGAACGTGTACTTCAGGGCGTTGGACAGCAGGTTAGTGACGATGCGTTCCCAGTTGACCGGATCGAGGGTGACCGGCCGGGGCAGCGGCGGGCAACTCACCTCGAGAGCCAGCCCGGCCCGCTCGACGGCGGCCCGGAACACGCCGGCGAGCTCGGCCGTGAGCGCGGCCAGGTCGACCACCCGGGCGTCGCTGCGGGCCCGCCCGGCCTCCAGGCTGGAGAAGGTGAGCAAGCTGTTGACCAGGGTCAACAGTCGGGTGGCATTACGCCAGGAGGTCTCCAACCGCTCCCGCTGCACCGACGCCAACGGCGCGGTGGTGTCGGTGAGGGCGTCGGCCAGCGGGCCGAGGATCAGGGTCAGGGGGGTACGGAACTCGTGGCTGACGTTGGCGAAGAAGTCGGTCTTCACCCGGTCCAGTTCGGCCAGCGCCTCGACGCGGCGCCTCTCCTGCTCGTACTCCTGGGCGTTGCGCAGCGCCACGGAGATCTGCTGGGCCAGGAGTTGGTCGAAGGAGCGGTACGCCTCGTCCAGCCCCCGGCTGGGACTGACTCCGACCAGCAGCACGCCGAGCGGCTGATCGCCGTCGCCCGAGGGCAGCGGTAGCGCCAGCGCGGTGCGGACCGGGTCACCCCACGGGCCGCCGGGCAGTGCCAGCCGGTCGGCGACGTCGGACACCTGGGTCGGTCGGCCCTGGGCGGCGTCCGGCAGCCCCCAGCCGTACGCGACGGGGCCGGGGTCGGTCAGCTCGACGGTGTCCGGCACTGCTCCCGCGTACCCCTGGTCGCCGCCGGTGCAGGCGATGCGCCGCAGGGCCGTGTCGTCGCGCAGGTAGATGGCGGCGAACGGCACGTCCAGCGGATGGCCGTCCATCGCGTCGATCAGTCGAGCGCCGGTGGCGTGTACGTCGACGGTGCGCCCGTCGCCGAGAACGGACAGGTCACGCAGCAGGCGCAGACGGCGTTCGCCGACCACCTGCTCGGTGACCTCGCTGCAGACGGTGAGCACGCCGACGGTGCGGCCGTCGTCGTCTCGGGCCGGGGCGTGCGAGACGCTGAAATACGCCTCCTCGCGGTAGCCGGCCCGCTCCAGCAGCAGCCGCAGGGCGGGGACCCAGCTGGCCACTCCGGTCGTCGTGGCCTGTTGGATCAGCGGGGCGAGCACGTCCCAGCCCTCGGCCAGGGTCACCCGCACGTCGTCGCCGAGCGCGGCGGGGTGCTTGTCACCGATCAGCTGGGAGTACGCGTCGTTGTAGAGCTGGGAGAAGCTGTCGCCCCAGAGCAGCAGCATGGGGTACCGGGAGGAGAGCACCATCCGGACCGCGACGCGCAGGCTCTGCGGCCAGCCGGTCACCGGGCCGAGTGGTGTGCGGGCCCAGTCGAGTTCCGCCATCAACCGGCCGGTGTCGCCGCCGCCACTGAACAGGTCAGCGCTGGGTCCTGTCACGCTCGATCCGGCCCCATCGCAGCCCCCGTTCCGGGCCCGACGACCCCTGCTGGCGTTACCTACCCATCCTGGCACCTCTACTCACCTGTGCTGACGCCGGTACCTACGGTCGAAGCGGTGGCGGTTCGGGACGAACGACCGATGCCCAACACATCGAAGTCTGTAAGTGTCTCGGTTATCTCTCCAACCACCCCGAGGAGCCCCCATGAGAGGCAGAACGCTGAGCGCGGGAGTCGCGCTCGCCGTGTTCGCCGGGATGACGGTGACGCTGGCCGCCCAGCCGGTGACCGCGTCACCCAGGACCGCGACGACAGTGGCCCGGCCGATCGCCGCGACCGCCGCCGCGTTGGCAGCGCCGGACATCTCCGTCACCAACGTCCAGGCGCACCTGAGCCAGTTCAACTCCATCGCCAGCAGTAACGGCGGCAACCGGCGGGCCGGCTCGGCCGGCTACACCGCCTCGCTCAACTACGTGAAGACCAGGCTGCAGGCGGTCGGCTACACCGTCAGCGAGCAGTACTGCTCCAGCTGCACGTACCCCTCGAACAACCTGATCGCGGAGTGGCCCGGCGGCCCGGCCGACCAGGTGGTCATGTTCGGCGCTCACCTGGACGGCGTCTCGGCCGGTCCGGGCATCAACGACAACGGCACCGGCTCGGCGACCCTGCTGGAGAACGCGCTGGTCCTGGCCGCGCAGAACCCGACCATGACGAAGCGGGTCCGATTCGCCTGGTGGACCGACGAGGAGCAGGGGCTCAACGGCTCCCGGTTCTACGTCAACTCGCTCAACGCCACCCAGCGCGGCTACATCAAGGGCTACTACAACTTCGACATGGTCGGCTCGACCAACGGGGGCTACTTCATCAACCGGGTCTCCTCGACCACGGCCGCACCGCTGAAGGCGTACTGGGACTCGTTGGGTCTGCAACCGGAGGAGAACGTCGAGGGCCAGGGCCGCTCCGACGACTACTACTTCCAGCAGGCGGGCATCCCCACCTCGGGCTACGCGGCGGGCGCCAGCGCCCGCAAGAGCAGCACCCAGGCGGCCAAGTGGGGCGGCACCGCCAATGCCGCGTACGACCCGTGTTACCACCGGTCCTGCGACACCACCGCCAACGTCAGCGCCACCGTGCTGAACCGGTCGGCCGACGGTGTCGCGTACGCGTTGTGGCAGCTCGCAGTGGGCGGCGGGACCCCGACAAACGACTTCTCCGTCGCGGTCAACCCGTCCACGCGGACCGTCGCGCGGGGCGCCAGCACCACCGCGACGGTCGTCACCGCGACCACCGCCGGCTCGGCCCAGTCGGTCAGCCTCTCCGCCTCCGGTGCGCCCAGTGGGGTGAGTGTCTCGTTCAGCCCGGCCTCGGTGACCTCCGGCGGCTCGGCCACGATGACCCTGACCGCCTCGGCCAGCGCGACGACCGGCACGTTCACGATCACGGTCACCGGCACCGGCTCGGTCACCCGTACCGCCAGCCTCACCCTCACCGTGACCGGCGCCGGCGGCTGTGCCGGTGGCCAGGTGATCGGCAACGGCGGCTTCGAGAACGGCAGCACGCCGTGGACCGCGTCCTCCGGCGTGATCACCAACGCCAGCGGCCAGCCGGCCCGGACCGGGTCGTACAAGGCCTGGCTCAACGGGTACGGCAGCACCCGCACCGAGAACCTGTCGCAGTCGGTGACCGTTCCGGCCGGCTGCGCCACCTACACGCTGTCGTTCTGGCTGCACATCGACACCGCCGAGACGACCAGCTCCACCGCGTACGACCGGCTCACCGTGCAGGTGGGGTCGACCACGCTGGCGACGTACTCGAATCTCAACGCCGCCGCCGGCTACGTCCAGCGCAGCTTCAACGTGGCCGGCTTCGCCGGGCAGGCGGTGACGCTGCGCTTCACCGGCACCGAGGACTCGTCGCTGCAGACCAGCTTCGTGATCGACGACGTGACGTTGCAGGCGAGCTGACCGCGTACCCGAAGGGTCGAGCCGCCGCCGGTGCTTCCCGGCGGCGGCTCGTCGCGTCGTGGGTCAGGGGAGCTGTGGGTAGAGCGCTGCGACGCCGCCGGCGAGCCCGGCCTGCACCTGGCGGCTGAGGTCGTCAGCGAGGATCTCGTACGCGTCGGCCTCGATGCCGTCCAAGCCGATCCGGGCTATCGCCGCCGGGTCGGACTTCGGTCCGGTGATGTCGGCGGCCATGTCGGTGTCCAGGTAGCCGACGTGCAGGCCGGCGACCCGGACGCCCCGGTCGGCGAGCTGGACGCGCAGCACGTTGGTCATCGCCCACTCGGCGGACTTGGCGACGCTGTAGGCCGCGTGGGTCGGGGAGCCGAACCACGACAGCACGGAGAGCACGTTGAGGATGGTTCCGCCGCCGTTGCCGGCGATGACCGGCGCGAACGCCCGGACCGTCGACAGGGTGCCGATGTAATGGGTCTCCAGCTCCAGCCGGACGAGGTCCAGGTCGCCGTCGAGCAGGTCGGTCCGGGTGTCGATGCCGGCGTTGTTGATCAGCAGGTTCACGCCGCCGGCCAGCTTGGCGGCGGCAGCCACCGAGGCGGGATCGGTGATGTCGAGCTTCACCGGCGTCACGCCGGGCAGGTCGACGCTGTCGGGGTTGCGGGCGCCGGCGTAGACGGTGGCGCCGCGGGCGAGGAGTTCGGCGGCCAGGTGTCGGCCGAGGCCACGGTTGGCGCCGGTGACGAGGGCGGTGCTTCCAGCGATCTTCATGGCGGCGACGCTATCCGACCTGACTTCTGTATGCCAAAGTCAGCTATGTCACGGGGGCGGCGCGCCCGGATCGGGAATACGACCCGGACGCGGTCACCACCCGGCCGGTGACGACTCGTATCCTTTCCGCGAACCTCCGCAGGAGCCGAGAAGGGAGACGGTGTGAGCAATCAGGCCGAGACGTTGGAGTTCCAGGCCGAGGCGCGTCAGCTCCTCCAGTTGGTGGTCCACTCGATCTATTCGAACAAGGACGTCTTCCTGCGGGAACTCATCTCGAACGCGTCCGACGCGCTGGACAAGCTGCGGCTGGCCACGCTGGTCGACAAGGACCTCGTCGCCGACACCGACGACCTGCACGTCGCCCTGGAGGTCGACCGGGACGCCCGCACCCTCACCGTGCGCGACAACGGCATCGGGATGACCCGCGACGAGGTGGTCCAGCTGATCGGCACCATCGCCAAGTCGGGCACCGCCGAGTTGCTGCGCCAGCTGCGCGAATCCGCCGACGCCCACGCCTCGCAGGACCTGATCGGCCAGTTCGGCGTCGGTTTCTACGCCGCGTTCATGGTCGCCGACCGGGTCACCCTGCTGACCCGCAAGGCCGGCGAGACCGGCGGCACCCGGTGGGAGTCCACCGGCGAGGGCACGTACTCGATCGAGGGCGTCGACGAGGCCCCACAGGGCACCACGGTGACCCTGCACCTCAAGCCGGCCGACACCGAGGACAACCTGCACGACTACACCGCCGAGTGGACCATCCGGGAGATCGTCAAGCGATACTCCGACTTCATCGCCTGGCCGATCCGGATGAGCGTCGAGCGCCCCGGCGCCGACGACGCCCCCGCCACCAACGAGGTGCAGACCCTCAACTCGATGAAGGCGCTCTGGGCGCGGCCCCGCGACGAGGTCGACGCCGCCGAGTACAACGAGTTCTACAAGCACGTCAGCCACGACTGGGCCGACCCGCTCGAGGTCGTGCACATGAAGGGCGAAGGCACCTTCGAGTACGAGGCGCTGCTGTTCCTGCCCAGCCACGCCCCACTGGACCTGTTCTCCCCGCAGGGCCGCCGCGGCGTCCAGCTCTACGTCAAGCGTGTGTTCATCATGGACGACTGCGAGGCGCTGGTCCCGACCTACCTGCGCTTCGTCAAGGGTGTGGTCGACGCGCACGACCTGTCGCTGAACATCTCCCGGGAGATCCTGCAGCAGGACCGGCAGATCCAGATCGTCCGCCGCCGCCTGGTGAAGAAGATCCTCGCCACGGTCAAGGACCTGAAGGCCAACCACGCCGAGCGGTACCGCACCTTCTGGACCGAGTTCGGCGCGGTGGTCAAGGAAGGGCTGATCGACGACACCGACAACCGCGACACCCTGCTCGACATCCTGTCGGTGGCCTCCACCCACGACCCGGTCGAGGCCACCGACCTCGCCGGTTACGTCAGCAGGATGAAGGACGGCCAGACCGACATCTGGTACGCCACCGGCGAGACGCGGGCCGCCATCGAGAACTCCCCGCACCTGGAGGCGTTCCGAGCCAAGGGCCACGAGGTGCTGCTGCTCACCGACCAGGTCGACGAGGTGTGGGTCGAGCGGGTCGGCGCGTACGACGGCCGGCCGTTGCGGTCGATCGCCAAGGGCGAGATCGACCTGGACACCGACGAGGAGAAGCAGCAGGCCGAGGCCGAGCGCGAGCAGCAGCGGCAGGAGTTCGCCGAGCTGCTCGGCTGGCTGGGCACCACCCTGACCGACAGCGTCCGGGAGGTCCGCCTGTCGTCCCGGCTGACCACCTCACCGGCCTGCGTCGTCGGCGACGCCCACGACCTCACCCCGACCCTGGAGAAGATGTACCGGGCGATGGGGCACGAGGTCCCCGTGACCAAGCGGATCCTGGAGATCAACCCCGGTCACCCGCTGGTCTCCGGGCTGCGCAAGGCACACGAGCAGGGCAGCGACTCCGTGGCCCTGACCGAGACCGCCGAGCTGCTCTACGGCCTGGCGGTGCTCGCCGAGGGCGGTGAGTTGACCGATCCGGCCCGCTTCACCCGGACGCTCGCCGACCGGTTGGCGCGCACCCTCTAGTAGGCGTTCAATGTTCCGGCCGGCGGGCCACCCGATCGCCTCGGGCCCCGCCGGCCGGTCACCGACCGGGGATCACCAGGCGCTGAGTGGGGCGCGGCGGTGGTCTGCTACCAGCGGTTCCAGTGGGCGAACGCGTCGGCTTCGGCGCGGGGGCCGGGCTTGAAGTCGGTGCCCAGGGTGTACGCCACCGGGGTGAGGGCCACCTGCACGACCGTGTCGTAGGGGATGCCGAGCAGTTCGGCCATCTCCCGCTCATAGCTGAGATGGCTCGTGGTCCACGCGGTGCCGATCCCGCGCTCCCGGGCGGCCAGCATGAAGCTCCAGAACGCCGGGATGACCGAGCCCCAGGCCCCCGCCTGCCCGCGTACGCTGTCCAACTCGGCGCGTGACTCGACGCGCAGACAGGGGATGAGCAGCACCGGAACCTCGTGCAGGTGGTCCGCCAGGTGTTGCAGGCTGCCGGCGATGCGACTCCACTGCGCGGAGCCGAAGTTCATCCGGCTGAAGGCCGGGCCGGTGCCGCCCGAGGCCGGTGGTGGCGCCATCAGGCCGAGTCGCCACAGTCGGGCGACGGCGGCGCGGGTCTCCTGGTCTTCGACGAAGACGAAGTCCCAGCGTTGCCGGTTGCGGCCGCTGGGTGCCTGAAGCGCGATGCGGAGGCAGTCCTCGATCACGTCACGGGGGACCGGGCGTTCCAGGTCGAGACGCTTGCGGACGGCGCGGGTCGTGCTCAGGACCTCGTCGGCGGACAGACCCAGTGTGTTCGGCGTGTGGCGCCCGGTCGATTCGGCGTCGGTCATGCGGGCGCTCCTACTCGCTCTGGCAGGTCGAGGTTGGCGATGACCGCGGGGAGGACCCCGGGAAATCGGTCGTTGATCTCGTCGGCACGCAGTTCGTGGCGACGGAAGCTGCCGTTCGGCGTGACGCGGAGGATGCCGGCGGCTCGCAGGACCTTCAGGTGATGCGAGAGCGTGGACATGCTCACCTCGGACAAGGCGTCGAACTTGCCGCAGACGACCCCACCGGCCTGCGCCAACTGCCGTACGACACTCAGGCGCACCGGATCGGCGAGGGCGCCGAGCAAGGTGGCCAGGTCGACCGAGGTGAGGTCGGGATGATGCAGGGCTCTCATGGAGGCCATGCTACCGTTCGATTCGGGATTTCGAAAATTGTCCAAATGATGAGTGGAGCACGGTCATGCCTCTCGACACTGTGATCTTCAGCGGGGAAGGCGCACACGCCGACCCCTGGCACCCGTTGGCCGAAACCAGCGCCGCGCTGGCCACACTGATCGGTGATCCGGGCTCGGTAGCGATCGTGACGTCCGTCGACCAGCTCGACGCCGCACTCGACGGTGCGCGCCTGCTGGTGGTGAACGCCAGCGCCGACCGTCCGGCCCCGATCCCCGACGATGAGACCTTCGCCCGCATCCTCGACGGCTTCCTGGCCCGTGGCGGCAGCCTGCTCGCCACACACAGCGCCACGCTCGCGTTCCCCCAGCAGGCGAGCTGGCGA
Source organism: Micromonospora parathelypteridis (assembly GCF_014201145.1). NCBI lineage: Bacteria > Bacillati > Actinomycetota > Actinomycetes > Micromonosporales > Micromonosporaceae > Micromonospora > Micromonospora parathelypteridis. The sequence continues at coordinate 6,403,692 of NZ_JACHDP010000001.1, forward strand.
TCCGCGATCGGCGCCGCCTGGCAACACGGTCGGACCTTCCACCCGCCGATCGGCCCGAGCCTCGTCCGGCACAGCGGTGTCGATCATCCGATCAGCACCGGGCTCGGGGACTTCGAGGTCTTCGACGAGCGCTACACCGACCTGGAGTTGATCGACGGCGTCGACGTCGAGCCCCTCTACGTTCACGACGAGGGCGGCGACACCCACCCACTCGTCTGGGCGCGCACCGTCGGGAGCAGCCGGATCGTCTACAGCGCGCTCGGCCACGACGCCCGGTCGTACGAGTCGCCGGGGCACGTGGAGCTGCTGCGCCGCATCGTCGACTGGCTCCGTCACGACAGCTGAATGCTCGGCCGGGTCACCGGCCGAGCATCAGTGGGTGTGGTGCCGATCAGCCCCCGTGCCGCGCCCCGACGGGCCGCCGTCAGGCCGCGGAGGCGGACGCCTTCGGCCCCCGGTGCGACGCCACCGGGCCGGCGTTCCAGCCCCAGCGGGGGGCCGGCACCGCGCTGTCACCGGGCCAGCCCGCGCCGGTCTCGGCACTGGCGTCCTCGTCCGACGCCGGGGTGCTGCGCGACAGCCGCAGCGACTGCTCGGCGCCCTTGCGGGCCGCGCACGGCCACGACTGCCCGGCGCACTGGAGGTTGCGGCAGTGACCCTCGTCGTCCGGCTCGTGGGCGCTCAGCACGTCGATCGCCAGCTGCCAGAGCAGGGGGTCGGTCACGTCGTGCGGGCGCTCGGCGTGACGGCTCGGTCGGTTGCTGGTGTCGTCGGACATCGTGGGCCCCCCTTGGAAGTTGTGCACCTCAAGGGTCACCCGTCAGCGGCCGGCTAAACCGCCGACCTGCTGTGATGTGTCTCCGGTCGCAGTTCGACCTCCGAACGCGGCTGACGGATCGGTCAATCAGGCAGCAGTGGCATCTCGACGCCCGGATCCCGACCGAGCAGCACTGCCCGGGTGAGCGCCGCCGATCCGAATCGGTCGCGGACCGCGTCCACCGCGGCATCCAACTCCGCACCCGGGTTGCGGAGGAACGGCAGCTCCGGCTGCACCGGGTTGTCGTCCAGGTTGCCCACCGAGACACCGATCAGCGTCACACCACGGCGATCGATCTCGGGCAGTGCGGCCCGCAGCAACGCTCGCGCGGCGGCGAGCAACGACGTCGTGTCGGCCGTTGCCTTCCCGATGGTGTGCGAGCGGGTCGCCCGGGTGTAGTCGCCGAAGCGCAGCCGCAGCAGCACCGTGCGACCGGCCCGCCCGGCTGCCCGCATCCGCCGGCTGACCCGATCGACCAGGCCCGCGAGGATGGCATCCAGCTCCACCAGAGCATGCGGGGTACGGCTCAACGCGTGCTGCGCGCCCATCGAACCGCGACGGCGGCCGACCTGCACCGCCCGGGGGTCACGGTTGTGGGCCAGAGCGTGCAGGTGCCGGCCGGCGCCCGCGCCGAGCAGTGACACCAGCGCAGCCTCGCCGAGCCGGGCCACCTCCCCGACGGTACGGATCCGGTGCTCCCGCAGCTTCGCGGAGGTGACCGGGCCGACGCCCCACAGCCGCTCGACCGGCAGCGGGTGCAGGAACGCCAACTCGCCGTCCGGCGGGACCACCAGCAGCCCGTCCGGTTTCGCCACCCCGCTGGCCACCTTCGCCAGGAACTTCGTCCGGGCCACGCCCACCGTGATCGGCAGGTGGACCTGTTCACGGACCTCCCGACGCAGCCGGTCGGCGATGTCGGCCGGTGGCCCGACCAGCCGGCGCAGGCCACCCACGTCCAGGAACGCCTCGTCGATGGAGAGCCCCTCGACCAGCGGCGTGGTCTGTCGGAAGATCTCGAAGACCGCGCGGCTCGCCGCCGTGTACGCCGACATCCGGGGCGGCACCACGATCGCGTCCGGGCACAGTCGGCGCGCCTGCTGGCCGCCCATCGCGCTGCGTACGCCCCGCGCCTTCGCCTCGTAGCTGGCCGCGAGGACCACGCCGCCACCGACGATCACCGGCCGCCCGCGTAGGCGCGGGTCGTCGCGCTGCTCGACCGACGCGTAGAACGCGTCCAGGTCGGCGTGCAGGATGTTGGCGTCGGGCGACACGTACACATGTTCGCATGACGGCCGGCGAAAGTGGCACTGAGCTGGGTTGGGACGGGTCGGCGGCCGGCGCTCAGTAGCCGGCGAGCTGCGGGGCCAGCGCGACCGTCACGAAGCGGATCGCTCGGCCCAGCAGGCACGTCGCCGCGAAGGCGACCGGGCGCATCGGTGTGCGGCCCAGGTAGACGCTGGCGGCCAGCAGCGGTGGAAATCCGGTGACGGCGCTGGTGAGCAGCAGCCCGGTCGACTGGTGAGGGCGTTCCATCACCTCGACGAGTCGCGCACCGGCCGCCTTCGGCCGCGCGAGCATCCGGCCCAGTCGGCCCAGTCGGCCCGGTCGTGCCGGCGCGGCGGAGCGTCGGCTGAGGCGGCGTTGCAGCCAGGCCGAGCGGATCGCGCCCCGCGCGCCGAGGAAGATCAGGATCTTGCCGGCGGTCTGGCCGACAGCGGCGGCTACGCCGAGCGCCACGGGCGGCGCGCCGGTCGTCGCCGCGGCCGCGATCAGGTACGGCTCGGCCGGGGTGAACGGCAGGAAGGCCGAGAGGAGCCCGACGGCCGCGGCCGCCAGGGCGGCGATCATGGCCGGGCGTGCGACAGGCCCGCCGGCAACTTGGCGGCGCAGACCAACGAGACGACCTTCACCGCGGCGACCCCGAGGGCGAACGCGACGGCCGCGGCCATCGGCGCGAAGATCGCCAGGAGCACCACCGCGGCGGTGTTCAGCGCCTTCGCCGGCGGCGACCAGTTCCATCGGTAGATGCGCCGATCGACGTGGGCGAAGTAGTTCGGGCTCAGCAGCGGCCAGCGCAGGAACATCAGGCTCAGCAACTGGTCGATGACCATGAACTGGACCAGAAACACCGCGATCGGCAGGGCCGTGGCGGGCCGCAGCACGACCAGCGCGGCGGCGCAGGCCGACGTGCAGGCACGGTCGGCGACGATGTCGAAGACCGCGCCGGTGCGCGTCTCCTGTCCCAGGGCGCGGGCGGCGACACCGTCGAGGATGTCGCCGATCCAGTAGATCAGGTAGGCGGCGACGAGCAGGTGAGCGCTGCGGTGGGTCAGCGCCGCCACGGCGAGCCCGACGGAGACGGCCGTCCGTACGGCGGTGATGGCGTTGGGGACGTTGAGCAGTGTGACCGGCGGACTGAGGCTGAGTGCGGTCATTCGGCGTCCTTGAGGATGCGTTGCATGTCCGTGGTGCGCCGGTTCAGGTCGGCCAACTGTGCGCTCATCTCGGTCAGCAGGCGCTGGGTTTCGGCGGCCTGCTCGGCGTACTGCCGCTGCATTTCGGCGGACACGGCGGTCCGTGTGCGGACGCTCGCATACCAGATGACCGCGATGAGCAGGGCGGCGACGACTACGAGGAAGACCGAGGCGGTGATGTCCATCTAATTGTTTCCTTTCGGTACGGCGTCGCCGTCACCGGCGTTGCTCAGGGTTGTGACGGCGACCGCCACCACGTCGGGCGTGAGGTGCAGCGAGAACGGCGTGGCCTCGTAGTACTTGAGTGCCTTGCCGTCCTCGGACAACTCCAGATGCGCGGTGACCAGCCCGGCCTTCTCCAACTTCTTGAGGTGCACCTGCAGCAGCGCGCGGCTGATGCCCAGATCGCGGGCGAGCTGTGAGACGTAGGCGCGTCCGCCGGTCAGTGCGGCGAGCACACGCAGTCGGTGCGGACTGGCCAGAGTGGCAAGGACCTCGATCAGTCGGTCGCCGCTCAACTCTCCCATAGCTCACCTTGGCTCATGCCAACTATTATTGGCATGAGCAAGCGCCAGTGTCAACTCGGTGCGCAACGCCGACCGTGGCGTTGCGCACCGAGACCCCTTGCGGTCCGCTCGGGGGTGGGTCAGCTGTGCGGCCCGATCAGTCGAGGCAGAACTCGTTCCCCTCGGGGTCGGCCATCACGATGTGACCGCCCGCCAGCGGGGGAGCGGGCTCATGGCGATCCAGCCGGGTGGCGCCGTGCGAACCGAGCCGGACGGCCTCCGCCTCCAGGGCCGCCATCCGCTCGTCGCCCTCCAGCCCCGGAGCGGCTCGCACATCGAGGTGTACGCGATTCTTCACCTGCTTGTGCTCGGGGACCCGTTGGAAGAACAGGCGGGGTCCCGCGCCCTCGGGGTCGACCACCGCCGACGCGTCGTTACGGTTCTCCGGCGGCACCCCCATCGCTTCCAGCGCCTCCTCCCATGACTCGAAGTCTCCGGGCGGGGCCTGCACCTGGTAGCTGAGCGCCTCGGCCCAGAACGCCGCCAACGCGGCAGGGTCGGCGCAGTCGAACGTGATCTGCACGCTGCGTGCCATGTCAGCTCCCTGTTTTCTGCTCTGGTCGGTCATGATCTGCACCCTCTCCGAAATAGCGGACAGGGACGTTCCGCTATCTGTGCAACGATCGGCCGGTGACTGTCGAGGCGACGACCGAACGGGTGCTGCGGCTGCTGGCGCTGTTGCAGCGACGCCCGTCCTGCACGGCCGCCGAACTCGCCGCCGAGCTGGGGGTCACCGGCCGCTGTGTACGCCGCGACGTGCAGCGACTGCGCACGCTCGGCTACCCCGTGCACGCCACGGCGGGCGTCGGCGGCGGCTATCGACTCGGCGCGGGCACTCGGCTGCCGCCCCTGCTCCTCGACGACGAGGAGGCGATCGCCACCGCGATCTCCCTGCGGCTCGCCTCGGGCGGCACGGTCGCCGGAGCCGGCGAGGCGGCGCTGCGGGCTCTCGCGAAGCTGGATCAGGTGATGCCGTCGCGGCTGCGCGCCGAGGTGCGGGCGGTGCACGGCTCGACGGAGACCCTCATCGGCCCGGTCGCCGAGATCGACGCCGAGCTGCTGATGACACTCGCGCGTGCCTGTCGGGACGCGGTGCGGGTCCGGTTCCGGTACGCCGGTCGCGACGGCGGGGAGCACGAGCGGACGGTCGAGCCGGTCCGGATGGTCACCACGGGCCGCCGCTGGTATCTGATGGCCTGGGACGTCGACCGCGACGACTGGCGTACGTTCCGCCTGGACCGGATGCGGGCGGCGGTGGCGACGACGTGGCGCTTCCGGGTGCGCGTGCACCCGGATCCGGTCGCCTTCGTGCAGCGGTCGGTGACCGAGGCGCCGTACCGGCATCTCGCCCGGGTGCGCGTGCACGCCCCGGCCGATCGGGTGCGTGACATGGTCCCGCCGCAGGTGGGGCGGGTTGAGGACGATCGCGACGGGTGGTGTGTGCTGGTCGTCGGCGGGGAGAGCCTGGACTGGGTCGCCGCGCACATTGCCCGGCTGAGTTACGACGTGGAGGTGCTGGAGCCGCCGGAGCTGCGCGAGGCCGCCGCCCAGCTCGCCCGCCGTCTCACGGCGATGGCCGGTGCGGCGTCACCACGCAGCGTGTAGTGGCGCAGCGACACCGAGCCGCCGTCCGGGGCGGTCCACGGAGCTGTGCTGGTGCCGGTGCACCGCCAACCGGTGCGCTCATAGAGGGCGGCGGCCGCGGTGCTGCTGGAGGTCACCTCGAGCACCAGATCCGTCCCACGCGCACTCGCCCATTGCCGGGCCCGGGCCAGCAGCGCGCTGCCCAGCGCCAACCCTCGGGCGGCCGGTATCACGAAGAGACGCGCCACCTCGGCGGTCGGCCGGGCAGGAGGCCCGTCCACCGGGCCGGGCACCCGGTGCACCGCGACGTGTCCGACGATTGCCGCGTCGGAGTCGACGGCGACCCAGGCGCGCGCCGGGTGCGGTTCGCGTAGCCACCGGTGCGGGTCGGCGGGCCAGTTCAGGGGGTACCCGTCGGCCCGGTGGACGTCCGCGAGCGCCGCGACGCAGCCGTCGAGGTCGGTGGCGCGTCGCCGGCGGATGTGGGGTCGGGTCACAGGTCTTCGAACGGGCGGGCGTAGCGGAACTCGCCGCGGATCGACTCTCGCCACGCGTTCATCGGTCGGGCCTGGAAATACTGGGGACCCCACGGCTGCGGCGGGGTGACGCCAAACTCCACGGCGGGCCGGAACCCGAACCGTGGGTAGTAGTCGGGGTGACCGAGCAGCACCACCAGCGGCTCGTCGTGGGCGTCGGCCGCGCCGAGCACCGCGTGCATCAGGGCCTCGCCAACCCCGCGCCGCTGCCACTCGGGCAGCACACCGAGCGGTCCCAGCCCGAGCGCCACCGGCTCACCGGCCACCCGGGCGCGGGTGGCCACCACGTGCCCCACCACCTGGCCGTCCGGGTCGGTCGCCACCAGGGAGTACGCGGGCAGCCAGCCCTCGTCGGCGCGCAGCGCGTCGACCAGGGTCGCCTCGACCGGTACGCCAACGCCGTCCGCCTTGGCGAAGGCGGCGGAGTGCACCGCCCGGATGGCGTCGACGTCGGCGGGTGTCTCGCGTCTGATCAGCACGGCGTCACCCTAAGGCGTGCCCCGGCGCCGGCTCCACGGGTTTATCGTGCGTCGACTGCCGGTGCTCATCGAGAACATGGCAGGCATCGAGAACACTGGCAGGCCCGGGTGAGCCTCACCCGACGGCGGTAGCCGACGGCGGGGCGCTGCCGCCCCGTGGCGCCTGCGCCGTCATCAGCCGAACGATCTCCGCCTGGTCGGCCGGCGAGGGCAGACCCCATTCCGGCCGGTAGCCGTACACCTCGTGCAGTGGGGTGGAGCCGGTGCGGCCGTCCAGGATCTCCACGGCGTCGGTGCCGATCAGGCCGGGGTGCTCCACGCCGCAGGCCTCGGCGACCTTGGTCAGGTCGCGGCGCAACGTCCGCAGGTAGTTGGCCGCCCGGACCGACTTCGACGTCGGGTCCAGGCCCCGGGTGAGCCACGCGTTCTGGGTTGCGACACCGGTGGGGCAGGTGTCGGTGTGGCACTTCTGCGCCTGGATGCAGCCGATCGACAGCATCGCCTCGCGACCGACGTTGACCAGGTCGCAGCCGAGCGCGAAGGCCACGATGGCGTTGTCCGGCAGGCCGAGCTTGCCGCTGCCGACGAAGACCACCTGCTCGTGCAGGTCGTGCTCGGCGAAGACCTTGTACACCCGGGAGAAGCCCTGCTGGAACGGGAGCGACACGGAGTCGGTGAAGATCAGCGGCGCGGCGCCGGTGCCACCCTCGCCGCCGTCGATCGTCACGAAGTCGACGCCCCGGCCGGTGTCGCGCATCAGGGTGGCCAGCTCCTGCCAGAAGTCGAGGTCCCCGACCGCCGACTTGATGCCGACCGGTAGGCCCGTCTCGGCGGCCAGCAGTTCCACCCAGTCGAGCAGGCTGTCGCAGTCGGAGAACTCGGCGTGCCGGGACGGGCTGACGCAGTCCCGTCCGGCGGGGATGCCCCGGGTGTCGGCGATCTCGGCGGACACCTTCGCCGCGGGCAGCAGCCCACCGAGGCTCGGCTTGGCCCCCTGACTCAGCTTGATCTCCAACGCCTTCACCGGTGAGCCGGCGACCAGGTCCTTCAGCCGGCCCAGACTGAACCGGCCCTGCTCGTCGCGACACCCGAAGTACGCCGTCCCGAGTTGAAAGACCAGGTCACCACCGTTGCGGTGGTACGGCGACAGGCCGCCTTCGCCCGTGTTCTGTAGGCAGCCGGCGAGCGCGGCCCCCTTGTTCAGGGCGGTGATGGCGTTGCCGGAGAGCGAGCCGAAGCTCATCCCGGAAATGTTGACCACCGACTCCGGTCGGAACGCGTGGACCCGCCCACGAGCCGCGCCGAGCACCTTCGCGCAGGGCAACCGCACGTCGTGCCCGGCGGTCGGCGTCGAGGGCGGCACCGCCCGGCCGAACGTGCGGTGCTTGATGATCGGGTACCCGGCGGTGTGCTCGATGTCGTTGTCCGTGCCGAAGCCGAAGTAGTTGTTCTCCTGCTTGGCCGACGCGTACACCCAGCGGCGTTGGTCGCGGGTGAACGGCCGTTCCTCGTTGTTGCCGGCCACGATGTACTGCCGCAGCTCCGGCCCGATCGCCTCCAACAGGTAACGGGCGCGGCCGAGCACCGGAAAGTTGCGCAGCAGTGCGTGGTCGCGCTGGAGCAGATCCCGCGCGGCGAGCGCCGCCACGGCGGCTGCGACGGCGGGTACGGTTCGACGGGCCCATCTCATGCCCGGCACTCTTTCCGCCCACGCTGCGGGCCAAACCGGCCGGGCCGCGCCGTCGGGCTGGTCAGGACTCGGGCGGGGAGATGTTGACCAACCACGCGATGCCGTACGCGTCGACGCACTGGCCGAACTCGGCGCCCCACATCTGCTTCTCCAACGGGACCGTCACCGAACCGCTCGCGGAGAGCTGCTCCCAGTAACCGACCAGCTCGTCGTGGTTGTCGCCGCTGAGGCTGATCGTGATGTTGGTGCCGGGCTGGTGGGTCATCCCGGGCGGAAGGTCCGAGGCCATCAGGGTGAGGCCGTTGGGGGACTCGAGCTGCCCGTGCATGACCTGGTCGGACAGCTCCGGATCCGGGTTGCCGAAATCGCCGAAGGTGTTCACCGTCAGATCGCCACCGAACACGCGATGGTAGAAGGTCAACGCCGCACGGGCCGTGCCGGGGAAGTTGAGGTACGGGTTGAGTCGCGTCTGCACGGCACCCCTCCTTGGTCCTGGTCGGCGTCATCGTCGCAGACCGTTGGAGGGCGGACAACGAGGCGCGCGCAGGTTTGCGCTGGTGAAACGCCGCGCGGCGGTGCGGGTACGCCCCGCACCGCCGCCGTCGTACTCGTCGGATCAGCGGTGCTTGTACGACTGGCGGACCGACCCGCCGACGACCGTGCACCACGTGCTCGTGCTGAGCTTGCCGTTACGGGGCAGGCCGTGCAGCGCCTGCAGGTCCTGCACCGCCGCCCGGGTGGCGTGGTCGTACGCCCCGGTGACGGTGACCGCGTACCCCTTGGTGGCGAGGATCTCCTGCACGGCCGTGACCGGCGCGCCGGTGGCGTGCTGGTTCAGTTCCGGCGCCAGCGTCTCCCAGGTGGGCGGGGTGAGGGTGGCGTCCACGTCCACGGGGATGCCGTTGCGGGCCTGCCAGTCCTGCACGGCGGTCACGGTCGCGGCGTCGAACGTGCCGCTGACCGTAACCGCGTAGCCCCGGTAGGCGAGCAGGTGCTGCACCACCCGGACCGAGGGGGAGTTGACGAAGCGCCACAGGTCGGGCCAGCGGCGCGCCGGCACGTCACCGAGCTTGGTGCCGAGGGCTGCGTGGACCCGCCGCCGCAGGTCCGGGAACTGCCGGTAGAAGGCGGCGCCCGGGCACTCGGTGGTGCGGAAGTCCCAGTGGCCGAAGATGTCGTGCGCGTGCAGCCCGTACTGGCGGCAGATGGTGACGCAGAGCTTGACCAGCGAGTCGGTCAGCGCCTTCGGCGGCGTCTCGGTGACGTAGGTGCCCTCGTTCTCGATGCCGATGGCCCGGCCGTTCTCGCCGGGGCAGTGCGCCGAGATCATCTGCCGGTCGCCGGCTTCGAGTCGCTCCAGGCTGCCCCGGCGACCTTCCAGCACGTAGCCGCCCCGACTCACCGTGAAGTGCTGGCCGGTGTCCGACCAGCCGTTGCCGTCGATGTGCAGGTCCTGGCAGTCGTGCGCCAGCTTGACGGCCTGCTCGCGGGAGTAGTCGGTGACGTTCGGGAACGCCATGTGGTGCACGATGATCTTGTTGGTGGCGGTGGCGCTGACCGACAGCGGATCCTTCGGCGGGCGGGCGGCCCACTCGTCGCAGCTGATGATCCAGTCCAGGTCGGTGCCGGGGGCGGCGTGGGCCGCGCCGGGGAAGGCGAGTTCACTCCCGACGACGGCGACCGTGGCGGCGCCGAGGCCGGCCCGCAGCAGTGTCCGGCGATCCACTTCGGAATGGTCGACGTGCATTGACATCTCCTCCTGCGGCCGACGGCGGGGATGAAAAGTAGCTCCAGTGGCGCACGTGCTCCGGAGGATATTGCCAAAACTCACCGGCGCGCTAGAGGGCCCGGCGCGCGAATTGATCATTCGGACCGTAAGTGGCCGGCGTTTCCGCGCGCGGGGTCGGGGGTAGGTCGGGGAACGACCATCCCGGCTGCCCCGCGTAAAGGAATGACCACATGAGTGACAACGTCAGCGACGCGGTGGGCGACGCCCTCCGCTCGGTGATGCTCTTCGTGCCCAAGGCCGTCGCCTTCCTGGCGATCCTGGTGGCCGGATGGCTGATCGCCAAGGCCGTGTTGAAGATCGTGGAGAAGGTCCTGGAGCGGGTGGGCTTCGACCGCGCCGTCGAACGCGGCGGCGTCCGTCGGGCGTTGAGTCGCTCCCGGTACGACGCCAGCGACATCGTCGCGAAGCTCGTCTACTACGCCGTGCTGCTGTTCACCCTCCAGCTCGCCTTCGGCATCTGGGGGCCGAACCCGATCTCCGACCTGCTCGCCGCGGTGATCTCGTGGCTGCCCCGTGCCTTCGTCGCGATCGTCATCGTCGTGGTCGCCGCCGCCATCGCCAACGCGGTCAAGGACATCATCAGCGGTGCGCTCGGCGGCCTGTCGTACGGCCGGGTGCTGGCCAACATCGCCTCGGTGTTCATCCTCGGCCTCGGCGTCATCGCGGCGCTGAACCAGATCGGCGTGGCCACCGCGGTCACCACTCCCGTGCTGATCGCCGTGCTGGCCACCGTCGGCGGAATCCTCGTCGTCGGGGTCGGCGGTGGCCTGATCCGTCCGATGCAGAGCCGGTGGGAGGGGTGGCTGACCCGTGCCGAGCAGGAGTCGCAGCTGATCGCCTCGCACGCCCGCGCCTACCGGGACGGCCGCCGCGACGCCGAGGCCGAGCAGGCCCGCCTGTCGACCGTCACCACCGGACCGGGTGCTGAGTCGACCCGGCCGTCGACCGTCGCCACCGATCCCGAGGCCACCCAGGTGGTGACCCGGCCTGCCGACGCGGAGGCCACCCAGGTGGTGACCCGACCGGTCGACCACAGCGCCGACACGACTCAGGTGGTTGGTCGGGGCGACGCCGACACGACCCAGGTGGTTGGTCGGGGCGATGCCGACACGACCCAGGTGGTGAGCGCCGGCGGCGCGGTGCCCGGGCAGCGCACCAACGACGACAGCGAGACCACCACGGTCATCCCGCCGGTCGATCCGCACCGGCGCTGACCCGCCGTGGCATCAGCGGGGTGGGGTCCCTCGCGGGATCCCCGCCCCGCTGACGCGTTGTCCGGCAGGTCGAAAACGCTGGCCGGCGCAGCGCAGCACGTCTAGCATCGCCGCATGACCTGGCGACATTGATCCCGCAGCGTAGACCGATCCCGTGGGCCACCACGGGCACCGCACGACCGGTGTCCGTCTCCACTCCCACGGGAAGGCCTCATGACTCACCTCGCCTCGCGCGTGCCCGACCCGGCGGTCCGCCGGCTGACGGCCACCCTCTACGGGTACGCGTTCCTCAGTGACCTCGTCCTGCTCTACCCGCTGTACGTGGTGTTCTTCGCCGACACCGGGTTGTCGGTGGGGCAGATCTCGTCGCTCTTCGTCGTCTGGTCGGCCGCCGGCATCCTGTTCGAGGTGCCGTCCGGCGCGTGGGCCGACGTGGTGTCCCGCCGCCTGCTGCTGTGCCTCGCCCCGCTGGTGACCGCCGCCGCTTTCGCGCTGTGGGTGCTGGTGCCGTCGTACCCGGCGTTCGCGGTTGGTTTCCTGCTCTGGGGCGCGGCCGGCGCGCTGGTTTCCGGCGCGCTGGAGGCGCTGGTCTGGACCGAGCTGGACCGGCTCGGCGCGGTCGGACGGTACGCCCGGGTGCTCGGCCGCGCGCGCACGGCGGGCGTGCTGGGGGTGGTGTGCTCCGGAGTGCTCGCCGGCCCGGTGTTCGCCGTCGGCGGGTACCCGGTGGTCGGCGCGGCCAGCGTGCTCGCCTGCCTGTTCGCCACAGTGGTCGCCACCCGGTTTCCGGAGCACCGCCCATCGTCCGCCGAGGTGCCCGGGGAACGCGTGTCCGGAACTGCCGCACCGGCCGACCCGGACGATGGTGACCTGGGCTGGTGGGACACGCTCCGGGCCGGGGTGGCGCAGGTTCGCACGCGCCCGCCGGTACGGGCCGCCGTGCTGCTGGTCGCCGTCGTGACCGCCGACTGGGGTGCGCTGGACGAGTTCACGCCGCTGCTGGCCCTGGACACCGGCGTCGGAGCGCAGGCCGTGCCGTTGCTGCTCCTGCTGCTCTGGGCCGGGGTGACCGTCGGAGGGCTGCTCGCCCCGGCGGGGGAGCGGTTGAGCCACCGGGGTTACGGCGCTCTGCTGTGCCTCGTCGGCGTCGCGCTGGCCGGGGGCGCACTCCTCGAGCACCCGGCCGGGTTCGTGCTGCTCGCGGTGGCGTTCGGGGCCGCGCAACTGGCCACCGTGTTGGCCGACGCGCGGCTGCAGGCCCGGATCACCGGCAGCAGCCGCGCCACCGTCACCTCGATGGCGGGGATGGCCACCGACGTGCTGATCATCGGGACGTACGTCTGCTTTGGCCTGCTCGCCACGGCGGCCGGCAACGCGGTGGCGTTCGCGGTGACGGCCGGGCCGTATCTCATCGTGGGGCTGGTGGTGCTGACCCGCCACCGGCGCACCACGGCGGCGCCCGCCGGTGTCGCCGCGGCTGCCGCGACCGGACCCGACTGACCAGGGCCCCGGCGGCGGCCGGTGTGGCCGCCGCCGGGAGCGCGCTCAGGAGGACATGTGCAGGAACGACCACTGGTGGCCGTCGAGGTCCCGGAAGCCACGCATGTACATCGGCCCGTTGGCCACTCCCGGCCCGAGCGACTCCCCACCGGCGACCGCCGCCTGGTCGACCAGCTCGTCGACCTGCTCCCGGCTCTGCGCCGACAGCCCCACGATGACCTCTCGGCTGGTGGCCGTGTCCGGGGCGGAAACCCCGGTGTACGCCTCGAAGGCCGAGCGGACGTGCAGCATCAGCCGGGTGCCGTCGGAGATGGTGAGCGCCAGGCTGTCCCCGGTCGGCTCGGTCTGGTCGGCGACGAAGCCGAGCGCCCGGTAGAACTCGGCGGCGGTGCTCAGGTCGCGCACCGGCAGGTTGATGAACGTCATGGTCATCGGTGGTCTCCGTTCGACTCGAGCAGTTCCTTCAACACGGCGAGCCGTTCCCGCCAGTACGCCTTGAGCTCCGCGGCCTGCTCGGCCCCGGTCAGCTTCTCGTGCAGGACGTTGACCCGCGTCTTCGACTCGCCGACAGCGTCGAAGCCGACGACGATCCGGGTGGGGCCGCCGACCCAGTCGGCCCGGAAGCTGCGGGGCGCGGTGGTGGTGCGGACGCGTACGTCGACGTCGGGAAGCCAGCGGGCGCGTGCCGTCTCGTCGGCGAACGCTTCGTACAGCCGCAGCGCCGGCACCGCCACCGTCCGGCTGGCGCTGGCCGAGAAACCACCGCCGCGCTGCTGACCAGGCGCTCGCAGGCCGCGTGCCTGCTCGTACCCGACGGTGATGGTCTGTGCCCACCAGCCCGGCACCTCGTGCTCGGCGACCAGGTGGCGGGCGATCTGGGTGTGCGTCCACTCGGTGGCCGCCGCCGCGTCGAGCAGGGCGAACCAGTCGGCCCAGCGCCGGCCGCTGCGGGCGTGGATCAGGTCGTCGGCGATGCGCTCGGTCTGCGCGGCGGCGGACCCGGGCCGCGGCGTCGGGGTGGGCTCCGGAGGTGGCGGCGCGGCCGAGGCTGGCTGGGCGGCCCGATTGAGCAGTTGCCGGCGGGCCGTGGTGTAGCTCTCGCCGGTCTTCGCCATCCGGGTTCGGACCCGGGCCTTGAACGATCTCTGGTTGGTCATCACATGCTCCCGGTCAACGGCACGGTCACCGGGACCCACGCTCCCGTCGACCCCGCCGGAGTGGGGCATGTGGCACCACGTCCCGAGAGCTCCAGGCCCCCTTTGCCTCCGCGTTGCCGGCGGCGTGAGCGCCGGGAGGGAGGTGCGGCGCAGGACTACGCCGACGTCATCCTACGCTCACTCCGGGTGTCGGCGCAGCCGTCAGGGCTGGTCGCCGTCGAGGTAGACCCATCGGCCGTCCTCACGAACGAACCGGCTGTGCTCGGTCAACGCGCCGGGCCGGCCCGCGTCCCGGTAGTGGGCGTGGAACGTCACCGTGCCGGCGGTGTCGAGCAGACCACCCCGCTCGGTCTCGACGATCTCCAGTCGGGTCCACCGCTGCCCCGGGTCCAGTTCGAGGACGGCGGGCCGGGTCGAGGAGTGCCAGCTGCGCAGCAGGTAGCCGGTGTTGCCGAGGGCGAAGGCGCTGAACCGGGAGCGCATCAACGCCTCGGCCGTCGGCGCCTGCGCGTCGCCGCCGTGCAGCGGGGCGCAGCAGTCCGCGTACGCCTGGCCGGAGCCGCACGGGCAGGCCCGTCCCGTCGTCGTGTCCGCCCGTCGTCGTGCCGCACCCTTACCCACCCCGCCATCCTGCCGCACCGCCGGCCGGCCCCGGAGGCCGACCGTCGCTAGTCCAGAGACACCGGCAGCGGCACCGGACGTTTCGCGACCCGGTCGTCGCCGGACGACTGGCCGCGTAGGTGCCGAGCCAGCCAGGGCAGCAGGTGCCGGCGGGTCCAGGCCAGCTCCGCGCCGAGCACCTCGCCGCGGCGTCGCCGTGGTGCCGGCGGCAACGGCTGTGTCCACGAGTCGTCGAACCCGGGCAGACCCGCGGTGTACGCCAGCGCGGCGGCGATCCGCTCGTGGCCGGCGCTGTTGGCGTGCAGCCGGTCGTCGCTCCACAGCCGGGGATCCGAGGCGATCGGGTGGGCGCCCAGGTCGACCATGGTGGCGCCGGTCTGCGCGGTGGCGGCCCGCAGCGCCTCGTTGTACGCCAACATCCGACCGCGCAGCGGCCGGGCCAGGGGCATCACGGGCGTCGGATCCGGCATCGTGAACGTCAGCACGGTGGCCCCCTGCTCGACCAGCGCCCGCTGCATCACCGCGATGTCCCCGGCGATGCGGTCGGCGTCGAAGGAGGGGCGCAACATGTCGTTCATGCCGGCGACCACGGTGGCCAGGTCGGGGGCCAGGTCGAGGGCGGGCTGGAGCTGCTCGGCGCGGATCAGCGCGGTGGTCCGGCCACGGATGGCCAGGTTCGCGTACTCCAGACCACCCTGCGCGCGGGCCACCGCCAGGGCGAACCGGTCGGCCCAGCCCCGGTAGCCGCCGTTGCCGTCCGGGTCGTCGAGCCCTTCGGTGGTGCTGTCACCGATCGCCACGTATCGCTGCCACATCACCCCGGCGACGGTAGTCGCTGGCCGCCCACCCGCGCACCGCCGGGGCGGAGGGATCAGAGCCAGCCGGAGCGGCGGAACAGGCGGTACAGGATCAGGGCGGCGATCGCCATCAGGGTCACCGCGCCCCCGTAGCCGTAGCGCCAGGCCAGCTCGGGCATGTGGTCGAAGTTCATGCCGTAGATGCCAGCGATGCCGGTCTGGGTGGCCGCGATGGCCGCCCACGCGGCAATCTTGCGCATGTCGTTGTTCTGTTCCACGGCGAGCTGGGCCAGTCGCGACTGGACGATCGAGGTGAGCAGGTCGTCGTACGCGGCCACCCGGTCGACCGCCCGGCTCAGCCGGCCGTCCACATCGACGAACCAGCGGTGCAGGGTGCGTGGCGGGCCGTCGGGGTCGAGCAGCGTACGCATGGGTGCCTGCAATGGCAGGACCGCCCGTTTGAACTCCACCACCTCCCGCTTGAGCTGGTAGATGTGCTGGATGTCGGCCCTTCGGTCGCGGGCGAACACGGCCTCCTCGACCCGTTCCAGGTCGCGCTCCACGTGTCCGGCCACCTCCAGGTAGGAGTCGACCATCCGGGCGCAGACCGCGTACGCCACCGCCCATGGTCCGGCGGCCAGCAGGGTGGGTCGGCGCTCGATGTCAGCGCGGACGCTGCGTAGCGCCCCGGCGGCGCCGTGCCGGACGGTGATGGCGAACCGGTCGCCGATCAGCACCATCACGTCCCCGGTGTCGATCACCTCGGAGGTGTCGGTCAGCTCTTCGTGCTCCACGTACCCGGCGGTGCGCAGCACCAGCAGCGTGACCGGTCCATGGCGCTGCACGGTGGGCCGGTGCCCGTCGGCGAGCGCCTGTTCGACGGTCAGCTCGTCGAGGCCGAAGGTTCGGCCGACCGCGGCGAGCACGGCCGGGCCGGGGTCGTGCAACCCCAGCCACACGAACGCGTCGCGGACGTGCCGCGCGCGGGCGTACGCGTCGGCGTAGTGCCGCTGGCCGGGCTCGCGTCTGCCGTTGACGTAGACGGCGCAGTCGACGACGGCGTCCGGGTTGGACCGGCGTGGGGTGGGGGCGTCTCCCTCGACCCGGCCGAGTAGTCGACGGGCCAGGGCGCGTACGCCTCGACCGGCCCGGTCCCGTACCGGTCGCTGATCCACCGTGTGCCTCCCCGTCGCCGGCGCACCGCCCCGATCGCGGTGCCCGCAGGGATGGTGTCACCGCATTCTGCCGAGCAGGGTCCGGCTCCCGACAGGCGGGCGGGGCGCTCAGGCGGTGCGGGTGGCGAAGACGACGACGTTGTCGACGTAGTTGCCGGTCGCGGCATCGAACCGGCCGCCACAGGTGATCAGGCGTAGCCCGGCGGCGTCGGCCGGGCCGTAGACCAGCGCGGAGGGGAAGCGGTCCTTGGGGTACGCGCGGACGTCATCCACGGTGAAGGTGGTGACCTGTGTGTCGGCGCGGGTGATCTGGATCTGCTCGCCGGTGCGCAGCCGACCGAGGTCGAAGAAGACCGCCGGGCCGGCTGGTGAGTCCACGTGTCCCACCAGGACGGCGTTGCCGGTCTCGCCGGGGCTGACCCCGTGCCGGTACCAGCCGGCGAGGGTGGGCCGGTCCAGTGGTGGCACCTCCAGCACCCCGGCGGCGTTCGCGCCGACCGGGACGACCTCCGCGCGTACGCCGATGGTGGGGATCTGCACCCGGACCGGGGCGGCGCGCGGCAGCGGTGCCAGGTCCGGTGCGGGGTGGGTGCGCCTCGGCGCGTCGGCCGGCGGCCGTGGAGGCTGTGCCGGGTCGGCGGTGAGGCCGACGGTGATCAGTCCCAGCCCGGTCACGCCGAGCAGGGCCACCACGGCCGGTAGGCTCCGCCGCCACCACACGTGGACACCTCCGTAACGGATCGTCGGGGTACCCGCGCCGGTGTCACCGGCGCGGGCACCCGTCCTCAGGGATGGAGCGGCCGCCGATCAGGCGACAGTGGACACCGGACGTCGCCGGCGGATCAGGATCACCGCGCCGGCGAGGGCGGTGCCGAGCAGCGTGCCGCCAGCGGCCAGAGCGCCGGTGTCGTGGCTGTCGCCGCCGGAGCCGGCCGGTGCGCCGCCGATCGGGGTGACGGTGAATGACGCGCTGCCGGCCGAGCTGCCGTCGCCGCAGGTCGCCGCCACCGTGTACGTACCCAGGGTGAACCCGGCGGTGAAGAGTTCGGCGCTCAGTCCGCCGCCGGCGGCGGCCGTGGTGGATCGGACGTTCTGGTCGCGGTTGGGGCCGGTGACCCGGAAGATGGCGTCACCCGACTTCGGGTTGCAGGTCGTCGCGGTGAGCACGACGGTCCCACCGACCGGTGTGGTGGCTGGTGACACCGTGGTGTCGGCCAGCGCGGCGCCTGGCAGCAGGAGCGTGCCGAGGCCCACGCCGAGCGCCGCCGAGCAGAGTGCTGTTGAGACCTTCATACGCGTCTTCCCTCACTTTTCGTCCGCTGACTGCGTGGGACGTCGTTCGGGTGGCCAACTCCGTGACTAGCACCGGTGTGCCCAACACTAGGTGGGTTGGGTCCTCGATCAGGTGAAAATGAGAAATCCTCGTTGCCGTCACGTGTCCACCCGAAGGCGGGGAGAGCTGCGGAAAGGCCCGGACGACCCGACCGGCACCGGTGCTCCGATCGATGTCCCTCCGGTCGGGCTGTCGCCGCTGGGCCGATGGCGAGGTGCTGGGCCGATGGCGAGGTATCGCGTCACCTGTCCAAGATCCGCACAACTTCCATGATGTAGCGGCCTCGGGGGTTCCGCAGGCCACTACATCGCTGAAGTTGTGCGGATCTCGACGACGGTGTCGGATGGGCGCGACCGGTCAGCCGGCGGGTTGCGCGGGGACCGGCTCGCCGGTCTCCACCAGGGTCTTGAGGCTGGCCAGCAGCTCGGGCCAGCCGCCGCTGCCGTCGAGCTGGCCGCTGATCGCCCGGTGCATCTCGCTGTCGGCGGAGAAGTCGTCGTGAATGACGGTCAGCCGGACGACCGACGCGCCGTGCGGCTCGATCTCGAAGCTCACCTTCGACCGGCGCTCGCCGAGCCGGGCGGCCAGGTCCTCGGGGGACCAGCCGAAATGCGCGGCGTGTTCGGGCTGGAAGCCGTGCCAGCTGTAGGACAGGCGACGATGCGGCTCGGCGATCAGCACGCGCTGGCCGAGGTCACGAGGCTCGTCGCCCGGCGCGTCCTGCCACAGCACCGGTGACCCGACCTGCCAGTCCGACACCAGGGCGACTCCACCCCAGTAGCGGCGGGTGAATGCCGGCTCGGTGAGCGCGGCCCACAGGCGTTGCGGGGTGGTGGTGACGTAGGTGGTGTAGGTGAACGTGGGGCTCTCCATGGGTTGGCGCTCCAATGCTGTGGTCAGGTCCGCGAGCGCTGCCGCCCGCTCGCGGTCGTAGCGGCTGAGCCACCGGTCGGCGATGGCGTTGATCGGGGCGGCGTTGAGGTAGTGCAGCTTTTCCCGGCCGCGCCGCGCGGTCGTGACGAGATTGGCTGCCTCCAGCACCGACAGGTGCTTGCTGACCGCCTGTCGGGTCGTCATCAGCCCGTCACAAAGCTCGCGCAGGGTCTGGCCGTTGCGCTCGTTGAGCCGATCGAGCAGCCGACGCCGACTGGGATCGGCCAACGCCCGAAACGCCTCGTCCATCGACCCTCCCTCAACATGCAACCGATTGGTTGCATGTCAACATAGGCAGCCAGCCGGTTGCATGTCAACCTGACCGCCCGAGGCTTCTGCCGGTGGGATAAATCCCGGTCGGCCGTGCGGCGGCACTGGTAGGTTCGCTGGCCGTGAGACGGGACACGGAGGCTGGTCTGGGCACGGTGTTCGCCCGGCTCTGGGCGGCCAGCACCCTCTCGGCCCTGGGCAGCGGCCTGGCCACCGTCGCCGCGCCCCTCTTCGTCGCCTCGCGTACCTCCGATCCGCTCGTGGTGGCCGGGGCGTCCGCCGTGGCGTGGCTGCCCTGGCTGCTCTTCGCCCTGCCCGGCGGGGTGCTGGTGGACCGGATGGACCGCCGCCGCCTGATGATCGTCATCGACCTGGTCCGGGTGGTCGCGCTCGCCGTTCTGGCCACCGCGATCCTCACCGGCCACGGCGGGGTGGCGCTGCTGTACGCGGTGTTGTTCCTGGTCAACACCGGGGAGATCGTGTTCCGCGCGGCGAGTCAGGCCATGGTGCCGAGCGTGGTGCCACGGCACCGCCTGGAGCGCGCCAACGGTTGGCTCAGCGGTGGCGCCACCCTCATGCACAGCATGCTCGCCGGCCCGCTCGGTGGCTTCCTGTTCGCGCTCTCGGCGGGCAGCCCGTTCCTCGTCAACGCCGTCACGTACGCCCTCAGCGCGGTGCTGGTGGCGCTGATCGCTGGCGACTTCCGGGCCGCCGCAACCGACGTCGGCGTACGCCGCTCGATGCGCGGCGAGATCGCCGAGGGGCTTCGCTGGCTGGCCCAGCAGCGGTTGTTGCGCACGATGGCCGTGCTGATCGGCCTGCTCAACGTGACCCTCACCGCCGCGCTTGCCGTGCTGGTGCTGCTCGCCGGCGAGCGGCTACGACTCGGGTCTGTCGGGTACGGGTTGCTGTTCACCTGCATGGCCTGCGGTGGGGTGCTCGGCGCGCTCCTCGGCGACCGGATCATCGCCTGGATCAGCCCCACCTGGACGATCCGGGTCGGTCTGCTGATCGAGGCGGGGCTGCACCTGGCGTTGGCCGCTTCCCGTAGCACCATCGTGGTCGGGGTCGCGCTCTTCGCCTTCGGTGTGCACGGCGCGCTGTGGAACATCGTGGCGAACTCCCTGCGCCAACGACTCACCCCGGCGGCCTTGCAGGGGCGGGTGGCCAGCACGACCCTCTTCGTGGCGGCGGGCGGCAACTGCGTGGGTGCTCTGCTCGGCGGGGTGCTCGCCGCCCGCTTCGGCATCACCGCGCCGTACTGGGTCGGGTTGGTGGTGGCGATCGGTGTCTCCGTCGCCACCTGGCGGGTCTTCAACCGCGCGGCTGTCGCGCACGCCTACACCGACCCGCCCCCGGTCGAGTCGCCCGCCCCGGTGGCCTGAGCGCCGTTCCGGCCCATCCGGTGCTGGCGCGCGACGGTGTGGCAGCGTGGTGCGGGTGACCGACTCCGCGCCGCTCGACGTCGACCTCGCGCTGCTCGGCGGCGGCGGCGCGGCGTCGTTGCTGCTCGCCGCACTGGACCGGCACGGCGTCCGCGACCTGCGGATCGCCGTCGTCGACCCGGTGCGCCGACGCGGTCAGGACCGCACCTGGGCGTTCTGGGGTCACCCGGACGTCGACCTGGACCCACTGCTCAGCGCGAGCTGGCAGCAGGTCGAGGTGGCCACGGAGACGCGGCGCCGCGTCCTGGACCTGACCCCGCTGCGGTACGCCATGCTCCGCTCCGGCCCGGTCTACGACCGGGCGGCCGAGGCCGAGCGCCGGCTCGACGTCACCCGGATCGTCGCCCCCGCCGACACGCTGACCGACGACGGCACGCGGGTGGTGGTGCGCGTCGGCGACGGGCAGACCGTACGGGCCGGCTGGGTGCTCGACTCCCGCCCCCGCCCACCGGCGCGGGCGGGGCGGACGACCTGGTTGCAGCACTTCCGTGGCTGGTGGCTGGAGGCCGACCGGCCCACGTTCGACGCGGCGCGTGCCGTGCTGATGGACTTCCGCACCCCGCAGCCGCCCCGGGGCGTGTCCTTCGGGTACGTGCTGCCGGTGAGCGACCGTTACGCGCTGGTCGAGTACACCGAGTTCTCGCCGGTTCTGCTCAGCGACGCCGGGTACGACGCCGCGCTGGCCGGCTACCGAAACCTGCTCGGGCTCGATCCGGCCCGGCTGCGGGTGCGCGAGGTGGAGAACGGCGTGATTCCGATGACCGACGCGCCGTTCCCGCCCCGGCCCTCACCCCGCGTGGTCCGGCTCGGCACGGCTGGTGGTGCGACCCGTCCGTCCACCGGCTTCACCTTCTCCGCCATGTACCGCCAGGCCGACCAGGTGGCCCGCGCCCTCGCGGCGGGCCGAGCGCCGGTGCCGGCGGCGGCGTACCCGCGCCGGCACCGGTGGATGGACGCGGTGGCCCTGCGGGCGTTGGACCGTGGCGGGGTGGGCGGACCCGAGTTCTTCGACCGGCTCTTCGACCGCAACCCGGCCGAGCGGGTGCTGCGCTTCCTCGACGGCGTCACCACCCCGGCCGAGGAGGTCGCGATCATGAACTCGACCCGGCTGCTGCCGATGATCGCCGCCACCGCTGGCGACGCGGCGCACCGTGTCCGCGACCGGCTGCGCCCCAGCCGGCCGGCGCCGGCCATCCCGGCGGCGGTGGCACGCGCTACGCCGGAAGACACCGTGCGCGACAGGTCCGGGTAGCCCTACCACGGCCGGGGGGACAGCGGCAGCGACGCGGGGCCCTGTCCGTTCCTAGCCTCGGAGGTATGGAGACAACCACTGTCACGGTGACGGCCACCGCGGTGGCGCTGCGCGGAATCAGCCGGACCTACGGCCGGGGAGCAGCCGCCGTGCGAGCAGTCGACGACGTGACGATCGACTTCCCGCGCGGCGGCTGGACGGCCGTCATGGGCCCGTCCGGGTCCGGCAAGTCGACGCTGCTGCACTGCGCGGCCGGGCTGGAGCGTGTCGACGCGGGACAGGTGCTGCTCGGCGGGACCGACATCACCGCCGCCGGCGATCGGGAGCTGACGGCCCTGCGTCGTACCCGGGTCGGCTTCGTGTTCCAGGGGTTCAATCTCATCGGCTCGCTGACCGCCGAACAGAACGTCGCCCTGCCGCTGCGCTTGGCCGGCCAACGTCCGTCGCGGTCGGTGGTCCGCGACACGCTCGCCGCGGTGGGCCTGGCCGACCGGGCCCGGCACCGGCCGCGTGAGCTCTCCGGCGGGCAGCAGCAGCGGGTGGCGATCGCCCGCGCGATGGTGACCCGGCCCGAGGTGCTGTTCGCCGACGAGCCGACCGGCGCGCTGGACTCGACCGCCGCCCGCACCGCGCTGAACCTGCTGCGCGCGATGGCCGACGGCGGCCAGAGCATCGTGATGGTGACCCACGACCCGGGTGCGGCCGCCCGCGCGGACGCGGTGGTGTTCCTCCGTGACGGGCGCATCGTCGACCGGTTGGTCGGCGCCGGGCCGCGCGCGGTCGCGGACCGGCTCGCGACGTTGGAGCAGTGACATGCTGGGCATGAGCCGCGCCGGCGTGGCCGAACGCTTCCCCGTCCTCGTCGGCGCCGTGCTGTCGGTGTCTCTCGGCGTGGCGCTGGTGCAGTCATCGCTGCTGCTGCTCATCTCGGCGGCGACGCTCGTCCCGCCGGAGGGCCTCGACCCGGCCGAGCGGATGAGGTTCGACGACAACGCGACCGCGGCGGTGGCGGTCCTCGGCGTGGTGATGGGCGCCGCCACGTTCCTCGGCGGGTTCATCGTCAGCTCGACGTTCGCGTTCACCGTCACGCAGCGCCGCCGCGACCTCGCGTTACTGCGTCTGGCCGGTGGAAGCCGTCGGCAGGTGCGCCGCCTGCTGCTCGGCGAGGCGGTGCTGCTCGGCAGCCTCGGCGCGGCGGTCGGGATCCCCGCCGGGCTGGGGGTGATGGCGATTCAGACCCGGCTGCTCGTCTCCGCCGGCTTCGTGCCCCACGGGTTCACCGGCGAATGGCGGTCCTGGATCCTGGCCGTCTCGCTGGGGACGGGCGTCGTGCTGGCCCTCGGAGGCGCGCTGGTCGCCGCCAGGCGGGCCGGTCAGGTCCGCCCGCTGGAGGCGCTGCGGGACACCGGTGCGTCCGCGCGCGTCATGACGGCGAGCCGGTGGATCGCCGGCCTGCTGTTCACCGGCGGCGCGGCCGCCATGGTGATCGTCGCCCCGCACGCCGGGGCGGCCGGCGGGCAGGCCGTCGTGATGAACATCGCCATGCCGGCCGTGGTGGCCCTCGCCGCGTTCTCGCCGTTCCTCGTGCCGCTGCTCGGTCGCCTCGTCCCCACCGGGGCCGGGGTGGCGGCCGGACTCGCCCGGGCGAACCTGCGCGACGACCGCCGGCGCAGCGCGTCGGTGGCCGCGCCGCTGATCGTGCTCGTCGGGCTGGTCTTCGGCAATGCCGGCGCCGGCACGTCCATCCAGACTTCGGCCGTCGCCGAGTTGCGGGAAAGGACCCGGGCGGACCTGGTGGTCGACGGGACCGGCCCGATCGGTGCCGCCGTCGCGGCGGTGCCCGGCGTGGCAGCGGCGTCCACCGAGGCGTCGATCCCCGCGATCGTCCGGACCGGACACGGCGAGGACATCGAGTCGGAGGGCGCGTCGGCGCTCGTCATCGACCCCGCGTCCTACCTCGCCGCTCACCCGGGCAGCGACGCGGTCGCCCGGCTGAGCGGGCGGGGCGTGGCCGCTGGCCCCGGCGGCGGGGTGCCGCAGCGGGGCACGGTACGCGTCGGCCTCCCCGGCACCGATCTGGGCGAGCTGCCGGTGCTCGCGTCGGTTCCCGAGACGCTCAGCGGCGGCGCGGGGCTGCTCCTGCCCCCCGACGTCGTACCGCCCGCCCTGCTGGCCGACGCACCGACGAGGTCGTTCGTGTCCCTGGCGCCCGACGCTGACCCGGCGGCCGTGGCCGCGGCACTCGCGGCGATCGGCACGGTGTCCGATCTGGACTCCTGGCTCCGCGCCGACGCGAAGAACCGTGCCTCCACCAACGACAAGGTGATGCTGATCGTGCTCGGCCTGGGTGGGCTGTACGCGCTCATCGGCGTCGTCAACTCGGTGGTGATCGGGGCGGCCACGCGTCGACGGGAGTTCGCCACCGCACGCGTCACCGGGCTCGGGCGCGGACAGGTGGTCGGCTCGGCGCTGCTGGAGGCGGTCGCGGTCGCGGCGGCCGGCATCGTTCTCGGCGGGCTCGCCGCCGGATCCACGTTCGTCGGGGTGCTGGGCATCACCGAGGCCGTCACCGGGACAGCCACCCTCGACCTGCCGTGGACGCTCGTCGCGGTGGTCGTCGGGGCCGCTCTGATGGCGACGGCGACGGCGAGCGTCGTGACCTCGTGGGTCGCCACCCGCCCAGCGCCGATCACGCTGATGGGCGCCGAAGAGTAGCGGTTTCCACCATTTCATCACGGTAGGCCGATGCGGTCCGGCGCGGCGGCCCCCCGAGCACGGGAGGTCGCGTCACCGACCGGTAGGTTGCCGGGCATGGTGGACGCGGCGGCCGGCAGGGGCGTGCAGATCTGGACCGACGGGGCGTGCAGTGGCAACCCCGGGCCGGGCGGCTGGGGTGCGCTGCTGCGCTACGGCGACCACGAGCGGGAGTTGTGCGGCGGCGAGGCCACGCCCACCACCAACAACCGGATGGAACTGATGGCGGCCATCCAGGCGTTGGAGAGCCTGAACCGGCCGGTCACCGTGGAGTTGCACACCGACAGCACGTACGTGCGCAACGGCATCACCAGTTGGCTGGCGTCGTGGAAGCGCAACGGCTGGCTGACGGCCGCGAAGCAGCCGGTGAAGAACGCCGACCTGTGGCAGCGGCTGGAGGCGGCCTGCGAGCGCCACCAGGTCACCTGGCTGTGGGTCAAGGGGCACAACGGGCACCCGGAGAACGAGCGGGCCGACGGGCTGGCCAACAAGGGCATGACCGAGGCACGTTCGGCCGCACCGGCCCGCCGCTGAGCCTGCGTCAGCGGGTCGCGTCCGGGTGGCCCGGCATGCTGGATCCGCCGCCGCTGCTGCCGGACGAACCGCCGGCGACACCCGAGTTGTCGTCCTCGGTCACGATGTCCGGCCGTACGTCGGTGTCGGCCGGCGCGGGCACCTCGGTATCCGCCTCGACCTGCACCAACGGCACCTGGCCAGCCTCGTCCTCGCTGTGCTGCGGGTCGCCCGGCAGCTCACCGTCGCGCTTTCGGTAGCCCACGCCGTGCCCCCCGTCGATGCCAGTCCGCGTCGGCGCTGGCTACCCGGCGTCGTCAGGGCCGAAACCTCGCGCTCAGCGACGCCGGCCCCGGCGGGCGGGTGCGTTGGCCCGGGACGGTTGGCGTAGCGGGGTGAGCGGCAACGCCGTCCAGTGCGCCGGCCGGGTGAGCGCCGCCGGCAGCTCGGTACGCGCGTCACCCCGGGCCGCGTCCAGCTGGGCCTGGTGCAGGAAGAGAGTGGTCCGCAGATCCGCGGCCCGCAGGTCGGCCCCGCGCAGGTCCGCGCCGGTGACGTCGGCCAGGCTCAGGTCGGCCCCGCGCAGGTCGGCACCGATCAGCAGCGCCCCACGCAGGTTGGCCCGGCGCAGGTCGACCCGGCGTAGGTCCGCGCCGAACAGCTGGGCGCCCCGGTGATCGGCGCCCCCGGGGGAGCGGACCGCGTCGCTGGCCCGGGACAGCAGCGGGTTGACCCGGTCCCGATGCGCGACGACGTCCAGCGTGCGCAGCTGCGCCGGGTCACCCTCGGTGAGCGTCGCGGTCTCGGCGCGGGCCCGCTCCAACTCGACGCTCAGGTCGGCCGGCAGGGGCAGCGCCGCCGCCTCGGTGAGGTACCAGAGCAGCTCGTGCAGTGGCCGCAGCACGGCGAACGCCTCCGCCATCGCCGGCAGTGTCTCCGGCGCGTCGTGCCAGTCCCGTCCGCCGAAGGTGACCTGGGCGACCTGCTGACCGGCACCGAAGCAGTCGAACAC
Organism: Micromonospora parathelypteridis; assembly: GCF_014201145.1. NCBI lineage: Bacteria > Bacillati > Actinomycetota > Actinomycetes > Micromonosporales > Micromonosporaceae > Micromonospora > Micromonospora parathelypteridis. Next base: position 6,429,603 of record NZ_JACHDP010000001.1, read on the forward strand.
CGTACAGCCGGGGAACCCGCGTTGCCGCAGGTCGTCGTGGATGCCGCAGCGGTGGTCCGGGCGCAGGTTGGGGCAGGGCTGCCCGGCCGGCTTGTCGATGGCGAAGTCCGCCGACGCGGCGAAGGCGGGCACCACGCAGCACAGCCCGAAGCAGCGCGCGCAGTCGGCGCGAAGCTGCGCCGATGGCGGTGCGGGGTTGGGCGACACGCGGACGATCCTCCCGGCAATCAGGGTCAGCCCTCATTGTCTCGTGCGCCGCCTGAACCGGACGGGCCGGGGTCACCGTCCGTGTGCGTCGCCGGCGGCGGCGCGGGGTGCCGGGGTACGCGGGCCGCCCGGCGCCGAAACCAGACGGTAGATCTCCCGCTCCCCGTCGCCGTGCCCGTACTTCTGGTCGAAGTGCCGTTTCACGACGGCGGCCGGCGTGCGGTCCTCGTCGGTCGGCTCGGCCAGCGTGAACACCGCGGGGGCCGCCCCGGGCGCGCGGGGTGGCAACGCGGCTCGCATGGTCAGTGGCGCGGTCACCCGGAACCCGCGGCAGTCGACGTAGTGCTGCCCGTCCACCGTCGCGTACGGCACCCGCACCTCGACCACGTCCGAGTCGTCATGACGCAACGTGACCGTGACCGACCAGTACCGCTCCAGAACCAGGGTGGCCTGCTCGTGCTCCCACAGCTCCTCGAACCGGGCGTGCACGAACCCGCCCCACGGGCTGTCCATGTCCACCTCGAGCTGAGGCACGTTGAACGACAACTTCCCGATCGGGAAGAACGAGATCAGCGCACGCCCGTCCCACTGGTAGAGCTGGATCGACGGGGACGCGTCGTAGAGCCGGACCTGCAGGCGGTGCCGCAGCCGGGAGTCGAGGGCGTCGGCGAAGGCGGCCAGGTGGCGCAGGTTGGTGCGGATCTGGCGCGGGACGTCCACCCGTTGCCGTTCCAGTTCCTCGGAGCGCTGCTGGGCGGCGGTGCAGTCCGGGTCGAGCAGGAGCAACTGCACCTGTGCGCCGTTGGCGAGCGCTGCCCGTATCGCGGTCAGGGTCTCCTCGCGGTAGCGCTGCTCCAGCAGGATCGTCCAGGTGTCGAGGATGCGTACTCGGCGACCGGAGCGGTGCAGCCGCGTCACGAACGTCTGCTGGTCGAAGCTGAGGTGCTCCTGCACCCGCGCCTTGCGAGCCTCCTCGAACAGCGGGTCGAAGATGACGTACGAGATGGCCGCGAGCACCACGCTGGAACCGAGGTTGAGCAGCAGGTTGCTGAGGAAGCCGGTGGTGAGCCAGGCGGCCAGCAGCATGAGGGCGGCGATCGCGAGCAGCGGCCCTCCGACAACGAAGGCGCGTCGTTGCCGCCCGCCCCGACCAGCCCACCCGGGCATCCGGTCCCCTTCCGTCGTCGGTCGGCGCCACCGCCGCGAGGTGATCACCCGAATTCGGAGGATACGTGCCCGCTTTGCTGCGCGCTGTCCCGTTCGGGACCGGGCAGTTCGCCGTTCGGACCAGCTCCACCGCTCATAGGGTGACGGTAACGGTGCCGGGCGACTGCGGAGAGTGGGCGGGATGGACGACGGTGAACGGGAGAAGGCGCTCCTCACCGCCCTGACCACCGAGCACTACGCGTTGCAGACGTCCCGGGCCGGCACCATCGCCGAGGCCACCGGCCGCGCCACCATCTTCCTGTCCGTCCTGTCGGCGGCGCTGATCGGCCTCGGCTTCGTCGCCACCAACGACAAGGTGGTCCGGCCCTACCTGGCCGCGGTGCTTCCCACCCTGGTGATCATCGGGGTGCTGACGTTCCTGCGGCTGGTGGAGACCACCGTGGAGAACTCGTTGGACCTACGGCGGATCCAGCGCATCCGCGCCTACTACCACCATCGGTTCGCCGCCGAGCATGACTTCTTCGCCGATGCGGTGATTGCCGACGACGCCATGAGCACGGCGTGGAACCTGGTCGGCACGACGCCGGGGCGATGGGAGTTCATGCTGACCACGGCCGCGCTGGTGGGTGCGGTCAACGCGGTGCTGACCGGGCTCGGCATCGCCCTGGTGGCCGCGGCGGCGGGGAGCGGGGGAGTGCTGACGGTCCTCGTCGGGGTGCTCGTCGCGGTGGTGGCGTTCGGTGTGCAGTTCGTGTACATCGTCCGGAAGTCGGCCGGACGGCGGGCCTGACCGCCCGCCGACCGATCGGCGTACCGTCGGCGGAATGCGGATCACCCGATTCACCCACTCGTGCGTGCGCATCGAGCACGACGGCGGGGTGCTGGTCGTCGACCCGGGGACGTGGAGCGAGCCGGCTGCCCTGGTCGGCGCGGACGCCGTCCTGGTCACCCACGAACACACCGACCACGTGGACGTGTTGCGGCTCGCCGGCCTCGGCGTCCCCGTGTACGCCCCGGAGGGCGCCCGCCTGCCGGATCTCGCCCCGCTGCCGGTCACCCGGGTCCGCGCCGGGCAGCGCTTCACCGCGGCCGGCATCGCGGTCAGCGCCCACGGCGGCCGGCACGCCGCGATCCATGAGGGACAGCCCGACTGCCCGAACCTCGGCTACCTGATCGGCGAGCAGCTCTACCACCCGGGCGACGCGCTGCACGTGCCGGACGAACCGGTGCGCACCCTGCTCGTCCCGGCCCAGGGGTCCTGGGTGCGCCTCGACGAGGCGATCCGCTTCGCCGGTGCCGTGGGCGCGGCGGCGACGTACCCGATCCACGACGCGCAGCTCAACGAGCGTGGCCTGGCCAGTGTCGCCGGCTGGTTCGCCGAGACGATCCCCGGCTACCGCCACCTCGTGCCCGGCGACACCGCCTGACGCCGCGCGAACGCGCAGAACTCCTACCGTTCGGTGAGGGCGAGCGTCACGCCGAGCGCGACGAACGTGCCGGCGGCGGATCGGCGTAGCCAGTCGGTGACCCGGGGCCGGGTCAGCACCCGGTCGCGTACCCGGGCCGCGAAGATGCCGTAGCCGCTGAACACCACGAAGGTGAGCAGCATGAACACCGCGCCGCAGGCGAGCATCGCCCGGGTCGAGCCCGGCGCGGCGGTGTCCACGAACTGCGGCAGGAACGCGACGAAGAACAGCGTCGGCTTCGGGTTGAACAGGTTGACCAGGACCCCGGAGACGATCACCCGGATCGCCGGGCGGAGCGGGCTGTCGGTCGCCGCCGCGAAGGCGCTGCGGTCCCGCACGGTGGTCCAGGCCAGGTAGAGCAGATAGCCGACGCCGAGATACCGGAGGGTCTCGAACGCCGCGGCGCTGGTCTGCAACAGCGCGGCCAACCCGGTCATCGCCGCCAGCAGGTGTGGCAGCACCCCGAGCGTGCAGGCGAACGCGGCCAGCACTCCGGCTCGGGCACCCCGGGACAGGCCGGCCGAGAGAGTGAAGATCACCCCGGTGCCGGGGGTGACCACCACGATCAGCGTGGTGATCAGAAACGGGATGGTCACGATCGTCCTCCGGGGGAGTTGGCAGGTCTGATTCCTCCTCACTCTGCTGCCACAATGGCCCGATGGGCAGAGCCAAACCGAGGGCATCAGAGGGGTCCATAACTGCCGGGTCCGACTTCCTGCACCTGACCATCGCCGACGCGTCGCCGGGCGGACGTGCCGACTGGCTGACCGACCAGCTGCGGCAGGCCATCGCCGAGGGGCGAGTGCCGGTCGGTGACCGGTTGCCCCCCACCCGGGTGCTCGCCGCCGACCTCGGTGTCTCCCGGGGCGTCGTCACCGAGGCGTACCAGCGCCTCACCGAGGAGGGGCACGTCACCGGTCGGGGCCGGGCCGGAACGGTGGTCGTCGCCGCGCCGGCCGCGCCCCCACCCGCCCCGGCCGCCGCGCCGGCACCGGTCACGACCTTCCCCCGGGCACCGGGCACCGACATCTTCGACGCGGTACGCGCGGCGCGCGCGACCATCGACCTGACGCCCGGCGTACCCGACCTGACCGCCTTTCCCCGCGCGGACTGGCTGCGCGCCGAACGGAGCGTGCTGCGCGGCCTCGCCGCGGCCGACCTCGGCTACGGCGACCCGGCCGGCGCGCCCGCGCTGCGACAGGCCGTCGCCGGCTGGTTGGCCCGCAACCGCGGCATCGGTGTCGACCCCGTCGAGGTGATCATCGTGGCGGGCGTCTCCCAGGCGCTCGGGCTGCTCGCCCAGGCACTCACCGCCGCCGGTGTCGACCGGATCGCGGTCGAGGACCCGGGCTCGCTCGGCGTGCGGCAGCACCTGAACAACTGGCGGATGGACACCCCGCCGATCACCGTGGACGACGCCGGGCTGCGGGTCGACGAGTTGGCCGCCAGCGGCGCACCGGCCGTGATGCTCACCCCCGCGCACCAGTTCCCGACCGGCGTGGTCCTCGACGGTGACCGCCGCCGCCAACTCGTCGCCTGGGCGCGGACCGGCGGCCTGATCATCGAGGACGACTACGACGCCGAGCACCGCTACGATCGTCCGCCGGTGCCGGCGCTGCGTGGCCTGCTGCCCGAGCAGGTCTGCTACGCCGGCAGCGTCTCCAAGCTGCTCGCCCCCGCCCTGCGGGTCGGCTGGCTGCTCGTGCCACCGCGGCTGCGCGAGGCGGTGCTGGCCGCCAAGCGCAACGCCGACCTGGGCAACGCCGTGCTGCCGCAACTGGTGCTGGCGGAGCTGATGACCTCCGGCGCCTTCGAACGGCATCTGCGGCTGCTGCGCCGTCGACACATCCGTCGGCGGGACGCGATGATCGCCGCGCTGGCCCGCGAGCTGCCGTCGGCGACGGTGCACGGCGCCGCCGCCGGCCTGCACCTGATGATCACGCTGGATGACGCCGTGGTCGACACCGACCTGGCGGCGGCGACGCTGGCGCGCGGAGTGAAGGTGCAACCGCTGTCCTGGCACTGCCAGCGGCCGTACCGACCGGGCCTCGTGCTCGGCTACGCCGCCCGTACGCCCACCGAGATCGAGGAGGGTGTCGCCGCTATCGCCGCCGCGCTCGACTCCGGCTAGGACGGTCCGGTTAACGTGCTCGCCGGCGTATCCTTCGCCGGTGGGACTGCGGTTCGAGACGCGCGGGTCCGACTCGCCATGGGTCGACGCTGTGTGGACCTGCACGAGCGAGCAGGTCACGGCGATGACGTCGGTCGCGGGGGTGCGTTGGGGCCTGGTGTTCTGGGAGCAGGCTGGCCGGACGTCCGCGAGCATCACCGGTCCCGAGACCCGGACCGGCACGGCTCCGGTGCCGGAGGGCGCGACCTTTACCGGCATCGAGTTCGCCGTGGGCACCTCGCTGCGGGCCGTGCCCACGCCGATGCTGGTCGACGGCGGCATCGAGCTTCCCGACACCACGCGCCGGACGTTCCGGCTCGACGACGCGCGCTGGGAGATGCCCGGCCCCGACGACGCCGAGGCTTTGGTCGACAGCCTCGTCCGGGCCGGGACCGTGGTCCGTGACCTGCTCGTCGCCGAGCTGCTGCGGGGCCAGCGTCCGGCAGTCTCGGGACGTACCGTTGAACGCCGGTTCCGCGCCGCGACGGGACTGACGCGCGGCGCGGTCCGGCAGATCGAGCGGGCCCGCACGGCGGCGGAGCTGCTGGCTACCGGTGACCCGGCCGCCGACGTGGTCGCCAAGCTCGACTACTTCGACGAGCCGCACCTGGCCCGGGCGCTGCGCACCTACGTCGGACGCACCGTCAAGCAGCTACGCGAGGGCTCCGGCGGTGCCATCGCCCTCGATCCGGATCAGCGCTTGACGTCGTAAACCAGCTTGAGGATCCCGTTCGAGTAACTCTCCGACTCCCGCAGCGTCAGCATGTGCTTGTCGCGGTCGGCCCGGCCGAACAGGCTTTTGCCGGCGCCGAGCAGCACGGGGAAGACGAGCAGGTTGTACTGGTCGATCAGCCCCTCATCGGACAGCCGCCGGGCCAGCTCCGCGCTCCCGTGGATGAAGATCGCTCCGCCCTCGCCCTGCTTGAGCGCGGCGACATCCCCGGTCGAGCGCAGGATCGTCGTCGGCCCCCACCCGTCGACGAGCGCGTCGTCGGACAGCGTGCTCGACACCACGTACTTGGGCAGCTCCTTGTAGCTGGCGTGGTCCTCCGAACCGGGCCAGACCGGCGCGAACGCCTCGTAGCTGCGACGGCCGAACATCAACGCCGTCGTGTCAACGAGCTCCTCGCCCTTCAGCGACCAGGCCTCTGGGACGAACTCGAGGTCCTTGAACACCCAACCGCCACTGCGGTGCTCCTCGCCCGGCCCACCGCCGGGCGAGTCCACGACGCCGTCGAGCGACATGAAACCGGTGTAGACGAGGTCGCGCATGGTGTTGTCTCCTCATGCTCGGAGCGGGCTGCTGGGTCCACGCTAGGTCGCGGTCGCGCCGCTGTCTTGGACGGAAACGACAGCGGGTCCAAACGCGCTGCCGGCGCTGGTGGTGCCGTGATCGGCCCCGAGCCGACCCGGCGGATGAGCCTGCTCAGCCCAGGAACAGCTCGACCAGCACCAGCACGGCGATCAGCGCCGGCCCGCGTGAGCCCTGACGCAGCAGGTCGACCGGGATCATCCCGAACGGCGTGTTGACCGTCGCGCCGCCGTAGTCGATCGGGGGACGGGTGCCGGCCCGAAACACGGCGAGCACCACCCCGAGCGCCAGCGTCGGCGCCAGCCAGGTCGGCCCCGGGTCGACGGTCGGCAGGGTCAGCAACCACCACAGGCCCGCGCCGACCGCCGGCACCACCACGTGGATCCCGCGCAGTAGGGTGTCGCTGCCGCCGAGCGCCCGGCGTAGCCCGGTTGAACGGCTGACCGACCGTAGGCCGCCGGTCAGCCGGTTGGCGGCGAGGTACGCGAGCACCACCTGCGCCGCCCCGGCCAGCCCGGGTAGGGCGAGCGCGGCAGCGTACTGCACTCCGATCATGGCCGCCCAGATCAGCACGGCGCTCGGGTGGCGGCGCAGCCGGCGTACGTCGGCCTGCAGCAGCGCCCACCAGCCGGGGCCTGGCAGGAACCGGCGGCTGCGAACCCGGCCGATCCGGCGCCAGCGCCGGCTCTCCACCAGGCTGGCGAGCAGGCTCGGGTCCAGCAGGATCGTGGCCGTGGCCGCAGCGTTGGCGAACTGGGCGCCGGTGGTCAGCGTGGCCCGGTCGACGCGGGGCAGCGCGCGTACCGCGAGGATCGTGCCCAGGCCCGCGAGGGGCACCGCGAGGGCGAACAGCGCGACGGTCGGCGTCGTCGCCGGCCGGGGCAGCCCGTCACCGAGGTGCCCGACGAGCACGACCACGGTGGTGAGGACGGCGGCCGCCACCATCGGCACCGCACCGGCCAGCGTCGGCCAGCGTCGGCCCGCCTTGCTGCTCTGGGCGACGACGCTGAGCGCCAGCGCGGCGGCACCCCATCCCGCGCCGGCCGCGGCCGCCCAGCCCAGTGCGGCCGGGTCGCTGACACCGCCGAGCGCCGCCACGGCCACCCCGAGCGCCGCGGTGCCCGCCGCGGCGCCGAGCAGCAGGAGGACGAAGCGCGGCGCCAGCCAGGCCCGCCGGTCCACCGGCGCGCTGGTCGCCCAACTCTGCGTGGCCGGTGTGACCAGCAGTGGGCCGAGGGCGCGCAGGCCACGCCAGGCGAGGCCGGCGCCGGCCAGCAACGCGGCGACCGCCAGCCACCACCGCACGCCCGGCTCGGCCTGCCCCACCGTCGGGGAGTCCAGCATGTCGCGGCTGGCGCTGATCGCGAACCAGCCGTACATCCCCACGAACAGGACCATGACGTACGCGTCACCCAGCACATCGCTGAGGGAGTGGTCGTGGTGTCGGCTGCGGGCCCGGCGCAGGTGCGCACGCAGTTGGCGGGCGCTGGGCACCCCGGTCGTCGGGTCGGCGATCGTGGCCGGTGGCGCGGTCACCGGCCGATCTCGATGCGCTCGTCGACCACCGCGTCGATCAGCTCCGTGTCGTGCGAGGCGAGCAGCACGGCGGTGCCGGCGTCCCGTTCCCGGCGCAGCCGGTCGGCGAGCCACTGCCGTCCGCGTACGTCCAGCCGCTGCTCCGGCTCGTCGAGGATCAGCACCCGGCGGGGCCGTACGAAACACGACGCCAGCGCCAGGCGGCGGCGCTGCCCGCTGGACAGGGTCACCGGCAGTTGATCGCGGGCCGGCTCCAGGCCCAGCTCGGCGAGCACCTCCTCGACCGGCTCGGCGTTGCCCCCGTGGGCGTATGCGACCAGCTCCAGGTGCTCGACCACGGACAGGTCCGGGAAGAAGTCGATGTCGTCCAGGGCGGCGGCCACCAGCGCCCGCACCTGAGGGTCGGTCTCGTCGGCCCGGCGGCCCTGCACCAGCACATCACCGGCGTCCGGTCGGTCGGCGCCGACCACGCAGCGCAGCAGGGTGGTCTTGCCGCTGCCGTTGGGGCCTAGCACCACCGCGATCCTGCCCGGCGCGAGCGTGAAGCTCACATCGTCGAGCACGACCAGGTTGCCGAAGTTACGGCTCAGTCCCCGTACCGCGAGCGCATCCACGATCACAGAGTCTCCCAGACGCGTGCCAGCGCCCAACGTGAGCGACCTACGTCACGCCCGATCATGGTCTGGCTGGTGCCTGTCGACGTGGCCGTCCAGGTATCGGCCGTAGAGCGCGGCGAGCCCGGTCGCCGTGGCGGCCAGGCGTTCGCGCAGCGCGACCGGGGTCAGCACCTCGATGTCGGCGCCGAGGCGCAGCAGGTCGCCGTGGGCATGGGTGAGCGACTCGATCGGCAGCACCGCGGTCACCCAGCCCCGCGCGTCCGGTGGGCCGGCGCTGGCATCCATCGCGGTGACCACGGGGTCGCTGCCGATCTCCCGCAGTCGCGCCCGCCCGGCGGGGGAGAGCCGTACGGTGGCCTCGTCGCGGTGCAGTCGGGCCCGGAACTGCACCACGTGCGCCCGCCACCACGCCGGCAGGTCGAAGTCGGCGGGTCGGTCGAACTCCTGCGGCAGGGGAGTCAGGGCGAGGATCTGGTTGACCCGGTAGGTCGCCGGCGCCCCACGGCCGGGCTGATCGGCCACCACGTACCAGCGGCCGCCCTTGAGCACCAGGCCGTACGGCTCCAGCACCCGGGTCACCTCCCCGTTCCAGCCGCGGTAACGCACCTCGATGCGGTGTTGCCGCCAGACCGCCTCGGCCGTGCGAGCCAGCTCGGGCGAGGCGTCGCCGTCGGCGTACCACCCGGGGGTGTCCAGGTGGAAGCGTTGCTGGAGCTGGGTCGCCCGGTCGCGCAACGGCGCAGGGAGCGCCGCGTGCAGCTTGAGTTGCAACGCGGCCACCACGTCGCCGTAGCCCAGCTCGTCGGCAGGGCCGGGCAGGCCGGCCAGGAACAGCCGGTCGGCCTCCTCGGCGGTCAGCCCGGTCAGCCTGGTCCGCCAGCCGTCGACCAGTTGGTAGCCGCCGGCGTGCCCGGCCTCTCCGTAGAGGGGGATGCCGGCGGCGTGCAGCGCCTCCACATCCCGGTAGATCGTGCGGGGGGAGACGGTCAACCGTTCGGCGAGTTGCGTGGCGGTCAGCCGGCCGTGCCGCTGGAGCAACAGGAGGAGGGAAAGAAGTCGAGAAGCCCGCACTTCACTGACACTAGTTGTCAGGGGACCGGTCCTACCGTCCCGGCATGGCATTTCGCGACAAGGAACTACGAACTCCCGGACCGGTTCTGGTGGACGGCCGGCAGCTCAAGCGCTACCACATAGACCAGCCGGAACGACCGCTCGAACCGGAGGTGGAGAAGGCCGCGTACGACATGCTGCCCACGCTGCTGGCCGGGGTCGAGGACGACGGCACCCCGCCCGCCGGATGGGTGGTGCTGCACCGGGGCGCGGACACCGGCGCCTACCTGCTGGCGTACACCTGGATGTGGGACAACGCGGTGGAGGTCCGCGCCGCCGCGGCCGGGCAACCGGCGCTGGACTGCCCGGACGACGACCCGACCCACTTCGTCGAGGTACGTAGGCCTGCCATCGGCTGTGTGTGGGAGTTGGCGGTGCTGGAGCACGAGCGGGCCGCCTGGGTCCACCACATGCTTGCGCCGGACAACCCCAACCTGGCTGGATATCTGGACGACACACGAGCGGAAGGGCCGGTGGGCCGCTGATGGGCGACTTCGACTTCTATGTGGGCACGTGGAACGTGGTGAACCGGCGACTGCGCGAGCGGCTGACCGGCTGCGACGAGTGGGACGAGTTTCCGGGGGTGTCGGTCGCCCACAGCTTCTTCGGTGGCGGCGGCAACTTCGACGAGATCACCTTTCCGACCAGGGGTTCCGCGGGCGCCACGGTCAGGATCTTCGACCCGGTGCGCGAGGAGTGGTCGATCTACTGGATGAGCAACGTCGACGGCGTGCTGGGGCAGCCGCCGATGGTGGGCCGCTTCGTGGACGGCGTCGGCCGCTTCTACGCCGACGACCAGCACGAGGGGAAGCCGGTGCGGTGCCGGTTCATCTGGTCGGACATCAGCGCCACCACCGCCCGCTGGGAGCAGGCGTTCTCCACCGACGGTGAGCTGACCTGGGAGACCAACTGGATCATGACGTCCACCCGCGTGGGGGACTGACGCAGGATGATGGCGGGGCGGTGGACGCGGTGTTAATGTCCGTCCACCGCCCCGGATGGAGGAACGCGATGGCCTCCGACCACGTCGACGTGCTCATCATCGGCGCCGGCCTGTCCGGCATCGGGGCCGCCTGCCACCTGAGCCGCGACTGCCCCGACAAGACGTACGCGGTGCTGGAGGCGCGCGACGCCGTCGGCGGCACCTGGGACCTGTTCCGCTACCCGGGCATCCGGTCCGACTCGGACATGTTCACCCTCGGCTACTCGTTCAAGCCATGGAACGCCCCGAAGGCCATCGCCGACGGCACGACCATCCGCGAGTACGTCCGGGAAACCGCCCGGGAGTACGACGTGCAGCGGCACATCCGCTTCGGCCACCGGGTGCTGCGGGCCGAATGGGACAGTGCCACCGCCCGGTGGACGGTGCACGCCCAACGCGCCGACACCACCGATGCGGTGGTGCTGACCTGTTCGTTTCTTTTCGCCTGCACCGGCTACTTCCGCTACGACGAGGGTTACACCCCACCCCTGCCCGGTGTGGACGCGTACGCCGGTCAGTTGGTGCATCCGCAGCACTGGCCCGACGACCTCGACCACACCGGCAAACGGGTGGTGGTCATCGGCAGTGGCGCCACCGCGGTGACCCTGGTGCCGGCGATGGCGGAGCGGGCCGCCCACGTGACGATGCTGCAGCGCTCCCCGACGTACGTCATCGCGTTGCCCTCGCGCGACCGGCTGGCCGACGCGCTGCGGCGCTGGCTGCCCGCGAAGGCCGCGTATCCGGTGGTGCGCTGGAAGAACGTGCTGCTGTCCACCGTCACCTTCCAGCTCAGCCGGCGTGCGCCCGGCCTGGTCAAGCGGATGCTGCGCCGCACCGCGAAGGGTCGGCTCCCGGTGGGGTACGACCTCGACCGGCACTTCTCGCCGCGCTACGACCCGTGGGACCAGCGGCTCTGCGTGGCACCCGACGGTGACCTGTTCACGGCCGTGCGGCAGGGCAACGCGTCGGTGGTCACCGACACCGTCGACACCTTCACCGCGCAGGGTGTCCGGTTGACCTCCGGCGCGGAGTTGCCCGCCGACATCGTGGTCACCGCGACCGGGCTCAACCTGCTCGCCCTCGGTGGCCTGACGCTGCGGGTGGACGGCACCGACGTCGACCTCGCGAGCACCGTCGCCTACAAGGGCATGATGGTGTCCGGCGTGCCGAACTTCGCCCTGACCATCGGCTACACCAACGCGTCGTGGACGCTCAAGGCCGACCTGGTCGCCGGCTACGTCTGCCGGCTGCTGCACCACCTGGACCGCACCGACCAGCAGATCGTCACCCCGCTCCCACCGTCCGACGCCGAGCGGGTGCCGCTCATCGACCTGCGCTCCGGCTACGTGCTGCGCGCCGTCGACGCCCTGCCCAAGCAGGGTGCGAGCGCGCCGTGGCGGCTGTACCAGAACTATGCCCGCGACGTGCTGCTGATGCGGCACGGCCGGCTCACCGACAAGGGTGTGCGGTTCTCCCGAGCCGGAGAGGTGGCCACGCCCGTCGGCGTCCAGCGTCCCGCCCGGACCAGACCGGCCGCTCGTCGGTGACCGCCGGGGAAGTCGATACCGGCCAGACGAGTCGCCAACCACCAGGAGAGGAGCACCGATCGTGCAGAGGTTCGACTTCACCGGCGCGACGGCCGTGGTCACCGGGGCGGCCAGCGGCATCGGTGCGGCGCTGGCGCACGCGTTGGCCCGCCGGGGCAGCGACCTGGTCCTGCTGGACCGCGACGCCGAGCGGCTGGACGCGGTCACCGCCGCGATCCGTGCCGACCACCCGGATCGCCAGGTGTTCACGTACCTGGTGGACCTCGCCGACGTGACGGCCACCGCCCAGGTGGCCGCGGAGATCGGCCAGCGGCACCCGCGTGTACGACTGCTGGTGAACAACGCCGGCGTGGGCCTCGGCGGTCGGTTCGACCAGGTGACGTTCGACGAGTTCAGCTGGGTGATCGACATCAACTTCCGGGCCGTGGTGCAGTTGACCCACGCGCTGCTGCCCACAATGCGGGCGGAGCCGGGCGCGCACCTGGTCAACGTCTCCAGCCTGTTCGGGCTGATCGCGCCGGCCGGGCAGACGGCCTACTCGGCGAGCAAGTTCGCGGTGCGCGGCTTCACCGAGGCGCTGCGCCACGAGTTGGTCGACGACGGCATCGGGGTGACCTCGGTGCACCCCGGCGGGATCCGTACCCGGATCACCGAGAACGCGAGGATCGGCAGTGGCGTCTCGCACGAGGAGTACGCGGCCGGTCGGGCGCAGTTCGAGAAGCTCCTCACCATCGCGCCGGCTCGGGCCGCCGAGGTGATCCTGCGCGGTGTCGAGCGGCGTCGGGGCCGGGTGCTGATCGGCTGGTCGGCGAAGCTGCCGGACCTGCTGGCCCGGGTCCTGCCGGCCTCGTACAACCGGCTCCTGGTCACCGGCCTGAACCGGGGCGTCGTCCGCCCGGTGCCGCCCAGCGTGCCCACGCAACGCCCCGCCGACGACGCCGCCGACCCTGCCCGGGAGGTGGCGTGAGCGGCGGCGCGCTCACGGTGGTGTGCTGCCCCGCTTCTCCTCCTGCGCCAGCACCGCCTCGCGGTGCTCCGGGTCGTCGCGGCGGGCCAGTTCGGCGGCGAGCCGCGGATCGGCCACCAGCCGGTCCCGGTTGCGGTGCAGGAAACTCTCGAAACCCCCGGTGTACGGGCAGGCCAGGTCGCCGAGCGCCCGCTCGGGCGCGTAGCGGCAGCCGGCGCAGTAGTCGCTGATCTCGTCGATGTCGGTGCCGTCCACCGCGTACGGGCGGGTGTCCACCCGGGCCAGGTCGGCGTACTGGCTCATGCCGATCACCGTCGCGTTCATCACCCAGTCGGTGCCGTCCACGAAGCAGCGCTGGAACCAGTCCGCCACCTCGGTGGGTCGCCAGCCGCGTTGCAACGCGTAGTTGCCCAGCACCAGCAGCCGGGGCGTGTGGTGCGTCCACGCCCGGTCCCGGACGGCACCGAGGACGTCGGCCAGGCAGCGGGCCTCCACGGCGTCGGCGTCCAACTCGGCGAACCACTGCGGCAGCGACTCGGTCGCGGCCAACCAGTTCGCCCCACGGAACGGCGGCTCGAAGTACCAGTACAGTTGCCAGAGGAACTCCCGCCAGCCGAGCAGCCCTCGGATGAAGGGCTCCACCGCCGTACTCGGGGCCGTGCCGGCCCGCCACGCCTGCTCGGCGGCGCGTACGGCCGGCTCCGGGTCGAGCAACCCGAGGTTGAACGAGGACGAGAGCACGGAGTGCGCGAACAGCGGGTCGTCGCCGCTCATCACGTCGGCGTAGCGGCCGTACCCGGGTAGTCGGTGGGTCAGGAAATGCGCCAGCCGGGCCTGCGCCTCGGTGTGGGTGGCCGGGTGCTGCCGGGGGCCGTCCCGGCCGACGAACCGCACCCCGTCGGCGGCCCACCGGTCCAGGTCGCGGCGGACCTCCGCGTCGATGTCGTCCTCGACGATCGGTGGGGGTGGCGGTGGGGCCTCCGGCACGGCGCGGTTGTCGGCGCGGGCCCGGCGTCCCGGCCCGGTCCCGCCCGCCGGGGCGGTCAGGACGTCGTGGCGGCGGCGGGCGTGCCGGTAGAAGTCGGTCATGCGCAGCGGGCCGCGTCGCGCGCGGTCCGCCCAGCCGGCGAAGTCGGCCTGGCTGGTGATGAAGCCGCGTGCTGGCAGCACGGTCAGCCCCGGCACCGATTGTGCGAAGCGCAGCGCCGCCCAGGAGTGCGGATGGCTCACCTCCACCGGCTCGGCGACCCGCGTCAGCGCCTCCCGGAACGTGTCGGCGCGCAGCAGCAGCGCCTGATCGCCCAGCTCGGCCGCCCGGTGTCGCAGCGCGGAGAGGATCAGGTGCGCCTTCTGCCGGTGCACCGGCCGTTGGCGGAACAACTCCCGGATCTCCACCAGCAGCACCGGCTGGTCGGGGTCGTCGAGGAAATGTGGCCCGAGTTGGTCGGCCAGCAACCATCGGCGGCGATCCATGGCCCAATTCTGCCCACTTTCTGTCCGCCGCGCCCGGTGGCGGGCCGCACGTTCGACGCCGAATCACCGCCGTGACGCCGTAACGGCGAGTCAGGCCGGGTCGGCCCCGGCCGCCGTCGTGCTCGGCCCGACGTCGCGACTGCGCAACAGCACGGTCAGCGTCACGAGACCGACCAGCAGCGCCGCGAGCACGTACACCGGGACCGGGCCGAGCGGAGCGAGCAGCGCCAGCAACGCGACGACCGGGAAGGCGACGACCACCACGCCGTGGTGCTGCCGGCGTACGTGCAGCACCCAGACCGTGAGCAGGAAGACGGCGATCGGGGTGGCCACCGCGTACCCGGCCGTGATCCCGGAGATGTGCGCGACGTGCCGCTCGACGTCGACCGACACCACCAGGCCGGCACCGACCGCGGCGATCGCCGCGAAGATCAGGTAGTGGCCGTAACCCCAGATCAGGGAGTACGGCAGCCGGGCGGGTGCTTCGATCGGCCGGTCGAAGTAGAGCCACCAGAGTGCGAACACGATGACCGCTCCGGCCGCCGCGAGCGACCAGAGACCATGCTCGCCGGCGTCGAGCCCGGTCTGGATCGCCACCGAGATGGCCAGGACCGCTTCGCCGAGCACGATCAGGGTGAACAGCCCGTACCGTTCGGTGATGTGCTGGGGGTGCCACGGGGTCATGCCGCGGCGTTCGGCCACCGCCGGCACCAGCAGGTCGGCCAGCGCCAGCAGCACGAACGACGCCACACCCCCCTCGTCGGGCAGCAACAGCCGCGACAGCCAGCCGAGCTGCACCACGGTCACGCCGATCGCGTAGCGGCGCGCCGCCACCCGGTGCGTGGGGTCGCCGGCAGCCGCTCGGCTCCAGTGCACGACGGCGGCCAGCCGCATCACCACGTACCCGTAGGTGATGACGGCGAAGTCGCCGTCTGTGAAGGCGCGCGGCACCCCGGCCGCCAGGATCAACGCCCCGGAGATCTGCACCAGAGTGGTGATCCGGTAGACGTCGTCGTCGGTGTCGTAGGCCGACGCGAACCAGGTGAAGTTCACCCACGACCACCAGATCGCGAAGAACACCATGGCGTAGCTGGCCGCCGCGTGGCCGAGGTGGCCCTCAGCGACGTCGTGGTGCAGACTGCTCGCCGCCTGCGCCACCGCCACCACGAAACACAGGTCGAAGAAGAGTTCCAACGGGGTGGCCGCACGGTGCGGCTCGTCGCGGCGTCGGGGCCTCATCGGCCGGTAGAACGGCCGCACCGAACGCGAAACGGTCAACGCAGCTCCTCAGGCCGGGCTCACCCGCGCCGACGGCCGTGGGTCAGCCCTTCCAACACCAGCGTCAACCCGGCGCCGACCAGCCAGACATCCTTGGCGAGCCCGGAGCCCTGCTGGGTCGGTCGAATGCTGCCGGGCTCCCGCAGCCCCGGCGTCTTCAGGTACAGCTGCACGAGGCCCGCGCCGAACGCCGTCAGGCCCAACCCGACCAGGGGCGCCGGGACGAACGGCGCGATCAGCGCGGCCCCCAGGGCGATCTCCGAGTACGACAGCAGCTTGGCGAAGCGCGGTGGGTCCAGTTGGGCGAGTTGCGGTATGGCGGCGACCGCCATCCCGTGCACGCCCTCCGCAGCGGCACCCTCCAGGCTGCGCTTGCCCAGACCCGAGTTGAGAAAGTACGCGCCGATGCTGACCCGCAGCGGCAGGTGCGCGAGCTTCATGGTCACTCCCCGATGGCCGTGGTCGAATGGGGCCCGCGTACCCCGGACTGCCCGCGATAACCCGCCGGGCCGGCTGGGCTGGCCGTGGTGGTCGCGGTAGGTTCGCCGGGGGCCCACCGCCGAGCCCGTGGCGTTACCTGCCCACCCGGCGCCCGGCCCTGCCGCACACCACCAGCAGGAGGCAGAGTGAGCCAGGAAGTCCGGGGAGTCATCTCCCGCAGCAAGGGCGCGCCGGTCGAGGTCACCACCATCGTGGTGCCCGATCCTGGTCCCGGTGAGGCGATCGTCCGGATCCAGTCCTGCGGCGTCTGCCACACGGACCTGCACTACCGCGAGGGCGGCATCAACGACGAGTACCCGTTCCTGCTCGGTCACGAGGCGGCGGGCATCGTCGAGCAGGTGGGCGAGGGCGTCACCGACGTCGCGCCGGGTGATTTCGTGGTGCTCAACTGGCGTGCGGTCTGCGGCGTCTGCCGCGCCTGCCGCCGGGGTCGCCCGTGGTACTGCTTCAATACGCACAACGCCAAGCAGCGGATGACCCTGACCGACGGCACCGAGCTCGCCCCGGCGCTGGGCATCGGCGCGTTCGCCGAGAAGACCCTCGTGCACGCGGGGCAGTGCACCAAGGTGGACCCGGCCGCCCGTCCGGCCGCCGTGGGTCTGCTCGGCTGCGGGGTGATGGCCGGGCTGGGCGCGGCGATGAACACCGGCAACGTCACCCGCGGCGACTCGGTCGCGGTGATCGGCTGCGGAGGGGTCGGGGACGCGGCGGTCGCCGGCGCTGCCCTGGCCGGCGCCACCACGATCGTCGCGGTGGACACCGACAGCCGCAAACTGGACTGGGCCCGCAAGTTCGGCGCCACGCACACCGTGAACGCCTCCGAAACCGATCCCGTCGAGGCGATCCGTGCCGCCACCGGCGGGTTCGGCGCCGACGTCGTGATCGACGCGGTGGGCCGACCGGAGACCTGGAAGCAGGCGTTCTACGCCCGGGACCTGGCCGGCACGGTGGTGCTGGTCGGCGTACCGACCCCGCAGATGCAGATCGAGCTGCCGCTGCTGGACGTCTTCGGGCGCGGTGGCGCCCTCAAGTCCAGCTGGTACGGCGACTGCCTGCCCAGCCGGGACTTCCCGATGCTCACCGAGCTGTACCTGCAGGGCCGGCTCGACCTGGACGCGTTCGTCACCGAGGAGATCGCGCTCGACCAGGTCGAGAACGCGTTCGACCGGATGCACCACGGCGACGTGCTCCGCTCGGTGGTGGTGTTCCCGTGACCGCCCGGGTCGACCGCGCGGTCACCGCGGGCACGTTCTCCCTGGACGGGCAGACGTTCGATGTGGACAACAACGTCTGGGTGATCGGCGACGACAGCGAGTGCGTCGTGCTGGACGCGCCGCATGACGTGGCCGCGATCCTCGCCCTCGTGGGCGACCGGCAGGTCCGGGCGATCCTGGCCACCCACGCCCACGACGATCATGTCAGGGTCGCACCCGAGTTGGCCGAGGCCACCGGCGCGCCCGTGCTGCTGCACGCCGCCGACCGGGTCCTCTGGGACATGGTCCACCCGCACCTGCCGCCGCACGGCGAGCTGCACGACGGGCAGACCATCGAGGTGGCCGGCACCACGCTGCGCGTGTTGCACACCCCCGGGCACAGCCCCGGCGCGTGCAGCTTCCACGCCCCGGACCTGGGCGTGGTGTTCACCGGCGACACGCTCTTCGCCGGCGGTCCCGGCGCGACCGGCCGCTCGTACAGCGATTTCGACACCATCGTCCGGTCGATCCAGACCCGCCTGCTCACCCTGCCGGGGGAGACGGTCGTGCACACCGGCCATGGCGACGACACGACGATCGGCGCGGAGGCCCCGCATCTGCAGGAGTGGCTGGCCCGGGGCCACTGATCTTCTGCTGGCCTGTTGGTGGGCCGGCCTGTCGGCGTGGCCGACGTGCCCACCTGCCGGCGTGGCGGCCTGCCGCGTGCTGGTCTGGTTGGGGCGTGGTCGACGGGCTCAGCGCTCGTCGGCCGCGCCCAGCAGCACGTACCCGCTACCTGCCTCGTCCACCGGTTGCTCCCTCCTGGACGGTCTCAACCTGGCGCCGCCGCGACGCTAGGATCCCGTCCATGGTCGACGACTCACCCGCCCCCGTTGTCCGTCAGCTGCGCCTCGTGGTGGAGGCCGCCGACCACGAGGCCGCCGTCGCGTTCTTCCGCGACGCGCTCGGCCTGCCCGAGGAGGCGGCGTTCAGCGGCGACGGAGACGCCCGGGTGGTGATCCTGGACGCCGGCCGAGCCACCCTGGAGATCGCCAACCCGGCACAGAAACGCATGATCGACGAGGTAGAGGTGGGTCGTCAGGTCGCGCCCCGCATCCGGGTGGCCTTCGAGGTGGACGACGCCAGGGCGACGACGGCCCGACTGGTCGCCGCCGGGGCGAGCGAGATCGCGCCGCCCACGCGCACACCGTGGCAGTCCCTCAACTCCCGCCTCGACGCCCCCGCCGACCTGCAGATCACCGTCTTCCAGGAGCTGGGTACGCCGGACGAGCTGACCGAGCCGGACGGCGTGGCTCCCGGGCGCAGCTGAGCAGGTTCCGCCGCGCTCACCCTCTAGCCCGTGAGCCGCTCGGGCACGTTCTCGTCCGGCACGGCCCCCGGACGGGGGCATGTCCCGCGCTGGGCCAGCCGTCCGATTCGCTCGGCGGATTGTCCGTTTCGCCGTCGCTCGGCGGGAGATCGACTCCAGATCCCCGACATTGCGGTATCTGGGTGCTGGGACACCGCCAGATCGCCGATATGGAGTCGATCACGCCCATCGGCGGCGAGGGTACGGACCGGGCGTCCGATTCCCGGGAGTGGCCGGGACCGCATCCAGCCGAGGCACCGGCATTTCCGGAATGCCCGACACGTGAACCCGGTTGTGTCCCCCGTACCGTCGGAGCCCAAACCCTTTCCGCGGTCATCTCCCGAGGAGCGTTCACCCCGGAGCGCTCCGCACGATCGAGAGGGCCACCATCGTGAAGGTCGACTTCACCCGATGGCTCCCCGCCATCGCTAAGGACTCGTACCGCAAGACCGCGCTGAGCGTGGTGGGCGTGGCCGCCCTGGGCGGCCTGGCGCTCGCGCCGACCGCGGCGGCCGCCCCGGTCACCACCGGGCCGCACCAGGGCGCCGTCGCCGCCATCGACCTCGCCACCGGCAAGGCTGCCGGCAAGACCGCCGCGCCAGCGCGCCAGGACGACCAGCCGATCGAGTCGGGGCTGACCACCGGCTCCGCCACCGGCAAGCCGCCGGCCGGTAAGCCCAGCCGCGACCAGCTGATCCCGCACGGCATCGAGGGCGCGCAGTCGCGCGTTCCGCTCGACGACGCGCAACTGGCCAACGCCCGGGCGATCGTCGACGCCGCCAAGAAGACCGGCGTCGGTGACCGGGGCGCGGTGATCGGCGTGGCCACCTCGCTGCAGGAGTCGAAGCTGTACAACCTCGGCCACCTCGGCGCGTACAACGACCACGACTCGCAGGGCCTGTTCCAGCAGCGTCCGTCGTCCGGTTGGGGCACGCCCGACCAGGTCACCGACCCGGAGTACGCGGCCACCGCGTTCTTCACGGCACTCAAGAACATCGGCGGCTGGCAGGACCTGCCGCTGACTGCCGCCGCGCAGACCGTTCAGGTGTCCGCCTTCCCGTACGCGTACGCGCAGTGGGAGGAGCAGGCCGCGGACATCGTCCAGCAGATGTGGTGACACCCGCGACACACGCCGGCCGGCCCTCGTTCAGGGGGCCGGCCGGCTTCGTCGTACCCGGGGTAGGTCAGCAGGCGGGGTAGAGCCGGCGGGTGCCGACGCCAGCCGCGTACGCGTCCCGGTCGCTGAACCGGCAGCCATAGTCGGGCCCGGCCACCACCGCCGGATCGGTCACCTTGTCGCCGGCCGGGCGCTTGCCCTTGCGTACCCATGACACCAGGTCGTCCCAGGCGGCGCCGGCCTCGGCCGGGCTGAACTCGCAGTGCTGCGTGGTCCGGATGGCCCGCTGCACCACCACCTTGCTGCGACCGTTGCGCGCCACGTCGGTGGCGTAGGCCTGCTCCATGCTGAACGGCACGAACATGTCGCCGAGGCCGTGCAGGCTGAGCACCGGCGCGGTGGGCCGACCGGCGATCCGCGGCACCTCGGTCAGCGTCGGCAGGAGCCGCTGCACGACGTTCTCCGGGGCGACGCGCTGCACGGTGGCGTTGACGTCGACCGGGCTGTTCGGGGTGTAGCGGGTGAGCAGGTTGGTGGAGAGCTGACCGGGCCGCTCGGCGGGGGAGTCACCGCCACTCGTCACCGTGATCGAGAAGAGGAAGTCCTTCCAGACCGCGAACGCCGCGTCCGCACCCGGACGCGCCCCGCCCGAACGGTTCACCGTGATCGCGCGCAACTGCTTGCCCCGGTCGGTGGTGGTGTCCGGCCCGGTGGGGGTCAGCCCGGCCAGACCGAGCGCCACCTGGATGCGGGGCACCGCGTTGGTCAGATAGTCGGCCGGCGTGGGGTAGGCCGGCACCCCCGCGAGCGACTGCGCGACCAGGTTGTAGTCCAGGTAGAAGTCGAGCAACGTCTGGTCGCCGAGCACACCGCACATCGGCAGTGCCCCGTCGTAGTAGCCGGGATACTGCTCCAACGAGCGACCGATGATGTACCCGCCCATCGACACCCCGGCAATGTAGGTGTGGTGCGGCCGGCGGACCGTCCGTCCGAAGTGGTCGGAAAGGGCTTTGGTCCCGAGCACCCCGGAGCGGATGTCGAAGCCGTTACGGTCGTACGAGGACGACGCCCAGGCGTACCCCTGCTCAAGGAGACGCTGGCGCAACCCGAAGCCCGGCGGCTCCGGCGAGAGCACCGTGCCCTGGCCGCGGTAGCCGTGCGCCCACAGCACCAGGTCGCCGTTCCACCGGTCGGGGACCTCGATGATGTACCCGGCGTGGCGGTGCACGCCCTGACGTACCGTCGTCGGTTTGCCGCCCACGACCAGCGGGGCCAACGGCGGATTCTCGATGGTGTACCCCGGCAGCGGCTGGCCGCCACTCGGGTCGCGCCCGGTGGCGCTGGCCGGCGCGGCACCGGCCAGCCCGACCGCGAGGGTCAGCGCCGCGGTGGCGGCGAGGAGACGGCGGAGGGTACGAACGGGTACGGACAGCATCGATGCTCCCCATCGGACGGATGTCGCCCGGGGGCGACCAGGCGGGACGGTTGCCTACCGGCCGGTAGCGACCTGAACCTAGAACCGCCGTCGACCAGTGTCAATGGCTGCTCTGACCGGCCGGTCAAGCGCGACTGTCCGGCCGATCAGCCCAGCCCGTAGGCCTCGACGAGTGGTCCAGGTATCCCACCGCCCTAGGCCGACCGGCCGACCGGGCTGTGGTGCTGTGGTGCTCTGGTGTTGCGGGCTGCAGTGCTTTGGTGTTGCCGCGTTGCTGGCGTGCTGTTGGGCTTCCGGTCTGCGTGTTGCCGGGCGGGGTGCTGCCGCGCTCCTGGGTGACCGTTGCCGTCGGCCACGCACCTGTCGTTGGCCGCCAGCGTCCCCGCGTACCCGGGTGCGTGGGCCGGCGGGCCGGTCGGGTTGACTGGTCGGCGTGGACGAGTCGATCTGGGAGGCGGCCCGTGCGTCGCGCAGCTGGTTGGACGGGGCGAACGGTACTGGGCAGACCGAACTGACCTGCCGCATCCTCAAACTGACCGAGGAGGCGGGGGAGGCGTCCGCCGCCTGGATCGGTCTGCTCGGGCAAAATCCGCGCAAGGGCGTCACCCACACCCGCGAGGACGTCGCAGCGGAGTTGGCCGACGTGGCCTTCACCGCGTTGGTGGCCATCGAGAGCCTAGGACTGGACGCGCGGACGGTCCTGGACGCCTGCGCCACGAAGGTGAGCTCCCGCCTAGCGGGGTGACGGTGGCCCAGTCATGCCACCTGTGACTCCCGACCATCGGTCGATCCGTCTCGTGCGGCGATCCGTCTCGTGCGGCGATCTGTCTCGTGCGGCGATCTGTATCGTGCGGCGATCTGTATCGTGCGGCGATCCGTCTCGTGCGGCGATCTGTCTCGTGCGGCGATCTGTCTCGTGCGGCGATCTGTATCGCGAGTGCCATCCGTCTCGCGCCGTCGGGTGTTCGCGCGGTCATCCGTTTCGCCCGGTCACCTGCCCCGCCCGTCAGGGTGTCGCCGCGCCGTCTGGTGTTCCGCGCGTTCATCCGTCTCGCGCGACGATCCGCCTCGCGTGACCAATCAAGCGTCCGTTACCTGGGCGGCCCCGATGGTCTGGCGGCGTAATGCAGAGCGGCGCACGTGCCTGGTCACTGACATGCATGCTGAGTCAGGGCCAAACGGGTGCTTTGTCCGGTTACCCGTGCCACGGGCGGGCCGTCGCCTGCATGATCGACACAACTTCGCCGAGGTTGGGGTATCCCGTGCGTCGGTTACCGCAATGTCGGCGATCTGGAGTGGGTCTTGCGCCCGCCCGGCCACGCGAGGCCTGATCGTGTCGGGTGTTGGCTGGTTTGTCCGGTCTGGGGGTGTCGGGCTGACCGACCCGCGTCGCGTGCGTGGATGGTTGTCCGGTCTGGGGTGCTCTGGTCTGTGACCGGTCGCACCCGTGGCCCGGAATCCTGGCCGGGCCGGGGTCGTTACATACCCTGACGATCGCAGCACCACCGGCTAGCCGCCCCGCCCCGCGGGGTTGGAATGCCGACCCGGGCCCGGTCGTTGCAGTCCCCACGAACGACCGCCCGTCCGGCCGCCTCCACGAGGTGCCGACGGATGGGCCGCCCCCCGGAATGACCCCGGCCCCCGGGTCGTTACACACGGACCCGGCGCCGCGAGCCGTCCGCTCGTGAGCCGCCCCGGGGAATGGCCCCGGACCGCGGGTCGTTACACCGGGACCCGGCGCCACGAGCCCTTCCGCTCGTCGGCCGCCCCCGGGAATGGCCCCGGACCGCGGGTCGTTACACACGGACCCGGCGCCACGAGCCCCCCGCTTGTAGGCCGCCGACCCGGTGCCGTCCGCCAGGCGCCGACCCCCTTTATGACTTTCCCCTGCTTGTTTGTGCAGCGCCGGACGAGGTGCTCACACCCGCTTGCCACCCCCTGTTGGTGTGCGGGTGTTCCTACCCCCGAAGGAGCTACCCCCATGAACACGATCATGCGTAAGAGTGTGCTGTCTGTTGCTGGTCTCGCGTTCGCCGGTGGTGTGTTCGCCGGTCCGATCGCCGGCCACGCCAACCCGGTCGACGCCAAGCCCGTCGCCGTGGCGGTGCAGGCCGACAAGCCCGACACGGCCAAGCTGATCCCGCACGGCACCCAGGGCGACCAGTCCCGCATCACCCTCAACGACGAGCAGACCGCCAACGCCAAGGCGATCATCGCCGCCACGAAGAAGGCCGGCCTCCCGGAGCGGGCCGCGGTCATCTCGATCGCGACGAGCCTGCAGGAGTCGAAGCTGGAGAACCTCGGTCACCTCGGTGACATGAACGACCACGACTCGCTGGGCCTGTTCCAGCAGCGCCCCAGCTCGGGTTGGGGCACCCCGGAGCAGATCACCGATCCGGCTTACTCGACGACGGCGTTCCTGAAGGGTCTGCGACAGGTCGACGGGTGGCAGGACATGCCCCTGACCCAGGCCGCGCAGACCGTCCAGGTCTCCGCCTACCCCGACGCCTACGCGCAGTGGGAGCAGCAGGCCGCCGACCTGGTTGGCCAGTACTGGAACAGCTGACCCCGCACATGAACACCCGACCGCTGGCCGGCACCCCACACCCGGGGTGCCGGCCAGCGGCATACCCACACCCCACCCCACACCGGCACTGCTACCCGCGCTGCCCTGGGCCGGCACCTGCGCACGCGGGCTGGCGTGTGGCGGGCGCTTTCGCGGCAACAAGGCTTGGCAATCTTGGACAGTTTCCGTCAGCGGCGGACGGAAACTGTCCAAGATCTACCGTCGGCGACGGAGAGGACGGCGTGATAGGCGCCGCGTGATCCGGTCGGCTGGTGGGTACGTAATCGCTGACGGGGACCGGCGAAGGGACGACGACATGCCCGTGGCGGGAAACAGCACGGATAGCCAGCCGGACGTTGATCCGACGCCCCCGGGAAGTGCGGCGGCACCGCGTCAGCGTCTGTCCGTCGGCGCTCGCCTTCTGGTGGCTGCCGCGGCCGTCGTGCTGGTCCTGGGCGCTGCTGCGGTTGCCGTAATCGTCGTTGATTCGTACCGCCCAGGCACCGCCCACGACGGCGACCGCGACGGCGACCGGGGCGGCGACCGAGGCGGCGATCGAGACGGCGGGGCGGGTGCGGCTTCTGGCGAGCAGGTGAGGACTGCGCCGCTCGCGGGTCGGCAGGCGGGCACTTTTGTGCTCGCGGACGGGCTGTCCTCGTTCGACCTGCGGGTGGCTGATCTGGGCGACGACCTCTACCGGATCAGCAGCCCGGCCGGTTCGGGCGTGGCGGCGCGGCCGACGGTGCAGGGGGAGACTGTCCGGCTCGGCCTGGTGGAGACCGGGGCGTCCGGGACGAGAGCCGTGCGGGTGCTTCTCAACGAGCGGGTCGCCTGGCGGCTTCAACTGGTCGGCGGGGTGAGTGGGCAGGTTCTGGATCTGACCCGCGCGCGGCTTCTGGGGGTGGAACTTGCCGGCGGGTCGACCCGTACCGACCTTGTTCTGCCGGCGGTCAGCGGCGGCACGATGACGGTGCGGTTGACCGGCGGGACCAGCCAGCTCGACATCCGGGTGCCGGGCACACCACCGGTCCGGGTCCGGGCGGGAGCGGGCGCCGGCTCAGTCGTGGTACGCGACGAACGCTGGGACGGGGTGGCCGCGGGTGCGGTGCTCGGTACCCCCGAATGGGACCGTGCGACCGACCGGATCTACCTCGACATGGTCGCCGGCGCGGGCGCCGTGACGGTGTCGTCCAGCACTCGGTGAGCCCTGGTCACCGACCCTGCGGGAAGCGCCGCGGTCACGGGTGGACGTGAGCGTACAGTCGGGCGGTGGAGCGTACCGAATCAATGCTGGCGCAGACCCGACCACCTGGCGTGGCCGACGTCGATCCCGGCAGTGTGCTGTTGCCTGGCCACGACGTGCCGTTGGGGCGGTACACCACGGTGCGGCGGCTGCTGCCGCAGCGCCCCCGCCGAATGGTCGGCGCCTGGTGTTTCGTGGACCATTTCGGGCCGGACGATGTGGCGCAGCGGCCCGGCATGGAGGTGCCGCCGCATCCGCACACCGGCCTGCAGACGGTGACCTGGCTGCTGGAGGGTGAGATCCTGCACCGGGACAGCCTCGGCAACGTCCAGCCGATCCGGCCCGGTCAGCTCAACGTGATGACCTCGGGGAACGGCATCGCCCACTCCGAGCGGTCACCTGCCATCCATCCGCCGGTGATGCACGGCGTGCAGCTCTGGGTGGCACTGCCGGACCCGGCGAGAGCGGGGGCGGCTGATTTCGCCCATCACGCCGACCTGCCGCGCTGGCGTGACGGTGAGCTGGACCTCACCCTGCTGGTCGGCGAGTTCGCCGGGCGGCGGTCGCCGGCGGTGGTGCACACCCCGCTGGTCGGTGTGCAGCTGGAGCTGAGTGGCGAGGCGCCGACCACGCTGTCGCTGCGGCCCGATTTCGAGTACGCCGTGCTGGCGATGTCCGGGTCCGCCGAGGCCGCCGGGGTGGGGTTCGAGCCAGGGGCGCTGCTCTACCTGGGCTCGGGCCGCCGCGAGGTGGCCGTACGTGGCGGGGTCGGAGCGCGGTTGCTGCTCCTGGGCGGTACGCCGTTCGAGGAGCCGTTGGTGATGTGGTGGAACTTCGTCGGTCGCTCGCACGAGGAGGTCGCCGCCGCCCGGGAGGACTGGATGGCTGGGGACGGACGCTTCGGCGTGGTCGCCGACGATCCGGCGCCGCCGCTGCCAGCGCCCGCCCTGCCCACCACCCGCCTCAAGGCCCGTGACCGCACCGGCGGCCTGCACGGCTGACTGAGCCAGGCAGCACCACACGCCACGGCCTGCACGGCTGACGCGTCCGCCACCCCGGTGGGCGTGTGTGACCGACGGCCGCGTGGGTAGTCGCCGGCATGCCGACCAGTTTGATCACCCCGGTGGAGGACCGGAAACGCCTGGCGCGCCGGCTCGCCGGCAGCGGGCGGGGTTTCGCCGAGCAGTACGGCTTCCGGGTGACCAACAACCCGGCGAGCCTGTTCCAGGTGCTGTACCTGGCAGTGCTGCTGGCCCGCCGCGGCGACTTCCGGCGGGCGTTGGACGGGGCGCGTGGGGTGCGCGACGAGGGGTGGGACAGCGCCGCCCGACTGGCCAATTCACTGCATGAGGACCGGGTGCGGGTGCTGCGCGCCAGCGGTCAGCGCGGTGACGTGGACGCGTTGGCCGACGTGTTGGGTGATCTGGCTCGGGTGGTGGTCGAGCGGTACCGGGGCGATCTGCGCCGGTTGCGGGCGGTGGCGCATCACGACCCGGGCCGGGAGCGGGCGCTCCTCGCTCAGCTTCCCGGCGTGGACGATCAGGTCGTCGACCTGTTCCTCCGCGAGGCGCAGGCGCTGTGGCGGGAGGTGGCCCCGGTCGCCGACCGGCGGGCGTTGGCGGCCGCCCGTCGGCTCGGGCTGGGCAGGTCCGCGGACGACCTGGCCGGTCTGGCCAGCGGCGAGTCGGAGCAGCTGGCCTGGCTGGTGGGGGCGTTGGCGCGGGTCGACCTGGAACACCGGTACGCGGAGGTGACCGGTCGACCGTGACGTGCCCTGGCCCACACTTCGCCAAATTCTGACCAAACGGAGGATGTTCTGTCGTATGGTTGGACCCGGCAGTGCTGGCCGCTCGGTTCGAGCGGACATCCACCGCCTGGTGACCGCGACCGGTTCGGACGCGGTTCACCGCCTGGGCAGGTTTGCGTGGCGCCCTAGGTCGCGGTTCGTGACCAGGGGCGCCCGCCTGTCCCGGCGTTTCTTCGGCTCCGCCCCGTGTCGCCCCCAGGGCAGGCGCCGACCCCAACCGCACCGCCGCCGCTCAACGCGCGCCAGCCCGGCCGCTCAGCGCCACGCCAGCCGCTCAGCGCGCCAGCCCAGCCAGCAGGTTCACGGTCACGGCGATGATGAAGGCCCCGAACAGGTACGACACCATCGAGTGCCGCAGCACCGTGCGACGCATCTCGTTGCTGGTCAGGTCAGTGTCCGAGACCTGGAACGTCGTGCCGATGGTGAACGCGACGTACGCGAAGTCGGAGTAGCGCGGCGGTTCGGGCGAGTGGAAGTTCACCCCGCCGTCCGGGCCGGTGTAGTAGATCCGGGCGTACCGGGCGGCGAACACGGTGTGCACCACGAACCAGGAGAGCACCACGCTGAGGACGCCCAGGCCGCTGTGCGCTTCGCGGTCGAGGCCGGGTGGCGCGTTCTGCGCGCTGGCCACGACCAGTCCGACGGCCAACAGGCTGGCCAGGCAGGCGACGAGCAGCAGGGCGTCCCGTACCGCCCGGTTCGGGTCCTCGTGGACGGCCAGCCGGGCGGTCCGCTCGGCGTCCATCGGCCAGAGCTTGTGCCAGACCAGCGCGAGCCAGCTCAGCGCGCCCACGTCCCAGCCGGCCAGGGCGGCGAGCGGCAGTGGCAGCAGCAACGCGAAGAGGCCGAAGGCGATGACGCCGACCACCGCCACCACGGCGATCTGCATCGCGGCCGGGAATCGCATGTCCGGTGGCCGGGATGGTCGGCCCGTGCGGGTCATCCGCGGCGCCCGTGCGTCCGGGCTGTGGCCGCCACCGCCGGGTCAGATGCCGCGCAGATGCTGCGAGACCCGATTGTGCTTCTTGTCCCGGGCCTGCTCGGCTCGCTGGGCGGGGCCCACCTCGGGCGCTGCCTCGATGCCGGCCGATCGGGCCACTTCGGTGCCGTTGGCGTAGTCGACCGGCGGCAGGGCGCGCAACGCCTTCAGGACGTCCGGCGGGGCGCCTTCCCGTTCGGCCTCGCGGACCACGTCGTTCTTCTCGGCCGGGTAGTCCAGGCTCGACAGGTACTGCAGGACGTCGGCGTAGCTCGCCATGGCATGGGCTCCCTCGGGGCATCGATGTGGTCACGACCGGCGGCGGTTACCCGCCCCCCGGCCGGTCACGCCCGCCCGGGCGGAGGAATCCCGGCGCCGTTTCCACCCGGCCGCCGCGGGTACCCGCAGGCGCCGACGCGAGCCCAAGGGAGTACGCGATGAACTACGACACCTTCATCGACCAGGTTTCTCAGCGCACTGCGACGTCCTCCGAGCGGGCGGTCGAGCTGACCCGGGCCGTGTTGGAGACGTTCGCCGAGCGGCTGACCGGCGGTGAGGTCCTGGACCTGGCGGCCCAACTGCCCCAGCCGTTGCAGTTGGTGCTCAAACCGAGCCCGAGCACCGAGCAGGCGGACCGGTTCGGGGCGGCCGAGTTCGTCGCCCGGGTCGCGTTGCGCGCACAGGTGGAGGAGCCTGCCGCTCGCGACGCCGCACAGGCGGTTTTCACCACTTTGCGGGAGGCGATCACCGGCGGTGAGTTCGATGATGTGGTCAC
The DNA here is from genome assembly GCF_014201145.1 of Micromonospora parathelypteridis. Classification (NCBI taxonomy): domain Bacteria; kingdom Bacillati; phylum Actinomycetota; class Actinomycetes; order Micromonosporales; family Micromonosporaceae; genus Micromonospora; species Micromonospora parathelypteridis. Next base: position 6,458,420 of record NZ_JACHDP010000001.1, read on the forward strand.
TCAACTGCCGCGTGACTATCGGGGCCTGGTGGAGCAGGCGATGGCCCCGGGAGCGACGCTGCGCCGCGCCTGACCCGGCCTCTTCCCGGGGCGCGCACAGCGGTTGATCAGGGCAACCATCGATGTCCCGCTTGGCATGGCGATTCGGCCTGGCCTAACCTTGTCGTGCGAGGGGAGTACTTCCCACGAACCATTCCGGTCAGTACGGCGCGCCCGGCGCGCCTCGGGTGGTTGCCCATCAGGTGATGGGTGAAGGAGACCTCGAACATGACGGTGTTCGAGGAGACCCCAATGAGCGAAGTGTCGTACCTGTCCGCCGCCAGTGACCTGTCGTCGGTGGGCACGCCCACGCTGTGGGCCGTGACCATCGTCGGCGTCATCCTGCTGCTGGTGCTTGATTTCCTGGTCACGCGCCGCCCGCACGAGGTGTCCATGCGGGAGGCGATCGGCTGGTCGGCGTTCTACATCGCGCTGCCGCTCGCGTTCGGCGGTTGGATCTGGTCCCGCTACGGCTCCGAGCAGGGCGTGCAGTACCTGACCGGTTACCTGGTGGAGAAGTCCCTCTCCGTCGACAACCTCTTCGTCTTCATGTTGCTGCTGGCCGCGTTCGCGGTGCCGGCCGTGCTCGCCCAGCGGGTGCTGCTCTACGGCATCGCCGGCGCGCTGGTGCTGCGTGCCGTCTTCATCGCCCTCGGCGCGGCGGCGTTGCAGACTCTCGACTTCGCCTTCCTGCTCTTCGCGATCATCCTCATCGCCACGGCGGTGAAGCTGCTGCGTGATGCCATGTCCGGGCATCAGCAGGAAGTCGACATCAACAAGATGCGCTCGGTGAAACTGCTGCGCAAGATCATGCCGGTGGTCGACGACTACCACGGCACCAAGATGACGGTCCGGCAGGGCGCGAAGCGGGCACTCACGCCGTTCGCCCTGGTGGTGGTCGCAGTGCTGGCCACCGACATCGTCTTCGCGGTCGACTCGGTGCCGGCCGTCTACGGCATCACCGAGGACCCGTACCTGGTCTTCGCCACCAACGCGTTCGCCCTGCTCGGCCTGCGGGCGCTCTACTTCGTCCTGCACGCGGCGCTGAGCCGGCTGGTGCACCTCAGCTACGGCCTGGCCATCATCCTGGCGTTCATCGGCCTCAAGCTCGGTCTGCACTGGGCGCACGGCATCTGGGACAACGTGCCGCAGATCCCCACCCTGGCCTCGCTCGGCGTGATCATCGGTGTGCTGGTGGTGGTCACCCTGACCAGCCTGCGCGCCACCCGGGGCGGCGACGTGCCCGAGGAGCGTGAGGTCGTCACGGAGCGGCACTGACCGCGCCGGGACGACAAGGAGGTACGCCGGAAAGCTCCCGGCCCGGCCGACGCGGGTGGTACGACTGTGCAATGGGAATCGTGTCACCGGGCTTTCAGGGTCGGCCCCGAACACAGGAGCCGGCCCTGCCACCCGGTCAATACCTGACCGAGGACTTCCCGGTGCTCTCGGCCGGCCCGACGCCCCGGGTGTCACTGGACACCTGGGAGTTCGTCATCGCCGCCGAGAACGGCAGCGAGCACCGGTGGTCGTGGCAGGAGCTGATGGCCCTGCCGCAGGAGACACCCCTGGTGGACATCCACTGCGTCACCCGCTGGTCCAAGCTCGGCACCACCTGGCAGGGCGTCTCACTGGACACCCTGCTCGCCAACGTCGACACGGGAGCGCACTTCGCGCTCGCGTACTCCTACGGCGGGTACACCACCAACCTGCCGCTGGACGACCTGCGCGGCGGCCGGGCCTGGGTGGTGCACACCTTCGACGGCGCGCCGCTGCACGCCGAGCACGGCGGGCCGGCGCGGCTGCTGGTGCCGCACCTGTACTTCTGGAAGTCCGCCAAGTGGGTGCGCGGCCTCCGGCTCAAGACGATGGACGAGCCGGGGTTCTGGGAGACCGCCGGCTACCACGACTACGGCGACCCGTGGCGCGAACAGCGGTACCAGGGTGACTGAGCGCGCCGTGGCGACGAGCAGTCCGCCCCGGACGGCCAACCGGTGGCAGGTCGGCCGGCTGGTGGAGCGCCGGGTGGAGACGCCGACCGCGCAGACCCTGGTGCTGGAGGTGCCGGACTGGCCGGGGCACCTGCCCGGGCAGCACGTCGACCTGCGGCTGACCGCCCCGGACGGTTACCAGGCGGCCCGCTCGTACTCCATTGCCGGGCCTGTCGTGAACGGCCCGGGCGGCCCGCGCATCGAGGTGACCGTCCAGCGCGTGCACGACGGCGAGGTGTCCCCGTACCTCATCGATGTCTTTGGTGACGGCGACCCGGTGGAGGTCCGCGGGCCGCTCGGTGGGTGGTTCATCTGGCGGCCGGAGGAGACCGCGCCGGTGCAGTTGGTCGCCGGTGGCTCCGGCATCGTGCCGCTGATGGCGATGATCCGGGCCCGGCGGGCCACCGGCAGCAAGGCGCCGTTCCGGCTGATCTACTCGGTACGCACCCCGGGCGACGTGATCTACGCCGATGAGCTGCGCCGCCGGGTCCGCGACGACTTCGGCCTGGACATCGCGTACGTCTACACGCGCGAGGCACCCGAGGGTTGGCGCGGCGAGCCACACCGCATCGGGCTTGCCGATGTCAACACGCACGGCTGGCCACCGGACCTGGAACCGCTCACCTACGTCTGCGGCCCGACCGCGTTCGTGGAGACCGTGGCCGACCTGCTGGTGGGGTGGGGCCACCCGTCGCGGCGGGTCAAGACCGAACGCTTCGGCCCCACCGGCTGACCGCCCGCTCGCTCACGCAAGGTCGAGGAGATCCAATGACCGAGATGTCGTACCTGGACGGCAACATGCTCGACGGCCCGATGCGCGAGCTGTTCACCGTCGACCTGAGCACCGCGATGGGTCGCTGCGAAAACTGTGGGATGACCGGCTCGATGGCCAGCCTGCACGTCTACTCGCACGCGCCCGGCCTCGTCGCCCGCTGCCCGTCCTGCGAAGAGGTGATGGTGCGACTGGTCCGTGGGCCCGACCGGGCCTGGCTGGACATGCGCGGCACCACCTACCTGCAGGTGCCGATGCCGATGGAGCAAACGTTCCCCGGCCCGCTCTGACGGATCGGTCGGTGCTGCCCGGCTGAGGCAGACTGGCCGGATGTGCACCGGTCGATGGCGTGACTCGCCCCTCGCGGTCCGGCTGGTCGTGTCGGTCGCCGTGCTGGTCTTCGCCTACGGCGGCCTGGTGCATGTCGTCCAGTTGCTCCTGCCCCAGTTCGGGCCGCAGCTCGCCCTGCCCGGGTGGCTCACGGTCTACTTCGTTTCGCTGACGCTGTGGGACCCGCTGGCGGCGCTGCTCCTGGCGGCTCGCCGGGTGGAGGGCCTGGCGCTGGGCTGCGTCGTGCTGACGACGGACGCGGCCGCCAACTGGTACGCCAACTACATGCTGGACGCGGCGGTCGGCGTCACCCCGGGTCGGATCGGGCAGGCGGTCATCACCGCCCTCGCCGTCGCCCTCGTCGCACTCACCCCGTGGTTGGCACCATGGTTCGCCCGGTCCAAGATCCAGTGCGGCTGAGTCAGCCCGGTGGTGGCGAGACGATGGTGCGACGGAACGGGGTCCAGCCGACGAACCGCGCGAACATCGCCTGCGGTCCGGGCGCCTCGTCGGGGTTGAGCCGGTAGAGGTCCCGGGTGGCTCCGTCGATGGCGGCGCCGGTACGACGGCCTACTGCGCGGTGCCGACGAGTAGCCACCGTCGGACGGGGATCTCCAGGAGAACCCGCTCGCTTCCTGGCTCGACAGGCGCACTGACGTCCCAGCCGCCGTACAACCCGGCGCACCAACGGTGTGGACCCACACTGACCCACCCCTCCGGCAAGACCCACTCCAGTTCGCCGACATTGCGGTATCCGAGGTGGTTGACACACCAACCTCGGCGAAGTGGTGTCGATCATTCGACCGACCGCCCCAACCATTCCACTGAGACCGCCCCGAATATGCCACCGCGAACGCCCCGAACCTGCCTTCGCGACCGCCTGCGGTGCCGGCCGACGTCTCGTCGCCGGCCGGCACCGCACTCCCGGGGAAGCCGATCAGGTCAGAGCTGGTTTCCGCCACCGTCGACGAAGATCTCGGCGCCGGTCATGAAGCTGCTCTCGTCGGAGGCGAGGAACAGCGCCGCGTTGGCGATCTCCTCCGGCTGGCCCATCCGGCCCATCGGCACGCCGGAGGCGAGCATCTGCACCAGCGCGGGTGCCTCCTCCGGGGTGGCGGCCAGCCCGGTGATGCCCGGCGTCTCGGTCGAGCCCGGAATGAGGGTGTTGACCCGGATCCTGCGGCCGGTCAGCTCGGCGGCCCAGGTGCGACCGAACGAGCGGATGGCGGCCTTGGAGGCGGCGTAGACCCCGAACGCGGGGGTGCCCTTGGTCGCTGCGGTCGAGCCGGACAGGATGACCGAAGCGCCGTCGTTCAGCACCGGCAGGGCCTTCTGCACGGTGAACAGCGTGCCCCGGACGTTGCGGTCGAAGGTGTACGTGTAGTGCTCCAGGCTGATGCCGCCCAGGGCTGCGAACTCTCCTCCGCCAGCGTTGGTGAACAGCACGTCCAGACCGGCGCCGCGAGCGGCGATCGCATCGAAGACGTGGTCGAGGTCGTCGAGGTCGCTCACGTCGCTGCGGATCCCCGTGGCATTCGGGCCGATGGCGGTGACGGCGTCGTCCAGCTGCTGCTGACGGCGGCCGGTGACGAAGACGTGGGCGCCTTCGGCTGCGAAGCGGCGGGCAGCGGCCAAGCCGATACCGGTGGTGCCACCGGTGACGAGGGCGGTCTTGCCGTTGAGCTGTGCCATGAGTCGTACTCCTTGAACTTGATGGTTGGGGTTGGGGTTTGGCACGCGGGCTATTCGGTGCCCGGTGTGCGGGGGGTGAAGCGGGGTAGCAGCGTGGCGAGTTCGCGCCACTGCTGCCGCGGCAGGTCCGCGCCGGCGTCGGGCCGCAGGACGTGCAGGGTGACGTGGTCGGCGCCCGCGTCCAGGTGAGCCTGGATACGGTCGGCGACGTCGTCGAGGTCTCCCCAGGCGACGAGGGCGTCGATGAGCCGGTCACTGCCGCCCGGGACCAGGTCGTCCTCGCCGTAGCCGAGGCGGGCCAGGTTGGAGCGGTAGGCGGGGAAACCGATGAACGTTCCGATGCCGTCCCGGGCGGCCGCCCGCGCCCGGCTCGGATCACGATCGAGGACGACCGCCAGGTGCGGAGCGATGAGTGGGGCTTCGCCCACGCGCGCCCGTTGCACCGCCGAGTACTCGGGAGTCACGAGGAACGGGTGCCAACCGGAGGTACGCGCGGTGGCCAGGTCGACCATCTTCGGACCCAGCGCGCCGAGGAGGCGCCGGTCGGTCGGGATCGGGTGGGGTGCGGCGTCGAGGCCGTCGAGGAAGCGACGCATCGAGACGGTCGGCTTGCCGTAATCCTGCCCGGCGTTGGCGGCGGAATGGGCATTGCTGACGCCGAGGCCCAGGACGGCCCGGGGGCCGTACGCCGAATCCAGCGCGGCCCAGCGGCTCCCCAGCGTGCTCGGGTCCTGACCCCACATCGACAGCACGCCCAGGGCGACGGTGGCGCGTGGTGCGGCGACGAGCAGGTGCTCGACGTCGTCCAGCGCTCCCGGGCCGTCGAGGCCCGGGATCCAGAGGGCGGGAAAGCCGAGCTGGTCCAGCTCGGCGGCGGCCTCCCGGACCTCGGGGCGGGCTGCCCCGCGCAGCTCCATGCTCCAGATTCCGACCGTGCCGAGCGTGCGCTTCATGTTGTTCATGGCGACTCCCTCCGACCTTCTGTACCACTCGGTATGGAAGTAACCTAGCAGCCTGTGCCGCCATTCCCCAAACTTTTGTACCGATCGGTTTGGGTGGCGGTAGGCTTGGCACCGCGAGGGGGTGGATGACATGACACAAACCGGACGACCACGGGGTTTCGACACCGACCAGGCCCTGGACCAGGCGATGGAGGTGTTCTGGCGGCACGGCTACGAGGGCGCGTCACTGACGGAGCTGACCGGAGCCATGGGCATCAACAAGCCCAGCCTCTACGCCGCGTTCGGTAACAAGGAGGGCCTGTTCCGCAAGGTGGTGGCCCGGTACGCGGACGTCGAGATGGCGTACGCGCGCGACGCGCTGGATCAGCCCACCGCCCAGGAGGTGGCGGCGGTGCTGCTACGGGAGAACGTGGTCGCGCTGACCCGACCCGACCGTCCCGCCGGATGCCTCTCCGTCCAGGGCGGCACCGCCTGCGGCACCGAGAACACGGCCATCTCCGAATTTCTGGCGGCCAGCCGGCTGACCGGTGAGCACGCCCTGGCGGCCCGCTTCGCCCGCGCCGTCGACGAGGGCGACCTCCCATCGACGGTCGATCCCACCGCCCTGGCCCGTTTCCTCAGCGTCGTGACCGAGGGCCACGCCGTCCACGCGGCAGCCGGTGTCCAGCGCAGCCAACTGGAGCAGTCGGCCGAGATAGCCCTGCGTGCCTTCACCGCGGCGGCGTACTCCACCGCGTGACCCGAAACTCGGGTGCGGTCGACCTGGTACGCCCCTAGGCTCCCGCCCGACGGCTGGCGCGGTGTCTGGTCGGAGGGGAGATGAGCGCAGCGATGACTTCACACCTGTTCGCGATCAGCTTCGACGCGAGCGAGCCTCTGCGGCTCGCGCAGTTCTGGTCCGGGCTCCTGGGCCGGGAGATGGTCGACGATCCACACGGCGGCGTCCTGCTCCCGCCCACCAACGACACCGGGTTCCACGTCCGCTTCGCCCCGAGCCAGCAGCCGAAGGTCGTCCAGAACCGGATGCACTTCGACCTGACGAGCAGCTCGTTGGAGGACCAGCAGCAGACCGTGGCCAGGGCACTGGAGCTCGGCGCGCGGCACATCGACATCGGGCAGGACCCGGAGGACGACCACTTCGTGATGGCCGACCCCGAGGGCAACGAGTTCGACGTCATCGGGCCGGGCAACAACTTCCTCGCCGGCTGCGGGTTCATCGGTGCGCTGGCCTGTGACGGTTCGCAGAAGGTCGGGTACTTCTGGAGCGAGGCACTGGGGTGGCCGTTGGTCTGGGACGAGGGCGAGGAGACCGCGATCCAGTCACCGAACGGCGGCACGAAGATCTCCTGGGGCGGTCCGCCGTACATGCCGAACGGAGGCAGGGACCGGGTGCGGTTCGACCTCACAGCAGGTGCCGACGTCGACCCGCAGGTCGAGGTCGACCGTCTGCTCTCACTCGGAGCGACCCGGGTCGACACCGACCGGGACGCGGCGGCCGGCCGGTTGGTGCTGGCCGACCCCGACGGCGTTGAGTTCGGCCTGCGGACACCTCGCTAGCCCGCCGCCGGACGCCGGCGCGATCCTGCCGCCTGCCGCGGCCGACTCGCCGGGGCCAATTGGACAACGGCGGCACCGGTCGGTCAGAGTGGTCGGCCGTGAGATACCTGCGTACCGGTGGTCCGGCCGCGATCCGGCGGCCCCGGCCCACCGACGCCGACGAGTTCGTCGCCGCTGTGCGACGCAGTCGGGACCTGCACCACCCGTGGTTGGCCGCGCCGGCCAGCCCGGAGGAGTACGACAGCTACCTGAGGCGGATCCGCCGCCGCGACAGTGCCGGTTACCTGATCTGTGACCGGGCCAGCGGCGAGATCGCCGGCTACGTGAACATCAGCGGGATCGTGCTGGGAGCGCTGCGCGGTGGGTACCTGGGGTATGCGGCGTTCCTGCCGTACAGCGGCACCGGGCACGCCTCGGCGGGTGTCGCCCTGGTGATCGACCACGCGTTCCACTCGGCCGGGCTGCACCGGCTGGAGGCGAACATCCAACCGGGCAACGAACCGTCCCGGCGGGTGGCCCGCAAGCTCGGTTTCCGGTTGGAGGGCTTCTCGCCGGACTACCTGTTCATCGACGGCGCCTGGCGGGACCACGAGCGGTGGGCGATCACCGCGTCGGCGGCGACCTGACCGTAACGACGCTCGTCATGCTGGCCGACTATTCGCCAGGAACAGCCGCAAAAGCGCATAGACGTAATGACGGCGGTCAACGGATATGATCCGGCTCCATTACCCTCAGCGAAGTGACGTTCAGCCATGGCAACGAGCGATGGCCGGTCCGCGTCCGCAGTGAGCATGGCGATGTTCTGGGCGCCGGAATGGCGTTGGACGATCGCCGCGTCCTGACCTGCGCCCACGTTGTCAGCGCAGGGGGCGAAACGGAGTCACTCAGCACCGAGCCGACCTGGCCGGTCTATGTCGACCTCGTCGGCCAGTCGGTCAGCCGGTCGGTGCCGGCCCGGGTCGTGCCCGGTTGCTGGTGGCCACCCACCCACGACGGGCGGGATGACCTCGCGCTGCTCGAGCTGGAGGAACCCGCGCCGCAGGGCCCCTTCGCGCCGCTGCGCCGCATGCGGCGGACCTGGGACCGCCGCGTCATCATGTACGGCTTCCCGGAGACGCTGGAACACGGCGTATTTGTCGAGGCCCGGCTCACCGGCCGGTCCGGGGCGGGACGGGAACGGATCCAGATGGTCTCGGCGACCACCGGTCCCCAGGTCAGCCCCGGCTTCAGCGGCGCGGCGGTGGTCGACGCGGACACCGGGCACGTCGTCGGGATGGTGGTCAGCACGTACCAGGATGGCGACCACGACCGGGACGTGATCGGCGGCGCCGAGCCGGGCAGCGGCCTGTCGTGGATGATCCCGGTCGAGACGATTCTGGGCCGCCTTTCGTGGATCCGCGACCAGGTGCCGGGAGAGTCCTCTGTCGACCTGAGCTTCCGCGCGACCGAGGGCACTCCGGCGGACCCGAGGGTCGCTCGTCAGCTCGTCGACTTCTTCGGTCGCCATCTGCCCGGCAACGTGCTGGTCATCGTCGTCAACCACCGCGATTCCGGCGTCGCCGCAGCGGTGCGTCAGGCCGCCGTGCTGTCCAGTCGGGAGCTTCGGCCACCGATCGACCCGCACCAGGACATTCTCGCCCCGCCGATCGGCAGCATCGACCTTGCGTTGGACGCCGCGGACAAGAGCACGAAGGACGTGTCCCAACGGATCGCCGACTGGGCCGGTGCGGCCGACGCCGCGACCACCGAGGCGGACAGCGACCGGGCCATCGAGACCACGCCCCGCTCGATCATCATCAACAACATCGACGAGGCGGCCGAACCCGAAACACTCCTCTCCGAGGTGGTGCTTCCCCTGGTCGACCAGGCTCCCACGCGGGACCTGCGGATGCTGCTGACCTTCCGGGGTGAGTCGATCCCGCTGCGCACCACTCTGCTGGCGAGTCGCGTCGCCGGCCTGCAGAGCGCCGAGGAGGCCGCCCGCCTGGCGTACCGCAGGGCAGCCGCCGTGGTCGCCGACGTGCCCCGGCTGCGGCCCGTGGCGACCGAACTGCGCATCCAGCTGACCAAGCTGCGAGCCGCGGCCGCCACCACCGACGGCGACACCCTGGCCGCCCTCCTCGCCTCCACCGAGCGGGCCACCGACCGGGCGCTGCGCAGGGCCGAGTCGGTCCGGCGGGAGATCGTGACGCGGGAGGATCTCTGGTCCGAGCTTCGCGGCCGGCTGGGCGCCTATCTCGCGATGGCCGTGCAACACGGGTTCTCCGAGGATGCCGCGCTCGGCACGTCGTACCGCCACGCGCACGACCTGCTCATGGCCGCGCCGTGCGATCTGGTAATCACCGAGGTGGCGGTACGCCAGTACGCCGAGGCAGTGGCACAGCGAGTCGGCGGCCAGCACGGTGGGAGCAGCTCGTGACGCCATGCAACTGGCCCGGCTGCACCGGCACCGTCGACGAGACCGGATTCTGTGACGTCTGCGGCCTGGCGCCACTCCCCGTCGACAGCGCCAAGCCGGCGGCGGTCACGTCCAGGTCGACCACCCGGGACGTCTGGACGGTGGCCAGTCTCGTCTCCCTGCCGGTGCTGACCTTCTCGCCCGACGACGCGGCCACCGAACCGCTCCGGGTGCCCGACGAGTTGCGGGTCTGCGTCAGGAATCACCCGGTCGGTCGGAGCCGGGGCGGTCGACCCGGTCGGGACAGAGGGTTCTGCCCCTACTGCCCGACCCCGACGCCGTTCAACTTCCTTCCCGGCCTACAACCGGACGATCTTGTCGCCGGGCGGTACAAGGTGGTCCGTTGCGTGGCCCGCGGCGGTCAGGGCTGGGTCTACCTCGCCCACGACACCCACAAGGATCTCCTCGACGTCGCGCTGAAGGGTGTGCTGCACGCCGAGGACGAGGCCTCCCTGAAGGCCGCGGTCGAGGAGCGACAGTTCCTCAACACGCTGGACCACCCGAACATCGTCCGGAGCACCGACTTCGCCACCCACGACGACCCGGTCACGGGCCCGACCGGCTACATCGTGATGGACTACCTCGACGGCATGTCGTTGCACAAACTGCAGGCTGCCGCCAAGGACCCTCGGCAGCCGGATGTCGCGCTGCCGATCGACCACATCCTCGCCTACGGTCACGAGATCCTCGCCGCGCTCGACTACCTGCACCGGCGCGGGCTGCTCTACACCGACATGAAGCCCGACAACGTGATGCGCACCGCCGACCGGATCAAGGTGATCGACCTGGGTGGGGTCCGCAAGGCCGACAGCGGGCCCGAGCGGATCGTCCACTCCGTCGGCTTCTCGGTGAGCAAGACGGAATACCAGACCCGGGGGGCGACCGAGCGCTCCGACCTGTTCGCCCTCGGTCGGACGTTGGAGGAGTTGTACCGGCACCGCACGCCCGGGCCGGACACTCCCGGAGCAGCCCCGGACGCCCTCGGCATCGAGTCGTTCCGCCGGCTCGTCGCCCGCGCGGTCCGCCCGGACTGGGACCGGCGGTTCGCCTCCGCCATCGAGATGTCCGAGCAACTCCTCGGGGTGTTGCGGGAGATTCTGGCGGGCCAGCCGGACCGGCGTCAGCCCGAGCCGATCTCACTCTTCCAACCCTCCGCCCAACTGCTCGACGCCAGCCTCGGGCTGGTCCCGCCACTGGTTGCCTGGCTCGGTGCGGGCGACAGCACCGTCCTGGACGACGGCCTTCCCACCTCGGTCGACGTGGCCCTCGGCCTGCCGGTGCCCCGACCCGACCCGGACGACCCGGCTGTCAACGTGCTCCGCACGGTGGACGCGTCGGACGCGCAGGCGCTGCTGGGTGAGCTCGCCATGGTCGAACAGACGTCGGTGGAGATCGAGTTGAGTCGGTGCCGGGCACACCTCGCACTGGCCGATCTCGACGCGGCCACCTCGGCGTTGTCCGCCGCCGAGACGTTGCCCGGCACCCATCCCGACGTCGACTGGCGGATCGCCTGGCACCGTGGGCTCCTCGCGCTCGCCGACGACCGGATCGACGTGGCGGGACGGCAGTTCGACGTGGTCTACGGCGACATCCCGGGGGAGGTCGCCCCGAAGCTCGCGCTGGGCTACTGCGCCGAGCGAGGCGGCGACGACGCGCGGGCGGCCCGCTACTACGCGGCGGTCTGGCTGCGCGACCCGTTCCAGGCCAGCGCCGCGTTCGGGCTGGCCCGGCTCCGCCTGGCGGCGACCGACCGGGCCGGGGCTGTCGCCGTACTCGATGAGGTTCCGGCGCTCTCCCGGCACCACGACGCCGCCCGGGTCGCCGCGGTGCGCGTGCTGTCGTCCCGGTTGCCCGGCGGCCCACCCACCGCCCGCGAGCTCAACCAGGCCGTCCACCGGCTGACCGGGCTGGATCTCGACGGCGAGTCGCGCGACCGGCTGACCACGGCGATCCGGGAGATGGCGCTCGACCTGATCCGCTCTGGAGACGCCGCCGACCTGACCGGCGGCCCGGTGCTGGGTGAGCCGCCGACCGAGCGCGTCGTCCGCGAGCTGCTGGAGGGCTCCTACCGGGCCCTGGGCCAGCAGGCGCAACACGCCGATCTCCCCGAGCCCGTGGCGGCGCGGTCAGGTCGCTCTCGGCTGGTCGGTCGCACCGGCGACGCCGCCCGTCGCGCCGCGCACGACGTGCTCATCGACCGGGCGAACGCCGTCCGACCCCGCACCCGATGGTGACCGAACCGACCCGGAACGGAGCGTGAATCGGTGGACAACGCCATCCAGTTCGGCCTGGAAGTCAACCAGAACAAGTATCTGCGCGTGGGCGGCCGGGAGATGCACGCCGTCCTCTCGGTGACCGGGCAGGGGACGACGGACGAGGACGACACGCCAGCCCGGTCGGATCCGTCCCGACTGGTCGAGGTGCTGGTGATCGACTGTTCCGGATCGATGGCGGATCCACCGACCAAGATGGCCGCGGCGCAGCAGGCCGCCGCCGCGGCCATCAACGTGTTGCCGGACGGCGTCCGCTTCGCGGTGATCGAGGGGACCCTGCAGGCCAGAGTGGTCTATCCGCCGACGAAGACGCTCGTGACCGCCTCGCCGGCCACCCGGAAGGCGGCCAAAGCGGCCGTCACCCGCCTCACCGCCAGCGGCGGAACGGCGATGGGCAGTTGGCTCGCGGCGGCACGAGACCTGCTTCCACCGCCGTCGTCGACGATCAACCACGTCCTGCTGCTCACCGACGGCATCAACCAGCACGAGACCGAGGAGGAGCTGGAGCGCGTCCTGCGAACCTGCGCCGGTCGGCTCGTCTGCGATCCCCGAGGCATCGGAGAGGGTTGGCACCCGCCGGATCTGCTCCGGATCGCCGCCGCGCTGAACGGCACCGCCGAGGCGGTACGGCGGCCAGCCGACCTGGTAGCCAGTTTCCGGGAGTCCATTCGCGCCGCGCTGACCAAGCTCCTGCCGGACGTGCGGATTCGGCTGCGGACCGTGCCGTACGCGACGGTGACCTTCTTCAAACAGGCCCGCCCCACCATTCAGGACCTCACCGAGTACGCCACGAAGGTCGACGAGCGGACGTGGGAGATCGCCACCGGCTCGTGGGGCGCGGAGCGCAGGGAGTTCCATCTCTGCCTGGGTGTCGAGCCGCCCGACGACATCCTGGAGCAGGACCGGCTGGCCGCTCGGGTCGACCTGGTGGTCGACGGGGAGCTGCGGGCCGCCACCGCGACCGTCCTCGTGCACTGGACCGTCAACATGGCCAGGTCGGCCCGGATTGATCTCAGCGTCTCCCAGGTGACCGGGCAGGAGGACGTCCGGCAGGCCATCAACGCCGGCTGCGACGCGTACGACCGCGGTGACCGGATCGAGGCACACGCTCAGTGGGCTCGGGCGGTGGCGCTGGCAACGGCGACGCGCGACGCGGCCGCCCTGGACCAGCTGCGGCACCTGGTCGACATCGAGCCCGGTGGCATCGTCCGGCTCAAGGAGAATCTGAGCCAGACCGACATCAAGGTCAGCATGATCGAGTCGACGCAGAACCCGCTGCACCCACCGGTGCCGCGGAGCACGGCAGTCGAGGACCAGATCTGCGGCGCCTGTGGCGAGACGTCACCGCCCGGCGCGGGCCGTTGCGAGAACTGTGGCCGGCGGTTCGAGGGCGACGACCCACCAGCGGGAGTGTTGGTATGACGGTGCCCGCGCGTACACCGTCGCCGGTCAGCACCACCCGGCAAACCCTCGTGCGTCTGCGCGGGTGGCTGCTCGGGGTCACCGCGCTCACCCTCGCCACCAGCCTGGCGGTCTTCCTCGGCGTCGCCGGTAATGCCGACGTGGCCGCGGACCGGTCCGTGCCGGCGGTCCTCGCCAGCTACGACGCGCAGGACGCGCTGCGCAACGCGCATCTCGCCGCGGTGCGCAATCTCGCCGAGGGTGGCGAGGTCCTCGGCGGCCCCGGGGTGGATTACCAGCGCCAGATCGCCGGCGCCGGCCAGTACCTCACCCTGTTGGCGGAGAACAACGCGGCGGGGGACAGGGGCACCCAGGCCATTCAGACGATCGAGGCGTTGCTGGTCACCTATACCGGGCTCATCGGCCAGGCCGATGCGCGCTACCGGGACGCCGGTCTGCGGGCGCTCGGGGTGGCCGCGCTCCGGGACGCGGCGAGCCTGTTGGACGACATTCTGCTCCGGCTCGAGGATCTGCGGGGCATGCAGTTGCGCGCCTTCGACGATCAGGCGGACAACAAGTGGACCAACATGCTGACCGCGGCCGTCTGGTTGCTGCCGCTGGTCGGGCTCGGCGTGCTCTTGGCGCGGACGCAGGTGTATCTGACGCGCCGCTTCCGCCGGACGGTGAACGTCCCTCTGCTGGCGGCCACGGTCGTGACGGTGGGAATGGTGGCTCTCACCGCGCTGAGCCTCTGGTCGGCGGACAAACTGGACCGGGCCCGTGCGGGAGTCGAGGCCGTGCACGACAGCAGGCAGGGGCAGCTGAAGGCCGTGGGCTTCCGTGCGGCCGACGGTCTCGCAAATCAGGTCAAGGCGCAGTGTGCGACGGCCTGCGACGACACCATCGAGGAGCTTCGCAGCCCGTTCCCGTCCCCGCCCGCGTCTTCGACGCCGGGGCAGACGGTTGTCGCGGCCGACCAGGCCATCGTTGCCGATGCCGACGACGCGGCCGACAGCCGCTCGGTGGAACTCGCTCTGCCCCTGCTCGCGCTCGGCATCGCGGTGCTGGTCCTCTGGGGCTTCCGGCCCCGCCTGGCGGAATATGGGGAGCGGTCGACATGACGCTGGGCGCATGGAGGTCCCGAACGGCGTTGACGATGGTCACGGCGCTGCTGGCTGGTGTCGCGCTGAGCGGATGCTCCGCCGAGCCGGCTGCGGAGCTGACGGTCCTCGGTTCCTGGACCGGCGAGGAAGAGGCGGAGTTCACGAGGGTTCTGGACAAGTTCGAGGCCGCGTTCGGCATTCGGACCCGTTACCAGGGGCACCGGGACGTCAGCCAGGTGCTCCAGGTGGGGATCGAGCGAGGTCGACCGCCCGACGTCGCGATCCTGCCCCGCCTCAACGACCTGCAACGGTACGTCAACGCCGGCCAACTGGCGCCGCTGAAAGGCGACTTCACGACCGACCCGGCCGCCGCCCCGCAGCTGATCAAGCTCGCCCGCAAGGTCGGGGCCGACGGCAACCCGGTCGGCGGCGAACTCCCCTACGCGGTCACGGTGGCCACCCACCTGAAGAGCGTGGTCTGGTACGACCCGGCAGAGTTGGCCAAGCTCGGTGAGAATCCGCCCCAGACCTGGGAGGAACTGGTCAGCCAGACCCAGCGCATCGCCGGTGGCCAACAGACGCCCTGGTGCCTCGGAATGAGTGCCCCGCCGGTCTCCGGCTGGCCGGGCACCGACTGGATCGAGGACATCCTGTTGCACGACTTCGGCGAGGACGTCTACGAGCAGTGGACCCACGGCGACCTCCCCTGGACCTCCGCACAGGTCAAGGACGCCTGGGAGACCTGGGGTGACCTGCTGCGGGTCGCGGCCGGGGAGACGGCCCGAGCCAGCCTCTACACCACCTTCCAGATGGCGGGGAAGGGCCTGTTTCCGCGCGAGAAGCCGGCGGAGCCGTCCGCCAAGAGGGGATGTCACCTGGACCACCAGGGTTCCTTCGTGATCCGCGACTACCTGGAGCACCTGGGAAGGCTGGCCGGCCAAACGAGTGCCACGTCGCCGGTCCCGTCATTCACCTTCTTCCCGACACCGCCGCCGGTCGGACAGACGGGCAACTCGTCGCTGCAGGAGGTCTCCGACGACGTCGCGGCCATGTTCCGCGACACCGATCCGGCCAGAAAACTGATGAGCTACCTGGCCTCCGAGCAGGCGCAGGAGGCCCGGCGTGCGGAAACCCGGGGCGGCGTGGCCTTCAGCCGGCGGACGACGGCGACCGAATACCAGGACCCGGTCACGAAAGCGGTCGCGGGGCGGCTACGCACCGGCACCCTGTGCTGGGACGGGTCGGACCTGCTGCCGGCGGCGATGGCCACGGCCTTCGAGCGGGCGGTCCTGGTCTACCTGGAAGCACCGGAGCGCCTGGACATCCTGCTGATCGAACTCGAGAAGGTCAGAGGGGCGTTGTCGAAGGCCGAGTGGATGGATCTCCAGTGCGTTCCGACCGCGTGAGAGGGCGATGAACGATGACTGAGTTGCGCAGGTTCGACCTCGACGGCGGCGGGTCGGTGGTGGTCGAGGTCGACGGTAGGGCCGGCGTGACGCCGGCCGGCAACGCCGGCAAGGTGGTCCGCGAGGCGCGGGCGACGTTCGACCGGGCGCTCTCGGAAGTACGCGACGCCGCCTCCGCCGCGCTCGGCCAGTTCCAGTCGATGGCCCATCGTCCGGACGAGGTCGAGATCACCTTCGGGGTGCAGTTGACCGCGGAGACCGGTGCGGTGATCGCCCGGACCGGTGTCCAGGGTCAGCTAACGGTGACGGTGCGCTGGCAGCGCCCACCCCACCCCCCTGCACCGTCGTGATCAAGAGGTTTGCGTCACGGACCACGGCGTGGCGTGACGCAAACCTCTTGATCACCGCGAAGGGTTAGGCGCCTGGGCGGGGGAAGGCTACTGGGCTGCGTAGGTTGTTGTGGCCTACCGCGCGGATGCCGAAGAAGACGTTGTCCTTGGACAGGTCGATGCTGACTTCGGTGACGTCACCGACCGGGATCACCCGCTGCCACTCGGCAGCCGTGGTCTCCCGCCACACCACCTCGTAGCCGGCCAGGCCCGGCTCGTCGCCGCGCTGCCAACGGAGGGTGGTGTTGTTGGTCAGGTCGGTGGTCACGATGATGGCGCCCTTGGGTGTGCCGGGTGCCTGGGCCAGCGACCAGAGCGCCGCGCCGTTGACCCGGGCCACCCGAGCGATGTACGCGAAGTCGCAGAACTCCGGCAGGTCACCGAACTGGTGGCCGTCCTGCACCCGGACGTCCTGGTGCTGGTGGGCGAAGTCCTCGTTCGGCTCGGTGAACCGTGCTGCGGGCCAGCCCTCCCGCAGGAACGAGATGTGGTCGCTACCGCGCAGGTAGCGGTCCCGCCGATAGATCACCCGCACCCGCATTCCGGTGGCGTCGTTTTCCGCCACGTCTCGAACGAACCGGGCGAGTTGCCGCGACGGCGAGTCGTTCTCGCCGCCGACGGACTGCCGGGTGGTGGCCTCCGCCGGGGTCTCCGCCGTCGGCACCCCCTCTGCGAAGAGTCGCACGGCGTGCGGGTCGCGGGTCCCGTCGTCGGCGGTGCTGCTGCCCACGATGTCGTCGCTGAACATGCCCTGCACGTCCACGCCGGCCCCTTTGAGCTGCTGGGCGAGGTACGCCGAGCCGTACAGGCCCTGCTCTTCGGCGGCGACCGCGGCGAACACGACGGTTGCCGAGGTGGGCCGGGTGGCCATCAGCCGGGCCAACTCCAGCACCACGGCCACCCCGGAGGCGTCGTCGTCGGCGCCTGGCGAGTCGCTGATGGCGTCCATCACGTCGGTGACCCGGGAGTCGTAGTGCCCGGTCACCACGTAGGTGCGGTTCGGCGAGGTCTGGCCGCGCAGGGTCGCCACCACGTTGGTTATCCGCGTGGCGGTGGGGATCCGCGACGCGGGCTGCTGGACGTACGACTGGAGTTCGACCGTCATCCGGCCGGCGGAGGTCGCCGCGTACTCCTGGAGGCGGGCGTAGATCCAGTCCCGAGCGGCACCGATGCCCCGCTGGGGGTCGTCCTGGCTGGAGAGGGTGTGCCGGGTGCCGAATGCGGCCAGCCGCCGCACGGTCGCCTCGATCCGTCGTGGGTCGACCTGGCGCAGCAGTTCGCGCAGCTCGCGGTCGGGCCGCTGAGCGCGGGCCGGACCCCCGGGGCCGGCGGGGAGGGCGTCGGCGGCGGCCGGCGCGGCGAGCGCGGGCACCGCAACGGTGGCGGCGGTCGCGGCGGTGGCGGCTGCCGAAGCGGACAGGAACGTGCGGCGGGTGGGCCTCGTGGGCTGTGAGCCGGTGTCGTCTGATCCCATCCCGGCATACTGCCCATCGTCGATGGGGCTTGTCTATATCGTTGTTCACGAATGTCCTGCGGGCCGCACCCCCACCGGCTGTTGCACGTTTGTGCTGGGCTTGGGCGGGAAACGGGCCGCAATGACGAAACCTCGTGTGGTGATCGTGGGAGCCGGGTTCGCCGGTTACCACGCGGCGAAGGCGTTGAGCCGGATCGCCCGGGACCGGGCTGAGATCGTGGTGCTGAACTCCACCGACTACTTCCTCTATCTCCCACTGCTGCCCGAGGTGGCGGCCGGCGTGGTCGAGCCCAAACGGATCGCGGTGCCGCTGACCGGGACGCTCAAGGGCGTACGGGTGGTGATCGGCGAGGCGGACCACGTCGACCTGCAGAACCGCTGGGTCGGCTTCACCCAGGCGGAGGGGGAGAAGAACCGGTTGGCGTACGACCGGCTGATTCTCGCCGTGGGCAGCGTCAACAAGCTGCTGCCGATCCCGGGGGTGACCGAGTACGCCCACGGCTTCCGCGGCCTGCCCGAGGCCGTCTACCTGCACGACCACATCGTCCGTCAGATCGAGCTGGCCGAGCAGGCCGAGGACCCGGCCGAGCAGCAGGCCCGCTCCACGTTCGTGGTGGTCGGGGCGGGCTACACCGGCACCGAGGTCGCCGCGCACGGGCAGTTGTTCACCGACGCGCTGCACGCCCAGCGGCCCCGACTCACCGTCCGCCCCCGCTGGATGCTGCTCGACGTCGCGCCCCGGGTGTTGCCGGAGCTGGACAAGCGGATGTCGGACACCTCGCACAAGGTGCTCAACCGGCGTGGTGTGGACGTGCGGATGGGCACGTCCGTGGCCGAGGCGACCTGCGACGGGGTGAAGCTCACCGACGGCGAGTACGTCCCGACCTGCACGCTGGTGTGGTGTGTGGGGGTACGCCCCGACCCGTTCGTCAACGAGCTGGGCCTGCGTACCGACCGGGGTCGGCTGGTGGTCGACGAGTTCCTCAACGTCCCCGGCTACCCGGAGGTGTACGCCTGCGGCGACGCCGCCGCCGTGCCCGACCTGGTCAACCCGGGACAGCTCTGCGGGATGACGGCCCAGCACGCGCAGCGGCAGGGCAAGCGCGCGGCGCACAACATCGCCGCGTCGTACGGCTTCGGCCGGCGCAGGCCGTACAAGCACCACGACCTGGGCTGGGTCGTCGACCTGGGCGGCAAGGACGCGGCGGCCAACCCGTTGCACGTCAACCTGGCCGGGCTGCCGGCCAAGGCGGTCACCCGGGCGTACCACCTGATGGCGATGCCCGGAAACCGCACGCGGGTCAGCGCCGACTGGGCGCTGGACGCCGCGCTGACCCGCTCGGCGGTCCAGCTGGGGCTGGTGCCGGCCAACGCGGTGCCGTTGGAGAGCACCTCACCCGAGGTCGCGACCCGATCCCGCTGAGCACGCCCTTCGGCCGGTCAGCCCTGGGGGGCGGGACCGGCCGGTCGGCGTGACCGCGCGGCCGGGCCGGTCGGCGGGGTGGGTCGCAGCCGGCGCGGGCCGTACTCGCGCAGCAGGGTCTGGACGATGCCGGCTGCGGGGATGGCCAGCAGCGCGCCGAGCAGGCCGGCCAACTCCGCCGCGAGCAGCACGCTGATCAGGACGGTCAGCGGGTTGAGCCGGACCGCGCGGGACAGGATGAACGGCTGCAGCAGGTGGTTCTCCACCTGCTGGTAGACCACGAAGAAGACCAGCACCACCACCCCGGCGGTGGGGGAGTGCAGGAAGCCGGCCCCGGCCGCGATGACCGCGCCGAGCGTCGCACCGACCAGCGGTATCAGGTCGGCCACCGCCACCAGCAGGGCGATCACGGCCGCGAACGGCACCCCGGTGAGGGCCAGCACCGCGTAGGTCAACACCCCGCAGATCACGCTGATCAGCAGGTTTCCGGTGAGGTAACCGGTGACGCTTCGCGACACCTCCCGGCCCACCCGGCGCAGCCGCTCGCTCTGACCGTCCCCGGCCGCCGCGAGAATGCCGCGGCTGATCCGCGGCGCCTCCAACACCATCAGGTACGCCAGCACGATGACCGTCACCAGCCCGGCGACCGTCTCGACGACGCCGCGCAGCACGCCGACCGCGGGTTGGCGTAGTCGGGTGCCGAGGTCGCGCAGCTGGTCGGAGTGCTCGCTGACGTACCGTCGCGCGCCGGTGCGCTCCAGCAACTGCCCCAACGGGCCCCGGCCGGCGCGGGCGTCGTGCAACAGCGCAGGGGCCTGGTCGGCGAACCGGCCCACCTCCCCGAACAACGGCACCAGGATGAGCGCGGCCAGGATCGCCAGCAGCACGAACGCGGTGAGGAACACCAGCAGCGTGGCCACCGACCGGCGCCGCACGAAACGGCGTTGCAGCCGGTCGACGAGGGGCTTGAGCGCGACGGCGAAGAACGCGGCGACGACGGCCCAGACCAGCACCCGACGGGTCGCGTACACGAAGGCGAGCGCGAACGCGGTCGCCAGCACCAGACCGATCACGATCAGGGTCCGGCGGGCGGTCTCCCGGTCGTCGGCGTTGCTCATCCGCCGCGCCTTCCCCGGACTCGTCGTCGAAAACCCGGCATTGCGGCCGGGACAGGATCAGCGACGCCCGGGATCGTCCGCGTCGGTGACGGGGTGGGCGCCGGCGACGAACGTGTCGAGTGCGGCGGCGTGCAGCAGACCACCGGGCACCGGGTCGCGCAGGGCGGCCACCGCCAGCCGCCCCACCGGCAGCCCGCCGGGTCGGGACGTCGCGGCCAGCACCAGGTTGCCGTAGCGCCGGCCGCGCAGCATCTGCCGGTCGCCGAGCACGCAGACGTCGGCGAAGGCCGCGCGCAACGTGGCCACCTGCACCCGGGTGCCGACCAGGGGCGGCAGGTCCGTGACGTTGACCAGGTACGACCCGCCCGGGCGAAGGGTGCGGGCCACCTCGGCGGCGAACTCGACGGTGCGTACGTGCCGGGGCATCCGGGCCGCCCGGTAGATGTCGGCGATCACCAGGTCGTACTGACCGGCCGGGGTGGCGGTGAGCGCGTCCCGGGCGTCGGCGACCTCCACCCGCACCTCCGGCGGCAGCGGCGGCAACTCCCGGGCGACCAGCTCGACCACCGCCGGGTCCCGCTCGACGACCCGTTGCGGGGACCCGGGCCGGGTGGCAGCCAGCCAGCGGGGCAGCGTCAACGCGCCGCCACCGAGGTGCAGAACGCTCAGCGGTGCGCCCGCCGGGGCGGCCAGGTCCACCGCCGAGGCGATCCGCCGGACGTACTCGAAGTGCAGGTGCCGGGGATCCTCGACATCCACGTACGACTGCTCGACTCCGGCGGACAGCAGTGTCCGGCCGGTCCGGCGGACCGGGTCGGCGACCAGCTCCAACCGGTCGGCGGCGCGGTTCATGACCGGCACGCTAGCCGAGCCCATGGTTCAGCCCGCCCGTGGCCCGGCAGGGCCGACGGGCCGGCGTAACGGGGCTGCCCCGCTCCCGCCGGCCCGTACCTGCCGGTGCCGGTCAGCCGCCGGCCATCCCGGCACCCACCTCGTCGATCGCGTCGTCGATCTGGCGGGCGAGGTCCACGTCGAGCGCGGTCACCCCGTCGGCCTGGTTGGTCCGTACGGTCAACACGGCGGCGGTGTCACCCGGACGTCCGATGCTCGGGCCCCGGCCGGTGTCCTGGCGCATCCGGTCGAGCCGGTCGAGCACCCGGTCCAGGTTGTCCGGAGGCAACGCGACCACCCGGTAGAGGCCCTGGCTGTCGCCGGCCCAGTACGGCAGGTCGTCGAGCGCCGCGCTGATCTCGTCCGGGTCCAGGGTGGGTGTGGTGGTGGAGGCGCCCACGAGGCCACCGCCGGCCTCCGGCGGGTTCAGCAGGTCACGCAGCTCGTCGGGCACGTGCAGCGACTCGACCAGGTCGCCGTCCTGCGCGGCGAGTGCGGCGAAGGTCGCCTCGGCCTGGTAGCGGGCCTGCTCCGGGGTGTTGCCGCTGATCCGGCCCACCTCGGCCAGGAACCCGGCCAGGTCACGGTGTCGCTCGACGCCGTCGACGGGCAGCACGTCGTGCAGTGACGCCGGCACCGCCGCGAGCAGTCGTTGCCGCTCGGCCGCCTCCAGGGCGAAGGCGAGGACCAGCACGGTCGCCTCGGTGCCCACCTTGGCCGTCTTGAAGTCGACCCCGGCCCGCCGACGGACCTCGTCGACCAGGTCGTGGTAGCCCATGCTGTTCACGCCGGCCGCGCCGCTCGGCGGGGACGGTTGAGGCCGCGGATTGTCGGCACTGCCGATCTGCGGCGGTGCCGGCCCGCCACGCGTACTGTCCGGTTTGTGGGGCCCGGCCGCCGGTGGGCCGGCTCGCTTGCCGCCCTCAAGGCTCTTGAGCTGCTTGGACGCGCTCAGGCTGGCACCGATCTCGCTGGGCTGGCGACTCTGTTCGCGGGCCTGTCGGGCCAGAGCCCGACGCCTCTGGTTGTCGCCCTCCATCTGCTTGCGCATGGTGGCACCCTTCCGCTGGGGATCGTGACTGCGCCAGTCGCCTTCCCGCCGTCCCGGGAGCCGAAACGGACGCCGTCGGCCGGGTCGGCCCGGCGCCCGCCGCGCTTCATCCGGCGGGGGTGAGGGGTGCTCACCCGCTCAGCGGGCACGATCGGGTCAGGACCGAGGTTCTTCCGAGGTACGCGGAAGGAAGGTCGTCATGAAGCAGATCGTCGAGATCGTTCCCGCCCGAGCCGGCTGGTACGCCCGCTGGCAGCTCGCACCCGAGGTCACCAGGTGTTACCCGGTGAGTCTGTGGGCGCTGCTGGAGGAAGCCGACGGAACCGGCCGTGAGGTCATCGGCATGGACTGCATCGGCCAATGGCCCGGCGCGGACGACAACGAGGCGGGTGGGCAGTTCGTCCGCTACCTGTACCAGACGCCCGATTCGGGAGAGCCCGAGGACGTCGACTCGACCCCGACCGGCGAGCTGCGCGAGAACGGACCTCGGCTCCAGCCGATGACGGCACCCTAGACATTCCTCCGGCCCCCGACCCCAGGTCCCAGGGTCGGGGGCCATCCCCGTTCGCCGGGGGTGGCCCCTGCTCAGCCGATGGCGCGCAGGTCGTCGGCGGCGTGCTCCACGGCCAGCAACTCGGACAGACCCGTGCGGTCCAGCAACCGCTGCAGGTGTCGGCCGACCCCGGTCAGCCGGATCGCCCCGGCGGCGCGGTGCACCACCAGCAGCGCGCTGAGCCCGGAGGAGTCGCAGAGGCTCACACCAGTCAGGTCGATCAGCACCTGCTCGTCGCCGCGCAGGTCGACCGCCGCAGCGACCAGTTCGGGCGCGGTGTCGTAGTCGAGCTCGCCAGCCAGCCGGAGTCGGACGTGCCCGGCATCGAGCCGGGTCGCCTCGATGGTCAACAACTGGTCGGACATCCCACCATGTTCCCAGTCGGGCGAGCGACCGCAACTCGGGGGGACGGCGCGTGGCGGCGGTGCCCGCCAGCTTCGCTGAGATGCCGGTGTCCGGGTACGCGCGTAGGGTGGGCTGGAGAGTTTTGACCACAGACGCCGGTTCCGGCACGGGTTCGGGTGGACGACAAGGAGTGAGGCTCAGCTGGTGACTGCTTCCGACGTCAGGGACTGCGACCCGGGCGAAGGACGGCTCTCGACGCCGAGCACGACACGGTCTCCGGCATGGTCCGCCGACCTCCCGCCCCGCCCCACCACGGCCCTGCCGCCGCCCTCCGACCGGGGTTCTGGCGCACCCGACCTCTTCGAGGTCGTCGCGCACTTCCGTGAGGGCCTGGTGGTCTGTGACGCCACCGGCGTCGTACGGCACGTCAGCCCGGTGGCCGAGCGGTTGCTGCCCGGTGTGACACCCGGCGAGCTGCTCAGCGCGGCCGGTGTGCCCGGCCTGAGCGACGGCATCGCCGGCGGCTTCAGCTATCGCGGGCGGCGGCTCACCGCCCGCCAGGTGCCCCTCTCCGGCGCCCGCTACTGCTGGTACGTCGAGGACGTCACCGACAGCATCGGCCGCGCCGACGCGCTGCTCGCCGAACGGGCACGCTCGGCCTTCCTGGCCGTGGTCGGTGACAAGCTGGGCCACCCTCTGCACCCCGACCGGGCCGCCGCCGCGGTCGTCCGACTCGCCGTGCCGACCCTGGCCGAGGTGGCCGTGCTGGTCCTCGCCCCGCGCGCCGGTCGGGCCCGCTGGTGGCGAGCCTCGCGCGCCGACGACGAGGCGCCGATGGTGGACAGCGGCGCGTTGGCCGCCGGCGACCTGCCGGCCGCCATCGCCGACGGGCTGACCGGGGTCGAACCGCACGCGGTGGACTGGTTGGTCGAGCAGGCGGTCGACGCCGGTCTGCTGTCCGGCCTTCCCAGCACCGGAAGCGCCGCCCGGGTCGTCCCGCTGCCCGGCCGGGACGAGCCGGTCGGTGTGCTGCTGGTCGCCCGCCCCTGGTACGACGAGGCCGACGTGGAGCTGATCCGCGCGTTCGCGGCCCGCGCCGGAGCGGCGTTGACCACCGCTCTGCTCTACCGCGACCAGGCGGAGGTCGCCGACACTCTCCAGGCCAGCCTGCTGCCGGTCGAGCCGACCGAAGCCGCAGGCGTGCAGTGGGGCACCGCGTACCGGCCGGCGCAGGCGGGACTGCGCATCGGGGGCGACTTCTACGGCTCGCACCGGCTCGTCGACGGGGGCTCGGTGTTCTTCCTCGGCGACGTGTCGGGCAAGGGCGTCGAGGCGGCCGTCCTCACCGGCCAGTTACGTCAGTGCCTGCAGGCGTTGCACCGACTGGAGTCGCACCCGGGGCGGCTGCTGCGGCTGCTCAACGACGCGTTGCTGGAGACGACCCAGGCGAGCGGCCTGGGCCGCTTCGCCACGATCGTGCTGGGCGTGGTCCGCCCACAGAGCGACGGGGGCCTCATCCTCACCCTGGCCGGCGGCGGGCACCTGCCGCCGCTGGTGCTGCGCGCCTCCGGCGAGGTGGAGTCGGTGCCGCTGCAGGGCATGCTGATCGGGGTGGTGCCCGACCCTCGCGTCGGCGAGGTGACCGTGCGGCTGGCGTCCGGTGAGACCTGCCTGCTCTACAGCGACGGGGTGACCGAGGCCCGAGGTGGCCGTCGCGGCGACGAGCAGTTCGGCACCGAACGACTGGTCAGCGCGGTGACCGGTTGCCAACGGATGCCGGCGCAGGCCCTGGCCGAGCGGGTCGAACAGGTCACCTGCGACTGGTTGGCGCATGGCGACCACGACGACATCGCGGTGCTGGCGCTGCGGGCGGCCGGCCCGAGCGGGCGCGGGGCGCGGCACCTGCACTCGGTGCCCGCACCGGCCGACCCCGACCAGCAGGAGGAGATCGACGCGTGACCGCCGCTACGGCCGCCGCCGACCCGACCGACGCCTACGTCGGCTATCTGGACTGCCTCGCCGACGCTGACGAGTACGCAGCGATCGACATGGCGATCGGCCTGCTCGACGCGGGCGTACCGGCGGAGCGGGTGCTGCTCGACCTGGTCGCGCCCGCCCAGACCGAGGTGGGCGAGCGGTGGGCGCGCAACGAGTGGAGCGTCGCCCAGGAGCACGCGGCCACCCACATCAGCGAGCAGGTGGTGGCGGCGGTGGCCGCGCACGCCAACCCGCGCCCGACCGGAAGACGGGTCGTGGTCGCCTGCATGGACGGCGAGTGGCACGCGCTGCCGCCCCGGCTGGTGGCCGAGGTGCTGCGGTTGCGCGGCTGGCAGGTGACCTTCCTGGGCGCCAGCGTGCCCGCGGCGCACCTCGTGTCGTACCTGCACCGCTACGACGCCCACGCGGTCGCGTTGGCGTGCGCGCTGCCGATGCGGCTGCCGTACGCCCACCGGATGATCGAGGCTTGCCGCCGCTCGGACGTGCCGGTGGTGGTCGGTGGGCGCGGGTTCGGGGTGGATGGTCGGTGGGCGCGTCGGCTCGGCGTGGCCTGGGCGCCCGACGCGCCCTCGGCGGCCGAGCTGATCTCCGACGAGCGGGCGCTGCGCGGGGTGCCGGCGGCGCGGCTTGCCCACCTGGCCGACGACGAGTACGCGAGTCTGGTGCGGCGTCGTGGCGAGCTCATCGACAGCGCGTTGGCGGAGCTGCTGGAGCGGGTGCCGGCGGCGCGGGCCTATACCGCGACACAGCTCGACTCGACCGTGAGCGACCTGGGTCACATCGTGGATTTCCTGGCCGCGGCGGTCTACGTCGACGACGCCTCGTTGTTCACCGAGTTCGTCGAGTGGCTGTCGGGGATCCTGCTGAGTCGAGGGATGCCCGCCGCGGTCGTCGCCCAGCCCTTGGAGCACTTTTCCGTCGCGCTGCGTGACTTCCCCCGGGCGGGGCGTGTGCTGGCTCTGGGGCGCGCCGCGCTGCCCGCCGTGGGCCGTTGAACGCCCACCCGACGGCCTCGTTGTCGATCACCGCGCCCTGCGGTTCGCGGGGCGCGCCTGCGTATACTTGCCGCACTGCAAACGTCCCACCCGTGGGTGGAGCGAGGGGGAGAACG
Source organism: Micromonospora parathelypteridis (assembly GCF_014201145.1). NCBI lineage: Bacteria > Bacillati > Actinomycetota > Actinomycetes > Micromonosporales > Micromonosporaceae > Micromonospora > Micromonospora parathelypteridis. The sequence goes on from NZ_JACHDP010000001.1 coordinate 6,484,754, forward strand.
GTGACGTTCAGCGTCAGCTACGTCGAACGCGACGGCGGTGGCGCCTGCCTGCGGCTCGCGGGCGAGCTGGACCTGAGCACCGCCCCCGAGCTGAGCGCCGCGATCGACGGGCTCACCGCCGACGGCGAGACCCGGGTGCTGCTCGACCTCACCGATCTCACTTTCTGCGACTCGACCGGGATGGCCGTGTTCGTTCGGGGGGACAATCAGGCGGCGGCCGCCGGAGGGTGGCTTCGGCTCACCGGCGCCAATGGCCGCGTTGAGCGGGTGTTGCGGGTGACCGGCCTCGCCGAGGTGTTGCGCTACGAACCCGAGTCGGTCGACCCCGCGTCCCGCAGTGCTTCCTGATGGGCTAGATTTCCCCGCCAACGCGGTGACCGTCCGGTCCCGTCCCCGCCGACCCCGAGGCAGGTAGTGATGGGCGCAGACAGCCCACAGCCGGTACGCATCCTGGTGGTCGACGACGACCCGGGCGACGTGCTCATGATCGAGGAGGCGTTGGCGGACTCCGACGTCGACAAGATCATTGACGTGGTCAGTGACGGCGAGGAGGCGATGGAGTTTCTCCGCGCCGAGGGCCGCCACGAACAGGCCCGCCGGCCGGACGTGATCCTGCTCGACCTGAACATGCCGCGGATGGACGGCCGGCAGGTGCTCGGCGCGGTGAAGCAGGACGAGGATCTGCGGACCATCCCGATCGTCGTGCTGACCACGTCCAACGCCGACACCGACATCGTCGGCAGCTACACGCTGCAGGCCAACGCCTACGTCACCAAGCCGATCGATCTGGACGACTTCAACGACGTGGTCCGCCGCATCGACGAGTTCTTCGGCCGGGTGGTCGTGCTGCCCAAGCGGGTCTGACGCGCGCCCCACGCGCATGCTGAACATTTTTCCCGAACCCCCTCGGTGGTCGCGGACGCGGCCGAGGATCCAGGTGGGGAAGTAACAGCAGCTGCCTGGGGGGCGACAGTATGAGGTTCTCCGTCGTAGGGACCGGTTACGACCAGCGGCAGGTGGATTCCTGCCTGGACGAGTTGGGGATCCGGTTGTCCCGGCTCGCGGCGCGGGCCGAGGTCGCCGCGGGAGCGGCCCGGGAATTTGACGAGATCCGCCAGGAGGCGGCCTGGCTCAGCGGCCTCCTGCGGCGGCTGGACCTCGGCGACGCCACCGTCGGCCGGTACGGCGGGGACGCGGTGCGGCACGAGGCCGCCGAGCTGCTGGCTCAGGCCCGTGTCGCGCTGGACGAGGCCCGCGAGGAGGCACGGCAGGTGCGGGAGCGGGCGTACGCGGAAGCCGTGCAGGCCCGGCGCGACTTCGAGGTGGCGCTGTACGCCCGTCGGCGGCGCGAGGCGCGGGTGGACGAGATCCTCAACCAGGTGACGGGGGATCAGGTGCCCGCGGACACCCCGACCGCGGCTGCCGGCGTACCGGGAACCCGGGTGGGAGTCGGCGGGCTGGACGCGGGCGCGGAGCCCCCGCCCGGCCTTCGCTGACACCGGCGTGGACGTCCTCAGGCAGTGAGCGCCGCCACGACGGTGGTCGCCCGGTCCTCGTGCTGGGCGTACGCGTCGGGGAAGGCGGAGATCTGCACGGCCTGGGCGGCTGCGGTGACGCTCATGTCCTGCCAGCCCGGGATCTCGTTCAGCGCGCTGTAGAAGGCCCGTGCGGCGTACGACGGGCGCATCAGCTGGGCTACCGTCCCCCAGCCGCTGCTGGGCCTCTGCTGGAACAGCCCGACCGAGTCGTGGTCCGAGCCGCTGCCCTGGTTCGGGTAATCGAACGACTCCGGGAGGACCGCGCTGGCCAGGTTGTAGAGGTTGCTCTCCTGCATGGCGGTGGACAGTGCCACGACCAGGGCGCGGCGCGGCATCTTCATCTCCAGGCCGACATCCACGATGATCTTCGCGTTGTCCATCTGCGCCTGGTCGAGGCCGGCGACCGGTCGGGGTCGGCGTGGCTTGACCGGCTTCTTGGGTGCCTTGCGCGCGGCGGTGTGGGCGGGTGTGGGCGTGGCCGTCGGGGTGGGGAGGATCCGTGCGGGGGCGGCGTCGCGGTCCAGCGACCGGGAGGCGCGCTCCTCGGCGATGGCGGCGCGGTCAGCCACCGCCTCGGCGAGCGGCTCCACCGTGCGGGGCGTGTCGTCGCTGCCTCGGGCGGTGGCGACCGCGACGAGGCTGAGGCAGCAGGTGACGCTGGTGGCCAGGGCTACCCGGACCGGGGTCGAGCTCAGCAGGGGGCGCCGGGGCGGTTCCGGGGCGCGGTGACGGCCTATCGTCCGTTCGGTTGATGCGGCGTCGCCCGTAGGGGTGGTCGGGCGTGCGTTGGTCAGCTTCTGGTCGTTGGGGTCGTCGGGGTGCACCCGCCGAGGTTAGAGAGCTGACCGGTCGATGCCATCGGCCCGCGCGGTGGCATGCGCCACAATTTGCCCCGATCTTGCCGACTTTGAGGGGCAAAAGTGCCGTGAGCCTGACCAACCTCGCGGAACGGTCCAGACCGTTATTCCCGATTCGCCGGGTGAATACGGTCGCCAGGTCACGCCCTGAGCCGGCCTGCCGCCGATTTCCAGAGGTCAGCCGTTCGGCCAGGTGTCATCTCGACCAGGCGGCCGAGGGTGAAGGAAGATCAACTCCCATGTCGGCGACATCGCGGTATCCCTGGACGCGGATACCGCAACATCGGCGATGCGGAGTTGATCTAGCGCCGGGTGGGCGGGCGGCGGGCTGGATCTCAGTGTCGGCCGTTCTCCGCCGGCGTGACGGTCAGGCGGTGCCGGCTGGTGTCGCCGCTGGAGAACGGCCAGAGCCGATCGGCGTACTCGACCAGGTCGGCCAGCTGATCCCGGCTCAGGCCGGCCGAGGAGATCTCCGCGTGCACGTCGGCCCGGTACCGGCCGTCGTTGTCGCGCCCCAGCTTCGCCTCCGCCCGTACCTGGACGGTGTGCGCTTCGTCGGTGATTTCCCCGGCCACCTCCACCGCCGCGTGGTGCAGGCAGGAGGCGAAGGCCGCGGCCAGCAACTGTTCCGGGGTCAACCCGGTGCAGTGCGGCGCCAGCGGTGAGGCCAGCGCGGTGGAGAGCCCGCCATCGTCGGTGCGTACGTGACCGCCCTCGGCGGTCGCTGTGGCCTCACGCAGCCAGGAACTCTGATCCGGCATCGCGTTTCTCCCGTCGCTCACCAGGTCGGCTACCCGGCCGCCGCCCAGCGAAACGCCGTGGACCGGACTGTCAGCGCTCGGAGGCCCGGTTCGACTCGTCGAGCACCGCCACCGCCTCGGTCGCCTCCGCGGCGGCCTGCTCGGTCCACGGCGACACTGCGGCCGGCCGGCGGGTCGTCGGAATCGTCATCGGCACGTACACCCGGGCGTCCACGGCCTCGGCCAGCACCAGCGCCGCGACCATGCTGGTCGGGCGCTGCGCGGGATCGTCGGCGAGGCAGGAGTGGCACAACTCGGCCACCTCCGGGGGCAGCCCGTCGATCTCGGGCAGCGGCTCCGGCGGCTGCCGTCGGCGCACGCCGAGCAGTTCGGTGGTGCTGGCCGCGTGGTACGGCAAACGGGCGGTGAGGCAGTAGTAGAGCAGCACGCCGAGGGCGTACATGTCGGCGGCGGGGGTGGCCGGCGCCCTCTGCAACTGCTCGGGGGCCAGGTATGCCGGGGTGCCCAACACCATCCCGGTCGGAGTCGGATCCGCCGCTCCGGCGGGGATGGCGATGCCGAAGTCGAGCACCTTCACCCCCGACGGAGTGAGCATGACGTTGGCGGGCTTGACGTCGCGGTGCACGATGCCTTCCGCGTGCGCGGCGGCCAGCGCCGCGGCGACCTCCGCGCAGACGCGTACGGAGATCCGCCAGTCCAGCGGCCCGGCCCGCAGGTGCGCGGCGAGCGTCTCACCCTCGGCCAGCTCCATCACGATGTAGGGAGCTGGGCGGCCCGACCAGGTCGAGGAGGTGCCGAAGTCGTGCACGCTCGCCACGTTCGGGTGCACCAGGCGGGCCGCCGAACGGGCCTCCGCGCGGATCCGGTCCTCCGGGCCGTCCTGATCGTCGGGGCCGGGGAGGATGAGCTTCACCGCGACCGGCCGGTCCAACACCCGGTCGTGCGCCCGCCACACCTCGGACATCCCGCCTACGCCAATGCGCTGCTCGAGCTGATACCGCCCGCCCAGTGTGCGCATCGCGTGCTCCTCGTCCTCGCCCCGCCGGCAGCGGGTGCTCCGGTCGCGGTACCCGAGCTCCGAGCTGGGCAAACCGACAGCGCACCGGCCCGGCGCAGCTCGCTGCGGCGCGACGACGGGTGCGGTAGCTTGCGAGCCAGAGCCGGTGTCACCGATTGTGCCGGCACCGTCACCGCAGGGAGCGCCGCAATGGGCGAGGTCACCGTACGCTTCGTCGGCGGGCCCGCGGACGGCCTGGTCCGGCTGCTCCCGGCCGGGTCGGACGGCACCCCGCCACAGCGTTGGATCATGCGGCACCCGGACGGCACCGGGCCGGTACAGCCCGGCCCCGACCACCTCTACGAACGCGACCGACCCGACGAGGCGGGCGGCTGGAGCATGCGGTTCGTGCGGACCGACGCGTACGGGGTGTCCGAGTGACGACGAGGCGGGACTGACCGGTGGTGATGTCGGCGTCGCGTCGGCCCGGCCGCACAGCTCGCACACAGCTCTCGCAGGGGCACGGCACAGGTGTCGCGGCCACGATGGGGGGCATGGTCACGAACGGGCAGGCCGCGCCGAGCCGGATCGAGTTGCTGCGCCCCGACGGCGAACCCGTCCGGGTGCTGGTGGTCGACGACGAACCGACGCTCACCGACCTGCTGTCGATGGCGCTGCGCTACGAGGGCTGGCAGGTGCGCAGCGCCGGCAACGGCATGGCGGCGCTGAGCGCCGCACGGCAGTTCCAGCCGGACGCCGTGGTGCTCGACGTGATGCTGCCCGACCTGGACGGCTTCCAGGTGCTGCGCCGGCTGCGCGAGCACGCCCCGACCGTGCCGGTGCTCTTCCTGACCGCCCGCGACGCGGTCGAGGAACGCATCGCCGGGTTGACCGTCGGTGGCGACGACTACGTCACCAAGCCGTTCAGCCTGGAGGAGGTGATCGCCCGGCTGCGCGCCCTGTTGCGGCGCTCCGGCTTCGCGGTCGCGGCCCGGGAGGACGCGGTCCTCACCGTCGGTGACCTCAGCCTCGACGAGGACAGCCACGAGGTACGCCGCGACGGCCAACTGATCACCCTCACCGCGACGGAGTTCGAGCTGCTGCGCTACCTGATGCGTAACCCCCGCCGGGTGCTGAGCAAGGCACAGATCCTCGACCGGGTGTGGAACTACGACTTCGGCGGCCAGGCCAACGTGGTGGAGCTGTACATCTCGTACCTACGCAAGAAGATCGACGCCGGCCGGGCGCCGATGATTCACACGCTGCGCGGTGCGGGCTATGTCCTCAAGCCCGCCGAGTAACCGCCACCCGATGCGCGCCGCCCGCCGCTGGCTGGCCGGCCGCTCCCTGCGTACCCGATTGGTGTTCGCCCTGGTCGCGCTGCTGGCGTTGGTCAGCGTCGCGATCGGTGGCATCACCACCGTGGCGCTGCGGCACTTCCTGATCGACCGGCTCGACGCCCAACTGGCGCCCGCGACGGTCATGCGGGGTGAACGTCCGGGACGGCCGGCCTTCCCCGGCAACGGACCCGCCATCCCACCCGGGTCGCCGTCCGGCACGGTGGTCGCCGAGATCACCAACGGTCAGGTGACCAGCGCGCGGACCCTGACCAGCAGCCCGTCCAGCGACGACCCGTTCCCCGACGAACAGGCCGTCCCGGTCGGGGAGGTCGCCACCCTGGCGGGCCTGCCGGTCGGCGCCGAACCGCGCACCGTCGACCTCGGCGCCCGCGGTGACTACCGGGCCGTGGCCCGGCAGTACTGGGACGGCCGGGTACGCGTCATCGCGATCCCGCTGGCCGGCGTGCAGGAGACCGTCCAGCGGCAACTCGCCGCGCAGGCCGGGGTGGCCGCCGTCGGGCTGCTCATCGCGGGCGCTGCCGGCGCGCTGATCGTGCGGGCCACGCTGCGCCCGCTCAACCGGGTGGCCGCCACCGCCACCCGGGTCACCGAACTGCCCCTGGACCGCGGCGAGGTGGCGCTCGCCGTCCGGGTTCCGGCCGCCGACACCGACCCGCGAACCGAGGTCGGCCAGGTCGGCGCGGCGTTGAACCGGATGCTGGGCCACGTCGCCGACGCGCTGACCGCCCGGCAGGCCAGCGAGACCCGGGTACGCCAGTTCGTCGCCGACGCCAGCCACGAGCTGCGCACACCCCTCGCAGCGATTCGCGGCTACGCGGAGGTGGCCCGGCGCGGCCGCGACGAGGTACCCGCCGACGTGGCCCACGCGCTGCGCCGGGTGGAGTCGGAGAGCACCCGGATGACCAGCCTCGTCGACGACCTGCTGCTGCTGGCCCGGTTGGACTCCGGTCGGCCGCTCGCGGTGGACCCGGTCGACCTGACCGCCCTGCTGGTGGACGCGGTCAGCGACGCGCACGCCGCCGGCCCCGAACACCGCTGGCAGCTCGGTCTGCCGGAGCTGGCGATCCGGGTGCCCGGCGACGCCGCCCGGCTGCACCAGGTGGTGGCGAACCTCCTGGCCAACGCCCGCGTGCACACCCCGCCCGGCACCACGGTCACCACCACGCTGGCCGTCGTGGGCGACAGCGCCGTGCTCACCGTCGCCGACGACGGGCCCGGGGTGCCGGCCCAGTTGCAACCGGAGATGTTCGAGCGGTTCGCCCGTGGCGACAGCTCCCGGTCCCGGACGCACGGCAGCACCGGTCTCGGTCTGGCGATCGTCGCGGCGGTGGTGGAGGCCCACCACGGGACGGTCGAAGTGGACAGTCACCCCGGCCGGACCGTGTTCACCGTCCGGTTGCCCAATCCCACAGCTGACGCATAGTCGGCGCACGGCGTCGCGCCAGCCGAGCCGCCAAGGCTGGCCGCATGGACACAACCGAAACCCTGCCCTCCGCGCCCGACGAGCCCGCCGTGGTGGCACCGCCGCCAGCCACGCGCCCCGACGAACACTCCCCGCCGGAGGCCCGCCGCTCGCCAACCTGGACCCGGCCCGCCCTGGCCGTCCTGCTGCTCGCCACCGCCGTGTTCTACATCTGGGGCCTGGGCGCCTCCGGCTGGGCGAACTCGTTCTACGCGGCGGCCGCGCAGGCCGGCTCGGTGAGCTGGAAGGCGTTCCTCTACGGCTCGTCGGACGCCGCCAACTCCATCACCGTCGACAAGACGCCCGCGTCGCTGTGGCTGATGGCCCTGTCCGTACGCGTCTTCGGGTTGAACAGCTGGGCGATGCTCGTCCCGCAGGCGCTCTGCGGGGTCGCCTCGGTCGGGGTGCTCTACGCGACCGTGAAACGCTGGTACGGGCCGGCCGCCGGGCTGATCGCCGGCGCGGTCCTCGCCGTCACCCCGGTGGCGACGCTGATGTTCCGGTTCAACAACCCCGACGCGTTGCTCGTCCTGTTGTTGGTCGCCGGGGCGTACGCCACCGTCCGGGCACTGGAGTCGGCCGGCACCCGGTGGATCGTGCTGGCCGGTGTGCTGATCGGCTTCGGTTTCCTCACCAAGATGCTGCAGGCGTTCCTGGTGGTGCCGGTCTTCGCCGGGGTCTACCTGGTGGCCGCGCCGACCGGGCTGTGGCGGCGGGTCCGGCAGCTGCTGCTGGCCGGTCTGGCGGTGGTGGTCGCCGCGGGCTGGTGGGTGGCGATCGTCGAGTTGGTCCCGGCCAGCGCCCGCCCGTACATCGGCGGGTCGCAGGGCAACAGCATCCTGGAGCTCACCCTCGGCTACAACGGCCTCGGCCGGATCACCGGCGACGAGGTGGGCAGCGTCGGCGGCGGTGGCGGGCGGCCTGGTGGCGGTGGACCGTTCTCGGGGCAGACCGGCGTGCTGCGCATGTTCGGCGGTGAGGTCGGTGGTCAGATCTCCTGGCTGCTGCCGGCCGCGCTGATCCTGCTGATCGCCGGCCTGCTGCTGGCCGGTCGCGCGCCCCGCACCGACCGCACCCGGGCCGGCCTGCTGCTCTGGGGCGGCTGGCTGCTGGTCACCGGCCTGATCTTCAGCTTCATGTCCGGGATCTTCCACGCCTACTACACGGTGGCGCTCGCCCCGGCGATCGGCGCGCTGATCGGCATCGGTGTGACCCTGCTCTGGCGGCACCACCGCCCGCTCCCGGCCGATACCCCGGGCGTGAGCGCGCGCTGGCGGCGCTGGCGTCCGCTGGCGGCCACGGCGACGCTTGCCGGCACTCTCGCGGTCACCGTCTGGTGGGCGTGGGTGCTGCTCGAGCGCAGCCCGGACTGGTACCCGTGGCTGCGGAACGTCGTGCTGGTCGCCGGCCTGCTCGGCGCGGCGCTGCTCCTGCTGTTGACCTGGCTGCCGCGCCGGTTGGTGCCGGTGGCGCTGGGTCTGGGCGTGGCGGCGGCCCTGGCCGGCCCGGTGGCGTACGCGGTGCAGACGGCGGCGACCCCGCACACCGGGGCGATCCCGAGCGCCGGCCCGTTCGTGTCGGCTGGGTTCGGGCGAGGTGGCTTCGCCGGTGGGCGACCGCCCGGCGGCATGGAACTGCCGACCGGCGGCCGACTCCCCGGCGGTGGTCAGTTCCCCGGTGGTGGCCAGTTCCCGGGCGGCGGGCCTGGAGGGGGCCAGTTCCCCGGTGGTGGTCAACTGCCCGGTCCTCCCGGTGGCGGGCAGGGGCGCCCGGGCGGCGGGGGGATGGGCGGGCTGCTCGACGCCCAGGAGCCCAGCGCCGCGCTGCGCGAGCTGCTGGAGCGCGACAGCGCCGACTACACGTGGGTGGCGGCCACCATCGGCTCCAACAACGCCTCCGGCTACCAACTCGCCACCGGCGAACCGGTGATGCCGATCGGCGGGTTCAACGGCAGTGACCCGTCACCGACCCTCGCGCAGTTCCAGCGCTACGTCGCCGACGGCCGAATCCACTACTTCGTCGGCGGTGGCGGCTTCCGGGCCAACGGCGGCAGCTCCGCCTCCCAGGAGATCGCCACCTGGGTCGGGGAGACGTTCACGGCGCAGACCGTCGACGGTGTCACCGTCTACGACCTGAGCACCGGCACGGAGGAGTCGTGACCGCGCTCAGCGGCCCCCGGGCCGCGGTCCAGGCCCGACCGTCAGCCGCCGGTGCGGTGCTGGACGTGGTGATCCCGGTCCACAACGAGGAGGCCGACCTCGGCCCGTGCGTACGGCGGTTGCACGCCCACCTGAGCGAACACTTCCCGTACCCGTTCCAGATCACCATCGCCGACAACGCCAGCGTCGACGACACCCTGAAGGTTGCCGACGGCCTCGCCGGCGAGCTGCCCGGCGTCGAGGTGCTGCACCTGGACGCCAAGGGGCGGGGCAGGGCCCTCTCCGCCGCCTGGTCCGCGTCGTCCGCGCCGGTGCTGGCGTACATGGACGTGGACCTCTCCACCGACCTGGCGGCACTGTTGCCGCTGGTCGCGCCCCTGATCTCCGGCCACTCCGACCTGGCCATCGGCACGCGGCTGGCGCGTACCTCCCGGGTGGTGCGCGGTGCGAAGCGGGAGGTGATCTCGCGGGCCTACAACCTGCTGCTGCGCGGGGCGTTGGCGGCACGGTTCTCCGACGCGCAGTGCGGGTTCAAGGCGATCCGTGCCGACGTGGCAGGTGAGCTGCTCCCGTTGGTGCGGGACACCGGCTGGTTCTTCGACACCGAGCTGCTGGTGCTCGCCCAGCGGGCCGGGCTGCGCATCCACGAGGTGCCGGTGGACTGGGTCGACGACCCGGACAGCCGCGTCGACATCGTCGCCACCGCCCTGGCCGACCTACGCGGAATGGGTCGGCTGGGCCGGGCGCTGCTGACCGGCGCGCTGCCGCTGACCGACCTGCGCGCCCAACTCGGCCGGGCGCCGCTGGCCGCTCCACGCGCGCAGCTCACCGGGGCGCCGCTGGCCGCGCCGCCGGGGCAGGTGCCGTTTGGGTTGCCCCGGCAGCTGGTCCGGTTCGCCGCCGTCGGGGTGGCCAGCACGCTCGCGTACCTGTTGCTGTTTCTGGCCACCCGGGGCGCGCTCGGCGCGCAACCGGCGAACCTGCTGGCGCTGCTGCTGACCGCGGTGGCGAACACGGCCGCGAACCGGCGGCTGACGTTCGGGATCAGCGGACGCCGGAACGTCGGACGGCATCACCTGCAGGGGTTGCTGGCCTTCGCGCTCGGGCTGGCGCTGACCAGTGGCGCGCTGGCCGTGCTGCACGTGGTCTCCACCGTGCCGGCGCGGCCGGTGGAGTTGGCCGTGCTGGTGGCCGCGAACCTTGCCGCCACCGTGCTGCGCTTCGTGCTGCTGCGCCTCGGCATGCACCACCGGCGCGGCTGAGCCGCCGTCCCGGTCGAGCCGGCCTGGGCCCGCCGACGCTCAGTCGCCCAGCACCTGGGCGAGGACCTCGACGACGCGTCGCGCGTGGCGCCCGTCGGGGTCCTCGTCGGTGTTCAGGTCGGTCACGCTCATCCCGAGCAGCCGATCGGCTCGGGCCAGGGGAGTGACCAGCGCGATCAGGTCCGCCCAGCGAAGCCCGTCCGGCTCGGGGTAGGTCACCGCCGGCAGGTCGCGCGGATCCACCACGTCCAGGTCGAGGTGCAGCCAGGCCGGCCCGTCCCCGCCGGCGGCCAGGCTCGTCCCGACCGCCCCGGCGCCCCGGCGCAGCAGCTCGACGGCGGGCATCTGGTGGATCGCCGGGTCGATCCGGGCCGCTTCGACCCGGCTGCTCTCGTCGGTGGGCGGCCGGTGCCCGAGCAGGTGTACGCGGTTCGGGTCGAGCAGCGCGTCGTCCAGCCCGACGGCGGCGGCGGGGCCGTGCCCGGTGACCACCGACAGGTCCATGTCGGCGGCCTCACCGGTCGGCGAGGTCTGACCGTCGAGGAAATCCGGGTGGGCGTCGACGAACCACAGCTCCGTCGTCGGGGGCAGGGCCCGGCAGATGCCGGGCAGGATCGCGCAGTCCCCACCGAGCACCAGCGGCCGGTGGCCGTCGGAGATCAGCGCGGCGACCCGTGCGGTGATGGCTCCACCCGCTCGGGGCAGATCGGCGGCGCCGATCACCCCGCTCGCCGGATCCCGGGCCGAGTCGCGCAGCCGCGCCTCGTCCACCCGCCCGTCGTCATCGGCGGTCAGGGCGTCCAGCAGGCCGGCCCGGCGCAGCGCGTCCGGCGCCCGCTCCTCGCCGCGCCTGGCTCCGGAGGAGTCCAACGGCGCGTCCACGACCATCCAGCGCACGTCCGCAGCGTACCGACCAGGTGGGTGTCCCGGTCGCATTCTGTGGTGAGGCTGGGAGTCCGGCAATGTGCCCGCGACGCGGATGACGATCAGCGTACGGTGAGGGACAAGTCCGGCTTTCTGGGTCAAAAGCCTCATCGGTGTACGCCCGGGACCGGTGTCAGGACGGGCGAGGGCAAGGAGCGATCGGTGAGACATCTGGCCTACCTGGACGCGGGATCCGGCAGCCTGATCGTGCAGGCGGTCGTCGGCGGGGTGGCCGGCGCCGCGGTCGCCGCCAAGCTCTACTGGCGACGACTGGTCGACCGGTTCCGCCGGCAACCCACCGACCAGCGGTGAGCGGGCTGGTCCCGGCGATGGCGATCTCACCCACGGAGGTACGGCCCGAGCCGGCCTCCTTCCGCGACCCGGCCAACCGCGTCTTCCACGTCGGCGACGAGGTGCTGCGCGGGCTGGACACGCAGGCCGCCGAGCACTGGCGGGCACTCGCCGGCAGCACGTTCTTCCCGGCGTTCGTCGCCGCGCGCAAGGTCTGCGCCACCGAGGACGCCCCGTCGACACTGGTGCCCGCCGCGACCGGGACCCCGTGGGCAGCCGTCCTGCGCCACGAGCGCATCCCGTTCGTCTCCCACCCGTACGAGTGGTCGTTCAGCATGTTGCGCGACGCCGCCCTGCTGCACCTGGAACTCCTGCGCGCCGCGCTCACCGACGGCTTCACCACCAAGGACGGCTCGGCGTACAACCTGCAGTGGCGCGGCGCGGAGCCGGTCTTCATCGACATCGGCTCCTTCGAGCCCGTCCGCGACGGCGAACCGTGGGCCGGTTACCGGCAGTTCTGCCAGACCGTGCTCTATCCGCTGATGCTCACCGCCCACCTCGGCGTCGACTTCCAGCCGTGGCTGCGCGCCCGGGTCGACGGCATCGAAGCCGACGAGCTGCGCCCACTCTTCGGCGGGGCCCGTCGGCTGCGCCCCGGCGTGCTGACCCACCTGCACCTGCACGGGGCCATGCAGCAACGCAACGCCGCCGCCAGCACCACCGACGTACGCGACCAACTGCGGGCCGCCGGCTTCTCCCGGGAGTTGCTGCTCGCCACCGTACGCGGCATGGAGAAACTGGTCCGCCGGCTGGACCATCGCCCGGCGGAGAGCCACTGGTCGGACTACCAGCGCACCTGCGGCTACTCCGCCCGGGACCGGGTGGCGAAGGAACAGTTCGTGGCCGCCGCGGTGGCCGCCGGCACCCGCCCCCGCCTGGTGCTCGACCTCGGTGCCAACGACGGACGGTACTCCCGGTTGGCGGTCGGACACGCCGACTACGTGGTCGCCGTCGAGCAGGACCCGGCCGTGGTCGACGAGCTGTACCGGAAGCTGCGCTCGGAGGGACAGCGCCGCATCCTGCCGCTGGTGCTGGACCTGGCCGACCCGTCACCCGGTGGAGGCTGGCGGGGCATCGAGCGGGCCGGCTTCGCCGAGCGGGCGTCCGCCGACGTGGTGCTCGCCCTGGCCGTGGTGCATCACCTGGCGATCGGGCGCAACGTGCCGCTGCCGGAGATCATCGACTGGCTGGCCGGGCTGACCGCGCCCGGCGGCGCGGTGGTGGTGGAGTTCGTCGGGCCGGAAGACCCGATGGCAACTCGGCTGCAGGCCAACAAACCCGCCGGCCTCTTCCCGGACTACCGGCGCGACACCTTCGAGGCGCTGCTCGCCGCCCGGGGTCGAATCACCGACCGGCTGGAGCTGCCCTCGGGCACCCGCACGCTCTACCGGACGGTGATGGGTGGCTGAACCAGCCGCCGCCGGCCCTCCAGCGGAGGCCGAGCCGCCGAGCCCGGCCCGCGAGCGGTGGGACCGGGGTTGGCGGGGCGAAGTGGCCCGCCTGCTGGAAATGGTCGCGCTCGTCGGGCTGGTGGTCACCCAGCCACTGCTGGACGTGCTCGGCCGCAGCCCCGACTTCTTCCTCTTCCACCGCGCCGACACGACCCAGATCCTGCTCCTGATCGGCCTGGTGGCGGTGGTACCCACGATCGCGGTGGCACTGCTCGGCGCGCTCAGTCGACTCGCGGGCAGGACCGCCCGCGCCCTCACCCACACCGGGCTGGTCGGGCTGCTGCTCGCCGCCCTCGCCGTGCAGGTGGGCCGACACGTGACGCCGCTTCGGGGCGTACCCCTGCTGTGTGTCGCCGGACTGGCCGGCGCGGCCGGCGCGGCCGCACACCGGCGGTGGCGGGCCCCCAGCCGGGTGCTGCGACTGGCCGCCGCCGGGCCGGTGGCCTTCGTGGCGATCTTCCTGTTCGCCTCGCCCACCTCGGCGGTGGTGCTGCCGCGCACCGACGGCGGGGCCGCCGGCACCGCACAGGGAACGGGCGTGCACCCGCCGGTGGTCATGCTGATCCTCGACGAACTGCCACTGGTCAGCCTGCTGGGCACCGACGGACGGATCGACGCGACAAAGTACCCGCACTTCGCCGAACTGGCCGGCGAATCGACCTGGTACCGCAACGCCACCGGAGTCAGCGGGTGGACACCCAACGCGCTGCCCGCGATGCTCACCGGCCGCTACCCGGCGCGGCCGGTCGCCCCGCACTACTCGCAGTACCCGGACAACATCTTCACCGCCTTCGGTGGCCTGTACGACATCCGCGCAGAGGAGAGCATCACCCGGCTGTGCCCGCCCAGCCGCTGCGAACAGCCCGTCACCCCGGAGCAGGGGCTCGACGTGCTGGTCCGCAAGACCGGCGAGCTGCTCGGCCAGATCACCGGGCCGACACCCACCCAGGTCGACCCGGAGGACTCCTACCGGGAGCAGACCCGGGTCGAGGCCGGCCTGGACGCCGCCGAACCGGTGCCGGCCGACCCGAAGTTCCGCTGGGACAGCCTGGACGACAACCAGCCGGCCCGGTTCACCAGCTTCCTGGCCGGGCTGAAGCCGACGACCCGACCCACCCTGCACTTCCTGCACCTGCTGATGCCGCACTCACCGTGGGCGTACCTGCCGTCCGGGGCGCGCTACGACGCCCCGGAGGACCTGCCCAACGACGGTGCCGGCTGGGTCGACCTGGCCCGTCAACGGCACCTCGCCCAGCTCGGCTACACCGACCGGCTGATCGGCGAGACCCTGCGGACGCTGCGCGCCAGCGGCCTCTACGACCAGGCCCTCGTCGTGGTGACCGCCGACCACGGGGTCAGCTTCCGCCCCGGCGCCCAGGGGCGGGGCATGGACGCGATCAACGCCGCCGCCGGCGAGGTCGCCTGGGTGCCGATGTTCGTCAAGGAGCCCCGCCAGCAGACCGGCCGGGTGGACGACCGCAACTGGGAACACGTCGACCTGCTGCCGACCGTGGCCGACGAGGCCAACATCCGGCTGCCCTGGCGGGTCGACGGCCGCTCCGCCCGGCAGGCCCCGCGTACCGACGGCACGAAGCACTTCTACGACCGCCCCGGCGAACCGGTCACCTTCCCCGGCGGGGTGCCCACCCCACCGCCACTGCCGACGCCGCACCCCCTGATCGGCACCGAGGTCCGCGCCGGCCCGTCCGACGGCAGCGCCCGGGTGGCCGACCTGGCCGCGTTCAAGGCCATGGACCCGGACACCGGCACCCTCCCGGCGCTCGTCTGGGGAGACGTCCCCGACCGGATCGCCGACGGCACACTCCTGGCGGTGGCCGTCAACGGCCGGATCGGGGCCGTCGTCCCGGTGGTGCCGGCCGACCCCGGCGGACGCCGGTTCGCCGCGCTGCTCACCGACGACAAGCTCTTCCACGCGGGTACCAACCAGCTCGACGTACTCCAGGTCGGCTCGGACGGGACGCTGCGACGCCTCGCGCTGTCCTGACCGTCCTGCCTTGATCTTTCTCCTGGTCCTGCCCCTGGTCGTGCCCTGGTTCTGCCCCCGGTCCTGACTCCGTCCCGTTCCGCGGGATGTGGGGTTTCCCGGTGGCCCGGTCGGGAATCGGGTGACGCATACCTCACCGCCGAACCACGGCGGGCGTTGTCCCATGAGCCGCAATTACGGTAGAAGCGAAGGCAATTCAACGTAGATCTGCCGGCGAAGCGAGGAACCACATGACGGAAGTCAAGCTCGATCACCCCGGTGGGCAGCTGTCGATGCCGGTGCATCCCGCGGTCGAGGGCCCCGCCGGTATCGGGGTGAGCAAGCTGCTGAAAGAAACCGGGATGACAACGTACGACCCCGGTTTCGTCAACACCGCGGCTGCCTCATCCGCGATCACCTACATCGACGGCGACGCGGGGATCCTGCGTTACCGGGGATACCCGATCGAGCAGTTGGCCGAGAAGTCCTCCTTCCTGGAGGTCTCCTACCTGCTCATCTACGGTGAGCTGCCCACCGAGCAGCAGCTGACCGAGTTCACCGAGTGGATTCGGCGGCACTCGCTGCTGCACGAGGAGATGCGCCGCTTCTTCGACGGCTTCCCCCGGGACGCCCACCCGATGGCGGTGCTCTCGTCCGCGGTGAGCGCCCTGTCGACCTTCTACCAGGACAGCCTGGACCCGTTCGACTCCGAGCACGTGGAGATCTCGACGGTCCGGCTGATGGCGAAGGTGCCCACCATCGCCTCGTACGCGTACAAGAAGTCCATCGGGCAGCCGCTGCTGTACCCGGACAACTCGCTGGGGTACGTGGACAACCTGCTGCGGATGACCTTCGGCGTGCCGGCGGAACCGTACGAGGTCGACCCGGTGATGTCGAAGGTGCTGGACATGCTCTTCGTCCTGCACGCCGACCACGAGCAGAACTGCTCCACGTCGACCGTCCGCCTGGTCGGCTCCAGCAACGCCAACCTCTTCGCGTCGGTCTCCGCCGGTGTGAACGCGCTGTTCGGCCCGCTGCACGGCGGCGCCAACCAGGCGGTGCTGGAGATGCTCCAGCAGATCCACGCCGGCGACGGCGACGTCCGGTCCTTCGTCCGCAAGGTCAAGGACAAGGAAGACGGCGTCAAGCTGATGGGCTTCGGCCACCGGGTCTACAAGAACTACGACCCGCGGGCGGCGATCGTCAAGAAGGCCGCTCAGGACGTGCTCGGCCGGATGGCCAAGCCGGACCCGCTGCTGGACATCGCCATGGAGCTGGAGGAGATCGCGCTCGCCGACGACTTCTTCGTCTCCCGTCGGCTCTACCCGAACGTGGACTTCTACACGGGCCTGATCTACAAGGCCATGGGCTTCCCGACCAAGATGTTCACGGTGCTGTTCGCGCTCGGCCGGCTCCCCGGCTGGATCGCCCAGTGGCGCGAGATGATCAGCGACCCGGAGACCAAGATCGGCCGCCCGCGGCAGGTCTACGTCGGTGCCCCCGAGCGGGACTACGTCCCCTTCGCCGAGCGCTGACCCTCCACCCCCGCACCACCACAGGCCGCCGACCCCACCGGGTCGGCGGCCTGCCGCTTTGTTCGGGGTCGGTGTCGTGCCCGTCCAATCCATGATGTTCGGGCCGCAGAGTGTCAGTGCCGGCCGGTTCGGCGATGATCGACTCCACATCGCCGATATTGCGGTTTCCGCCCGCTGGGATACCCCGACATCGGCGATACGGAGTCGATCAAGCGGCGGGGCCGGTCCTTCGCGGGCTCGCGGTCGGTCCGCGTCCCCAGTTGGGGTCGAGCGGACTGGCCGACGAGGGGTCGGGGCGTCAGAAGGCGGAGATGTCCCGTGTCCGCTCGCTGCGGCTCAGTGCGCTGACCAGCGCGGACTGGCCGTGACGGCGAACGGCCAGCCGGACCAGCAGGTCGCGCACGGGGTCGAACACCTCGACGGGGAACGGTGGCGTCGGCACGCCCACGCTCGCCGCGAGGTCGTCGGAGTGGACCACGATCTCCAGTTGACGCGTGAGCAGGAAATCGCCGCGCCGCAGGGCCCAGCCCTGCCAGGGGATCGGTACGACGTCGCGGGCGTCCCCTCGCGAGAGCAGGTAACCGACCTCCTGCAGCGCCAGGGCCGAGCGGGCGGTCAGACGGGCCAGTCCCTGTGCCGCTTCGGCTTCGTCCGGACCCGAGGCGACCGAGTCTTCGTCCGGTGTGCCCTCGCTGACCCAGGCGGCCCGCTCGTAATGCTCGTCGGCCGACTCAAGGAGCGGCAGCTCCGTCGGCATGGGTAGCAACTCCGCCGCCCGGGCCGCCTGACGCCCCAGGTGGCATGCCAGGCCTCCCACCGACAGGTGCGGCAGCGCGCTCGGACGCGACCACCGCTCGGCCACCTCGGGGCGCCGGATCAGGTCCAACGCGATCGAGGCGGCAACAGGGAAAGCGGCATCCAGGGCGTCGACAGGACGAGACATCCGCCGATTCTGACAGTCACCGCGAGGCAGCGCCGACCGGGCAATCCCGGACTCAGAGCAACGGGAACAGATGTTGGGGTGTCCCCGGGCGGGGACACCCCAACATCGGCGAGGCGGATCGGTCAGCGCAGCCCGGCGGCGGCGAGCAGGTTGCCCTCGGGGAGCACCGGGAGGGCGCGGCCCTGGGCCATGCGCTGCTCGGCGCGCTGGGCGGTGAACGTTGCGTCGGTGGCGATGGCGGCGGCGTAGCTGGCGGCGGTGCGTTGGGCGATCGCCGCCCAGCCGTACTGGTCGTTGACCATCCGGCGGGCACGGCGGGCCATGACGCGGGCACGGTCGGGATCCGACAGCAGCGCGTCCACGGCGTCGGTCAGCCCGTCGGGGTCGTGCGGGCGGAAGGTCATCCCGGTCCCGCCCGGCTCGACGATCTCCGCGAGGCCGCCGGTGGCGGCGACGGCGAGGGGTGCGCCGGCGGCGGCACCCTCCAGGGCGACCATGCCGAACGGCTCGTAGATGCTCGGCACGGCGAAGCAGTCGGACGCCGCCATCAACGCCGGCAGGTCGTTGCCGCCCAGGAAGCCCGGCATGGTGACCATGCCGCCCAGGCCGCGGCGGTGCACCTCGGCTTCCAGCTCGGCGCGGTACGGGCCGTCGCCGGCGATCACGGCACGCAGGCCGGGGTGCCGATCGCGCAGCCGGGGCAGGGCGGCGATCAGGTGCTGGACGCCCTTCTCGTACACGAGTCGACCGGCGAAGGTGACCAGCGGGCCATCCTCGGCGAACCGGGCGCGCGCGGCGGCCACCGCGCTCGCGGGCACGCGCCAGCGGTGCGGCTCCACGCCGTTGGCGACCACGTCGACCCGTCCGGCCGGTACGCCGAACAGCGCGTTCACCTCGTCGCGCATGTACCCGGAGCAGACGATCACCCGGTTGGACTCGCTGCTGAGCCACTGCTCGACACCGTGGATGGTGCGGTTCATCTCCTCGGGCAGCCAGCCCTGGTGCCGACCGGCCTCGGTGGCGTGGATCGTGCTGACCAGCGGGATGTCGAGGTGGTCGCGCAGTGTCATCGCGGTGTGGGCGACGAGCCAGTCGTGGGCGTGGATGACGTCGTAGGTGTTGGCCTGGGTGGCGCGCAGGGCGGTGCGGGTGAGGGTGTGGTTGAAAGCCATGGTCCAGGCCAGCAGCGAGTCGGTGGCGAGCGGGAAGGCCACCGGGTCCTCGGGGGCGCGCAGGATGTGGACGCCGTCGGCGTACTCCTCCAGGGGCGCGCCTTCGGTGTGGCGGGTGACGACGGTGACCTCGTGGCCGGCGGCGGCGAGGGCCACGGAGAGGGCGTGCACGTGTCGACCGAGGCCGCCGACGAGCACCGGCGGGTACTCCCAGGACAGCATCAGGATGCGACGGGTCTGCGGGGGCACGCCGGGGCCGGACTTCGCCGGCACGACCGCGGCGGGCTGCGAAGGAAGACCGGGCTGAGGCCGGGAGGTCAGGGTGGGCCGGTGGGTCCGGTCCTTGGTGGCAGCGAGCTGCTCGTCGACCCGCAGGGTCGTCACATCAATCTCCGTCCAAGCATGGTGGGGCGCGCCGGCATCAGTGGCGGCGGAGCGAGAGGTGTAAGGGGTGGCCGAGGGCCTGGCGGGCACGCGCGGACGCTTGTCCCCGGTCAAGGAAAGTGCATCGAGCCCAAGAACGCACCCCGAAATGGGCCATCGTGACGGAGGACACCTGAGTGGTGTAGCGCGCATCAGACAGGTCGTTTCCGGTCACCGCCTGAAAGGATGGATTGGCGCGCCAGGGCGGGGGGCATTACCCGCGTGCGCGCGGGCGGCCTCTGCCGGCGCGCACGCGGCGCGGTCCGCACATGACCATGGCTTGAAGGAGCGACATGCAGGTCTGGCCGGGCGAGCGGTACCCCCTGGGCGCCACCTACGACGGGATGGGCACCAACTTCGCCATCTTCTCCGAGGTGGCCGAGCGGATCGAGCTCTGCCTGTTCGACGAGTGGGACACCGGCGCGGAGCGCCGCGTCGAGTTGCGCGAGGTGGACGCCTACGTGTGGCACGCGTACCTGCCGGGCATCGAGCCGGGGCAGCGCTACGGCTACCGGGTGTACGGCCCGTACGACCAGGCGAACGGGCTGCGCTGCAACCCGCACAAGCTGCTGATCGACCCGTACGCGAAGGCCATCGACGGTGACGTCACGTGGGACCCGGCGGTCTACGACTACGACATGGCGCAGCCGGAGCGGATGTCCGAGACCGACTCGGCGCCGTTCATGCCCAAGTCGGTGGTCGTCAACCCGTACTTCGACTGGGGCAACGACAAGCCGCCACGCACCCCTTACCACCACTCGGTGATCTACGAGGCGCACGTACGCGGGCTGACCATGCGCCACCCGGACATCCCGGAGGAGCTGCGCGGCACGTACGCGGGCATCGCCTCCCCGCCGATGATCGAATACCTGACCCAGCTCGGGGTGACCGCTATCGAGCTGATGCCGGTGCACCAGTTCATCCACGACAACCGCCTCGTGGACCTGGGGCTGCGCAACTACTGGGGTTACAACACGATCGGCTTCTTCGCCCCGCACCACGGCTACTCCGCTCTGGGCCGGACCGGCCAGCAGGTGCAGGAGTTCCGGGGCATGGTCAAGGCGCTGCACGCGGCCGGCATCGAGGTCATCCTCGACGTGGTCTACAACCACACCGCCGAGGGCAACCACCTCGGCCCGACGCTGAGCTTCAAGGGCGTGGACGCGCCCAGCTACTACCGGCTCAGCGAGGAGGACCGCCGCTACTTCGTCGACTACACGGGCACCGGCAACAGCCTCAACGTGCGCAGCCCGCACTCCCTGCAACTGATCATGGATTCGCTGCGCTACTGGGTGACCGAGATGCACGTCGACGGTTTCCGCTTCGACCTGGCCGCCACCCTGGCCCGCGAGTTCTACGAGGTCGACCGGCTGTCCACCTTCTTCGAGGTGGTGCAGCAGGACCCGGTGGTCAGCCAGGTCAAGCTGATCGCCGAGCCGTGGGACGTCGGCCCGGGCGGCTACCAGGTGGGCAACTTCCCGCCGCTGTGGACCGAGTGGAACGGCAAGTACCGCGACACCGTGCGCGACTTCTGGCGCGGCGAGCCGGCCACCCTCGCCGAGTTCGCGTCCCGGATCTCCGGCTCCGCCGACCTCTACCAGGACGACGGCCGCCGCCCGTTCCACAGCATCAACTTCGTGACCGTGCACGACGGGTTCACGCTCAACGACCTGGTGTCGTACAACGACAAGCACAACGAGGCCAACGGCGAGGACAACCGGGACGGCGAGAGCCACAACCGATCCTGGAACTGCGGGGTCGAGGGTGACACCGACGACGGGGCGGTGCTCGCCCTGCGGGCCAAGCAGCGGCGCAACTTCCTGGCAACGTTGATGCTGTCGCAGGGTGTGCCGATGATCGGCCACGGCGACGAGTTGGGCCGCACCCAGCACGGCAACAACAACGTCTACTGCCAGGACAGCGAGCTGGCCTGGGTCGACTGGGACAACGTCGACGAGCAGCTACTGGAGTTCGTCCAGACGCTCACCGCGTTCCGCAAACGACACCAGGTGTTCCGGCGTCGCCGGTTCTTCACCGGCCTGCCGGTGAACGGGCGCGGCATCGACGAGCCACTGCCCGACCTGGCCTGGCACACCCCCGACGGGCGGGAGATGACCGGCGAGGACTGGGGCAACGACTTCGGCCGCTCGGTGGCGCTCTTCGTCAACGGCGAGGGCATCCGCGAACGCGGCCAGTACGGCCAGAAGCACCACGACACCTCGTTCCTGCTCTGCTTCAACGCCCACGACGCGCCGCTGGACTTCACCATGCCCGGCAGCGAGTACGGCCAGAAATGGGAACGGGTGATCAGCACAGCCGAACCTGAGCCCGACGACGCCATGGTGATCAGCGCGGGCGGCACCATCCGGGTGCCGGACCGTTCCCTGGTGGTGCTGGAGAGGATGAACTGACATGGCGGCCACCCCTCCCGAGGCCACCCCTCCCACGGCCACCTACCGCGTGCAGGTCCGCCCCGGCTTCGACCTGGACGCCACCGCCGAGATCCTCGACTACCTCGCCGACCTGGGCGTCAGCCACCTCTACACCGCCCCGCTGCTCACCGCCACGCCCGGCTCCGCGCACGGCTACGACGTGGTCGACCACCGGGCGGTCAACCCCGAGTTGGGCGGCGAGGCGGCCCGGCAGCGACTGCTGCGCGCGCTGCACGACAAGAAGATCGGCCTGGTCGTCGACATCGTCCCCAACCACGCCGGGGTCGCCGTCGCGGCGGCCAACCCCGCCTGGTGGGACGTGCTGCGCCGGGGGCGCGACTCGGCGTACGCCGACTGGTTCGACATCGACTGGGACCGGGGCCGGCTGCTGCTGCCGGTGCTGGCCGACGACCCGGCCGCCCTGGACGACCTCAAGCTGGTCGACGGGGAGCTGCGCTACCACGAGCACCGCTTCCCGGTCGCTGACGGCACCGGCGACGGCACCACCCGGGAGGTGCACGACCGGCAGCACTACGAGCTGGTCTCCTGGCGTCGGGGTGACGCCGAGCTGACGTACCGCCGGTTCTTCGCGGTTTCCGGCCTGGCCGGTCTCCGCGTGGAGGACCCGGCGGTGTTCGCCGCCACCCACGAGCTGATCCTGCGCTGGGCCGCCGCCGGGGAGATCGACGGCATCCGCGTCGACCACCCGGACGGGCTGCGCGACCCCGCCGGCTACCTCACCCGGTTGCGGGCCGCCGCGCCGCAGGCCTGGCTCGTGGTGGAGAAGATCCTGGAGTACGGCGAGGAGCTGCCGGACTGGCCGGTGGACGGCACCACCGGCTACGACGCCCTGGCCGCGGTCAACGGGCTCTTCGTCGACCCGGATGCCGAGGGCGACTTCACGGTGCTGGACACCCGACTGGCCGGGCACCACACCTCCTGGGAGGACCTGACCCACGACACCAAGCTCGCCGCCGCCACGAAGCTGCTCGCCGCCGAGCTGACCCGACTCGCCGCGCTCGCCCCCGACGTACCGGCCGACCAGGCGCGGGCCGCGCTCGCCGAGTTGGCCGCCGCGTTCGCGGTCTACCGCGGCTACCCGCCGCACGGTGCTCGGCACCTCGCCGCCGCCCGCTCGGAGGCCGGCCGCCGCCGCCCCGACCTGGTCGGCGCCCTGGACGCGGTCACCCGCCGGCTCCGCGACCCCGACGACGAGCTGGCCAAACGGTTCCCCCAGCTCACCGGCGCGGTGATGGCCAAGGGGGTGGAGGACACCGCGTTCTACCGCTGGACCCGGTTCGTGGCACTCAACGAGGTCGGCGGCAGCCCCGCCCACTTCGGGGTGCCGCCGGCGGAGTTCCACCGCTTCGCCGCCGCCCGGCACGTCCGCTGGCCGGCCAGCATGACCACCGTCTCCACCCACGACACGAAACGCGGCGAGGACGTCCGCGCCCGCCTCGCCGTGCTCAGCGAGCTGCCCGACCAATGGGCCGAGCAGGTCAAAAGCTGGATGGAGTACGCCCCACTGGCCGACCCGTCGTTCGCCCACCTGCTGTGGCAGACCGCCGTCGGCGCGTGGCCGATCGAGCGGGAGCGGCTGCACGCGTACGCCGAGAAGGCCGCCCGGGAGGCCGCGGCCTCGACCAGTTGGTCGGACCCCGACCAGGCCTTCGAACAGGCGATGCACGCCGTGATCGACCTCATGTACGACGACCCGAGCCTGCACGACGAACTGACCGAACTCGCCGCCGCGATCGCCCCGGCCGGCTGGTCCAACTCGCTCGGGCAGAAGCTCGTGCAGCTCACCATGCCCGGCGTGCCGGACACCTACCAGGGCACCGAGCTGTGGGACAACAGCCTCGTCGACCCCGACAACCGCCGCCCGGTCGACTTCGACGTACGCCGAGAGATGCTGGCACGCTTGGACGGCGGCTGGCGTCCCCCGGTCGACACCGACGGCGCGGCGAAGCTGCTCGTCGTGTCGCGGACCCTGCGGTTGCGGCGGGCGCGCCCGGAGCTGTTCACCGGCTACCGACCGGTGCCCGCGCACGGGCCGGTGGGCCGGCACGTGGTGGCCTTCGACCGGGGCGGCGCGATCACCGTCGCGACCCGCCTGCCGCTCGGTCTGGAACGCGCTGGTGGGTGGTGTGACACAAACCTGTCGCTTCCCGTTAACGAGGTGAAGGACCTGTTCACCGGGCGGGTCTACAGTGGCGGAGAGACCTCTCTGGCCGACCTGCTGGCCGACTACCCCGTCGCACTGCTGGCTCCTCCCACCGCTTCCGTGGAGGCTGCTTCATGACCGAATTCTCCGTCTGGGCACCCGACGCCACCCGCGTGCGGCTGCGCCTGTCCGGCGACGTCGACCACGAGATGCGCGCCGCCGCCGACGGCTGGTGGCGGGTCGAGGTGCCCGACGCCGGCCCCGACTACTCCTTTCTGCTGAACGACGACGAAACCCCACTGCCCGACCCCCGCTCGCCGTGGCAGCCTGCTGGTGTGCACGGGCCAAGCCGCCTCTACGACCACGACGCCTTCGACTGGACCGACAGCGCGTGGACGGGCCGGCAACTGCCCGGCAGCATCCTCTACGAGCTGCACATCGGCACCTTCACCCCGGACGGCACCTTCGACGCGGCCATCGACCGCCTCGACCACCTGGTGTCGTTGGGCGTCGACCTGATCGAGCTGCTCCCGGTCAACGCCTTCAACGGCGAACACAACTGGGGGTACGACGGCGTCTGCTGGTATGCGCCACACCAGCCCTACGGCGGCCCCGATGGTCTGAAACGCTTCGTCGACGCCGCCCACGCTAAAGGCCTGGGGGTGATCCTCGACGTCGTCTACAACCATTTCGGGCCCTCCGGGGCCTACGCGCCGCGGTTCGGCCCGTACCTCGCCGAGCAGAGCAACACCTGGGGCCGCTCGGTCAACCTCGACGGCCCGCACTCGGACGAGGTCCGCCGCTACATCATCGACAGCGTGCTCATGTGGCTGCGCGACTACCACGTCGACGGGCTGCGGTTGGATGCCGTACACGCTCTGCCCGACACCCGCGCGGTTCCGCTGCTCGAAGAGCTGGCGGTTTCGGTGGAGTCGTTGTCGACGCACCTGGGGCGGCCGCTGTCGCTCATCGCGGAATCGGATCTCAACGATCCACGGCTCATCACGCCTCGGGAGGCTGGTGGGTTTGGGCTGCACGCCCAGTGGAACGACGATGCGCACCACGCGCTGCACACGTTGCTGACGGGGGAGCGGCAGGGGTACTACGGGGACTTCGGCTCCCTGGAGACGCTGTCGGATGTGCTGACCGGCGGGTTCTTCCACGCGGGAACCTGGTCGAGCTTCCGTAACCGTCACCATGGGCGGCCTCTGGATTCGCGGGTGCCTGGGCATCGGCTGGTGGCCTACCTGCAGAACCACGACCAGATCGGGAACCGGGCTACCGGGGATCGGATCTCGGCTTCTCTGACGCCTTCGCTGCTGCGGGTTGGGGCCACGTTGCTGCTGACCGCTCCGTTCACTCCTATGTTGTTCATGGGGGAGGAGTGGGCGGCTTCTACGCCGTGGCAGTTCTTCACCTCGCATCCGGAGCCGGAGCTGGCTACTGCGGTGGCGCTGGGGCGGCGGCGGGAATTTGCCTCGCACGGGTGGGCTGAGGGGGACGTGCCCGATCCGCAGGATCCGGAGACGTTCGTACGGTCGCGGTTGGACTGGGCGGAACTGGACAAGCCTGAGCATCGGGAGATGTTGGCGTTCTACCAGCGGTTGATCGCGCTGCGTCGGTCTCTTCCTGATCTTTCTGATCCTCGGTTGAACGCTGTTTCTGTGCAGCATGGGGATCAGTTCCTGCTGATGCGGCGGGGGGAGACGCTGGTTGTCGCGAACCTGGCTGGGCGGGGGCAGGGGGTGTCACTGCCTGGGGTGGCTCGGCGGGTGCTGCTGGCTACCGGGGAGGGGGTCACCGTTATGAGGGACCGGATCCAGTTGCCTGCGGAGACTGCGGCAATCGTGGCGCTCTGAGAGGTGCGCGACTCGCATAGTCTTATCGGCTCGCCTCGTCTACCCAAGATGAGTGGTTGATTGTCAAAGTCACGCGCCCGCGAACTCTAGGTCAGCCTGTAGGCGAACTCGACGTTGTAGTGGCGGTCTAGGCGCCGACTTGCTGTCCATATTCGCCCTTGAGTGGGTTAAGTAGATATCGGGCGCGATCGTGATTGGGATGCGTATTCGCGGCGGATGCAGGCTGCATAAAATGGCAGACCCCACGAACGTTCGCGGTGTTCGCCAGCTTGCTGTACGCATAGGAGGATCACTGACCAATTATGCAGGAGTTGGCCACGGAGGCTGATGTTGCATCCACATGCGAGGATGGTTCAAACATTCCTCGTCGTGGATGGAATAGCGTGATGTCCTATTGGTTCCGGAATCGGGCAGTTGTAGTGTCGGCGCTGGTTGTGCTCCTAGCGGCGGTCGTCGGGCTGGTGCTCGTGTCGCCGTTCCTCATGGAAGTTCTGGCGGATGGAGACACGGACTGGGCCGAGCTGTCGAATATCGGGCAGGCGTACGGGGCGGTCACTGCGGTACTTTCTGCGCTCGCATTCATTGGTGTTGCCATCTCTCTGCTTCTTCAGTGGCGGCTGAACGTCATGTCACACGCTGTTTCTGCTAGAGAGAGGCATTTTGAGCTCATCAAGCTGACGATGGATCGCCCCGAAATCGCATACTTTGTAGACGACGGGGCTGTCAGTACAGGCACCCTCGCGCAGCGCCTCAATATCAATCTTTGGATAGGTCATTGGTTTTTGTTGTGGAAGACCAGGGAGATTGATGAATTTGGTCTGAAGAGGCAGCTTGCTGGGATGTTTCGTAATCCCGTCGCGCGAGAATGGTGGGGGGTATACGGGCCGACTTGGACTTCCAGCAAGGCTCGGCGCAGCCGCATCTTCGTGGAGCTGGCAAGTCGCGAGTGCGAGAACGCCGGACTCATTGCCTCGCCGGTGGGCGGCCCCAGCGCACCGGCGAACGGCGATCAGTATCCGGCCAGAAGGGGAGCGGCCCTGGCCAGCGAGCAGGACTGATCTGCGGCACCGGACTAGTCGCGTGGGGTTGAGAGGCAGTCGGCTCCCGGCGGCCGGCGAGTCGAGCTGGCACTGGAGAACGCTTATGCAGTCTGCGACGTTGGACCTGTTTGGTAACGTGCCTCGAACTCAGAAAACGAGGGTACGGCTGAGCCGCCAGCAAGGTAAATCGGACCTCGTCGTGCCCGGGCGCGGGTCGCCGCATCAACTCGTGCGGCGACGTTGTCGGGAAGACGCTGCTCGGCCTCAGCGCGCGGGAAAAAGGCGATGTCCTCCAACTCCTGTCCTGGCAGATCGAAGCTGTCGAGGTTGGCGATGGACCCGCAGTCGAACGTGAAGCTGAGGATCGCGCGCGGTCGTTGCCCGGCGGGTGGGGCCCAGTCGACCACGAGAAGATCACCTACCGCTACAGCGACCCCCAACTCCTCCCGAATCTCGCGGGCGCAGGCATCGTGCGGGTATTCGCCTTCGTCCACGTAGCCGCCAGGGAAGGCCCAGTGGTCCCTGTAGGTGGGCTTGACGAGCAGTACGTTGCCCGCTGGGTCGGTGATGAAGGCCGCTGCGGCTGCGTAGAAGGAAGCGAGGTTCGCGTACCACGTGGCGGGCTCCGTCCAGGTCACCTCGGTGACGCTAGCGGACCCGTCTAGGGGTGCTCTTGCTTCACGTGACTGTTGGCAAGACCGCCAGTGCGTGCAGGACTTCGTTGACCTGGGGCGATGCCCGTTGTGGACTGAGAGTCGTAGTGAGTTCGCGGACGCGCTGTTGAACCCGCGCAGACTGGATGCCCGGTGTGTCCTCCACTAACTTTCGGCCCCAGATGCAGGAGGCGTCGGTGTCTCCAGCGCGGGCATGAGTCACGGCGACGAGAGCGATGTGCAGGGCACGCGTCCGGGTGTTCTGGCTGTTGAGGATGAGCGCGTCGGGGGCGTGTCGGAGGGCCTGCGAGTACAGATGCAGGTCGCCCAGGCACCTCAGCGCGGCCCCGGCCAGGTGGGCAGGGCTGAAGTAGCCGACCCAGCGCGGGCCGGGATCTGTGCCCGTCCGGGCGAGAGCACGTTCAGCCTTGGTGAGGGCGAGCTGGCAGGCACGCCGCTCGCCTGACTGACCGTAAGCGGTAGCGGCGGTGGCGTGCAGCCGAGCCAGCACGGCAGCGGGTGCGCGGCCGGCTCCGTCAATAGCTGCTTCGACGAGTCGAGTCGCCGCCCGGGCGTGCCCCAAGAACACAGCCTGGGTGGCGAGGTTCGCCAGCAGGTGAGCGCCGTAGAGGCGGTCGTCAGCGGCTTTCGCGAGGCGCAGGCCGAGGGTCACATGATGTTGCGCCATTGCATGTTCGCCCGCGTCGTACGACATGAAGGCGAGTTGGCCGGAGAGTGTTGCCGCTGCACGCATGAGGTCGCGCCCCACGGCATCGGTATAGGTGCCACCCAGCATGGGCGCGACCTGACGTACGAGGAAGTCGGCCATGACTGCACGGGCGTGCGGAGAGCCGCTGCCGTGACGTCGGTCGAGATCCGTGAAGTGGTCCGCCAGCGCGTACAGCGATTGGACGTCGGTGGAGCTGACCTGATGTCGGCCGTTCCGGCTGACCGCCTCGTCAGGCAGGTCATAGCGCCAGCCCAATGCTGCCTCTAGTGCTTTGCCGCTGTCGAACGCCCCGCTGGCTTGCTGGTTGAGGTGCCTAGCCAGCCTCGTCCAGATCTGCTCGGCGGTATCGATCGCCCCATTGAGGGACGCGGTGTAGACACACATTCCGATGCTGTCGGTTGCGCCGAACCCCAACTCCATGACGGCGACTGAGCGACCGAGCTTGCGGGCAAGCGTTTCGGTCATGGCGGCTTGGACATGCTCGCCAGGCCGGCGACCGCGCAACCACCAGTAGACGCTGGCAGCGTCGTAGCGCCAGGCTCCCTCGTTGCGGCCGGCGTGGTTGAGCTGCCGAGCGAAAGCCGCGTGCGCGTTACCGTAGCCGGCGGCAAGTAGCAGCCCTTCGAACGCTGCGTTCGTCACCGGTCGCGCCATGGTTCTGCCTCCAGGCATCAGCCAACTACCAACAGTGATGAGCCTATGGGCTGCTGCGGTCCTATGGGGACCTGCACAACCCTGCGCAACCCACGTCGTGAGCAGCGCAATCGAGCGCATCGCTTGCCATCTGGTCCGCCGATCGGCAGCCCGCTTCGCTGATTGCAGAAGTCCTGGGCGGCGGCGAAGTCTGAGCGTCGCGCCCCGGTTGACGGAGGTGGCTATGCAGGGTGACGAGTCAGCGAGCAAAGGCGAGCAGTCGGAGGCGGCCGAGCGGGAGGCTGCCAAACAGCGCCTCCTTGCCCAGGCCGAAGCGGAACGCGTACCCGTGGACGACACGACCCGCGCGGTCCCGGACCGGCGGTGGCGGCGTGACCAACGATGACGTCCCGATCGGCCGGCGGGTGGCCCGATGGCGGGTGCGGCGGTCGATGACGCAGCAGATGCTTGCCGACCGGTTGCGTAGGTCGAAGAGCTGGGTGGACAAGGTGGAGCGGGGCGTGCGCTCTCTGGACCGGTACTCGGTGATCCAGGAGTTGGCCCACGTCCTGCGGGTCGACCCGGAGGTGCTGCTCGGCCAGCAGCCGAGCACCCCTGCCGGCCCGCCGGACGGGGTCGACGACATCCGGGCCGCTCTCGCCCGCTACGACACCCCGCAGGCACCGGCCCAGCCGCCGGAGGAGCTGCGGCGGGAGGTCGGGTACGCCTGGTTGACCTACCAGCACGCGCACTACCGACAGTTGGTGCGCCTGCTGCCGGGTCTGCTCGACGCCGCCCAGGCCGCGCGGTCACCGGAGTTGCTGGTGCAGGCGTACCGGATCACCTCGTCGCTGCTGGTCAAGCTCGGCGAGGCTGACCTCGCCTGGCTGGCCGCCGACCGCGCGATGACCACCGCCGCCGACAACCCGATCCTCGCGGCAACGGCCACCATCTCGGTAGGCCAGGCGCTCCGCGCCCAGGACCGCAACCACCTGGCCCTGACCGCCCTGCTACCCGCCGCCAACCGCGTCCTTCAACCCGCAATCCGCTCTGGTGATCAAGAGGCTTGCGTCAGTTTCGGAGATCAAACCGCCCGGAAACCTCTTGATCACGGGGGACAGGGCGAGGGGAGGGGAGTGGGTGGGGTGTTGTTGGTGCAGGCCGCGCTGGCGGCCGCTGGGTGCGGCGAGCACCGGCGGGCCGACGAGTTGATCGACCGGGCCGCGGGGATCGCGGCGCAGATCAGGGGGTACGACGATCAGCACCGCACCAGCTTCGGACCGATCGCCGTCGAGGTGGCGCGGGTGCTGGTGGCGGCCTTGCGGGGTGACGTTGCCGAGGCGGTGCGGCGGCACGTGACCGTGGTGCGGCGGGAGGCGTGGCGGCGGTTGCCGGCCGAGTATCGGGGCGCGTACCTGGTGGACGCCGCACGGGCGTACCTGCAGGTGGGTGACCTGCGCGGCGCCGCACGGGCGCTGGTGGACGCGGACAGTGTCGCGCCGGCCGAGGTTCGGTGTCGGCCTCTGGTGCGTACCGTGATCGCCGATGTTGCCCGCGCGCAGCCGGCGCCGGCCGGCGTGGCGCGACTGGCGACGCTGGTCGGCCTCACCCGCTGACCGACCGGCGTCCGGCCACCACCACGCGAGCGCCGGTCGGGCGCAGGAGCGATTACGGGTTCTCAGGGATGCCGGATTGGGCGATGAGCCGGCCGACGGCCTGGACGGGGTTTCCGGGGACGCAAGTTTCGGGCATGTACCTGGGCACTGCTGGAGGGGAGACGGCAATGCTGGTAACTGGTTATCTCGGCGCGGTGCTCATCGGTGCCCTCGTCGGCCTGCTCGGCCGACTGATCCTGCCGGGGAGGCAGCGGATCGGGCTCTTCGCCACGTTCGTCATCGGCGTCGGCTCGGCGGTGCTGGGCACCGTGGTCGCCAGGGCGCTCGATATCGACGACGGGGCCAACGTGGAGGTGTGGGTGCTGCGCTGGGACTGGGTTGTGCTCGCGATCCAGGTCGGCTTGGCGATTATCGCCGTGGCGCTGGCGAACATGCTCACCTTCACCCGGCTTGCCGGCGGCGACGACAAGCCCCGTCGGCGTGCCCGTCGCAGCCAGGCCAAGAGCTGAGATTCGATTACGGGCTCAGTCGAGTACGGACTCGCCGCCCGGGTAGGCGAACGACGCGCGCGGTGAGTAGAAGCCCCAGACGATTTCCAGCGGATTTGCCGGACGCAGCGCGTACACGGGGTGGTCGGGTTCGAGGAACTCCAGCGACTCGACCTCGAACGGGTCGACCGGCTCGGCCACGAACGGGTAGTTGCCGCTGTGCAGCTTCCCGTCCAGGCGGGTGAGGTAGCGCAGTTGGCCTCGGTTGACGGCGTCGCCGGTGTGCCCGACGCGGGCCGTTGTCCTGATCACGGGCACGCCGTCCGCCTCGGTGGTCGCGATCAGCCGACGCCCGCGTACCTCGATGGTGGTCTTTCCCGGGGTCGCCGGCACGCCCCGGGCTTCGGCGTAGGCGCGGACGACCGGGCTGGAATTGAAGTACTGGGTCCACCAGCGACCGGGCGTGACGCCGTCGGGAGCGTCGACCCCGGAGAGGTCCGGCCCGATGTACGTCAGGGAGTAGGCGCCGAAGCCATTGGTCTGCCCGGCGTCGTCGACGACGTACTGGTTCATGAAGACCTGGTGGTTCGGCGCGGGCTTGAGCCCGTCGGGCACCAGGGCGGCCACCGCGTCGGGGTCGGCCGGTAGCCAACCGAAGTAGATCATTCTGCTGTTCACGACGAGCTGCGGAGCGACGAGTTCGGTCACGAGGGGTCCTTCCGCTGGGCATCGATACGTAGCCGCGACGCTACGGAGTCGCCCGACGCCCGGACAACGACGGATTGCCGACATGCCAACCCGTCCGGCTCACGACCAGGGGCGGGACGCAGCGGAGGGACCACCCGTCCGAGTGGTCCCTCCGCTGGCGTGCTGGTGAGTGGCTAAACTTCAGGTTGGCAGTTCACCTGTGCTCTGCTGCGGCGGGCGCAGCCTCGGGAGGGTGTTCCAGCACCCTCTCGAGGGGCCGTCCCGTCAGACGGCGCCTACTCGCAGAAGACCCGCACGGTGGCATCGGGGGAGTCCACCTCCACGGTCACCTCGTCGAGGTGCTCCACGAGCGCCTCCAACTGCTCGGGCTTGAGCTGCGTCAGGTCGATCGGCACGCCCGAGTCGCTGAGTGAGGCGTTGGCCTTGACCAGGGCCTGCGGCGGGATCAGCGCCGCCAGCCGTACGCCGGCCCGCAGCAGTTGCAGTGGCACCCGCACGTTGACCCGCGACGGCTCGCCGTTGTCGGTGGCGTCCACCATCACCCGCAGGTACTTCACCTTGCCCTTCGGTCGGGCGTCGTGACTTGCCGTCGCCGGTGCCTGGTCCCGTTCGAGTGCGGCGATGAGCTGGTCCGCCTCCTCGGCGGTGATCTTGCCGGCGGCAAGCATGTCGAGGATGTCCTTGCGTTGTTCGGTCATTCGAACCTCTCCTATCGGATAGCCACGAGCACGGCCATGCGGTCCTGCTCGATGTCGAAACGGGCGCCGGGCAGCGCGGAGATGACGCGCCAACCGGTGCCGAGTGCCCGCATCACACCGATGCGGAACACGACGCAGGCCACGATCGCCGCCAGCACGACCAGGACCACGACCGGGAAGAGCACGAGCGCCACGGGGAGCACCGGAACCCAGAGGCGGATGGGCCGGCGGTCCGGGCGGTGGACCTTGACGGTCACCAGCTGCGGCATCAACTGCGGCCGTCCAGCTCGGCCAGCGCCTGCTGCGTGGTGATCTCACCGCGGCGCAACCTGTCGATGATGTCGGCCCGCGAGGGCGCCGGGTCGGTCTCGACGAAGTCGAGCATCTGCGTGATCCGGTTGAGTCGTGACTTGATCGTCGGGTAGCTCACCCCGAAGATGCGTTCCATCTCCTTGATCGAACCGTGGCAGCGCACGAAGGCCGTGACGAAGACCTGATCCTCGACGTTGAGCTGAGCCAGTTGCGGTAGCTCGAACTCGCCCTCGATCGCGACGCCGTTGCTGGCCAGGCGCACCCGCTCGACGACGAACGGCTGGCCTCGCGTCAGGCTGGTGAGTTCCTGCCAGTCCATCGCCTGTTCTGTCATACCTAAATCTTAAACTCAGAAATCTTCAACTTCCAAGAGGTACACCTTAACTTTCTTAAGATCGCGCTCATGGGCGTGGAGGTGGCCGTCGGCCGGCGACGCAGACGCGCCTATGCGCCCAGGATGGCCTTGAGTGCCGTGTCGAGTGCCTGGTGTGCCGGGACGGGTACGTCCGGGACCACTCCGACGCCTTCCCAGTTGGTGCCGGTGACGCTGTTGATGGTCCGGGCGGTCGGCACGGTCACGAGGATGTGTTCGGTGACCGGGTGGCGGGCCGTCGGATGCGCGCCGCCACGTGTGGTCTCACCGACGACGACGGCCCGGCCGTGCGCCTGAAGGGTGTACGCCACGTCCTCGCCCCCGGAGAACGTCATCGCGCTGGTGAGCACATGGACCGGGCGGTCCGCATAGCGCGGCGCGGGCAGGTGCGCGGTCGTCCAGAACTGGCGTGTGGCGCCGGTGGACCGCTCGTAGAAGTCGTTGAGGTGCACCTGGTCGTCGCGGAAGAAGTAGCTGCACCACATCGCGGCTCCCTCCGGTGTTCCGCCGGAGCACGCGCGTAGGTCCAGGATGAGCGCGGAGCTGAGCGCGACCAGTTGCATGGCCGCACCGATCGCGGCGGCGCCTTCGTCGGCGTACGCGATGCGCCGCACGTCGATGAGCCCGACGTTCCCGTCCAGGTGCTCGACCCGGCGGATTCCCTGGTTCTCCGCCCTGAGTAGCGCGAGGAACGCGGCCTTCCCGCCGTCCTCGTCCGCTGGATCCAGCGACTGCGGCTGGTCCGACCACAGCAGCCGCAGATGCTTGTCCGGGCACACCTCCTGCAGGTGAGCGGTCACCGTCTCGCACAGCGCCGGCCCGTCCAGGTCGTCGTACTCGCCTGCCGCGAGACGGCGCCGGATCGCGGCGTCGATGTCCGCGACCTTCGCAGGGAAGACGTACCCTGCCTCGATCCGATCCAGGGCCTGTTCGATTATCTGTTCGTTTGAGAGCACGGCGGGCCACGTTAGACCACAGGCAGCCTCCTGACCACCGTCAGTGCGCGGCCGGCTGGGGTGCGGGCGTGAACGGGGCCAGGAGCAGATCGGTGAGGCGCCGCCTGGCGT
This sequence comes from Micromonospora parathelypteridis, assembly GCF_014201145.1. Classification (NCBI taxonomy): domain Bacteria; kingdom Bacillati; phylum Actinomycetota; class Actinomycetes; order Micromonosporales; family Micromonosporaceae; genus Micromonospora; species Micromonospora parathelypteridis. The sequence goes on from NZ_JACHDP010000001.1 coordinate 6,518,707, forward strand.
CCTCGTCACCGCTCAGTCGCAGTGCGCCCGACTTCACCGCCGCCGCCATGGTGATCTCCTGGCCACAGACGGCCCGAAGGGTTCCGATGTCGGTGGTGAGCGTCGCGTCGGGTTCGGACGCCGGGCCGCGCCGGATCTGCACCGTCTCGTCGGCGACGTCGGCGAGGTACGTGTCGGCGTCGATGTGGAACGCGTAGCTGCCGGCGAGTTCCGGGGCTCGCGCCGGGTCGAAGGCTGCCTTGATGCTGAGCAGCAGGGAGTCGATGCCGAGAGTGCCTTCGGGTGACTGTGGAGACTGGCTTCCCCAGCGTCCGAACTGGAGAAGGATCGGTTCCAGGGCGCGGCCCCATTCGGTGAGTTCGTAGAGGTGGACCCGCGTCGGTGGGCCCAGGTCCCGCCGGTGCACCACGCCGTGCTCGGTCAACTGGCGCAGCCGCTGGCTCAGCACGTTGGGGCTCACGCCGGGTAGGCCGCCGAGCAGATCGTTGAACCGCCGGGGGCCGAGCAGAAGGTCGCGTACCACCAGCAGCGCCCACCGCTCGCCGATGATGTCCAGTCCACGCGCGACACCGCACGGATCTCCGTAACTACGCATGCCGCTCATGGCGTCCACTCTATCTCGATCCTAATTCAGGAGTATCACTTGTTCTTTAGGAGTTGGACCCCTAGCGTGGCTCTCATGAGCCTGCCGCAAGGTGACGTGAAGCTGCTGGACACCCCGTTGGCGCGGCGCCTGCTCGCCGCGTCCCTGGTGGCACGCCTCGCCTACACCAGCAGGGACGGCACGCCGCGGCTGATCCCGGTGAACTTTCTGTGGACCGGCGAGGAGTTGGTCGTCGGCGCGTTCGCCGGCACGTACAAGATCCGTGACCTGAGCGCCCGGCCGGACGTGGCGGTCTGCGTCGACACCGCGGACGGGCTTCCGGAGGTGCTCATGCTGCGCGGAAAGGTCACCCTGGCGGAGGTCGAGGGCGTCCTGCCGGAGTACGCCACCATCCAGCGCGCGGGGATGGGCGACGAGGTGGGCAACGCCTACCTGGAGGCGATAGATCAGCCGGGCCTGCGGATGGTCCGGATCGGCCTGCGCCCCACCTGGGTCGGAGTCGTCGACTTCCAGGAGCGGTTCCCGGCTCGCACACCGGAACCCGTCCGAGCCGCGCTCACCGGCGGCCAGTAACCAGCACGCCGAGGACCCGGATCCCCGGGGCTCGCCGCACCATGACGGAGGACGACGTTGCGCAAGATTGTCGTGTCGATGTGGATCACCCTGGACGGATTCGTCGCCGGCCCCGACGACGAGATGGACTGGCTCCTGGCCGACGATCACCTGCAAAAATACGAGCGGACCCTGGTGGACGACGCCGGCAGCCTGATGCTGGGCCGGATCACGCACGCCGACTTCGCCAGCCACTGGCCGCCGACCGCCCAGAACCCCGACCAGCCGGACGACGTACGAGGGTATGCCCAACGCCTCGACGCGCTGGAGAAGATCGTCGTCTCCGCCTCGGGGAACACCGCGACCTGGACGAACACCCGCAGGCTCACCCATCTCGACCCCGACGAGATCACCGAACTCAAGCGTGGGGCCGGCGGCGACATCGTGGTCTACGGCAGTCTCACCCTGATCCGGTCCCTCGCCGATCTCCGGCTCATCGACGAGCTGCACCTCCTGGTGCATCCCCTGTTCCTTCGCCAGGGCAAGGCGCTGTTCGACGGTGGTCAGCCGCCGGCACGGCTGGAGTTGGTGTCCGCCGAACCCTTCGCCTCCGGGGTCGTCCTCCTGAAGTACCACCCAACCGACGACACCCGGGCCGGCTGAGACAGCGTCGCGCCGGCTGAGGTTCGGCGCCGGCCGTTGGCGCGTACCGTGATCGGCTCACGAGGTGACGGCCCGCCGTCTGCTATTCGTGGCCGAGCCAGGTGGCGACGCACGCCTCATTGCCCTCGGCGTCGGCCAGGACCCACCACCTGGGCGCGTGCGCGTCGGAGACCAGGTGGCCGCCGGCGGCCAGGGCGGCGGCGATGCGAGCCTCTGCCTGATCGTGCGGGACAGCTATGTCGAGGTGCATGCGGTTGCGCTGTGGGCGCGCCTCGTCCATCGGCTGCAACCCGAAGCCCGGGCCGCGGCGCGACGGGTCGGACAGGTAGTCGTCGCCAATCTGCCGATAGCCGAGCAGCGCCCGCCAGAACGGCAGCACGTCCGCGCCGGCGAGTGCGTCAAGGGTGACGTTGACGAGCTGGACGGCGGTCGGATCGGCGGGGATGCCCAGCTCCTTGGCGGCGGACGAGATGCGCCGGGCCAACGAGACGTCGCGCCGAGTCAGGCTCACCGTGACGCCGGTGCCGCGCAGGTCGACGGCGAGGTGCTGCTGCTGGGCCTCGTCGGCGAGCCGGCCGATCTCATCGACGAGCGCGACGCCCTTGGTCAGCGATCCGGTCGGGAAGTAGGCCGAGACCAGGTGGTAGAGGCAGCGCCAGTCCTCGACACCGTCGGCCGCGTGGAACTGCGCGGCCGTGATCTGCCCAGTCATGCCCGTGCCCGACGTCGGGTGAGCGCGTCGTGGAGGTCGAAGACGACGAGCGAGAGCGGCACGAAGACCCACAGTTGGAGAACGGTGTAGCGGCGCAACTCCCGGCCAACGTCGACGCCGGCCAACTCGGCGTCGAGGGCGCCGGGCCGCATCAGCATGATCGCGTACGCGGACAGCGGGGCGTAGTTGAGACCCGCACCGATGAACCACAGGCCGAATGCTCGGTCGCCGAGGCCGCTCGATGACGCCAGTAGCCAGCTGCCCAACGTCACCATGGCAACCACGCCGATGAGGAACTCGGCCAGAATGATGAGCCGCCGGCGGCGGGTTCCTCGGGTGCCGTACATGTCGACGGCCGCCAATCGACGAACGTTCATCAGGCGATGGTGCCACCGGTGGGCAACGGTGGGTTATTCGAAGAACTTGATGCTGAACCCGGTGTCGGTCGTCGGGCCGGGCACGTTCGCGCGGCGGTAGGTGGTGTTGCCCCACCAGCAGAAGGTGCCGGTGTACCAGTAGCGGTTCTCCCAGGAGTACGGGGTGCCCTTGGGTACGGCGTGGAACATCAGCGGGAACCTCGGCCCGGCGGGTGGGCTCGTGGCGATGTCACCGTTGAGCAGCACGAAGCTGTGGTGGCCAGGCCCGTTCACGTGCAGGGTGGGATCCCAGCCGGCCATCATGGTGGCGCGGTTCGAGCCGAACAGGCAGCCGTTCGACTTGTACCAGTCCCACACGTACGTCGGATCGCCGCCGGCGCGCAGTCGCAGGTCGGCGAGACAGTACTGGTCACTCCAGCTGCCGTTGGCGGAGTAGACGATGTGGAGCTGCCCGTTCGGGTCCCTGATCGCCTCGGGGGACTCGTTGATGTACGGGTTGCCGACGACGCGCTCCCAGCTCTCCCGGGGTTGGGAGATGATGAACCGGTTGCCGGTCGGGGTGAGTGGATCGCTCATTCGGCTGAGGTAGATGTTCTGTTCGACGTTGGTGTCGCCGGCCCACCCCGACCAGACGAACCACCGCTGCCCGTTGAAGGTGAACATGCTGCCGTCGATGGCCCACTTGCCGCCGGGCAGCGCGAGCTGCCGCTCGGCCGTGTAGCCGCTGGCCGGCGACGCCGAGCTGATCGCGTACATGCGGTGTGCGGCGCCGCGACCGGCGGTGAAGTAGATGTAGTAGCGGCCGCCATCGGTGATGATCTCCGGGGCCCAGACCTCACCGAGGTTGCGGCTGTCCGTCCACACCTGTCGCGCGGGTGCGGCGGCGAGCGCGTCGGTTGACGCTGCCTGCCGCACGGCGATCCCGCCGTTGAGCGACTGGACGGAGATGTAGGTGGCGCCGACGCGGATCACGCTCGGGTCGGCAGCCCGCAGGCTCGTCTGCCCGGCGGCTGCCGGTCCGGCACCGGCAGTGGACAGGCCGGCGGCGAGCACGGCGGCCAGCAGGACGGAGAGGATGCGCGGAAGGGTTCGGTCGCCCACGTTCACGATCGGGGCTCCTTTCAGCTGGCCGTTGGCCGGCCCTCAGTCACGTCGGGTCCGGTCGGTCGTCTCCGGCAGTGGCCGGAGTGGACTGCCTGAACTCGCTGACCGTTAGGACGTTGCCACAACGTCACTCACACGGCCACTGCTGAGGCAGCGCGGTGAGGGCCCGGCTCACGGTGCCGCACGAAGGTGCGTAAAACGCGGGCGCTTTGCCTTTGCCGGATTCGGTAGTCTGCCGCAGTCGTCGATCAACGGGGGAGTTCGGCCATGGTTCGCAAGTGGATGCTCGTCGGCCTGCTGGCGCTGCTGGCGGGCTGTGACTCGGGCGGTAACGCCGTGCCGGAACCGGCCCCCGCTGACCCGCTCGCGCAGGTGCGGGCCGCGGCCGCCAAGACCGCCAAGGGGTCGGCGCACGTGACGTTGAGCGTGCCCAACGTCGAGGTCGTCGGCGACACCGACCCGGCGGGAAAGGCGCTGACCTTGACGGTCACCACGGGTACCGGCGGCGAAACCGTCGACTCCAAGGTGCGGGTGGTTGGCGATGACGCCTGGATGACGCTGGGCTCGACCTACCTGCCGAACCTCGACCCGACGAAGTTCATCTGGTTCCCGACGTCGGAGTTCGCCACGGCGTCCCTGGTGCATCTGGGGGACACGTTCGACCCAGCGGGGATCAAGGGTTTCTCCGCGGCGATGACGGCCGCCACGCGTACGGGGGAGGGCACCTACACCGGCACGCTCGACTTCACCGTGGCGCCAGCGAAGGTGTCCCGAGGGCTCCTGCCGGCGACGGCCGAGCAGTTAGAGCACCACGGTGGTGTGTCGCAGTCCGTGCCGTACGAGGCGTCGGTGGACGCTCAGGGCTACCTGATTGCGCTGACGGTCACGCTGCCGACTTTTGCAAGCACGGCCAGGTTCTCCGACTTCGGCAAGCACGTCAAGATCGACAAACCCAGCGCGGCCGAGGTTACCGAGGTGCCGGACGGGTTGCGCCGCCTCCTGGCGAGCTAGATGCTCGGGGACTGGGCGACCGCGATGGTGATTGTTTCGGCGTCGGACAACTTCGGTGGCCGCCCTTCGTGTCGGCGGCCTCGGGTCTGGCAACGAAGTCCTGCCTACAGGTCCATTGCGTAGACCCGGACCTGGCGGCCGGTGTCCGGCTGCACGGTTTCGCGTTCCAGCGACATGCCCAGCTTGACCATCACCCGCGCGGACGCCTCGTTGCCGACGACGTGGATGCTGACCAGCCGCCGCAGGGCTAGCTCGGCCCGAGTGTGGGCGACAACCGCCTGGGCCGCCTCGGTGGCCAGGCCCCGGCCCCAGTACGCGCGGCCGAGCCGCCAGCCGATCTCCACGGCCGGCATGATCTCGGGCAGGAAGGTCGGCACCGCCAGCCCCGTGAAACCGGCCAACTCGCCGGTCTCTTTGATTTCCACCGCGTACAGGCCGAAGCCGTGCTCGTCCCAGTGCCGCTGATAGATGGCCAGACGCTCCGCGGTCGCGGCCCGGTCCAGGGTGCGACCGTCATGGATGTAGCGCATCACCTCGGGCTGCGCGTTGACCGCGGCGAACCCGTCCAGATCATCGCTTCGCCAGCGACGCAACAGCAGCCGCGGAGTTTCCAGGGACGTGGCATCAAGGGAGCTTGTCAGGTCAGGCACCTCCCCTTCGTAGCATTTCGGCGCGCCGCGCATCACGGCGGGGAGCAGAAGCTCGGCGACGTCCGTGCAGGGGACTCCTTCGCGTACCCGGTCAGATCGGTCAACGGCGCACCCGATAGCGCAGGTGAAGCACCCGGTTGCCCTGAAGCACCACGTCAGGCTCCTCCAACAGGTGCTGCGCGTCGACCGACCCGAAGTAGCGCTTTCCAGACCCGAACACCACGGGTACGACGTCCATGCGCACCTCGTCGATCAGGCCCGCGGCAAGCACCTGGCCGCCGACGTCGCCAGCGGCGACCTCGACCATGCGGTCACCCGCAAGCTCCTGTGCCTTGGCCACGGCTGCCTTGACGCCGTCGACGAAGTAAAACGGCGCCTCGGGGTCCCAGCCCTCGGGCTCCGGTCGGTGCGTCACGACGACCACGTGGTCGATCCCGCTCGGAGGCTTCCCGTCCCAGCCGTCCGTCATGTCGAAGACGTGGCGGCCCGCGATTGTCACCGCGATCTGGTCCCAGTACGCACGGGTGTAGTCGTAGGACGTCTGCGACACCTTCAGCACTCCGCTGTCGTCCAACGGGACGTCACCGCTGGTCAACCAGTCGAACAGGGGTCCGGGCTGATCGTTCTCATCCGCGATGAAGCCGTCCACCGACACCGAGCTGTACATGACCACCTTGCCCACGGGCTCTCCTATGCTTTGAGGTGCCGCCAAGTTAGCGTGTCGTGAGCTGTCGCTCTTGTAAGAAATCAATCGGCCGGCAGCGGCCAGCCGTCCAGCGTGTGGCCGGGATGTTCGCGCAGGAACCGCCGCCGGACTTCGACGTACCGGGTCGGCGTGAGCCCGGTGAACGCCCGGAACTCGTGGCCGAAGTGGGCCTGGTCGAAGTAGCCCGCGCCACTGGCGAGGTCGGCCCAGTCGACCGGTTCGGCGGGGTTGATCGCGAACACGGTGGCGACGAAGCGGTAGGAGCGGGCCAGCCGCTTCGGCGTGACGCCGACGAGCTCCTTGAACCGCTGTGCCAGATGAGTGCTGCTGACGCCGGCTGAAACCCTCAGGTCGTCGATGGCCACCGCCCCGCCGGTCGCAGCGATGACGCTGCTCGCATGGCGGACCAGCCCCAAGCCGGCCGGGTCGCCTAGCCGTCGCATCAGCTCCTCCTCGAGCAGCGTCAGCATCTCGTGCGGTTCGCCCGCCGTGGCCAGCCGGTCTCGCAACTCGGCGATGGCGGGTCGACCCCAAACCTGCTCTACCGTCACCGGCCGGTCACACAACTCGGCCGCGGGCATCGGCAGGAACGGCGCCAGCCCCCACGGCTTGAAGTGCACGCCGACGGACCGGGTCCGGAGTGGGTAGCCGAACTCCAACGCGCGGGTGGGCGTGGTGACCACGCAGCCGTCGGCGTACTCGGCCGTCTCGATGTCGGCGTCGGCGCGGATGCGGAACGGCGCCCCGAGGTTGACGATGAGCAACACCGCCGGACTTGCCGGCAGCGTCAGCCGGGCGTACGGCGGCGCACCCTCCAGGTAGTAGAGGTCGTCGATCAGCCCGTCCAGCGGCGGTCGCGGAACTCTGGACACGTACTCCACGCCCACAGTATCGACGCCCGCCAGCGCGGCTGGACGTCTCGGCGCGCGCGCCGGCGGGGCGCGAGTTCGACGACAACCGTCCGCCGGTCACAGTTGCGCGACGACCACCTTGGTGGCCTGGGCGATGAGGGCGTCGTCGGGGGTGGCGTCCTTCTTGTCGCGGCTGGACAGCACGGCGAGGACGATCGGGGCGCGGTCGGGCGGCCAGATCACGGCTATGTCGTTGCGGGTGCCGTACCCTCCGGTGCCGGTCTTGTCCCCGACGACCCAGCCGGCGGGCACCCCGGCGCGGACCAACGCCCCACCGGTGGTGTTGCCCCGCAGCCAGCCGCGCAGAAGGTCGCGGTCCGCGGGATCCAGGGCTTTCCCCATGGTGTACGCCCGCAGGTCGTCCGCCAGAGCCCGCGCGGTGCTGGTGTCCCGCTTGTCGCCCGGCGTCGCCTCGTTGAGCGCGGTCTCGTAACGGGTGGCGTCGGTGATCGTGTTGCCGATTTCGCGCAGCTTCGTCTCGAACCCCTGCGGCCCTCCGAGGTGACGCAGCAGCAGGTTGCCTGCCGTGTTGTCGCTGTAGCGCACGGCGGCGTCGGCGAGGGCGCGCAAACTCATGCCCTTGGCGACGTGCTTCTCGGTGATCGGTGAGTGTGCCACCAGGTCCTGCGCCGAGTACCGCACCACACGATTCAACTCGGCGTCCGTGGTGTCGTCCAGCACCTCGGCGGCGGCCAGCGCCTTCCACGTCGAGGCGTACGCGAACCGTTCGTCGGCCCGGTACTCCATCGTGCGGCCAGTGCCTGTGTCGACGGCGTAGATCCCCAGCCGTGCTTCGAACGTCTTCTCCAACCGCTGGAACTCCTGGTCGGCGGCCGGCGACGGGGTGATCGGCACCTCCGCGCTCGGCGTCCGCACCTCGGCTGGGTCTCCGGGGGTGCACGACGTCATCGCAACCAGGGTCGAGGCGGCCACGGCGATCGCCAGACGTTGTGCCGAGACAGCCATCGTCATCCCTCTTCGTGCGCCGTTGACCCGCGCCGTGGCCGGCTCAACTGTCCCCACTGATCGTTGGCGAGGCCCCCGGCTGAGTGCCGGCCCGGCGGACTCACCGCCGACGACGCGAACCCACACGGCCCGGCGTCAGTCGTCGCGCCCGGCACCGCGATCGGGTGCGGCCATGTCCCCCGTCGCGGGCGTGCCGTCGGCGAGCGCGTAGCGCAGGTACACGGTGCCCTTCGAACTGGCCACCGGCGGTTCGAGGAGAGTGAGGTTCGTGGGCACCGCGCCGCCGTCGAACACCTTCTTGCCGACGCCGAGCACGATCGGGTGCACCCACAGGTCGAGACGGTCGAAGAGCTTCTCGCGCAGGAGGGTCTGCACCAGGTTGAGGCTTCCGACGACCTTGATGTGCTCGTGCCGGTCCCGGATCTCCCGCACCGCGTCGGCCAGATCCGGGCCGAGCTGGGTGGAGCCGGCCCACGACAGGTCGGGGTTGCCGCCGGAGGCCACGTACTTCGGGATGCTGTTGAAGAGCGTGGCGATCTCGTTGTCCTCGCCGCCCTCCTGGTGCGGCCAGTGCGCGGCGAAGATGTCGTACGTGCGCCGGCCGAGCAGGAGAGCGTCGGTGCCCTCGTACGCGGAGAGAACCTGCGCCCCGGCGACCTCGTCCAGCAGGGGCGCCTGCCAGCCGCCGAACGAGAACCCGGCCGGGTCCTCGTCGGGGCCACCGGGCGCCTGCCCGACGAGGTCGAGGGTCGCGAACAGTTCGATGTGGATGAGGCCCATGCCCTGCTCCCGGTGAGTTGGTCGTCTCGGTCGGGAGAGTAGTCGTGTGAGCGCCGGCAGGCTCAGCGCCGCGACGGCTCGGGCAGAAATTCGCGCTGCGGTCGGGCGTGAGCGATCGGCCCGATCGAGATGGAGAACCTTGGGACCACTGCTGCTCGCGGGGCGCCTGTGACAGATGCACCGAACATGGCTATTTTTCGCGTCTGTGTCTTATGCGAGAAAGCCTCTGCTACGTTCCGTTCTGATAGCTAAGGCCCAATTTGGTCGCTATCGGCCCCGGAGGGGCGGTGGAGACCTGTTGTGCACGGAGAAGGGTGAGGTAGCGCTATGTCCGACCATCTATCGCAACACCAACATGTCAGCCGGGCAGCAGCAGCTCGGCCCGGACCGCCGGGACGGCGCCGGTGGGGACGCTGGCTTGTGGCCGGGCTGACCGGAGTGGCCGGGCTGGCCGCCGTCAGCGGCGCCGCTGGCGTCGCTGGAGCGTCCGGCCTTGATGGCGTCAACGACCGCCTCGAAAAAGCTGCGCAGCAGTTCATCGTCGAAGGTGGCCGAGCAACCGGCGACGACAACGGCGGACAGGACCCAGGCCGGCAGGCCCCAGGCGGGCAGGCACCGGACGGGCAGGCCCGAGGTGGGCAGGAACCGGGTGGCAGCGACGGCAAGAGTTACAAGGGCGACGAGTGGGTGGTGCCGTGCGACGCCGATGAGCTGATCGCCGCGCTCGTGCTCGCCAACGCCGGAAACGGGGCGACCCTCAAACTCGCCGAGCGATGCACGTACACCCTCACCGCGTTCGCGCCGGTCGCCACACCGCCCACCGCCTACGGCCCCAACGGCCTCCCGGTCATCATCAAACCCATCACCATCAAGGGTGAAGGCGCGACCATCGTGCGGGCGGCGAACGCCGAAGCGTTCCGGATCCTGGAGGTCGGGGTCGGCGGAGACCTGAGGCTCCGCGACATCACCATCAAGGGGGGGTCAGCGAGCATCGCCGGTGGTGGCGGGATCCGGGTGGACGCCGGCGGCGAGGCCACCCTCGAACACCTGAACGTGGTCGACAACCGGTCCAGTGGCTCCGGTGGCGGCATCGCCAACTTCGGCATCACCAAGATCACTGGCAAGACCGACCATGGCAAGGACTCGGCCACCAGCGGCACCCCCAAGAGCGATGCGCCCAGCAACGGGCCGGCGGCCCAGTCCCCAGAGGGTCAGGGAGCCGCGGCGGAACTGTCCGCGGAGAACGCCGGCACGGGTAGGAACTGGGACGACAAGGACAAGGGCGGGTACGAGGGCAACGAGACCAGGATCAGCAACAACACCGGTACGTTCAATGGCGGAGGCATCCACAACAACGGCTACCTCACCATGGAGAACGCCAGAGTAAGCGCCAACGTCATCCGCGGTACCGGCGGCACGGTGATAACCGGTAGCGGTGGCGGACTGTCGAACAGCCGCGTTGCCGTAATCAACGATGTTCGCATCGACCACAACATCGCGGACTTCCGCGGCGGCGGTGTCCACGGCGGACTCAACTCCACCACCACGGTCACGAACGCCGACGTCAGCGAGAACACGGCCAGCAGCGAGGGCGGCGGCATCTTCAGCGACGGCGACTTCCACCTGAAGCACAGCAAGATCGATCGCAACTCGGTCTTCCAACGTGGCGGCGGCATCTTCAACCAGATTGGCCAGCTCGTCATCACCGACAGCAAGATCAGCGAGAACACCGTCCGCAACGAGGGCGGCGGTGGCATCTACGTCGGCAGCGGCACCGTCGTGCTGTCGCGGAGTCACGTCGACCGGAACAAGGCCGTGGGCCCGGACTCGCTAGCCGGTGGAATCTACAACCGCGGCACGCTCAGCCTCACGGAGTCCAAGGTCGTCCAGAACGACGCCGCCCTGCCGCCCGGCGGGATCTTCACCGAAAACAACCAGGTCACGGTGGATCAGAAGTCACTCATCATCAAGAACCGACCCACCAACTGCACCGGCAGCGCCCAGCCCGTGCCCAACTGCTTCGGCTGACCTGCGGCCACTCGGCTAGCCGGAACCTGACGGCAGTCGCGAGCAGCGCACAGGACATCCGGCCCCGCCCGGGTTTGATCAAGCAGATCAGACCCGCGGCGGGGCCGGATGGCGTGTACAGCGCCCTCGGTCTCAGTTCGCGAGAGGTGTCAGCCGATCGGCTCACCTGGTGCGGTCGGGCACCACGCAGCCGTCCGGGGCGCACATGCCCTCGGCGTCACCGACCAACGGCAGCGGCTGTGGCGTGGGATGACTCTCGGCCCACGCCTTGGTGATGACCGCGAGCAGGTCGTCGAGGCCGATCGCCCCGGGCACGGCGAAGCGGCCGTCGAACACGAGGAACGGCGCTCCGCGTGCGCCGAGGCGCTGCGCCTCGCGCTGATCGGCTGCCACCCGCGCCCGGTAGCGGCGGCTGCGCAGGGCCTCGGCGGCCCCGGCGCGGTCCAGGCCCACCTCGGCGGCGAAGTCGAGAACCTCCTCGGCGGTCCACAGCTTGCGGGCCTGCCCGAAGTGCGCCCGGAACATCGCCGTCCAGATCTCGCTGCCGCGGCCCTGGTCGGTCGCGTAGGCGAGCAGTTCGTGGGCGAAGTCGGTCGGCCCGAGCGTGCGGTCGACCGCGTGGTAGGGCGTCAGACCCTCCGCCTCGGCGGCCCGCTCGATTGGCCGCAGCACCTGGTCGACGGTCGTCGCGGGAGCCCCGGCCATCGTGATCAACTCCCGTTGACTGACACCCGCGCGGGGCAGGTCGGGGTGCAGCTGGAACGACCGGTGGATCACCTGCACCTGATCGCCGTACGGGAACCGGTCCAGGGCCTGGTGGAGCCGGTGATCCATCAGCCCGCAGTACGGGCAGACGATGTCCGACCAGAACTCGATCTTCATGGCGCTCCTCCTCGATTCTCACTTCTTGTTCGTAGCGCCATGATGCATGAGAATTGGAGAGCCACAAAAGGTACATTCATGTGCGTAGCAAGGTGCTGGGAGAGGGGTGGCGGGGATGGGCGCAGGGGATCTTCGACGGGGCCGCACCAACGTTCGGGCGAACGTCCGGACCGCGCCAGGGCCCTGTGCGCACTGGGGCGACGAGGACGCCGACTTCATCCGCGAGGTCCTGGACCTCGTCGGCGACAAGTGGAGCGTCCTGATCATCGGTACGCTCGCCGACGGTCCGGTGCGTTACTCGAACCTGGGCGACGCGATCCCCGGCATCTCCCAGCGCATGCTCACGCTGACCTTGAAGCACCTGCAACGCACCGGCCTCGTCACCCGGACCTCCTACCCCGAGGTCCCGCCCCGCGTCGAGTACGCCCTCACCGAACTGGGCACGTCACTGCTCTCCACCGTCCTGGCCCTGGCGGCCTGGTCCGCCGACCATCACGCCGAGATCCGCCGCCACCAGACGGAGTACGACAACCTCGACGCGACCTAGCCGTGTTTCATAAGCCTGGTTGGAACCATTAAGGCGTGTTCAGAAGTCGTGGGTGGCCGGTGAAGGTCACGGCGTGGCGGTGACCTGGCTGACGGTCCAGGGCAAACCGGCCGTGATCCGGAGTGGTCATGGTGGTGGTGTCCGAGGCGGAGCCACGTGGTGCATTGACGCGCTGGACCTGAAGGCGGATTCCCCGGCCACGTTGTGGGAATTCACGATCGGCCTGAACAGGCGCCGGTCTACCGTGCCTCAGTGACCAGCCCTCCGGACGCGGCGCGCATGCGCCTCCGCTTACGCGTTCACCACGTGTCCCGTAGCGCCCAGCTACGGCGGGTGATCACGATGGCGGCTCCACTTCGCAACACCCACATCACCAATGTGCTGTGGCGGCACACCGGCGCTCTTATCAGCTCCCGCGCGGATCTACTTCGCCTCGGGGCGCTGTTCCGGCTGGCGGCGGTCAGCCCACACAGCGCGGTGTTTCTGCCGTTGCGGATGAACGAACCCAGCGATACCGCCGCGTCCTGGCGTGACAGCCAGGGATTGGCCGACCTCCTCATCGTGCGCCGCGATGTGCCGCTACGACCGTCGGCCTGGCCGACGATCCGTGCGACGCTACGCCGTGGCCCCGGAGCCCCCGCGACAATGTCGGCACCGGCTCCGCGCCCGCCGGCCGGCCAGACATACAACCCGGCGCTGCAGGCATTGTTCGTCGCCGAACATGCCCACACGCTGGTGATGTCAGGCACCTCCACCGCCCTGCACGAGGCCGGGGACGAGCTGACGTGGTGCGGCAACGAGGTCGCCACCAACGAGGACGTTCACCGATATGGGGGGCCAACCGGGCTCAGCCAGTTCGACGGACCGGACCGCCGCTCCGGACGACGCGACGGTAGCTGGGAATGCATGGTCCTCGCCGAGGACCCAATCTTCCACCGGTCTCGCTGGCTGCGAATCATGTCCGAACCAGCTGTCGCCTAATACTGCAACTAGGCGTTTTTCATAAGCCCGGTCAGAGCCATTCGCAGATGATGGTGATGGTCAGGACGGCCTGGAACCGGACGGCCAACTTGTCGTAGCGGGTGGCCACGCCGCGGTGGCGCTTGAGCTCGCCTTGATGCCACGCTTACGCGGGTAGGCGCGGTTGCCGCGGCTGGTGTAGGCCTTGTCCGCTAGGACGCTGCCACTGAGCGTCGGTAAGGTCGTGCCGCCTCGTCACCGCTAAGGTGGCCACGAGGTCTCCGGTATGAAGTTCTTGCTTGGTCGCAGAACCAGATACCGGAGACCACTTCAGTTGTCGATCACCGCCACGCCGGGACCTTCACCGGCCACCACGACTTCTAAAACACGCCTTAGTTGAGCCGGAGGTGGTCCCGCAAGTTGCGAGCGACCTGCGCCATCAACGCCTCCGCGCCCGGCTGCTGGATGGCCGGCACCCGGGACTCGGTCAGCACCGCGATGGCGAACACCTGTCCGTCGGCGTGTTCGACCACCCCGATCTCGTGCCGAAGGTTGAGCAGCGTGCCGGTCTTCGACGACCAGCGGGACGCGTCGGCGCTGAAGTCTGGCGCCAGCCGCTGCCGTAACACGTTGTCGCCCATCAGCTCCCGCACCCGGGCCGCGACCGGTGGGCGGATCGCCGAGGGGCGCCACAGGCCGCACAGCAGGTCGACGAAGGATCGCGCGGTACCGGTGCTGGCGCGGCCGACATCGAGCTGAGCCACCGCGTGGCCGTGTCCGGCCGTCGTCGCGCCGATGGCGAGGGAATGGGCGAGATGCGCCTGCGCCGGCACGAACCGCTCCGCCGGCGTCTCGACGAGGTCGCGAATGGGGTGACGTACCGCGATGCCATCGAAACCGAGCCGACGCAGTTCAGCGGTGACGTCGGCGGGTGGAGTGAGGTCGAACAGGGCGTCGGCGGCGATGCCGTCGCTCACCGAGGTACTGAGATAGAGCAGGTCGTCGAGGGCGACGGTCGCCGGATGGCGGAACTTACTCAGACCCGTCGGTCCCGGCGTGGAGATCCGGCCCGGCGTCACCGTGACCGGCATCGCCCCGTCGAGTTCGCCACGTGCTATCCGTTCGAGGGTGGCGACCGCGAGCGGCACTTTGACCAGCGACGCGACGGGGAACTCCAGGTCCGGGTCGATGCCGATCTCGTCGCCGGAATCCAGGTCGCGTACGAGGAACGAGCCGTGCAGACCTCCGTCGTCCAGCGACTCTCGGGCCTCTCGGATCATCCGTGCGACGTTCATGCCTGCCCTCCGTCGTCGTTGACCGCGCCAAGGCAGCGGCCGATCGCCGCGTGTAGCTGGGTCCGGAGTTGTCGGCGGTCCTCGCCCAACGTGGCAGAGATGTCGTAGCCGCGGACGAGTTTCACCTCGCCGATCGGACGCCAGTGCAGGCCCAACTCGCCCGCCTGGTCCTCCGCGCAGAGCAGGAGATCGGACGAGTCGATCACCGATGCCGCTGCGGCGACGAGCGAGGTCGCGACCGTGACCTGTGCGGGCTGTAGGCCGAGGGCGTCGCGTAGGCGCGTCACTCGGTCCCGCACGTGTGGCACGTCGTCCTCCGGCTGAATCCAGACACGCCGACGCTGCTGGTGGTTGTCGACCCGGCCCGCTCGCAGCGTCTCCAGGTAGATGACCGGGACCTGCGGGTCGGCGGTACTGGCGAGGCCTAGGGGTATCCGCCACGCGCCGCTGTCCGGCGTTACCGCCACTATGGCGGCGCGTGCCGCCAAGGTACGGGACAGTTCCGCGCGCTCACCCGGCCCCGCCGGATGCGGATCCAGGTGCACGCCGCTCCGGCGTCCCTCGACAACCAGTCGTACGAGCCGGGGCGGGGTGCAGACCGCCGGTACGGCCAGCCGAAAGGGTCGCCGTTGTGCTTGTACGGCGTCGTGCTCCATCGTCTCGGCCAGTTCGACCAGCCGCCGGGCCGAGGGCAGCATGTCCCGGCCGAACGTCGTGAGCGTGACGCTGCGGGAGGTCCGTTCGAGGAGTCGGGCCCCGAAGTGCTCCTCCAGCGCCGCGACGCGTCGGCTGGCGACCGGCTGCGGGATGCGCGCGGCGGCGGCGCCCGTGGTGAAGCTGCCGTACTCAGCGACGGCGACGAAGGCTTGGCACGCCGCGACTAAGTCCATGGGTCAGCAGCCTATGTCGGATCAGCATGGATGGGCCCATTGGTGTGTTGGACGGCATGGCCGCCGTGCTGTCAAGGTCCATGGCGGTGGGTCCAGGCCCTGGCCTGCTGTAACCGATTGTGAAAAGGGGAAGACCGACGATGAGGCACCACAGCTCCCGACAGGGTGGCAGCGCGATCTCCCGACGGACTGGGATCGCGATCGCGGCATCGCTGGCGCTCGTACCGCTCGCCGGCTGCTCACCCGGCGACGGGTCGGCCAACGTCGCCATCCGGCCGACGGCCGTCGCGGTCTCGTACCACACCAGCACCGAATCCCGATCGAAGGCCGAGCGGGAGTTCGCCCGACTCGAGACGGAGTTCGACGCCCGGCTCGGCGTCTACGCCATCGACACCGGCTCGGGCCGCACCATCACCCACCGTGCCGATGAACGCTTCGCGTTCGCGTCGACGTACAAGGCGCTCGCTGCTGCGGCGGTGCTGGACGAAACGTCGACGGCTGACCTCAACAAGGTCATCCGCTACTCCAAGGAAGACCTGGTGAGCTATTCGCCGATCACCGAGCAACACGTGCAGACCGGCATGACGCTGCGCGCCGTCGCCGACGCCGCCGTGCGCTACAGCGACAACACCGCCGGTAACCTGCTGTTCAAGCAGCTCGGTGGCCCGAACAGCTTCGAGAGGGCGTTGCGTGGCATCGGCGACCGGGTCACCGAGTCAGCTCGGATCGAAACCGAGCTGAACGAGGCCATTCCGGGCGATGAGCGGGACACCAGTTCCCCGCGCGCCCTCGCCAGCGATCTGCGCGCGTATGCCGTCGACCGGGCGCTCTCCCGCGATGACCGCACCATCCTGACCGAGTGGCTGACGGGCAACACGACCGGAGCCAGTCTCATCCGGGCTGGCGTACCGGCGGGTTGGCAGGTGGGCGACAAGACCGGTGCCGGCGGCTACGGCACCCGCAACGACATCGCGGTGGTGTGGCCACCCAAGGGTGCCCCCATCGTGCTCGCGATTCTCTCGAGTCGTAGTGCGGCCGACGCCACCTACGACGATGCGCTGATCGCGCAGGCGGCGGAAGCGACAATTGCGGCGTTGCACGGCTAGGGAGCCGGCACCGCGCGGTGGCTGGGCACGTATCGCGCCCGGCGCACCGCGCGCCCCCGGGGTCACGTACCGAGGTGGGGGGCGGGCTCAGCCGCTGACCTGGGCGGCCTGTCTCACTCCACGGGGGATCCAGGACGGCGCCCCGCCGTCGAGGTTGTGCTCCTTCTCGATGAACGCCAGGTTGTGGTAGAAGTGCAGCCCCCCGATGTCCGGGTCGGTCGCTGCGGGTGCCCGGCCCACGATGTCCTCGTGGTGCAGGCCGTCGATCAGCGTCTTGAGGAACCCCAGGCTCGTTGCCGGGTCGGTGTAGGTGCTGGCCCGCCCGCCGAAGAACGGCCAGTACGACGTCTGCAGGTCCTCCATGACGTACAGGCCGCCGTCGCGCAGGTGCGGGAAGAGGTACGCGAAGGAGGCGAGCAGGTGTGGGCTGACGTGGCTGCCGTCGTCGATCACGATGTCCGGCTTTCCCGTCACCTCCAGCACCCGGGCCAGGTCGGTGGGGGAGGACTGGTCGCCCTGCAGGACGGTGACCCG
The DNA here is from genome assembly GCF_014201145.1 of Micromonospora parathelypteridis. NCBI lineage: Bacteria > Bacillati > Actinomycetota > Actinomycetes > Micromonosporales > Micromonosporaceae > Micromonospora > Micromonospora parathelypteridis. The sequence goes on from NZ_JACHDP010000001.1 coordinate 6,535,985, forward strand.
CCCGGCGCTCAGGTGCGACTTGTCGACGATGTCGAGGCCGTAGACGAGGGCGCGGGGGAAGTAGCGCCGCCAGACCTCCAGCGACGCGCCGCCGCGCCCCTGGTCGCCGAACCCGCCCACCCCGATCTCCAGGATGGTGAGCGGTTGGTCGCGCAGGTGGTCGAAGTGCTGCTCGTATCGGCGTGGGTAGGTGTGATGCCCCCACTTGTCCGAGCCGTAGCGGACGCAGAGTTCGGCGAGGCCGATGGCGTACGGCCGGTCCAGGGCGTCCACGAGTCGACGGACCACGTCGTAGGTGGGCAGCGGCCGGTCGAACGCGGTCGGGTCTTCGAGGTGCCCCCAGCGGATCACCCGGCTGGCACTGGTCTGCGTGCCGCGGGGCCCGAACAGGCTGCGGGCCACCTCGGTGAGGTCCTGGGTCAGTGACACGTCGGGCGCGACGGTCGGCTCGTCCCCGTCCGAGTGGGGGCGGTAGGTGACGCCCGCGGGCCCGGTCTCGACGCCGTACCGGATCGTGGTGGTGCCGTAGCGGAGGCGGAGGTGGACCGTGGCCTCGGGTCCTGGCGGCAGGTCCGCCCGATGCAGCCACTCGCCGATCGCCGCCGCGGCGACGGCTTCCGCCCCGAGGTCGCCGATCGTCGCGGTGATGCCGTCGGCGCTGCCGCCGGCCGCGGAGATGAGCCTGCCGATTCCGTGACGCTCCACCGTGTCCTCCGTGCGTGAGATGGGGTGCCGGTCCTGGGTGCCTCGACGTCGTCATGGCCCCGGGGTGGGCGAGGGGCAACCGTGCCCGTCGTTCAGGCGGCGGCCTTCGCGAGGTCCTCGGTCGTCGCCTTGATGCCCCGCAGGAGGGTCAGGACGGCCTGGGCGGACGGCAGCATCAGGGCGCCCGAGCGGGTGATCGTCGCACCGGACGAGGTGCGGATGAACAGCTTGGTCCCGAGCGTCGTCTCCAGACACTTGATCTGATAGCTCACCGCCGGCTGGGAGTAACCGAGCGCCTTCGCGGCGAGGTCCATGCGGCCGTGCTCGGCCACCGCGACAAACGCTTGCAGTTCACGCTCGTTCACTTCGACCCCCGTCTGTTCGACTGTCATCAGTTGACTCTTGTCATCGATGACCTGTCATCAGAGTAATAACGGGGCCTGGTCGTCGTCAAGACCATCCTGGGCGAGTGGCAAGCCGTTGACCAGCACGTACTCTCACAGGCGGCTCTCAGGTTGCGCTCAGCGAGAAGGTCGTCGCGCCGTAGTCATCGTTGATGACTCCGGATCGGCGTCCGGGTGCCACGACGGTCATCAGTTCCTCAACGGCATCCACAAAGATTTCGAAGCAGACTGCCCTTCGCGGCGGGCGGGCCAGTAGAAATTGAGGCATGACGACGCACTCAGCCTCCCGCCCCGACGTCAACCGACTCGTTCGCCTGGTGCTGCCGATGATCGTCCTGGTCGCACCGGTGGCTGCTCTCGCCATCGGCGGGGTGAGCGGCGACGAACTCCTGGCGGGCCTCCCGCTGGCCGTCTCCGGTCCGGATGGGACGGCCCCCCAGCCCGCATCCGGTGCCCTCGAAGACTGGCCCTGGTGACCGGCCCGACGACGACCTGACAGCAGGGATCCGGTCGCGGCGGCGAGGGACCGCGACCGGATCACACACCGAAAGTCCTCCGCGGCCATCCGGCGGCGGAGGACTTTCCCGTTCGCGGTGTCTGCCGGTCCTTCCCGAGACGGTCCGGCGCAAGACCGCCGTCATCCCCTAGCCGGCGTCGTTGATCTCGCGCCAGATCTGGCTCGCCCGCTGGTACGCCGCCGCCGCCTCGGCCAGTTGGGCGGCGCGGCGCAGCGAACCGACCGCCTCCTCCACCCGGCCGCACCGGCGTTGTGCGCGGCCGACGGCCAGGACGAAACGCACCCGCTCGATCCCGAGCAGGTCGGTCTCGTCGACGCTGGTGGCGATCTCCAGCGCGCGCTCCGGGTCGCCGGTGGCCAGCGCGTACCGGACCTCGAGGCTCGCGGCGGCCGAGGGGGAGGCCGCGCTCTTGGCGGCGGCCATCGCCGCCCGGGCCGCCAACATGTGTGACGTGATCTCCGGGAGGCCCGCCTCGGCGTCCATCAGGGCCGACGCGGCGGCCGCCGCGAAGCGGGCCCAGTCCCGCAGGGACGTGGCGGGGTTCGCCAACATCTCCCGGGCAGCGCGCAGATGCTCCAGCGACCGCTGGACCTCCCCGTTGCGGGCGAGGGCGATGCTGGCGACCCAGTGCGCCCGCCCGCAGATCGAGGGGATATCCAGCTTGTCGGCCATCGCCAACATGCGGTCGACGATCCGGGGCACCTCGGCGCCCCCGCCGGCGTCGCTGAGCACCGAGATGTGCACGGCGTACAGCCGGATGTGCTCGGCGCCACCGACGAACCCGGTCTGGGCGATCTCCTGATCCGCCAGCTCGATCTGGGTGAACGCCTCGGCCAGCCGACCCACATCGCGCGCCGCGCCGCTCAGCGCGATCCTGGTGCGGACCAACGCCTCCGGCACACCGGTCGCCGCCGCCGCGTCGACCAGCTCGGTGAGCAGGGCGTAGCGGGCGGCGCGGTCGTTACGTTGCTCCAGCAGTCGTTCCAGGGCCAGCCCACGACTGACCACCGCCAACGTCCGGTTCTCCCGCCGGGCAGCCCGGTAGGCCTCGGTCAGCTCCCGCTCCGCCCGGCCGAGGTCGCCCTGGTCGAGGGCACTGCTGGTGATCAGCTTCCGGGCCAGCTCGGATTCGGCGGACCGGGCCTCCGGGTCCGGCTCCGCGGACGGCCCGGCGTCCGTCTCGGCATCGGTGGCGAGAGCCTGCATCGGTACGCCGAGAACCTCGGCCAAGTGCATCACGACATCGAGCGTCGGCACCCGCGCCCCGGATTCGAGCAGCGAGATGTAGGACTGGTTGACCACACCGACAGCCAGGTCCCGTTGGGACATCCCACGGTCGGTTCGTAGCCGGCGTAGCCGTTGCCCGAATTCAGGCTGAACAATCTGAGTGGCCATGCGACTGACTTCAAGACCTTCCGCTTCTGTCTCGGCGCGGCCCGCCCCCTGTCGGGCACGTGCACGGTGTGCCACCGGCCGAGTTCCTGGTTGGTGTGACCGATTATCAACACCCGCGCCGTCGGGGCGCGGACCGACCCGCGGGACGCGCACCCCGATGGGTGCCGCCGGGACCGCAGGTGCGTGACGACTCGACATCGGAAACTCAGATCAGCGCGGTCGCGCGTCGGGCGAGCAGACGTACGAGTGTCGCGCGGGCCGCGGCGGTGTCGCAGCGGGACGCCAACGCGGGCCCGGCCGATCGGGCGAGCCGGACGGCGAGGGCATCATCCCGCAGGACCCGTACCAGGTGCTCGGCGACCTCGGCGGCCGTTTCGCCCGCCAGCACGTCCCGGCCGGCCACCAGGCCCATGCCCTCGAAGGCGATCGGTGTGCCCACCACGGGCACACCGTGTTCGATCGCCTCGCCGACCTTGCCCTTCACCCCGGCGCCGTAGCGCAACGGGGCGACCGCCACCCGCGCGTCGGCGTAGAGGGGCGTCAGGTCCGGCACCCATCCGTGCACCGTCACCCGGTCCCCGGCGAGCGCCACGATCGCCGGGGACGCGCCGTCGCCGACGAGGTCGACCGTCGCCTCCGGCACCTCCCTCCAGACCGCCGGCATCACCTCCGCGCACAACCACCGCGCGGCGTCGGTGTTCGGCTGATGGAGGTAGTTGCCAACGAAGACGATCCGGCTCGACCGGGTCGGTAATCCGATCGGCGGCACCGGACGGTGGATGTTCGACAGCACCTCGACGCTCGTGCCCGGCGCCTCGTTCAACAGCAACCGGCGCTCCTCCTCGGAGACCACGAGCGCGACGTCGCACTCCCGGACCAGCATCAGTTCGAGGGCTCGCATGCTCTCCGCCCGGGCGCGCACGACATACCGGTCCGGTGCGCCCTCGGCCGCGGCCAGCGCCGCCTGTCGCCGCAGCCGATGGAAGTGCACGTCGACCGTGTCGTACACCACCAGGCATCCGGGCGCGTTGTCCCGCACCCGGGCGAGCATCTCCACCGCGGGCTCGGGGCGGCACAGCAGTGCCACTCCGAGGCGGTGACCCTCCACCGCGAGGAAGCGTTCCTGTTGGCGGCGGTCGCCGAGCACGGCGACGCCGAGTTGGCGCAGCCGATCGGCGTACGCCGGCCCGGCGGTCGCGTGCAGCGGGAAGTAGAGCACCTGATGGCCCAGCCCCAGCAGCTCCTCGATGATGCGGTGCTGGCGTAGGGACCCCGAGTCCCGGTCGGGCGTCGGCAGTTGGTGATCGACGATCAGGACGGTTTCCGCGGTGGCCATGGCACGGTCAGCCCGCGTAGAGGGTGACGAGCCAGGCCGTGTCGAGGCCGTGGAAGGCCTCGCGCAGCGGCCCGGACGCCCAGCCGGAGCGGGCGATCTCGGCGGCCCGGGCCCGCGTGGCGTCGTCCGCCGCGCCGGGCACCGCCCCGATGGCGTGCAGGATGGTGATGAGCACCGACGTCTCCTCGTCGGGTTGCGCACCGCCGAGGGCCGCGGCGATGGCCTGGCGGATGGTCCGCTCGCGGGCGCCGTCCTCGGCCGGCCAGCTCTTCGTCTTGATCACTCCGAATGTCCGCTGCTCCTCCAGCCGGATGGCGCCGTCGGCGGCCAGCAGCTCCAGCAGTGGTTTCCAGCAGACCTGGCCGAGGTTGTCCGCGGCCCAGCCGACCTTCATCGACTTCGTGCCCATCCGACGCAGGGCCGCGTCGAGGGCCGGATTTCCGGTCCGGTTGGTGTCCAGGACGTCCACCCGGGGCTCCTTACCCACCGGGGTGACCGGGATCCTGATCCGGCCGGCGCGGACGAGGTCGAGCAGGACGGCGCTGCCCACGGCGCGGTGGCGACGGTTCATGTCGACGGTGCTGCGGCCGCTGGAGTCGTCGAGCAGCAGGAGGACGAGGTCTTCGGCCAGACGTGACATTGCGGTCTCCTCGGGTTGATGTGGATGTCGGGGTCGGTGGCGGTCGGTCACGATGGCGGGGTCGGGTCAGGCGGGACGGCGGTCCAGGGCGAGGTCGCGACGCCGGGCCATGGTCGAGCCGGACTCCCGGCGGGCCATCAGGCGCAGGACGACCGGCGCGGCGAGCATGCCCACGACCGCCCACACACCGAGCGCCGCGAACGTCTCCCAGTGCTGCCAGGAGCCACCGATCTCGGCGGCCAGGGCGCTGTCGGGCAGCAGCGCGGATCGTGCGGCGAGGCCGAGCCAGTACAGCGGGAACACCTGCGCCACCACCTGCAGCCAGGTCGGGAAACCGGAGATCGGGTAGAAGATCCCGGACAGCGCCGCGAGAGTCAGCACCGGCAGCATGACCAGGCCGATGCTGCGCGGACTCTCGATCAGGGAGCCGATGACCGCGCCGAGGGGCAGCATCGCGAGCAGGCCGAGGGGGAACACCCAGAGCAGGGTGAGCCATCGCCGCGCCTCGCCGAGTTGCAGGCCTTCGACCAGCACCGCGCCGGTGCCGAGGACGACGACCCACGCGACCAGCACCATGCCGGAGATCAGCACGATCTTGCCGATCAGGTACGACAGCATCCCCTGCGGCAGGGCCTTGAGCCGCAGCAGCGTGCCGTCCTCCCGCTCGACCACGAGCAGTTGGGCGAGCATGAGCAGGCCGTTGAAGCCGACGCACATGCTGAGCAGGCTCGGCAGCACGAACGTGGCCACCGACAGGTCGGAGCCGGCGAGCTGGTCGTCGCGGAGGAAGTAGATCGGGGCGAGCAGACCGACGAGCCAGATCAGGTTGCTGCCCAGATCCTGGGCGTTGCCCAGCACGTGACGCAGCTCGATCACGCCTCGGCGCAGGCCCTGCCCGACCGCGTTCCAGGTGGTGTTCATCGGGTGCCCTCCGCGTCTCGCACCATCGCCAGGTAGATGTCCTCCAGGGCCGGCCGGTTGACCCGCAGGTCCTCGACGTCGCCGTCGCCCTGGAGCAGCTCCCGCACGAAACCGGACACGTCGGCGGTGCGCGTGCGGTGGGTCCGGCCGGCGCTGACCCACGTCACCTCGGCGTCACCGCCCAACTGCCGGCTGAGCTCCTCGACCGTCCCCCCGGCGACGATGCCTCCGCCGGCGAGGATCAGCACCCGGTCCGCCAGCTTCTCCGCCTCGTGCAGGTCGTGGGTGGTCAGCAGAACCGTCATCCGCTCCTGCGCCAACCGGCGGATCAGCTCGTGGAAGTCCTGCCGGGCCTCCGGGTCGAAGCCGACCGTCGGCTCGTCGAGGAACAGCACCTCGGGACGCCCGACGATGCCGATGGCGATGTCGAGCCGCCGACGCTGCCCACCGGACAGGGTCCCGATCGGCTTGCGCGCCTGCTCGGTCAGTCCGACCACGTCGAGCAGGTCGTCGACCTCCCATGACCCGGCGGCGCCGGGACGGTCGTACGGGCGGTAGAAGGACCGGAAGTGCAGCAGCAGCTCCCGGGCCTGCCACTTGGCGTGGTCCCGCCAGGACTGCAGCACGATGCCGAGCCGCGCCCGCCAGGCTTCGTCGCCGTGGGCCGGGTCGACCCCGAGCACGCTCACCTCCCCGGCCGAACGGAGTCGAAAGCCCTCGAGGATCTCGATCGTGGTGCTCTTGCCCGCCCCGTTCGGGCCGAGCAGGGCGACGATCTCCCCCCGGTCGACGGTGAGGTCGATGCCACGCAGCACCTCCTGCTCGCCGTAGGCCATCCGCAGGCCGCGTACCCGTACGGCGGGCTGCTCCGGCCCGACGGTCGTCTCGGCGGTGGCCGGGACGGCGGACGCCACCCTGGTGCTCATGCCACAATTCCTTCCTGGCGTCGCGGGGGCGCGCCCCGCAGGTGTGCCTCGATGACGTCGCCAGCCGCGCGGGCGCCGCCCGAGGCGGCGATCTCGTCGCGCATCGCGGCCAGCCCGGCGGACACCCGCGCGCTGGTCGTGACGTCCTCGACGGCCGCGCGTACCGCCCGCGCCGTGACGTCGGGGGGCCGGATCATCCGGCCCAGACCGAGGGCGTCGACGCGGGCGGCGGTGACGAACTGTTCGACCCCCTGGGGCACCACGACCAGCGGTACGCCGTGCGTCAGCCCCTCCAGGACGCTGCCGGTGCCACCCGCGGTGACGAAGACGCTGGCCCGTTCGAGGACGCGTACCTGGGGCACCCAGCGGTGGACCTCCACGTCGGACGGCAGGGTGCGCAGCGCCGCCGGGTCCACGGCCGCCCCGGTGGCGATCACCACGTGCCAGCCGCCCCCGGCGAACGCCTCGGCGCACGCGGTGAAGACCCCGGGCGCGCGGTTGTAGGTGGTGCCGAGGGAGATCAGGGCAACCGGGCGGTCCGCCGGGCCGGTCCAGTCGCCGTCGGCGTCGCGCCGCCAGGGGACCGGGCCGACGAAGTGGTGCTCGCCGCCCACCGTGTCGGCGGCGATCTGGAGCGACCGGGGTAGGGCCACCAGGCAGGGGCGGGTCTCGGGGGCGAGGCGCACGGGCGAGCCGATTCGCTCCTCGCTGCCCCGGGGGAACACGTGGGTGGGGGAGAACTGCACCTCGGGCACCCCCCACCGGGCCGCCAGCACCGGGGCGTACGCGGTGACCGTGTCGTACACGACCAGGTCGGGTCGGTCGTCGGCGTACGCCGCCGTCAGCTGGGGCAGGGCGGCGGCGCGCTCCCGGTCGAAGGCCAGGGCGGCGCGGCGCCCGTCGTCGTCGGCCGGGAGCCAGCCGCCGCCAGGCTGGCCGGCGGAGGGGAAGGTCGAGGTGTACGACACGGGCGTGGCGCCCGTCTCCGCGATCAACGGCGCGAAGCCCGCGCCGGTGGCGAACGTGACGCGGTGGCCCCGGCGGACCAGCTCGGCGGCCACGCCCAGCATCGGGTTCACGTGGCCGTGCAGCGGCACGGACATGAACGCGACGTGCGTTCTCTTCGGCGGGCCGGCTGGCGTCACAGGTCGTTCCTCCGTTCCGGACGGATGGTCCGGCCGCGCGGTCAGTGCGGGCCGGTCGGGGGGTGAGCGGCGTGGCCGGCCTCGGCGATCTCCCGAAGTGCGGCCATATGTGCGGTGTAGACAGTTCTACCGAGCGGGGTCAGGGCCACCCAAGCGTGGATTCGAGAATTGAATGGCTCCTTGCGCAGCGTCACGTACCCTGCCTCCTGAAGGATCTTGAGCTGCTTGCTGAGCACCGAGTCGCTGACCCCGAGCCCGTCGCGCACGGCCGCGAACGACAGCGATTCGACACCGCTGAGCCGGGCGCAGATCTGCAGCCGGTTGATCGGGTGGATGGTCTCGTCGAGCCCTGGTCTCATGCCGGCCGGCCAAGCTCCCGGGTGAGTACCGCGTCGAGTCGGCGGCCCAGGACGATCACCAGCACCATGACCAGGACCCCCACGGCGGCCATCGCGCCGCGCAGGTCGAGACCCCACTCGAGGACGAGCCCGACGAGGATCAGGGCGGGCACGAGGATCCCGATGCCCAGGCTGATCCGTCGCGCGCCGGGCGTGGCCTGGAACCGGTCCAGGGAGACCCCGGTGAAGTGCTTGGCCGCCTGGGTGACGAGGTAGGGGCCGAGGAACAGGCCGCCGATGACGCCGTAGGGGATCCAGTCCCAGCCGATCGACACCGAGGCGAAGGCGAAGAGCAGTGAGGCGCCGATGCCGACGTGGTACCACCAGGGCGCCGCGGCGCGGCGGGCCACCTGCTGGCGTCCCTCGTCAACGTCGGCCAGGGCCTGGCGTGCCTCGTCGGGGCTGATCCGATTCATGTCCACATGTTCTCTTTCCATAATGGAAACTCTACCCTTTCTATAGTGGAAAGTCGATGCTTTCGCGCTACCCGGTCAGGTCCGCCGGAGCCAGATCGGCCGGCACGTCGCCGATCACCACGACGTGACGCAGCGCGCCGAACAGGTCGTGGGCCGCCGCGCTGAGATCCTCCGGCCGCGGCGCCCGCAGCAGCTCCGGTCGCCGCACCAGCCAGTGCAGCCCACGCCCCGCCGCGGTGGTGTGCCGCAGCGCGTCCGCCAGCGCCGCCGGCGAGTCGAAGGCCGACAGCAGTTGCGCCGAGCAGTACCGGCGCACCGCCTCCACCTCCTCGACCGGCGGCGGCTCGGCGACCAGGGCGGCCACCTCGGCCCGTACGTCCGCCACCGCCTGCCCGAGGGCCTCGCGCGGAACGGCCAGCCGCACCGACGCCCGCCGGTGCCCGGCCAGCACGTCACGCCGCGCGAGCATCACGTGGTCGGCGCGGCCCAGCCGTCGGCACCGGGCCACCAACCGGGCCTCGGTGTACCCGCCCAGCAACGCCGTCGTCAGGTACCGGGCCGCCTCCGGCGAGCCCTCGTCCGGCTCCCGTCCACTGAGGCTGAGATGCGCGACGTCCCCTCCGGGCTCGGCCAGCACGAGCAACTCCGGCTCGGCGCGCAGGTCGGGGGCCACCGGCGTCGCGGCGTCCCCGACCCAATCCACGAGTGGTGCCGCCACGGTCGCCAGCACGGTCACGGCATCCGCCGGGGCGACCACGACCAGCGTGGCTACGGCCGGACGGAACACGTGCCGATGCAGGGCGGTCATCTCGGCCGGCGGGTCCGCCGACGCCTCGGCTCGTGCCCAGCGTCGGCGCAGCGCCTCGTCCATACGCTGCTGGGGCGAGGGCGGCGCGCCGCGGCGGACCGGCAACGGTCGCCACGCGGGCAGTGGGCCGGGGTTCAGGACGTCTCCCACCACGGACATCAGCGCGGCCAGGCGCGTGATCGGCGCCCAGCCACTCAGGTCCGCCCACTGCCCGTCCTGCGACAGGTGCAGGCCACCGCCGAGCGTCGCGGCCCGGCCCGTGGCATCGGTCTGCGCGCCCAGGGCCCGCAGCAGGAAGTCGACCCGGCCCGGGGACTCCCAGCCGTACGGGCCCAGCGGCACCCGCAGCCGGATCTCCGCCAGCTCCGCCCGGTGGTCCGGGACCGCGACCACCCGCAGCCCGTTGTCCAGACACACCTCGCGCGCCCCGCTGAGCGCCGGCGGCACCGGCTCACCCAGCGCCGGCGGCACCCGAGGACCGCAGGCGGTGACGCCCAACTCGGCGGCGGTCCGCAGCGGGCCGGCGCTCGGGGACGGCGGCACCTCGACCGGCCGGGGCACCCGTGCGGGCGCGGTCCGCGCGGCGACCGGGGGACCCGCCACGAGCAGGGCGCGCGGCTCCCCGACCAGGGTGTGGGCGGCCCGCGCCACCTGCCCGGCGGACGTGCCGCTGATCAGCCGGGGCAGCTCATCGACCAGCTCGGCCCGGTCGAACAGCAGCTCGAAACGGCCCAGGGCGCGGCAACGCTCCACGAGCCCCGCCTGCTGACGGCGGTGCTCACCGGACAACTCCGCAGCCGCCCGACGCACCCGGTCCCGGTCGAGAGTGGAATCACCTAGCCGCCCCCACTCGGCCAACAGGTCCGCGACGAAATCATCCGGGGTGAGGTCGTCCGGGAGCACGGACGTGACCACGAAGGCGTCCGGCGCCAACGCGTCCAGCGGCCCGAAGAAGCCGCACCCGGCGCTGGCGCGTACGGCCCGCTCCGAACGCCAACGGCTGGTGAGCCGGGCCAGCACCATGTGCACGACGTACTCGGACAGGGCCAGGTGCGGATCCGGCAGCCGGTAGCCCAACGCCACCGCCGTCCGCCTCGCCCCCTCGAACGACTGCTCGGCCACCCGGTGATCGCCCGGCGGCGGCTCGTCGACGTGGCGGGACGCGACACCGATGCGGGCCGGCACCGTACCGAAGTGCCGCTCGACGAGCGGCCACACCTGTTCCGGGGCGTGCGGGGTGACGATCGTCAGCACCGCGCCCGAGGGCACGTAGTGGGCGTCGAAGAACGCGGCGCAGTCGTCCACCGTCAGGTCGGCCAGTCGGCTCACCTCGCCGTACCCGTCGTGGGCGTTGGCGAACGAGCGGAACATCACCGCGGGCAGCCCCGGCCACGGCAGGTTGCCGTACAACCGGCTGTCGCGCATCACCTGGATCTCCCGGCCCACCTCGACGAGCTGGGTCGCCAGTTCCCCATCGGTGAACGCCGGCGCGCGCAGCCGATCCGCCTCACGGAACAACGCCTGCTCCAGGGCCTCGGCCGGGACCACCTGGTAGTAGTCGGTGTAGTCGGCGTGCGTGGTGCCGTTCGCCGTGCCGCCGAGCGGGTGCAGGTCGTCGTAGAAGCGCCCCGAGGGCAGGCTCTCACTGCCCCGGAACATCAGGTGCTCCACCAGGTGGGCGAGCCCCTCCTGACCAGGCAGCTCCGAGCGGAACCCGGTGGCGTGATGCACGCTCACGGCGCAGCGCGGGGTTGGCCAGTGGGGGAGCAGCACCACCCGCAGCCCGTTCGACAGTCTGCGACGGTGCAGTCGACGGGGGTCCGAGGACCCGACTGGGACGGTCATGATTCTTCCTCAGGAGGACAGCAGGTACCGGGCGAAACCCGTGTACCTGGCGAAGACGTCCGACTCCCAGCCGACATAGGCCGTGTAGTCGTGAATGTGGAGCAACACCCGGAAGGCGACCCACTCCTGCCACCGGTCACCGAGGTCGCGCCCGTACCCGTCGAGCAGCGCGGTGATCAGCCGCTGCCAGGCCGGGCGGTCACCACCGCGGTACCACTGGAGCTCGACCAGCTCGCCCAGCACCCAACCGAGGTCGTACTCCCACGGCGCGGCGCAGAGGTCCTCACCGATCAGCGCGTCGGCCTCGGTGGGATCCGCCTCGGCGGGCACCAGGGAGCCGAGACCGGGGGCACCGTGACACAACACGGCCGGCGCGGTCGCGATCCGCTCGGTGTACACCCGGATCCGTCGCAGGGCGTCGACGCCGAGCCGGGGGAGGAGCAGGGACTCCGCGTACGCGGTCCTCGGCTGCGGCGACCGGCCGTCCAGCCAGGTGGTGAGCCGGGTGAACCCGCGCGGGCGGTGTGCCCCGACCCCCGCCGGTACTGGTTGGTCGTGCAGGTGACGCAGGGCCTTGCCGAGCCCGTGCAGGACCGGCGCGAGGGCCTCGTCCGGGCCCTCACGGAGCAGGCGCCCGGCCACCGCGTGATCACCGCGCACCTGGTAGGTCCGCGCGTCGCCGTCGGGCACGCCGGCCACCCAGCGCACCGGACCCGGTGCGGGCAGCGCCGCGAGGACGTCGTCGACCGCCGGGACGAACGGCGTCGGCGCCAACGTGCCGACGCTGCGTCGCCACCGGTAACCGCCGACCGGCAGGGGTCGGACCGTGGTGCGCAGCAGTTCGGTGCCGAAGTCGCGCCCCGCCGGAGCAATCGTCGCCACCGTCATGCCGCTGCCCCGCCAGCCAGAACCGCCTCGACGCCGCCGACCAGGCCCAGGCGACGCTCCTCCAGCCGGCGCAGGGCCTCCGGCAGCGGAGGGCACACCCAACCGTCGTCGCGGCCCGTGGTGAGGCTGCGCGCGGGCATCGGCGGTACGAGGGCGATGTTGCGCTGCTCCGCCAGCGTCGCCCAGTGCCGCTGGAAGGCCGGGCTGTCCAGCCCGCCCGGCGGCAGCGCCGGCGCCAGACCGATCGCCGCGCTCGTGCACTGCAGCGTCAGCAGGGCCGGGGAATCCGCGAGACCCAGGGCGAACCGGGCCACGAAGTGGAAGGTCGCCGGGTACACCAGGATGCCGTCGGCCCACTGGGCGTGCTCGACGTGCCGGGCCCGCGTGCAGTCGTCCCACGCGTCGACGACCACCGGGTGATCGGTCCGCAGGGCGAGCGCGTCGCGGGTGACGAAGCGCAGGGCGCTGCGGGTCGCCACCACGGCGACGTCGAGGTCGGCGTACGTGTCGCGGAGCCAGTTCAACCAGTTGGGCACGTTGCTGGCCGAGGCCGAGCCGGTGACCACGAGCAGCAGCCGTTCCAGGCGCAGCTCCGGCGCCTGAAGGAACTCCGGCGGGGGTGGGGCACTCATGGCGACGTCTCCCCGAGGACGGTCTCCAGCTCACCGAGAGTCCGCCGCGAGCCGTACGTGGCGCAGACACCGGACATGTTCAGCACGACCTCGTCGACGCCCGCCGCCACGAACTCCTTGATGCCCAGCGCCAGCTCGGCGGGGTCGCCGTAGAGGAAGGCGCCCCCGTCGATCAGGGCCCGACCGCTGGCCTGCGCGTCCGCGGCGACGTCCACCGAGATACCCGAACGCTGCAACATGTCGCGGTAGTGCGGCAGACGCATGTGCCCGGAGTTGCTGGCCAGCGCCAGGGCGACGGGGTCGCGGTCGGCGTGGCGCAGCGCCATCGGCACGACGGCGACCAGCCGCGGCGTGGGTCGTCCGGCCCGTTCGGCCCCCCGGCGCAGCGCCGGGAGCACGGTGTCGCGCAGGTACGCCGCGGGCGTGAGCCAGGTGATCGCCACGTCGGCGACCTCCCCGGCCAGTTCCGCCATCCGCGGCCGCAGCACGCCCAGGCCGATCTCCACGGCCGGGCGGGGGTAGCGGGCCAACTGCATCCCGCAGTGGAAGTACTCCCCTTCGAGGTGCACCTCGCCGTGCTCCAACAGCGACCGCACGATTGTCGCGTACTCGCGTACCGCGCCGAGCTGACTGCGGTACGGAGCGCCCAGCACCCCTCGTTGCAGGACCGCCGCGCCGGGTCCGAAACCGGCCACGAACCGGTGACCGGTGGTGGCCGCCAGGGTCTGCGCCCGCAGGGCGGCGTCGTACGGGTGCAGGAACGGCATCAGGTTGACCGAGGTGCCCATCGGCACCCGGAAACCGCTGGCCGCCGCGTGGGCGAAGCTGATGTGGGTGTCGCCGACGTTGCCCTGGCCCTGCCAGAGGCAGGACGCCGACCACTGGGTCAGCGCGGCGAACGGCAGGAGCTGTTCGGGGCGCTGCGGCGCGAAGGGCATCATGATCGAGTACGCGGTCATCAGTTCACTCCCGTCCCGACGAGCAGCTGCCCCCGGACCAGGTCCGTGTAGTTCGGGCAGGTCTGCACCAGGTTGTCATGCGACCCCTGCCCGATCACCGCTCCGGCCTGCATGACCACGACGTGGTCGGCGTGCCGGATCGTGGAGATGCGGTGCGCGACCACGACCACCGCGCGGGTCGCGGCGATCTCGTCGATCAGGTCCCGGAGTCGCTGCTCGTTGATGCTGTCCAGATGCGACGACGGTTCGTCGAGGAGCACGAGTGGCGCCTCGCTGAGCAGGGCGCGGGCGATGGCCAGGCGCTGCCGCTGGCCGCCGGAGAGGTCCACGCCACCGGCCAGCACCGTGTCCAAACCGTCGGGCAGACGCCGAATGTCGTCGGCCAGGCCGACCCGGTGCAGCGCCGACATCAGGTCCCCGTCGGAGTACGCGTTGTCGCCGCGGCCCAGGGTCAGGTTGCGACGCACGGTGTCCTGCACCGAGCTGGAACCCTGGTCGACGAAGGCGATCCGGCCGCGCAGCTCGTCGAGCGACCACTGCCGGACGTCGTTGCCGAACACCCGGATGCTGCCGTCGGTGACGTCGGCGAAGCGCTGGATCAGCTCCATCGCGGTCGTCTTGCCGGCGCCGGAGAGACCCACCACGGCGGTGAGGCCCCGCGCCGGCACCTCGAACGACACGTCCCGCAGGATCGGCTCCGCGCCGTAGCGGAACCCGACGTTGTCGAACCGCACCGCCGGCGTGGATGCCGCCGGGCCCTGCGGCGCCGGCAGCGCCTCGTCCGGCCCAGCCTCCTGCGGCATCGCGAACAGGCCGGTGAAGCGGTCCCGGGCGACGGCGCCCATCTTCAGTGCCGTGACACCAGCCGCGATCATCATGAACGGGCCGGTGAGCTGGAGCAGGTAGAGCAGGAACGCGACGAAGTCGGCGAGGCTGAGCCCACCTGCCACGACCCGGGCCCCACCGCCACTGACGACCGCGACCAGGGCGATCTGCTGACCCAGGTTGACCACGGGAGTCATCAGCGCTTCCATCCGCGCGGCGTCGATCTCCCGCCGGGCGACCGTGTCGGCCTGCCCTGCGAGATCCGCCGTCACGCTCGCCTCCGCCCGGTACGCCTTGATCACCTTGATCGAGTCGACCGCGGTGACGAAGCGCTGGGCGAGGGTCCCGGTGGTCTCCTGCACGGCGGCGTAGCTGCGCCGGAGGCGCCGCACCACGCCCACGATCAGCGCGGCGGCGACCAGGAACGCGGCGAGCGTCATCGCCAGCAGCACCCAGTCGAGGAAGCCCATGATCACCAGCGTGCCGACGGCCGTGAGACCGGCGATGGGCAGCTGGATCGGGCCGACGTCGATCAGCTTCTTGACCCGGGAGGTGTCCGCCGTGATGCGGCTGACCAGGTTGCCGCTGCCTTCCCGGCGTACGTCGGCAAGGGGCAGCCGCAGGACGTGGCCCATCGTGCGTACCCGCAACCGGCAGATCATCTGCTGACCGAGGCGGGACAGCAGGAACGTGGCGAGCGCGTTGGACAGCGCCGCGCCGAGCCCGAAGACGATCAGCAGCACCGTCCACCGCTGGGTGCTGCCCGCGCCGAGAGCGGCGATCAGCTGGCCGACGGCCCACGGCAGGGCCAGGGTGCCCGCGGTGGAAACCAGCGCCAGCAGGCCGATGAACGCCATGGTCGGCGGATGCGCCGTGACGAGGTCGCGCAGCAGACGTAGCGGGCGGTCCGGCTGGCGCTCGCCGGCAAGGACAGGAGTTCGCGAAGTACGCACGGGATTCTGCCTTTCGACTCGGGTCACTGGCCGACGAACTCGAGCAGGGTCCGGACCGCCGTGTCGGGTCCGCGCCAGGAGAGCCGGAGACCCGCGGCCCCGGCCAGTCGCTCGATGTCCTCGGCGGTACGGGTGGGCGCGGGCATCATCGAACGCAGCCGCAGCTCGGAGCCGGCGCCGCCGACGGGCATGGCGATGTCGGCGACCAGCACCTTGCCGGTCGCACCGGCCGCCTCGGCGCAACGCTTGAGGATCAGGGTCGCGTCGTCGTCCGACCAGTCCGCGAGGATGGCGGAGAGCAGATAGACGTCGTGCCCCTCCGGAAGCGGGTCGAGGAAGCTGCCCTCGACCGCGGTGCACCGGTCCGCGACCTCGCTTCGAGCGAAGCGCCGACCCGCCTCTGCCGACACGTTCCTCAGATCCAGCAACGTCCCGCGCAGGTGGGAGTGGGCCCGGACCAGGGCGAGGGTCAGGTTGCCCAGGTGGCCGCCGACGTCGACGAAACTTCCGACGCCACTCCAGTCGTACCCGGTCACGACGATGCCCGCGTCCCAGTGCAGGTCCATCCGGTCCGCGGCCTCGCCCTGCTCCCGCCACTCGGCGACGAAGGCCGGATCGTTGTTGACGGCATCCCAGTAGTCGCGGCCGAACTCGGCCACGTACCCGGGCCGGCCGGTGCGTACGGTGTGGTCGAGCCGCAGCAGGGAAAGGCCGCTGCTGCCGAACATCCCGTCGTTGCGCAGCATCGCGCGCACGCTCTGCGGGTGGTCGGAACGCAGCGGCTCGGCGAGGGCGGTGAGGGCGTACCCGCCGTTCACGTCACGGTCGAGCAATGCGATGTCGACCAGGTAGCGGAGCAGCATGTCGGTCACGTCGGGGGCCGACCCCGCCCGGCGGGCGATCTCGTCGGCGGTGGTCGCCCCCGCCGCGACGTGGTCCGCGATGCCGAGCGTCGCGGCCGCTCGCACGGCTGCCGGGACCAGAAGGTCGGTCATGGTCAACAGTTGCTGGAAGGGCGGGATCTCGGTCATCGTTGGTACCTCGCTGTCAGATGGTTGGCCGAGCGGTGGGCCGGACGGAACCGTGCGGCCCACCGCTCGGGGGCCTGCCGTGTTTCAGCAGCCGTCGTCGACGGTCTTCGAGATGATCTGGCTGGCCATGAAGCTGACGGCCGCCGAGGCGGCGCAGGCCGGGGTGGTGGCTGGGGCGTCCGAGACAGCCGAAACCTCGATGTCCTCGGCGGTGCTGTAGGTCTCGTAGCCAGCCAGCAGCTCTTCGATGTTGCTCGCCTTGTCCTGCACTTTCTCTCCTTCGTGAAAGGGTTTTCAGGGACGTCCGCCGGGCCGGCGGACGGGATCGGGAGGTGCGCTCAGCAGGTCGCCTCGTAGGTGACCGAGGTCAGGAAGCTGACGGCGGCGCTGGCGCAGTACCAGGTGGTGGCCGGGGCGTCGGCGACGGCCGAGACGTCCAGCTCGTCGGTGTCGCCGAGGTAGGTCTCGTAGCTCGCCACGAGGTCGACGATGTTGTCGGTCTTGGTGAGGTCCGTGGGCATTTTGATCTCCTTCGTGGTGGGAAGCACTGAGCTCCAGACTGGGAACGCCCCGTTGACGCCCCCAGCGAGAGAGCTCAGGTCTTCCGTCATCCGTACGGGTCAGGCCGGCAGGTTGCGGGCCGGGTTCGTGGGGTCGATGTGTGCCGCGATGAAGTGCTCGACGACGGTGGGCTCGACCTGACTCAGGTCGTCGCCCGCCTCGACCAGGGCGGCGGCCAGGACGGTGGCGCGGTGCTGCCCGAAGCTGAGCCCCTGGCGACCGGCCTTGGCGTCCTTGGGTTCCGAGGCCGCCCCGACTCCCGGCGCCACCCGGTCGACGAAGGCCGACGTCTCGTGTTCCAGACCGGGCAGGTCCTGCGCCACCCGGGCCAGGTCGTCGGCGACGTGCGCCCAGTCGTCGGTGAGGTAGACGACGATCGCGTCGCGGCGCGGGTACAACTCGTGCGCTGACAGCACCTTCGCCCGGTACGGCACGGCCCGGTCCTCAAGGTGGTTCAGGATCGTGGCCCACGCGCCGACGGCGTGCTCGGCGTCGCGGAGGTGGAAGTAGATCCGCAGGAAGTCCCGGTCGGTGGCGCGCTGCCGGGAGCCGTCGACCAGGAAGAATCCCGGTGACAGGGCGGCCCGCCACGGTGGTACGCCCAGTGTCACCGGCTCACCGGGTGCGGACCCGGTCGTGGTGAGGGCCTCCACGGGGACCCAGATCCGCAGGCCCTCGCGCTCCACGAGGATCCGGGCGCGGCCGGCGGGGTCGCGTTGGACCGCCGAGCGGGCGACGCCCCGTACCTCGATCTGTCGGTGTGGAACCGCGGCGATGAACCGCTCTTCGAGAGCGTCGTCCCGCAACCGGGTGGGCACCTGCCCGTCCGGCTGCCCGGAGTGCAGCACGTTGTAGATCGACTCCGCGAGCAGGCGGCGCAGTTCCCTGGGGTAGTCGGCCGTGACCTCCTGGCCGCCGACGACCGCGGTGGTCCGGTCCGCCGACACGCGGATCTGCCTGATCGCGTCGCGCACCGTCGGGGAGAGTTCCCCCGTCACGGGCTGGGCTTGCAGTGTCATCGGTCTCCTCCGAAGCCGAGGGTGGTGGCGAACTTCTCCGGGTTGACCAGGGCGGCCCGTCCGACTCCGGCGGCGGCGCGCTGGATGGCGGACAGCCGCGCGGAGGACAGCGCCCCGGCGATCAGTCGGTCGAGCAGGTGCCAGCCGGCGAAGGCCGTCGCGCGGACCGCCAGGCCGTCGTCGACCTCCGGTCGAACCTCGCGGTACGCGCGCCAGAACTCGTGCACCAGCGGCAGCAGGCGGCGCATCTTGTCGACACCGCGTCGCAGCACCAGGTCGTGGGTGAACTCGGTGTCCAGGAAGGCGTCGTCGCCCCGGTTGGTCACGAGGTCCAGGACCGACCGGTAGATCCACTCGCCGGCGAACGCCCCGACGTCACGGGCCGGATCGGCGAGCCGGAACTCCTCCCAGTCGGTGAGGAACAGACCCTCCGGACCGATCAGCAACTGGTCGACCCGCAGGTCGCAGTGCGACGGCACCTTCGGCGCCTGCGCCTCGGCGTCCCGCAGTCGCCGCACGGCGGCGATCAGCTCGGGGTCGTTCTGCAAGAGCCGCCACGCTTCGATCTCACCGGCGCTGGAGCGCAGGAACATCGACAGCGGTATCCCTTCCAGAAGACCGACCGGCGGAAATCCTGGTGTCGTGTCGTCGAGGTCGACGGTGGCCGCGGGCGGGGTGGAGTGCAGATGCCCGATCGCCCTGCCCACCTGGTGCGCGTGCTCCAGCGTGAAGGTCTCGTCGACCATGAGCGTCGCGCCGTTGACCGCGTCGTCGATGCGCTCGAATACGACTATGAAGTTTTCCTCGTCACTGCCGATGAATTGCGGCCAGTGCACATTGTCGAAAGAGGCGTCCGCCGCGTACTTTTCGAAGTCGAGCAGGCGGCGCAATCGGCCCTGCGTGTCGCCGGCCCGGCCGGTGAGCCGTTTGACGAAGACGTCCCGGCCGTTCTCGGTAACACCCGCCCACGCGTCGTTCCGCCCGATCGGCGAGGTGACAGTCTCGCGGACGAAGGGCCCAACGCCCAGCTCCAGCAGCAGCCGGTCGACCTCGGGTGCCAGATCCAAATTGATCGGCATCACCTGCTTCGTGACCACTCTTATCACCTCCGACAATTCTCACACGGACACGACTAGCTAAGGACCGTGTTCATCTTGAATGGTTCCGGCGGCACCGGAACTGTCTTCCCGTTTGCCTCCCGGCTCCCTTTCGGGTGTTGCTCCGTTCGGTGTGATGAAAGATTGCCATGACGGGCTGAGGCGAGACAAGGCGCGAATCCGCGGTCATATAAAAACTGTTTCTGCGGCCGGCTGTCGGTATGTCCGATCTGCGCCGACGTCGGTGCGTCGGCCGTCCTGCCGGTGCGGCTTCCGAGGGCGGGGCCCAGACGGGTGTGCCCAGTTCAGAGCGGGAAAGCGGTCCGTCGCCGCGGTCCCCGCCAGGGACTGGCCGGACTCAAAAACTTCTCAAGTGGATTTGCGGTCGTACCTGGGAACAGCAGAGCCCCGGTGGGCTCCGGACGACCGGAGCCCACCGGGGCTCGAAGGATGGCTGAGAGGTCAGCCGCAGGTGACGCGGACGAACGTGAAGCCGAAGCGGTTCGGTACGCGGTAGACGTCGACGTCGCCCTCACTGCCGACGTAGGAGCCGAGCAGCGGCACGTCCGGATGGTCCGGGCAGATCGGGCCGGCCGTCACCGCGCTCGTCCGGGCGGCGCCCGTGTGCGCGGCAGCGGCGGCGGGTGCGGCAAGCGCGGCGGGTGCGGCGAGTGCGACGGCGGTCGCGGCGAGCGCGGCGACACGGTTCAGCGGGGACATCGGTTCTCCTTACGCGACAGGGCGGCCGCGGGACGCGGACGCCGGGGTGAAAGCCCGACGGCGGGCATCCGTCCTAGGCGGACGCGGACCGTCCGGCGGGTCAAGGTTGACGACTTCGGGGCTCACGCCGGCACCCCACATCGAAGAATTGAGGGCCACGAGCCGGCGTGCGTGGGGGACGGCGAGCCGGCCCATTGCCGGGCCGCACACCTGATCGATGCCGGCTCGGCTGAATAGACTTTCGGGCATGACGGGGATCGATGGTCAGGGGCGCAGGGTCGACGGCGATCCCGACGCGACCCAGGTCTCGGCGACCCGCCGCTGGGCGCAGGTGGTGACCGGCCTGGCCGTCGCGGTGGTGTCCGCGGTCGTGTTCACCTCACTTTTTTGGGGCCTGCACGACTGGCTCATCGATCAGGGCCGGTTCGGCCTGCCGATCCTGTTCGGGGTCCGGATCGCCTGCTTTGCCGCGATCGGCTGGGGCTGCTGGCAGGCCTACCAGGGCTACCGCCGGCACTGACGCCGTTCGCTGGGCACTGGCGGACACCCTGGCCTGAAACTCTGCCTGCGCGTCAGCGGGCGCGCGTGGCAAAAGCTGACTTATAGCATAATTTGCGGCGTGCCTTCCAAAAGCGACAATCCACGGCTCACGCGTAGTCCGAGTCGGCTGATGGCTTTCAGCGACGGTGTCTTCGCCATCGCCGTGACGCTTCTCGTGCTGGAGATCCAGCCGCCACAGGACTTCGGGCATCTCCTACGGGGTCTCGGTGCTCTGTGGCCGTCGTACCTGGCATACGCACTGAGCTTCCTGCTCATCGGGCAGGTGTGGGTCAATCATCACGTCATGTTCGACCGTGTCCGGCACGTTGACCGCGAGGTGTTGTTCTTCAACACGTTGCTGCTGATGGTCATCGCGTCCCTGCCGTTCTCCACGTCACTTACTCGCCGACGCACTACGCGCGGAGCAGGGACTACGCACGTCGGTTGTCGTCTACGGCGGCACACTCTGGACGGCCGCAGCCCTCTTCAACGTCATCTGGGCTCACCTTCGTCGCGCCAAACTGCTGGATCCTGGCCTCGGTCCGATCGGCGTCCGTGCGATCGGCCACCGATTCGCGCTCGCGCTGGTCTGGATCGGCTCAGGCATCCTCGTCGGCGCGTTCGTACCGATCGCCGGCGTCGTCATCATCGCCGCCTTCCTACCCGCTTACTACCTACCCATCCGCGGTGAGTACGGCGAGGACACCAACGCCACCGACCGGTGAACAGGTCGTGCTGACGAAAAGGCGAGCCCCGGCCAGGACAGCGAAAGTGACTCTCCCCGCGTACGGGTAGGCGACTCCCTCCGCTCGGGGAATCGCCGGTCGCGCCGCTCGGTCAGAGTGATCTCGGATATGCCGACGCTCACCGCCGATACGGAGAAACCACCGTGACTCGACCACCACAGGCGCAGACCCTGCCCGCCACAGCATCGATGGCTCCTCGTACGCCACCACCACCGCCATGGGCACGCCGAGCCGGTCACGTGGCGTGGATCGCCCCCCTGCTGGGGTTCATCCCGCTGCACATTCCATGGATCCTCGGTATTCCGATGTTCGCCAACGCCGGGCCGTTCGACGAGTGGTACCACGGTCGCGGGCCCGGTGTCGGCGATCATCCGGTCGACGGTGTCCTGGGCATGCCGGCCGGCGCGTTCTATCTGGGCCTCCTGTGCGTCCTCGCCGCGCTCGGTGGGGTCCTGGCGCTTGGGCTCATCAGTGACTGGGGAGTGACCTTCCCCCGGTGGGTGCCGTGGCTGCACGGACGCCGAGTGCCGCCATGGTTGCCGTTGACACCAACGGTGTTGGGATCCGCCCTGATGATCGGCTACTCGGCGACCCTGCCCTGGCAGTTCGCAGCCGACCTGGCGGAGTCCAGCCCACAGGACATCTTCACCCCCACGGGTGTCCTGATCGGCCTTCCGCTCTTTCTGGCATGGACGCTCGCGCTGCCACTGGCCGGTTGGTCCTACTACCGCCGCACCCGTCTGCCGCGCTGACATGACCGCTGTCCGGTGCTGTGGGTTGTCGTGACGGTCGTCAGGCCACCAGCGAAAGGGGTAGGGCGTTGCCTAGTTTTCACCAGTCGATGCCGGTCGTTGACCCGTACTGTGATCGTGCGTTTGCCGTCTGTTACCCACTAGATGGCGAAGTCGACGCCGGTGAGGGAGACGGCGCGGTACGCGGCGAGGCGATCGGCCTGCTCGGTGATGGCCTTGCGCATGGGGCCGGGCAGCTTGCGCCAGGGCTGGACGGCGACCGTGAACGTGTTGCCGGACTTGCGGGGGCGCCAGGTGCCGACCAGCTCGCCGTCGACCAGAACGGCGCCGGGGCGACCCAACACCGGCCACAACTCCTTCGCGTGGGCGGTGTCCGGCACCAGGGTTGCCCGGTCCTTGGCCTGCAGGAACAGGTCGAACGGGCCGAGCAGGCGAGTTGACGTGGCGTCGGCCGACTCCAACACGTTCTCGTCGGCGGCCAGCAGCGAGCGCACTTCCCCGTCGACAGTCACCTCGATCACGTCGTCGGGCCAGAGCGCCTTCACGTCCTTGACCGGGGCGTCGAGATAGTCGGCCACCTGTTTCGGAGTGGCCGGGCCGAGCAGGTGAAGGTACGCGCGGATGAGGTCGTATCGGTCGCCCGAGGCGGCCGCTCTCGTGAACCCGGTGATGCGCTGGAGGACCGGGGGCGAGGTGTCGAGCTGCAGCTCCAGCCCGGCCCGCGCGGCGGCCAACCGGAACGGCATCTCGTAGAGGTGCGTGGCGTCGCACGCTCGGCAGAACCGCAGGTACGGCTCGGGCATCACCTTGGCCAGGCGACCGGAGACGTCTCCCTTGACCGTTGGCGTGGTGACGATGGCCCGCAGCTGAGCGGCCACCTCGTCGAGGGCGGCAAGGTTGCCGATGCCAGCGGCCTTCAACGGCTTGGAGGCGTCGTAGATGCGCTTGCCCGCGTCGGCGTCGGAGAAGGGCTCGACCGCGGCCACCACCTTTCCGACGTCGGCTCGACGGTAGACGTGGGGGGCGCCGCGGATGGTCCACAGCAGAACCAGATTCTTGGCGGACAACGCGGCCACGTCGACCCCGCGTACGGCCAGCGCCCACCGGGCGCCGTCCGGTCCGGTGTTCTGCACCCCGATGTCCAGGATGGCGGCGTCGGCGAGCGTGTTCTGATCCCGGTCGAGCTGCTGGGCCTGGACGCGGAAGTTCATCACCTGGTGCCGATCAACCATGCCTGCACCCTACTCAGCGGAGACCGGAGTCGCGGTTGGTGCGCGTGGCGCCGGTAGGGCTAGCCCGACGTCAGGTCGGGGGTGGACTGGCTCGAAAGGCCCTCCGGGCCGCCATAACGTCTGTTCCCGTCGGCCGGCTCGACGGGAAGACCTGAGCAGGGAGTACGAAGTGTTCACTCGCGTCACGCGCACACTGTTGGCGTCGGTGGTGGCCCTGGGTGCCGTCACGGCAGTGCCGGGCGCGGCCCAGGCGGCACCGGCCACGGGTTACGAGGCGTTCTTTGACAACCTCGTGCCGGCACAGTTGGCAAAGTATCGGATTCCCGGTGCCGCGGTCGTTGTCGTCGACGGCCAGCACCCACTGTTCGCCCGGGGATACGGCCTGGCCGACGTGGACACCCGCGTACCGGTGTCGCCGGACAGGACCGGCTTCTTCATCGCCTCGAACGCGAAGCTGTGGACCACGACCGCCGTGATGCAACTGGTGGAACAGGGCAAGCTGGACCTGAACACGGACGTGAACCGCTATCTCACCGCCTTCAAGATTCGCGACAGCTACCCGGGCCAGCCGGTGACCCTCGCGCATCTGCTCACCCATACCTCAGGGTTCGTCGACGAGATCGTAGGGGCGGCGGTCCGCGACCCGGCCGACGCGCAACCGCTGGCCGATTACCTGGCTGAGCATCAGCCCGAACGGGTTCGGCGCCCCGGCACTCTCGCCTCGTACGACAACTACGGGTTCACCCTCGCGGGCTACCTGGTGCAGGTCGTCTCCGGAGAGCCCTTCGACCGGTACGTGGCGACGCACCTCCTGCAGCCGCTGGGTATGTCCGGCTCCACCGCCAGTCAACCACCCACCGCAGCCGTCAACGCCACCCTCGCCCAGGGCTACCGGCCGCAGGACGACAGACAGGTGCGGGTGCAGGGCCAGTACGGGCCGATGGTGCCAACCGGCGCCGGTGTGGTCTCCACCGCCACCGACATGGGCCGCTTCCTCAGCGACCAGTTGCGTACGAGTACCTCTCCGATCCAGCCACAGCTGCTCGATCCGACCGCACTCCGCCAGATGCAGACGCGACAGTTCAGCCACGACCCGCAGCTCCCCGGCATGGCCTTCGGCTGGCAGGAACACCCCCGCGACGGGCAACTCGTCCTCGCCAAGGACGGCGATGTCCCGGGCTTCCACAGCAACGCGGCGCTGCTGCCCGACAAGGGCATCGGCATCTTCGTCGTCTACAACGGTGACGGCGTGGATGGCACTGCCTCCTGGGCCGGCAAGGAGGTCGTCGACGAGTTCGTGGGGTCGTTCTTCCCCGGCGCAGCCACCACCGGTGGGAACGCGGTTGCGGCCGGCCAAGATCCGGAGGTGGCCGGCAGCCTCAACCAGTACGAGGGCGACTACCGGGTGACCCGTACCGCGGAGGATCTCACCAAGGCGGCCGCGCTGATGTCCTCGGTGTCGGTCGAGGTCGGCCCCGACAACACCCTCACCACCCGAGGGCCGCTCTCGCCCGACCCGGACAAGGTCACCCAGCACTGGACGCCGATCGGACCACGGTTGTTCCAGGAGCGCGGCGGCCAGGACCAACTGGGCTTCCGCGTCGACGGCGATGGGCAGATCGCGGCGCTCTTCGATACCAGCAACCCGACCATCGCCTACCAACGACTGGCCTGGTGGCAGTCACCCACCCTGCACCAGGTGCTCCTGGTCGGCGCGCTGACGGTGCTACTCGTCACCCTGCTCTACTATCCGATCGCCGTGTTGGTCCGCCTGCTGCGCCGCCGCAGCCCTGCTGCCGGCACCCGGTGGAGCACCACCGCACGGCTCGCGGCATGGATCACCGCGGCCCTCGCCACAGCGTTCACCGCCGGCCTCGCAGTTCTGTTCTCCGACGGCAACCGGCTGCAGGAGAGCATCCTGCTCGGGAAGTCGCCGGTGGTGATCACCGTCCTGGCGATGTCGACGACGGCGGTGGTCACCGCGGCGGCCACCATCACGGGGACGGTGGCGGCATGGCGTCGGGGTTGGTGGACCCTGCCCGGACGCCTACACCACACCGCCGTTTCCCTCGCCGCAGTCGTCTTCCTCGGCGTCGTGTCGATCTACCACCTCACGCTCGCTTGACCTTGACACAGTGGCAAGGTCTTCAGTGGGGCGATGAGGTGGTTCCGATGACCATGCCGAGAAACGGCACGAACACGATGCGCGCTCTCCGGGGGCTGGAGAACGCCGACGCGTCGGTGCGGCTGCGCACAGCGCTGGCGGTCGGCACAAACCCTGATCCGCTGTTGATCGACAAGCTCATCCAGCGATGCGCGATCGAGCCGGAATTCTACGTGCGCGAAATGCTGACCTGGGCGCTCATCCGCCACCCATCGCCACTGACGATCCCGAAGCTCATTGACGAACTTCGGTCGGAGGGTACGCAGGCGCGCAGCCAGGCGCTGCACACGCTGTCCAAGATCGGGGATCGGCAGACGTGGCCAGCGATCACGCGGGCGCTCCTGACCGACGCCGACGACGAGGTGGCACGCAGCGCCTGGCGAGCGGCGGTCGTCCTCGTGCCCCAGGGTGCGGAGCCGACCCTGGCCGCAGTGTTGTCGACACAGTTCGGGCGGGGCGAGCGCGAGACGCAGTTGAGCCTCAGCCGGGCGCTGATCTCGCTCGGTGAGGTGATCATGCCGACCCTGCGCGCGGCGAAGACGGATCGCGACCCGCGCGTACGCGCGCACGCGACCGCCACGGAACGGCTGCTGGCCGACCCGGACGCCGGCTTCGAGCTCGCGATCGAGGAGGCGAAGCGGGTCGTGGCCCTCGGCAGGACCAGTGCGAACGGGTGATGTGCAGTGTTGATCGGTGAGGTGGCACGACGGTCCGGCGTCAGCGCCCGCATGCTGAGGCACTACGAATCGCTCGGCCTGGTGCGGCCAACTGGCCGTACCGGAGCCGGCTATCGAGAGTATTCCAGCGAGGACATCCGGCTGATCTTCCAGGTCGAGAGCCTGCGGTCACTGGGGCTGTCGCTGCGTGATGTCCGGCGCGCGCTCGACGATCCCGCCTTCACACCCTCGGGTCTCGTCGATGACCTCGTCAGCCAAACGCGCAGACGGATCGCGGGCGAGATGGAGTTGCTCACGCGACTCCGCCGGATCGGTGCGGCGGAACCCGCCGACTGGGAGGACGTCCTCCAGATCGTCGCGCTCCTGCAGGCGTTGGGATCGGAGAGCGCGGGGAGGCGCCAGCGCGCGGCCCTGTCCTCGGTCGAAGAGGCTCCGGTACCGGTGGAGGCGTTGGTCGAGGCGGCGCTGAACGAGACGGACCCGAACGTCGCCGGGGCACTTCGCTGGGCTCTGGCGCAATCGGGCGACGGGGGATTGGCCCTGCTGGCGGAGGGCCTCGGCTCACCAGAGGTCGAGGTGCGGAAACGCGCCGTTCAGGCCATCGCCGAGATCCCGACCGCGACCGCGACCGCACTGCTGCAGGGCGCCCTCGCGAACCCCGACATCGCGGTCCGCAGGTATGCGGCCCTGACGCTCGGGCCACGGGGAGTGGCCGACGCCGTCCCGACGCTCGTCGACATGGTCGTCGAGGAGGCGAATGATGTCGACGCTGCCGATGCGTTGAGCACGCTGGCGAGTGCTCCCGCGTTGGCGGATCAGATCGCGACCAGGCTCGTCGACCGCCTCGCCCACGGACCCGTCGAAGCGTCCGCCCGCCGACGGCTGGCACAGGCCCTGGCGGACATCCCGGGAAGCACCGCGGCGCGTGCCCTCGTCGACCTGGCACAGGACGACGACCGTGGAGTCGCGCTCACCGCGACCTACATTCTCCAGCTACGCGCAGACACGTCACCCTGAACGAGGGCCGGGCGACACCGTGGGAGGGGGCAGCCCACGCCCACGGCCCACGCGCCACCACGGGGCCGTCCACGTCTGGGGGTCCAGGCGGCTGATGGCCGAGGTAACGAGGGTGGGTCTGAGTGCCTTTGGAGCTGATGTCGCAAACGATTCAGCCGCGCTGGTTGGCGTCGTCGGTTCACACGTCCGCCGTCCTCGCCCGGCCGGCGATGTCGCAGACGATTCAGCTCCAAAGGCAACGACCGGCACACCCCTCACCGACGGCGTCAGTCTCGACAGAGCCGGGCCGGCGGGGGCAGAGCGCCGTCTACACCGCCGTCCGGCCAGCTCGATCATGGCGCGAGCGTGAAACGGGTCCAGGTGGTCGCGTCCGTGGTGAGGAGAAAGTGGTCCGGCTCGCCGGTCGACCCGTCGTCGCTGCCGAAGAGCCAGGCGTACCCGGGTGCCACGCTGACCGAGCCGACGAGCGGACCGTACTCCCGGGCGACAGTGAAATGCCTCCCGTCGTCCCTGCTGACCAGGAGTCGCGCGAGGTTGTCGGATCCGGTGCCTTCACCCGAGGTGATGGCGAAGATCGATCCGTCCGATCCCAGCGTGAGGTCCCAGTGGGCCTGCGGCGGTAGCTTCGCGCCGGTGTCCGTCCAGGTCCTCGCGCCGTCCGTGGTCCGCAACAGCCGCATCGAGCCGCCCGTCGTCGGCGATTCGGTCAGCACGTACCCCTCCCGGTCATCGAGCCCCACTACCGCCACCACGCTCGCGTCGCCCCCCGCCTCCCAGCTGGTCCAGGTCGCGCCTCGGTCGACACTGCGGGCGACCGTCGCGCCCGAGGCCCTACCCATCTGGTACGCCGCCCAGATGGCGCCGTCCGCGGCCGGATAGAGGGCGAACAGTGGACGCCACGACGGCCCGCTGGCGGTGAGTCGGTACACGGTCCCGCTCGACGGATCCACCGCCAGTGGCTCCGACAGCGCCCCGCAGCCGAAGCCACAGAAGACCGGCCGGGCCGCCGTCGGGAACCTGGGTACGGCGACGATCGCGGTCTCCCCGTCCCGCCAGGTGCGGCCGTAGTCGGTGGAGAGGCGGAGGAACCCGGTATCGCTGACCAGGTAGGACCGATCACTGAGCACGGAGAACTCGATGCGACTGTCCACCGTCCCGGTGGAGCTGGCCGCACACCGGGTGCCCTGGAACCGGGCCGCGTCCCAGTCCGACCAGCTTCGGCCGCGATCGCCCGTGAACGAGAAGCGCAGGTCGCAGCCGTCCCGCCGTACGTCGACTCCGGACTCGGGCCCGGTCAGCGTGAAGTCGCCGGAGTACGTCGGGGACAGTTCCGCCGGGGCCGGCGGGTCCGCCCGGTCCGGCCCGGCGACCAGCGGTACGACGGTCAGCCCGGCCACCGCGACCAGTGCGGTCGCCACCAGCGCGACCGACCGGTGTCGGCGGGACCGGGCGGTGGTGCGCAGCTCGTCGAGGGGAGGCTGCCGGACGGCGTCGGTGACGGTGTCCACGTCAAATCCGGAGAACTCACGACCGGACATCGATCCTCCCGGGTTCCGTAGTGTGGGCGGTGTCGGGGGTGTCGGCGAGCAGGGCTGCCAGGGCGTGCCGGCCCCGGGACAGCCGGGACTTCACCGTCCCGGCTGACACGCCCAACGTGGCGGCTACCTCGTCCACCGGCAGGTCGACGAGGTAGTGCAGTGCCAGGGCGTGCCGCTGCCCCTCCGGCAGTACGCGCAGCGCGGCGAGCAGGGCGAGGTGCTCGGGCGAGTGGTCGGCGACGGCCGGAGGCGGGCCGATGCGGCGCAGCAGGCCGTCGAGCACCTGGCGGCGCCGGAACCGGCTGCGGGCCCAGTTTACGGCGACGCGGCGCAACCACGCCTCCGGGTTCTCCAACCCGGCGAATCGCCCAGGCGACACGAGTGCCCGGGTGAACGCCTCCTGGACCGCCTCCTGCGCCTCGGTCAGGTCACCGGTCACCGCGTACAGCTGGACCACCAGGCGCCGGAAACAGTTGGCGTAGAGCTCGGAGATCAGATCACCTTCGGACACCGTCACCCCCTTCTCCATGACACCCACCAACGGGCCGGGCAGAAGGTTCCGGTGGCCGGCCAGAATAATCCGACCGGCGATATTCCCCTGTCGGCGCGGTACGCGTACCACGCAGAATGCTCGTCGTGGCGAAAGAGCACGTGTTGGCGAAGGTGGATGCCGACCTGCGGCGAGGGCATGTCCACCCTGCGATGCAGCGGCTGGCGAGCCTGAACGCCGCGTACCCCGATGACCTGGAGTTGCGCGCCCGGCGTGCGGCCCTGTACCGGCAGGTGGGCAACGTGGCCGAGGCCGGGCGGTGGGGGTTTCTCAGCGAGGAGGCCACCGCCGAGGAGGCCGCCGCGTTCGAGCGGGCCTACCCGGGTGCCTGGCAACGCCTGCTCGTGCTGAAGGTGACCGCCGACCCCAGCGACCGGCTCGGGCCGCTGGCGGGCGCGCGGCTCCGCCGCCTGGTCGAGCAGGCTGGTGAGGAAGGCCCCGCCCCGGTCACCTGGGTGGACGTCGGCCCCCGGCCTGGGGAGCCCAGCTCGTGGCTCGACGAACTGGGCTGCCTGGTGGCGGCGGTGTTCGGGCTGATCGCGGTGGCGCTGGCCGTCGTCGGCCTGATCACCGTGATCCGTTGGGCGCTGTAGGCGCATCGGACGTTCTATCGCGAACCGGGCGCATCAGGCGGGCGTACCGCATAGCGTCACGGTGGCGGCGGCGCGCCGCTCCGTCGGCGCGCTGGCGGTCACGCCCACCCGAAGGGACCGGACATGGACCGTGTCGACAGTGTGCTCCTGCCGGAGTTGGACGGGCCGGTGCCGGCGACGCTGCCGAGCACGCTGGGCCTGCTGAGTCTGGCGCTGGGCGTCGGTGCCCTGGTCGCGCCCGGACCCCTCGCACGACTGACCGGGGTGGACGACTCCGCGGCCGCGCGCATGGTGATCCCGGCCGTCGGCCTGCGGGAGTTGGGCAGCGCCGCCGGCCTGATCAGCGGCCGACGCCCGGCCGGCTGGGCGTGGAGCCGGGTGGTCGGCGACGCCATGGACCTGACCCTGCTCGGCCGAGCCCTCGCAGACCACGGCGGTGAACGGCGCCGCCGCCTGACACTGACCGCCGCCGTGATCGCCGGCATCACCGCCGTCGACGTCCTCGCCGCCGTACGGATCGGGCGGGCCCAACGGGCCCGGGCGCGGATGATCCGGATGGAGATCGCGGTGACGGTGAACCGGTCACCCGCCGAGGCGTACCGGTTCTGGCGGGACGTCGAGAACCTGCCCCGGTTCATGGCCCACCTGGAGTCGGTACGCGCCGACGACCTGCGCCGCTCGCACTGGATCGCTCGCGCCCCGGCCGGGCAGCGCGTCGAGTGGGACGCCGAGATCATCGACGACCAGCCGAACAAGGCGATCACCTGGCGTTCGCTGCCGGGGACCCGGGTGCCCAACGCCGGACGCGTCCGGTTCGTGCCCGCACCCGGCGACCGGGGCACCGAGGTCCGGGTGGAGCTGCGGTACGCGCCGCCCGCCGGCGCGCTCGGCCGGGCGGTGGCGAAGCTCTTCGGTGAGGAACCCGAGCAACAGGTCCGTGACGACCTGCGCCGGTTCAAGCAGGTGCTGGAGGCCGGTGAGGTGGTCCGGTCCGAGGGCAGCCCCAACGGCATTTCCGTACGCCAGCAGGCCATGCAGCGTCCCGCCCAGCCGCTGCCGGCGTCCCGCCGCTGACCGCCCCAGCTCCGAAAGGGACCGAGAATGAAGGCCACCGCCTGGATGGGCACCGACAGCGTCAAGGTCATCGACGTACCCGATCCGAAGATCATGAACGCCCGGGACGCCATCGTCCGGATCAGCACCACCGCGATCTGCGGCTCTGACCTGCACCTCTACCACGGCTACATCCCCGCGATGCGCAAGGGCGACATCCTCGGCCACGAGTTCATGGGCGAGGTGGTCGAGGTCGGCCCGCAGGTGCGCAACCTCAAGCCCGGTGACCGGGTGGTGGTGCCCTTCCCGATCTCCTGCGGACACTGCTCGTCCTGCCAGCGCGGCCTCTACTCGGTCTGCGAGAACTCCAACCCCAACGCCGGCATCGCCGAGAAGATCATGGGTCACTCGCCGGCCGGCATCTTCGGCTACTCCCACCTGCTCGGCGGGTACGCGGGCGGTCAGGCCGAGTACGCCCGGGTGCCGTTCGCCGACGTCGGCCCGGTCAAGGTGCCCGACGAGGTTCGCGACGACCAGGCGGTCATGCTCGCCGACGTGTTCCCGACCGGCTACATGGGCGCCGAGATGTGCGACATCAAGCCCGGGCAGGTGATCGCCGTCTGGGGCGCCGGGCCGGTCGGGCTGTTCGCCGCCGCCAGCGCCCGGCTGCTCGGCGCGGAACGGGTGATCGTCATCGACCGGTTCCCGTACCGGCTGCGGCTGGCCGAGGAACACGTCGGCGCCGAGACGATCAACTATGAACAGGCTGACGTGCTGGACACACTCAACGAGATGACCGCCGGCCGGGGGCCCGACGCGTGCATCGACGCGGTCGGCCTGGAGGGACACCACGGCAACGCCGCCATGTACGCGTACGACCGGGCCAAGCAGGCCGCCCGGGTCGAGACGGAACGGCCGTTCGCGCTGCGCCAGGCGATCCTCGCCTGCCGTTCGGGAGGGGTGGTCTCGGTCGTCGGCGCGTACGGCGGTTTCGTCGACAAGTTCCCGATGGGCGCCTTCATGAACCGATCGCTGATCATGCGGACCGGTCAGTGTCACGTCCAGCGCTACACCCGGCCGCTGCTGGAGCGGATCCGGCGCGGTGAGATCGACCCGAGCTTCATCGTCAGCCACCGGATGCCGCTGCGCGACGCCCCGAAGGGCTACAAGATCTTCCAGAAGAAACAGGACGACTGTACGAAGGTGCTGCTCACGGTCTGACCGGGGACGTCCACGCGGCGGCGTCGCGTACGGTGGCGGCCGACAATCGGAGGCATCAGGACCCCCTCCGGGAAGGGGCACCCGTGTCGGTCTACCGCCACCCAGGCACCATCATCACCGACCACCGTTTCCAGGTACCGCTCGACCACGCTGACCCGGCCGGAGAGCGGATCGAGGTGTACGCCCGCGAGGTCGTGGCCGCCGGCAAGGAGCGCGAGCCCTTGCCGTGGCTGCTCTTCCTGCAGGGCGGCCCCGGTGGCCGGTCACCCCGCCCGGTGGGCAGGGACAACTGGCTGGACCGGGCGCTGGACGACTACCGGGTGCTGCTGCTGGACCAGCGCGGCACCGGCCGCTCCACCCCCGCCGACCGAAACACGCTGCCGCTTCGGGGCGACGCGGCCGCCCAGGCCCGGTACCTGGCGCACTTCCGCGCCGACTCGATCGTCCGGGACTGTGAACTGATCCGCCGGGAACTTCTCGGCGAGGACGGTCGGTGGAGCCTGCTCGGCCAGAGCTACGGCGGCTTCTGCACCCTCACCTACCTGTCGTACGCGCCGGACGGCGTCCGCGAGGCCTTCGTGACCGGCGGTCTGCCCGGTCTGCGCAGCACGGCCGACGATGTCTACCGGGCCGCCTACCCACGGGTGCGGCGCAAGGTCGAGGCGCACTACGCGCGCTACCCGCAGGACGTCGAGACCGTCCGGGCCGTCGTGCGACACCTGCGGGAGCGGGAGGTGCGTCTGCCCGGCGGTGGACTGTTGACCGCCGAGGCGTTCCAGGCCATCGGCATCATGCTGGGTACCGGCAACGGGTCGCACGCTCTGCACTACCTGCTCGAAGACGCCTTCCTGCCCGGGGTGCCCGGTCAGCAGCTCTCCGACCCGTTCCTCGCCGAGGTCCAGGGCCACCTGTCGTACGCGGGCCGCCCGCTCTACGCGCTGCTGCACGAGTCGATCTACGGCCAGCGTTCGGTGACACCGCGCGCCACCGGATGGGCGGCCGAGGCGGTACGGGCCGAGTTCCCGGCGTTCGACGCCGACCGGGCGTTGGCGGAGGACCGGCCGGTGCTGCTGACCGGCGAGATGATCT
Organism: Micromonospora parathelypteridis; assembly: GCF_014201145.1. Classification (NCBI taxonomy): domain Bacteria; kingdom Bacillati; phylum Actinomycetota; class Actinomycetes; order Micromonosporales; family Micromonosporaceae; genus Micromonospora; species Micromonospora parathelypteridis. The sequence goes on from NZ_JACHDP010000001.1 coordinate 6,569,299, forward strand.
ACCCCTGGATGGTCGTCACCGACCCTGCCCTGGCCCCGCTGGCTGAGGCGGCCGAGCTGCTCGCGCGGCGCACGGACTGGCCGGACCTGTACGACCCGGAGCGGTTGGCCCGCAACGAGGTGCCGGTCGCCGCCGCCATCTACCACGACGACATGTACGTCGACACTGACGATTCGTTGGCCACCGCGCGAGCGGTACGCGGTCTGCGCCCCTGGATCACCAACGAGTACGAGCACGACGGCCTGCGGGTAAGCGAGGGCCGCGTCCTCGACCGCCTGATCCGTCTGGTTCGCGGCGAGCTGTGAGGCCCTGCCCGCCCGATGACACAAAGTCCGGGTCGACACGTGACCCCGTTTGCGGCCAGGGAGCCTGGGAACTCGCCCCGTTCGTCCGCCGGCAGGCCTGACGGCCGGTCGAGGAGACGGAAGGAGCGGGTCATGGAGTACGAGCAGATGATCGCCACGGTACGGCGGCGCGCGGGCCTCGGGGAGAACGAGGCCGTGCGGTCCATACAGGCCGTCCTGTCGGTGCTCGGCGAACGGCTCGCCGGACAGGAGGCCGACAACCTGGCGGCACAGCTACCGGATCGGCTGGACGCATCCGTCACCCGTAATCCTCAGGGTCGCCGGTGGGACGTCGGTGAGTTCCTGAAGCACGTCGGCGACCGGGAGCAGGTCGCGGACGCGGACCAGGTGCGTCAACACGCCCAGGCGGTGTTGCGTACCGTCGCCGAGGCGCTCAATGACGACGAGCGGCACGACCTGCTCGCTCAGCTTCCCGGCGGCATCATCGATCTCTTCGGCGTTCCCACCCCGCGCGGCTGAGCACCGCCCCGGCCGCAACCGGCGCGGAGCAGGTCAGCGTGGGGTCAGGTCTTGCGGACCGCGCTGGTGAAGCCGGCGATGAAGAGGGTGGCGAAGCTCCAGGCGAACAGTTGCAGGAGCCAGCCGGCAATGGTGAGAGTCTGACCGGCGGCGGTGTCGGTCGGTTGGCAGCGATCCCGGGCACCGGTCTTGAGCAGTGGAGCGCCGAGGTCGAGGCCGACACCGATCTGGTCGATGCTCGTGCAGGCGGCGGCAGCGCCGCTGGTCAGCGGCTTCTGCGCGAGGCCGCCGTGGTGGCCGCCGACGACGCTGAGCGCGACGGCGACGGCCAGTGTGGCGAGGAGCAGGAGCAGGGCCCGCCAGGGCTGGTAGCCGTAGCCGAGGGTGATCCCGGTGAGGCGACCCCAGGCGCGTTCGGCGGCGCTCAGCCCGGCGCGGTGGAGCTGGTCACGGCGTTGGGCGATGAGGATGGTGCGGGCGTCACGGTCATGGCCGGCGGCTCGGTAGGCGGCGGCGAGATGCTGGTAGGGCTGGGCGCTGTAGCGGGGCGTGTGCTCGCGCAGCAGGGTCAGCCAGTGCCGCAGTGACGCCGGTCGCGGCAGCCCGCTGTAGGTGAGCCCCTCCAACTCGACGAGCGGTCCCGGGCCCGGTGCCGTACGGGCCACCCGATCGGTGTCGAGGCGGAGGGTTCCACCGACCCGGGCCCCGGCCAGCACCAGCACCACCGCCTCGTCACCGCCGCTGGTGGCACTGAACCCGTCGTCCAGGAGCACGTCCTGGTCGACCCGAAGGCCGTTCAGGTCGACGGCGGGGCCGATCGTGTTCTCCAGGCGCGCCGCGCCGCAGGTCAGGAGCCCACCGATGTGGGCGCCGGCCAGGCCGACGGCGCCCCACGCACTGGCGCTGCTGGCGGTGAAGCCACGATCCAGGGCGACGTCCCGGTCGACGGTGAGGCCGTCCGCGTCGAGGACCGGTCCGGCGGTGTTCGTGAGCCGCGCGCCGCCCGCGCTCAGCGACCCGATGTGCGCGCTGATGAGCCGGATGGTGCCCTGCGCGCTGGCGCTGGTGGCGCTGAAGCCGTGCGACAGCAGCACGTCCTGGTCGGCTCGGAGGTTGTCGGCGTTGAGCGCCGGGCCAACGGTGTTCTCCAACCGTGCCCCACCGCAGTTGAGCTGGCCGCCGATGTGGGCGCCGAGCAACCGGACGGTGCCGCGCACGCTGGGGCTGGTCGCGGTGAAGCCGTCATTCAGGAACACGCTCTGGTCGACGGTGAGGCCGTCGGCATCCAGGGCAGGTCCGGTGCTGTTCGCCCACCGCGCGCCGCGGCAGTCCAGTGTGCCGACGCGGGCGGCGGCGAGACGAATGGCGCCGGCCGCGGCGTCGGCGCTCACGGTGCTCCGGTCGAGCGAGAGCGCCCAGGCCGCACAGCGCGTCGCCTCCAGTGCCGCATCCGCTGAGTCGGGCGCCTGCTCGATGCGGCACCCACTCAGGGCGACCGCCGACAGGCGGGCGTTGCGAAGGTTCACGCCGTCGGGCAGCAGACAGTCGCGCAACTCCAGCGCCAGGTCACTGGTGACGTTCTCCAGGTCGATCCGGCCGACGATCCGGGCCCCGCGCAGCCGCAGACCGTGCGGGTCGGGTTCGCTGACCAGCCGGCCGCGCACCAGCTCACGGATGACCGAGGCCGAGATCGCGTGGTCATCGCCCCAGGAGCGCATCGCCTCCTCGTCGACCGGCCTGTCACCGACCAGATCAAGCACCTCGCCGCGGGCGACGGACTCGATCAGTCGCTGCTCCGCCGGACTGTGCGTCGCGCCGTTCGCATCTCGCACCCGCTGGGCGCCCACCGACGTCATGGCACCCATCATCGACGACAGGTGCGCCGAGCGGTCGGCGCCGTGGGGCGGCTCGTCCGGAAGACTGTCGACCTCGCCCCGCCCGGAGGCTAGCGGGGACGGACTCCGGGCTCCACCGTCAGGGTCCCCGCCACGGCATCGATGGTGGCCCGTGAACCGAGCGGAACGGTGAGCTGGCCATTGCCATGCCCCAGTCGGAGCCCACCGAGGACCGGCACGCCGAGGTCGTAGAGGCGATCCCTCAGCACCGCCGCCGCGTCCCACTCGTCGGGTCCGCCGACGCTGTTGGTGATTTGGCCGATGACCACCCCGGCGACCCTGGTCAGCACGCCCACCCGGCGCAACTCGGTCAGCATCCGGTCGATGCTGTACGGAGCCTCGTCCACGTCCTCGAAGAACAGAATGGCGCCGTCGAACTTCGGGGCGTCGTCGGCGCCCAGCGAGGTGGAGATCAGGGTGAGGCAGCCCCCGAGCAGGGGACCCGTCGCCCGCCCCGGCACCAGCACGGCGGCGGCCGTCTCGGCGGGATCTCGGGAGATGGTGACGGGGGCCGTCGTCATCACCGCCCGGCGGAGCGACTCGGCTGACTCTGGGCCGGTGCGGCTGTCGCTCCAGTTGACCATCGGGCCGTAGAAGGTGGCCAGCCCGGTCTCGCGCCAGAGCCTGCCGTGGATGCTGGTGATGTCACTGAACCCGACGACCACCCGGGGGTCGCGCCGGATGCCGGCCACGTCGATCTGATCGACGATCCGCTGGGTGCCGTAGCCGCCACGGGCGGCGAACACACCACGGACTCCGGGATCGTTGAGCGCGGCGTTCAGGTCGGCCAGCCGCTGCGCGTCGGTGCCGGCCAGATAGCCGTACCTGGCGAAGACGTGCGCGCCCAGCTCGACCTCCAGGCCCCAGCTTCGCAGGATCTCGATGCCGCGCGCCATGTTCGCGGGGCTGGGCGTGCCTCCGGGAGAGACGACCCGGACCCGGTCCCCGGGAACCAGGGCCGGCGCGCGCAGCACCCGCTTCGGGCCGCCCGGCGCCGCCTGCGCCGCCTCGGCCGTCCCGACGAGCAACGCCCCGCCGGCAGCCGCAGCTCCGGCACCCAGCACGTGCCGTCGGGACAGGGCTTGGCTCGCGGACCTCGGAGTCGGGGTGCGGTCCGTTCCGGAAGTGGTCACAGGCGGTCCCCTCGTTGACGTCGATGTCCGCGCCGCACCAGCCTACGACAGACATCGATGAGTTGTGGGGCCGCGAACGGTGGGGCCGGCCGGGGGAGCGACGCCCGGTCAGGGGATGGGCCACTCGTGCACCGGCCGGTTGCTGTGCATGAGGTCCACGTAGTGGCGGACCACCTCGCGCAGCGCCGCCGGCCGGTCCAGGTGGTCGGCGGACTCCAGCCGGTGCAGCGTCTCCACCTGCCAGCTCGCGCCGTTGCGGCTGGTCAGACAGCGCTGCTCGATGACGCCGAGCAACCGGTCGCGTTCGCCCGGGTCGAGCCCCCACCGGTCCAGGCCGTGGTGCGCCAGCGGCAGCAGCCGCCGCAGCACCAGCTCGGTGACCGGCAGGTAGCCCAGGCCGGGCCAGAAGACCTGCGCGTCGATGCCGTGCCGGGCGCAGTTGGTGAAGTTCTCCTCGGCGGCGCTGAACGACATCTGTGACCACAGTGGTCGGTCCGACTCGGCCAGGGCGCGCACCAGTCCGAAGTAGAACGCGCCGTTGGCGATGGTGTCCAACACGGTCGGGCCGGCGGGCAGCACCCGGTTCTCCACCCGCAGGTGCGGCCGGCCGCGCGACACGTCGTACACCGGGCGGTTCCACCGGTAGACGGTGCCGTTGTGCAGGCGCAGCTCGGCGAGGTTGGGCACCTCGCCGGCCGCGAGGGCCTGCGTCGGGTCCTCCGGGTCGCAGACCGGCAACAGTGCCGGGAAGTAACGCACGTTCTCCTCGAACAGGTCGAACACGCTGGTGATCCAGCGTTCGCCGAACCAGACTCTGGGGCGTACCCCTTGGGCTTTGATCTCTTCCGACCTGGTGTCGGTGGCCTGCTGGAACAGCGGGATGCGGGTCTCGCGCCACAGCTCCCGGCCGAAGAACAGCGGCGAGTTCGCGCCGACCGCGACCTGGATGCCGGCGATCGCCTGGGCGGCGTTCCAGTAATCGGCGAACTGGGCCGGGCTGACCTGCAGATGGAACTGCGTGCTGGTGCAGGCCGCCTCGGGGGTGATCGTGTCGGCGGTGACCGCCAACCGCTCCACACCGCTGATGGCGATCGGCAGATCCTCACCGCGGGCGGCGAAGATCTGCTCGTTGAGCAGCTTGTAGCGGGGGTTGGCCGAGAGCGTCTCGGCAGTCAGGTGCTCGGGGCGCAGCGTCGGCAGGATGCCGATCATGACCATGTGCGCGCCGATCGCCCGGGCCTTCACCTCGGCGGCGTTGAGGCTGGCCCGGACGCCCTCCTCGAAGTCGGCGGTGCCGGTGCCGGTCAGCCGGCGCGGCGGCACGTTGATCTCGATGTTGAACTGGCCCAGCTCCGTCTGGAAACTCTCGTCGGCGATGGCCGCCAGCACGTCGGCGTTGCGCATCGCCGGATTCGACGCCTCGTCGACCAGGTTCAGCTCGATCTCCACGCCGGTCATCGGCCGGTCGACATCGAAACGCGACTCGCGCAGCATCTCGGCGAAGACATCCAGGCAGCGGCGGACCTTGTCGCGATAGCGGGCCCGGTCTTCTCGACTGAAGGTTCGTACGCTGACGTCCTCGCCCATGGTCACCACCCTGTCACCGCTGGTCCCCCTAACCTCGCACGTCGTCGGCGGGCAGGGGAAGGCCCGATGGTCTTCTCCTACCCAGCCGCCCGCCCTGATAGCCCAGTCAGGTCGCCCCGATAGCATTGCGGCCGGAGAGGTGGTGGGGTGCGGATGCGCGAGAAGGTGACCCGGTTGTTCGTCGCGGCGGCGATCGCCGAGGCCTGCTCCTGGCTGGCCCTGCTGGTCGGCATGCTGGTCAAGTACGGCCCGCCGGGCAATGAGCTGGGCGTGAAGATCTTCGGGCCGATCCATGGCGGCCTGTTCATCGCGTACGTCCTGCTGGTGCTGGCCGTGGCCCGGCTGCACCGGTGGAGCCTGCTGGCCACGGCAGTGGCCCTGGCCAGTGCGGTGCCGCCGTTCGCCACCCTGGCTTACGAGCGCTGGGCCCGTCGCCGGGGGATGCTCGGCGTCGACCGCCAACCGGCCCGCGAGCCCGCCCCGGTCGGCTGAACGGCCGGCCGGCACCCGCCCGGCCGGATCAGGTCAGCACGGCCCAGGCCGCGATGCCGGCCAGCAGGAGCGCGCCCAGGAACGCCTGCAGCAGCAGTGGCGGCCCGAGATGCGACCAGAGCGTCGCGGTACGCGGGGTGAGCAGCTGCCCGGTGGTGAGGTTGACGATTCGCTCGATGCGGGGCGGCAGCTCCGGGTCCCGTTGCGGCCGCAGGGTGAGCTGCACGTGGTCCGCCGGGTGCAGGGCGCTCTGCGGCAGGTGACCGTGCAGCTCCACCTCGCAGAGCTGCCCGGCGGTGTTGCGCAGTCGCACCGGGACGACCAGGTACTCCGGGCCCTGCTTCAACTGCTTCCAGCGTCGACGTGTGCCGCCACCGGCGGAGGAGAAGAGCGAGCGCAGCAGCAGGGCGGGTAGCCGGGCGACCGCCGCCGCGGCGAGCACCGCCACCAGCACCGGCTGACCGATGCGTACCTCCCGCGTGTAGCCGTCGAGCAGGCGGATCAGCCGCCCGGTGACGATCCGCTCCGTCGGGTGCACGATCCGTCGGGTATCGAGTCCGCTGTCCATCTCCACCACCGAGAGTCCGCTTGTGTTCACAGATCGTATCGACGTCCTGGGTTGAACGACGTGAATGAAACCTGGTCACGGGCTCACGGCTGCGAGGTGACATCCCGGGCGAGGAGGGTAAGCGGGCTGCCGAGCTGGAAAGGGGTCGAGCATGCAGCTGTCCTTCCTGCGCCCGCTCTACGACCGTCCCGGGCCGTGGTGCTCGGTGTATCTGGATGCCTCCGCGGACACGGAGGATGCCAAACCGGCGCTGGACCTGCGCTGGCGTGCCCTGCAGAGTCGGCTGACCGAACAGGGGGCGGACGAGGCGAGCGTCGCCGCGCTGGACCGGGTGATCCGTGGGCACGACCCGATGGTCGGCGACTACGGCCTGGCGGTCTTCGCCAGTCACGGTCGAGTGGTGCTCTCCGAGTACCTGTCCGCGCCGCCACTGCGCGATCTGGCCGCGTACGGGGCACTGCCGCACGTGATGCCGCTGCTCGCCCAGCGTGGCGAACAGGTCGCCTGGGTGCGGGTGGTGGCCGACCGGATCGGCGCCGACGCGATGGCGGTCAGCGCCGGCGGGGTGCCCCGGCGGGCGCACGTCGCCGGAGCGAACGAGTTCCCACTGCGGCGGGCGAAGCCCGGCGGCTGGTCCCAGTCGCGCTATCAACGGGCGGCCATGGAGGCGTGGCACCACAACGCCGGCGACGTGACCGCGGCGACCGTGGAACTGGCCGACCGGGTCGGCGCGGACGTGGTGGTCGTCGCCGGTGACGTCCGGGCCACCGGAATGATCGCCGCGCAGATGCCGGAGCGCTGGCAGGACCTGGTGGTCCGTACCGACGCCGGGTCACGAGCCGGCGGCGCCGACCAGACGTTGCTGGACGACCTCACCGTGCAGACCATCGCGGAGATCGCCGACCAGCGGATCAGCGCCGCCCTGGACAAGTTCGGCGTGCAGGAGGACGTGGGCGCCGGCCTCGACGCGGTGGTCTCCGCCCTGCAACGCAACCAGGTGGACACCATGCTGATCGTCGACGACCCGTCGGCCGACGGCGAGTTGTGGATCGGCGCGGAGGCGACCGAGATCGCCGTCGACCCGGGGCAGTTGGCCGCGATGTCGGTGGACGACCCGCAGCGGGTACGCGCCGACGCGGCGCTGGTCCGCGCACTCGTCGGCACCGACGCGGCACTGACCGTGCTGGGGGCGGACGAGGCACCCGAGCTGACCGACGGCGTCGGCGCGGTGCTGCGCTACGTCGACCCCAGCACGCCGGGGCGGGGCAATGGCTGAGCGCCGCGTGGCGGACCTCGTGGTGGAACGGCTCCTGGCCTGGCGGGTGCCCCGCGCCTTCGGCTACCCGGGCGAGGCGATCGCCCCGTTGGTCGACGCGTTGGACCGTACCGGCGGCGAACCGGCGTTCATCCCGGCCCGGCACGAGGAGACCGCCTCGTTCATGGCCACCGGGCACGCCAAGTTCACCGGCGGCATCGGGGTCTGCCTCGCCACCCAGGGGCCCAGCGCCGTCCAACTGCTCAACGGCCTCTACGACGCCAAGCTGGACAGCAAACCGGTGGTGGCGATCGTCGGGGAGGACATCTCCGGGCCGCTCGGCGACGCGCACCAGGAGATCGGGCTGAGCCGGCTCTTCGGCGACGTCTGCAACCAGTTCGTCCGGTACGGCCGCAGCCCCGAGCACGTGGCGGCGCTGCTGGACCAGGCGTTCCGTACGGCGGCGGCGACCCGTAGCCCGACCTGTGTCGTGCTGCCCCGGCAGTTGCAGGAAGCCCTGGTGCCCGACCTACAGACGTCGGCCGTCGGGGTGGTCTCGGCGACCCCGGGTGAGCCACTGGCCCGGGTGCTGCCGCACGACGCGGACCTCGATGCCGCCGCCCAGCTGCTCAGCGGTGGTCAGCGCGTCGCGATCCTGGTCGGTCAGGGCGGTCGCGACGCCGCCGCCGAGATCATCGAGATGGCCGACCGACTCGGTGCCGGCGTGGCCACCTCACTGCTGGGCAAGCCGGTGCTCGACGAGCGGCTGCCGTTCCACACCGGGGTGCTCGGCGAGGTCGGCACCCCGGCCGCCGCCGAGCTGATGGGTGGCTGTGACACGTTGCTGATGGTCGGCACCAACGACCCGTGGACCGACTACTTCCCGATGCCCGAGCAGGCCCGCACCGTGCAGATCGACATCGACGGCCGAAGGATCGGCACCCGCTACCCGGCCGACGCGCCGCTGGTCGGTGACGCCGCCGAGACGCTGCGGGCGCTGCTGACCCGTGTGCGCCCTCGGAACGATCAGCGGTGGCGCGCCACCGTGGAGAGCTCAGTGGACCGGTGGCGTCAGGTCGCCGTCGACCGGGCTGCCGCGCCCGCGGACCCGGTCAACCCGCAGCTCGTACTCCAGGAGCTGTCCGCCCGGATGCCGGGCACCGGCTCGGTCGCGGTCGACGTCGGGTCGGTCCTCTACTGGTATGCCCGGCACCTCGCCCTGCCACCCGGGGTGAACGCGCAGCTGTGCGGCACCCTCGGCTCGATGGGCTGCGCACTGCCGTACGCGGTGGCCGCCAAGCTCGCCGCCCCGGACCAGCCGGTGATCGCGTTGCTCGGTGACGGGGCGATGCAGCTCAACGGGCTCGCCGAGTTGATCACCGTGTCGCACCACTGGCAGAAGTGGCGTGATCCGCGGCTGGTGGTGCTGGTGCTGAACAACCGGGACCAGAGCGGCATGGGCGGCGGCCGGGAGACGTCATCCGACCCGACCCAGCGCCGCCCCGACGTGCCGTACGCCGGCTGGGCCCGCCTGCTCGGGCTGCACGGTGTGCGGGTGGACCGCCCGGAACTGGTCGGCGCGGCCTGGGACGAGGCGTTGGCCGCGGACCGTCCCTGCGTACTGGAGGCCGTCGTCGACCCGGCGGTGTCGTTGGCGCCGCCGGAGCCGGCGTTCGCCGACCTGCGCGGCCTGTACGCCGACGGTGCTCCCGCCCGGAAGGTCCGCGAACAGGTGGAGGTCACCGCGAACGCCGAGGATCTCGTTTAGCCGCCCTGGCCTCGGGCATCAGTAGCGGCCCGACGACGCTGGAGGTCCCATGTCCGAGCCCGCTGACCGCCGATACGGCCCGGCGACCCTGCCGCGGTCGCGCGGCCCGATCTCCGCGGCGGTGCTCGGCGCTCTGCGTCGGCCGCCGCACGACCTGCCGCCAGACCTCGGCGCCGACCTCGACCCGGCGGACCCGATCACGGACGAGGACCTTCAGCTGACCCTGTTCCTCTGCTACGAGCTGCACTACCGGGGCTGGCGGGGGGTGGACGAGGCATGGGAGTGGCAACCGACGATGCTCGCGCTGCGGGCCCGCGCCGAACGGTCGTTCGAGGCGGCGCTGCGCCGACTGGTCGGCTCGCCGTCGGTGCCCGCCGCCGGGGTGGCGGCCGGCCTCGCCGAGCTGGTCGCGGCCGACGACGGGCCGCCGCTGGCCGCGACGCTGCAACGCCGCGCCAACCTCACCCAGTTCCGCGAGTTCGTCACCCACCGCTCCGTCTACCACCTGCGTGAGGCGGACCCGCACAGTTGGGCCCTGCCCCGCCTCGGCGGCCCGGCCAAGGCCGCCCTCGTGGAGATCCAGACCGACGAGTACGGCAACGGCCGGCTGGACCGGATGCACGCCGAGCTGTTCCGGTGCACCCTGGAGCGGCTCGGCCTGGACATCACCTACGGCGCCCACCTGGACGCGGCGCCCGCGGTGACCCTGGCGACCAACAACCTGATGTCGCTGTTCGGGCTGCACCGACGGCTGCGCGGCGCGCTGCTCGGGCATCTGGCCGCGTTCGAGATGACCTCCTCGCTGCCTAACCGTCGCTACGGCAACGGCCTGCGCCGGCTCGGCTTCGACGAGGTGGCCACCCGCTTCTACGACGAGCACGTCGAGGCAGACGCGGTGCACGAGCAGATCGCCGCCCACGACATGTGCGGTGGCCTGGTCCGCGTTGAACCGGCCCTCGCCCCCGACGTGCTCTTCGGCGCGGCGGCCGGGCTCGCGGTGGACCGGCTGTTCGCCGGGCACCTGCTGGACAGTTGGGCCGCCGGCCGCAGCTCGCTGCGGTCGCCCGCCCCGCCGCCCCTGCCGTCCACCGTGCTGCCGAGCGTCCCCCTCACCGCGACGGCGTCGGCCACCCTGGCCCCGCCGGCCGAGCCCGCCGTGGCCTGACCGGGTCAGCCCTTCGACACGAGGTCGGGTCCGCCCTCGCGGGTGGTGCCCGCGCGGAAGTTGACCGCCTTGTGGGTGCCGTCGCAGAACGGCTTGAGCGCCGACTTGCCGCATCGGCACAGCGCCACCGTGCCCCGGCGCGCGTCGATGCGTTCGCCGTCGGGGGTGACCAGGTCGAAGTCGCCACGGACCAGCAACGGTCCGTCCTCGTACGGGGTGATCGTGGCGGCGGCGGGCTCGCTGGTGTCGTCGGTGCGCATGGCCCCGCAAGTGCCCGCCCTGGCCCCGGCGAAACCCGCGCCACCGTCCCGGGGTGATCGCCCCGGGCCAACCCGCTCCGACCGTCGGCGGCGGATCGTCGCCGAACGCCGGTGATGACCGGCGCACCCCGCTGACCAGCGGAATGTGCTGCCGGGTGGGTGATGCCCCGTTTGAACCCCATCGGGACGGGAAGCCGGGCCGCGTGGTGAGCGAACGAGGCAAGGTGGGGCCGGTGCACAAGGTGCACAAGGGGCTCACGGCTGATGGCGCCGGTCTCGCCGGCGACCGGGTCGTGGCCGCGGGAAGCGCCGCCCGGGTGCTGGTCGGCGCCACCGCCCGGGCGCTGCGGGGCGAGGACTGCGCCGACCTTGGGCACACCGGGCCGACGTCGCGGTTCCCGGGCGCTCCGGAGCCGGTACGCCGCGCCGCGGTCACCCGGGCCGCTGGTCGGGTCGCGCTCACCGTGTCCCAGGTCGACGAGGTGGACGCCGCCCGGGTGGCCCGCTGGTTCGTCGACCAGTACCCCCGCCGGCGCTACCCCGGGGTGCTCATCGGCTCACCGCACGGCGCGGCGGCACACCTCGCGGTGGCTCTCGGCGTGCCGTGGCTGCCCGCCGGCTTCGAGATGACCGTGCACTGGTCCGACGGCGCGGTGGACCGCCCGGCGGACGCCCTGGAGCACGGCGAGGCACTCGCCACCCGGCTGCTCGCCGGCAACGCCGACCTGCACCTGCGCCAGGTGCACTGCCCGGCCAGCCGTGGCCCGCTGACCGGGGCGACCGTGTCGCTGACCGCCGCGTGGAGGGCCCTACCGGCCGCGTACGCGCAGTTCCTGGCCGACCGGCTGGTCCCGGGTGCCCCGGTGCTGCTGGTTCGTGACGCGCGCACCTGGCCGGTGCTGGAGCGCGGCCCCGGCCACAGCTTCCAGGTCGGAAGCCCCGCCAGCGGGCTCGACCCGGTCGACTTCCACCCGGACAGCCACGCGCTGCGGCAGGTGCTGCGCTCCGTCGGCGGCGACGCGGCCCGGTGGGAGCCACCGGAGGTGTCCGTACCGTCGGGTTACGCCGAGCACGGCGTCGACTCGGGCTTCGAGCTGGCCGCGCGGGACTGGTCCGCGCGGCACGAGCACCCGCTGCACCGGGTGCTGGTGCCTCGGCCCGCGGCGCTGAGCGCGGGGGTGGCCGACCTGTACCGACGGTGGCTGCGCGGCGCCGGCAAGACCGGTGACCGGTTGGTGGTGGAGTGCGGCCGGTTGCTCGACCCGTGGCAGGTGGTGCGGGCGGGGCTGGTGCCGTACTGGTGTGAGAACGCCACCCGGCGCAGCGTCGACGAGGCCGAGTGGTGGTTGGCCGGCAGCGAGGCGTTCAGCTCGGTGGACGTGTTGCCCGAACCGCCCGGGGTGCGCTCACCCGCCCTCGCTGGGCTGCCGCAGTGGCTGGCGGTGGCCGGGTTCGGGCGGCGGCGTCGGGCGTTGGACCGGACCACCGCGCGGGGCTACCCGGTCACCTCGGTGCCCACCCGCCGGGCCACCGAGGTCCTGCGTGCCCAACCGTACGACCTGCCCGCGCCGCCCTCGCTGGGGGCCGCCGAGGCGTTGGCCGTGCTCCGCGACAGCGGCGGCCACCAGGGGTTGCTGGTCTCCTGAGGCGGAGCACGCCGAAACTTCCTCGCGAACCCGGGGTCCCGTGATTGAGTACCTACGGAGCGGGAACATCGCTGGCTGCGACGGCCTGATTGCGCTGCGTAGAGGCGGTGTCGCCCGCTGGCATCCCAGTCACTGACCCACTTTTCCGGCCCGGTGCGTGGCTCGACCACGCGCACGACCGGTTTCCCGATCCGGGCGGGGGACCTTCCTGAGGGAGGCGCGGATGTTCGGACAGACGAGCACGACCACGACCACACCACCACCCACCGATCGAGGTCTGGAGGATCTCGACGCGGCGGCACTGGCGTACGCGGCCCGGATCGCCGGGCTCCCGCCGGAGCGGCGGGGGGAGGCCCGGGACGACCTGGTGCGCTTCGCGTTGCCGTTCGCCGGGCGGCTGGCCCGCCGATACCGGGGCCGCGGGGAGCCGCTGGAGGACCTGGAGCAGGTGGCCCGGCTGGGGCTGGTCAACGCCGTCGACCGTTACGACCCGGAACGGGGCTCGTTCACCGCGTACGCCGCGATCACCATCGTGGGGGAGATCAAACGGCATTTCCGGGACCGCACCTGGGGCGTACACGTGCCCCGCCGGCTGCGTGACCTGATCCTCGAGGTGGGGCAGGCCACCGCCGCACTGACCAGCGAACTGTCCCGTGCGCCGTCGGTGGCCGAACTGTCGGCCCGACTGGAGACGCCGGAGGAGGAGATCCTCGCCGCGTTGGAGTCGGCGGCCGGCTACAGCCCGGCCTCGCTCAACGCCCCGGTGGGCGGGGAGAGCTCCGCGGAGTTCGGTGACCTCGTCGGCGAGTCGGACAACGCGTTGGAATCGGTCGACGACCGGGTCACGGTGAGCGGGCTGCTGCACCGATTGCCCTGGCGTGAGCGGCGGATCCTGGCAATGCGCTTCTACGGCAACCAGACCCAGGCGGAGATCGCCGCCCGGTTCGGCATCTCGCAGATGCACGTGTCCCGGCTGCTGTCCCGGGCGCTCACCTGGCTGCGTCAGGCGATGCTCGCCGACGCGCCGCCGCCGTGGCAGAACGGCGCCGCCGAACCCGACCCGGGCAAGACCCGGATCTCGGTGAAGCAGAACGGCGACCGGGTGGTCGTCGAGGTCGGCGGCGAGATCGACCGCGACGGCGCGGACCAGCTGCGCCGGGCCATGCTGGAGGCGGTCACCGGTCAGCCCAGCGAGGTGGTCGTCGACCTGGTCGGCGCGGGCGGTTTCGACGCCGGTGGGATCGCCGCGCTGATGGCCGGGCACGAGGCGGCGGAGCGGACCGGGGTGCCGCTGCGGCTGACCCGGGTCCAGCCCGCGGTACGCCGCTCACTCACCGCCGCCGGCCTGGCCCCCGCCCGGGACTGAGGTCGCCGCCAGCCTCGCACAAGACGACAGGATGAGGGCCGACACCCGGTGGGTGTCGGCCCTCGGGGCATACCCCGGTCAGCGTTCCTCGGGGTTGCCGTCGCTGTGCGGGTGGCGCCAGCGTTCGTGCGGCTTCGGCGCGTCCTCGGCGTCCTTGGGCGCGTCGCTCTGCTCGAAGCTCGGCCGGCGGACGCCCTCGGGCTCCGGCACGTCCACCGGCCGGGCACCGGACCGCGACCCCGGCTGGAAGTCGGTCGCGTCCTGGGCGCCGTGCGCGCCCTCGGCGGCCGGCGACTCCGGGGTGTGGTGTTCCATCCGCAACTCCTCGGCGAAGTGCTGCGGCGGCTTGGTGGTGCGCTGCGGCAGGTCCCGGCCCAGATCGGCGACGAGCGGGCCGTACTTCAGGTCGAAGGCGGGACGCTCGGACCGGATCCGGGGCATCCGGTCGAAGTTGCGCAGCGGCGGCGGGCAACTGGTGGCCCACTCCAGCGAGTTGCCGAAGCCCCACGGGTCGTCCACTGTCACCATCGCGCCGTAACGCCAGGACTTCCAGGCGTTGTAGATGAAGAACAGCGTGGACAGGCCGAGGATGAAGGCGAAGATGCTGGAGATCGTGTTGAGCGTGGTGAACCCGTCGGTGGGCAGGTAGTCGGCGTACCGGCGCGGCATGCCCTCGCTGCCCAGCCAGTGGTGCACCAGGAAGGTGCCGTGGAAGCCGATGAACATGGTCCAGAAGTGCGCCTTGCCGAGCCGCTCGTCGAGCAGTCGCCCGGTCATCTTGGGCCACCAGAAGTAGTAGCCGCCGAAGAGCGCGAAGACCACGGTGCCGAACACCACGTAGTGGAAGTGCGCCACCACGAAGTAGCTGTCGTGGGTGTGCCAGTCGACCGGCGGGCTGGCCAGCAGCACCCCGGTGAGGCCGCCGAGCAGGAAGGTGACCAGGAAGCCGATGGCGAACAGCATCGGCGTCTCGAAGGTGATCTGCCCCTTCCACATGGTGCCGATCCAGTTGAAGAACTTCACGCCGGTCGGCACCGCGATCAGGTAGCTGAGGATGCTGAAGAACGGCAGCAGCACCTGGCCGGTGGCGAACATGTGGTGCGCCCAGACCGTCATGGACAGCACGGTGATCGCGATGGTGGCCAGCACGATCCCGGTGTAGCCGAAGAGCGGCTTGCGGGAGAAGACCGGGATGATCTCGGTGATGATGCCGAAGAACGGCAACGCGATGATGTACACCTCGGGGTGGCCGAAGAACCAGAAGAGGTGCTGCCAGAGCATCGGGCCGCCGGTGGCCGCGTCGAACACGTGCGCGTTGAGCAACCGGTCGGCGGACAGCGCCAGCAGCGCGGCCGCCAGCAGCGGGAAAACGAGGATCACCAGCACGCTGGTGAACAGCATGTTCCAGGTGAAGATCGGCATCCGGAACATGGTCATGCCGGGCGCGCGCAGGGTGAGGATCGTGGTGATCAGGTTGACCGCGCCCAGGATGGTGCCGAGCCCGGAGACGACCAGGCCGACCACCCACATGTTCGCGCCCACGCCAGGGCTGTTCTCGACGCTGCTGAGCGGGCTGTACGCGGTCCACCCGAAGTCCGCCGAGCCGCCCGGGGCGAGGAACCCGCCGACCACCATCAGCCCGCCGAACAGGTACAGCCAGTAGGCGAGCGCGTTGAGGCGGGGGAACGACACGTCCGGTGCGCCGATCTGGATCGGCACGATGAAGTTGGCGAACCCGAACGCCGCGGGCGTGGCGAACAGCAGCAGCATCACCGCGCCGTGCGAGGTGAAGAGCTGGTTGTACTGCTCGGAGGAGAGGAACTGCATCCCCGGGCGGGCCAGCTCGGCGCGCATCAGCATCGCCTGGAGCCCGGCCAGCAGGAAGAACCCGAAGGACGTCAGCAGGTACAGCAGGCCGATCTGTTTGTGGTCGGTCGTCGCGAGAAACTTGATCAACGAGCTGCCGGGGACCGGCGCTCGTACCGCTCCCGGGAAACCCCCGAAACGGGCCGGTGCCAGGATCGCCGGGCCCCGATCGCGACCGGGTTCCGTGGTTACCCGCTTGGGCATGGCTGCTCACCCCGTCGTGACGGCAGAAAGGACGGGCGTGCCTACCCGACCCTCTCACCATGTAACCAGGCCAGAGCGGAAATTTCGGTCAGATCGCCGGTACCGGCGCAAGCACCTCGAACCCTCAGGTGACCGGCAGCATCGCCCAGACAGCCTTACCCTGACCGGCCGGCACGCTGCCCCACCGCTGGGCCAGTTCCCGGACCAGCAGCAATCCGCGCCCGCCCTCGGCGTGCAGGTCCGTCCCGCCCGGCCGGGCCTGGGCGCGGCTGCCGTCCACCACCGCCAGATGCAGGTACGGCCGGCGCAGGGTCACCGTCACCTGCATCGGCGTGCCGGCGTGCCGGACCACGTTGCCGACCAGTTCGCTCAGCACCAGCGCGGCGGGGCCGGACGCGTCGGGCAGGTTCCACCGCGTGCACGCGTCGGTGACCAGTTCCCGGGCACGGCGGCAGGCCTCGGCCACCGGCTCCAGCCGGGTCCGCATTCGCAGCGTGGCCGTCGCGCCGGCCACCCGGGTCGCCTCCGCGCAGTCCGCCGACACCGGGACCACCCGGCACGTGGTCGTCTCGGCCAGCCATCGCGCGGCGACCGGCGACGGGGCGCAGAGCACCACCGGCACGGCCGGCCACTCCTCGGCCCGGCGGGCGGTCGCGGCGAAGACGGACAGCGCCAGCCGGTCCTTGACGTTCACCTCGGCCAGGTCGACCACCAGCGCTTCCGGCTGGTCGACGAGCGCGTCGTTGAGCGCCTGGTGCACCGACCGCATGGTGCCCAGGTCCAGTGCGCCACGCAGCCGGACGACCGCCACCGGTGCCGTGGCGCGCACGTCGCAGGTGATCCGGCTGGACATCGGCGCCCTCGATTCGCTGCTGGGTCGGGATCTGCCAACTACCCGAGGCCAGGCGACGCCAAACCGGACCGACAGCGAGGCGAGGCAGGTCACGGCCGGCGTCGGCAGGTCACGGACGGGGCCGCCCGGTGAGGACACCCAGCGCGATCATGCCGACGCCGAGGCCCAGGTGCAGCCAGTCGTCGGCGTCGTTGACCGGTAGGACGTTCGCCCCGGTGTCGTGGTCCACCGCCAGCCCGTAGAGCCACAGCACCAGGTAGATGGCGCCGCCGCCGATCAGGAACGCCCGAGCGCCGGTGACGGTCCGCGCCAGCACCAGACCGGCCACCCCGAACACCAGGTGCACCAGGTTGTGCAGCACCGACACCTGGAAGACGCCGAACAGGTACGCGCCGGAGCCGTGCCCGGCGAAGCGCAGGGCGTCCATCCCGGTGGTGATCCCCGGCACGAAACCGAGCACCCCGACCAGCAGGAACAGCACCCCCACCGATGCCGCCGCGCGGCGGACCGGCGGCTTGCCGTCGGCCGGGTTGGGGCGGGCCCGGGAGTGCGCCATCGGTCCGACCATCACCGGCTCCTCGCTGGGCGGCGGGCATGAGCGCAGCCGGGCTACCCGGTGCCGCCGCCGACAAACCGCCGCCGACCGTCCGGCCGGGCCGAGGGTCAGGCCGGGAGCAGCCGTGGCGCGCTGACCCCCTGGCGGACCCGCTCGTACAACTCGACGTAGCGCTGCGCCATCACCGCGGGCGTGAACCGCTGCGCGGCCACCCGCCGGCACTCGTCGGGGTCGAGCAACTCGGCGGAGAGTACGAGGTCGTCCAGTTCCTCCTCGTCGGTGGTGAGCAGCCCGGTGCGGCCGTGCTCGATCAGCTCCGGCAGGCAGCCCCGGGCGGTGGCCACCACCGGCGTGCCCAGGGCGAGGGACTCGACGACCGCCGTGCCGCCCGGCTCCTCCCAGCGCAGCGGGAACAGCGACGCGCGGGCGCTGGCGAGCAGGTCGTCGCGCTCCTGACCGGCCACCGTGCCGACCCAGCGGACCAGGTCACCGTCGACGTGCGGCGCCACCTCGTCGAGGAAGAACCGCACGTCCGGGTTCTGCCGCGCCTCGTCGCCGGCCGCGGCCAGATCGGCCGGCCGATGGTACGGCCCGACCGGCCCCGCCAGCACCAGCGGGACCCCGACCCGATGCGCGAGACGGGCACCCACGTCCTGCCCCTTGCCCGGGTTGATCCTGCCCAGGATGAGCAGGTGCTCGCCCTTGTCCGCTCGGGGCCGCCGCTCGGCGTCCACGGCGAGCGGGGTGGACAGGTGCACGTGCCCCACCGAGTGCTCGCGCAGCGCCAGTGGGGCCCGGGCCAACTGCGACGCGGAGACGCCGTTGACCCGAACCCGGTCGCCGCCGTCCAGGGCGCCGTAGAGCGCCGGGTGCTTGGCCAGGTCCCAGTGCAGGGTGTGCAGGGTCGGCGGGCCGGCCGGTCCCATCGCGGCGAGAGTGGCCAGCCCGACCGCCTCCACGTGGTCGTGCACCAGGTCGATGTCGTCTCGCGAGTGCAGCTCACGGACCACCCCGGCCAGGTGCGCCTGGGCGATCCCGCAGACCTGGTTGTACGGCCGCTGCAAGGCGGCGAACTGCCCGTCGGCGAAGACCGACACCTGCTCGTCCACCGGCAGGGTGCTGCTGTCCACCGAGGCGAGCACCACCCGCACGCCGAGTCGTCGCAGCTCCGGCACCAGCGTGGCGATCACGTTCTCGATGCCGCCGTAGCCGGGCGGTGGCACCGACAGCCACGGGCCGGCGTTCATGAGTACGGTCAGGCTCATCCCGCCCATCCCTTCCGGCCGGTCACGCGGCGGCCACCCGCCGACGGGGCACCTGGTGGCGCAGCTCGGCCAGCGGCGGACGCTCCTCGATGGACACGTCGCTGACCACGATCTCGCGGTCGAGGTTCGGCAACGTGTCCGAGCCGCCGCGACGGAACTGGGTCAGCATCGCCTCCGGCACCAACCCGGGGGTCGCCCACCCGCGCCGCTGCAACCGGGACCACGCGGTCAACATGATCTGGGCGGACATCCGGCCGAGGGCCGCCGTGTCCTGGTGCCGGTGCTTGCGCTCACCGAGGTCGACCTGCGCCATCGCGTCCAGGCCGACCAGGTCGAGCAGGTCGATCATCATGGCCGTCTCCACGCCGTACCCGGAGACGAACGGCACCTGGGCCAACACGTCGCGGCGTCCCGCGTACTCGCCGGCGAGGGGCTGCACGAAGCCGGCCAGCTCGGGCCAGAAGAGGTTGAGCAGCGGTCGGGCCATCAACTCGGTCACCCGGCCCCCGCCGTCCTGCTCCACGTTGGCGGTGCCCACCAGAGGTCGGTGGTAGAAGCCCTTCACGAAGTCGACCGACGGGTCGGTCAGCAGCGGTCCGAGCAGCCCGCTCACGAAGTGCGGCCGGAACTCCCGCAGGTCGGCGTCGATGAACGCCACCACGTCACCCTCGGCGGCGGCCAGACCGGCCCAGAGCGCGTCGCCCTTGCCGGTCAGTCGGGGCAGCCCTCGGGTCATCGCGTCCTGGCTGACGACCTCCGCGCCGGCGGCACGAGCCACCTGGGCGGTACGGTCGGTCGAGCGTGAATCCACCACGATCAGCTCGTCGACCAGGGCGACCCGATCCATCAGGTGCTCTCGGATGGTCGACACGATCGCGCCGACGGTGGCCTCCTCGTTGCGTGCCGGCAGCACCACGCTGACCCGGGTCCCTCCCTTGGCACGCAGCAGCCGACGTGCCGGCCAGTCCGCCGCAGACGTCGTCCGGTACGTGGCCCAGGCCTCCACGACCGGTGACACGCTCGGTGTCGTATCCCGCACGGGCACCCCTCCGTTCGAGCGTGGAAAAACCGAAATTGGTTGTTCCCATTCCTCATCACGCGCTAACCGCTTTCTGGGCAACAGCTTGATCACGGGGGTTACGTCACTGCGTTCCCGGGGGATGAACGTTTGATTGCGCACACCCCAGGGGACTGCTCCCATCACATAGGAAACGTCGTTGAAGGGGTGTCGGATGCGTGAATGCCGGGTGGGTCTGGTCGGAGCCGGCGGAGTGGCACAACGTCACGCGCGGGTACTGACCGGATTCGACGACGTCGAGCTGGTCGGGGTCACCGACGTCATGCCGGAGGCGGCGTCCGCGCTGGCCGCACAGCACGGCGCACGGGCCTGCGCCGACGTCGCCGAACTGCTCGCCACCGGCCCGGACGCGGTGTACGTCTGCGTTCCGCCGTTCGCGCACGGTCCGGCCGAGGAGGCGGTGATCGACGCCGGGGTGCCGATGTTCGTGGAGAAACCCGTCGCCGTCGACCTGGGCACCGCCGAGCGGATCGCCGACCTGGTCGCCCGCAGCGGCCTGCGCACCGCCGTCGGCCACCACTGGCGCTACCTGAGCGTGCTCGACGAGGCCCGCGAGCTGCTCGCCGGCCGCCCGGTGCGGATGGTCAGCGGCGCCTGGCTGGACAAGGTGCCCCCGGTGGCGTGGTGGTCGCGGCGGGACCGCTCCGGCGGCCCGGTGGTCGAGCAGGCCGCCCACGTGCTGGACCTGATCCGCGTGCTGGCCGGCGAGGTCACCGAGGTCACCGCGTACGGCAACGGCACACCGCCGCCGGTCGACGGCGCCGACATCGACTCGGTGACCACCGCCGCGCTGCGCTTCGCCGACGGCGCGGTGGGCACGCTCAGCGCCGCCTGCGTGCTCGGCTGGAAGCACCGCGCCGGCCTGGAGATCCTCGCCGACGGGCTGGCCCTCGCCCTCACCGAGGACGGCCTGTCGATCCGTGACGCCGACGGTGAACGACACATCCCCGCCGACCCGGAAGCCGCCCGGGTGGCGGTGGACCGCACCTTCATTGACGCCGTACGCGGCATCGGCGACGACGTACGCGTCCCGTACGCCGAGGCGCTGGCCACCCAACGGCTCGCCCTCGCGGTGGCCGACTCGGCCCGCAGCGGCGCGACCGTGCGGCTCGCCACCCCCACCGGGCCGGCGGTGCTGAACACGGGGGTGACCGTCGATGCGTGACAAGGTCGTGGTGGTCACCGGCCCCGGCCGGGTCGACCTGGTCGAGCAGGACGCCGCACCGCTGCGCCCCGGCACGTTCCGGGTCGAGACGCTGTTCAGCGGCGTCTCCGCCGGCACCGAGCTGAGCTACGTCAAGGGCACCAATCCCTACCTGAACGTCACCTGGAACGCCGACCTGGGGCTGTTCCAGCCGGGCGCGGCGAGCACGCCGTACCCGGTGACCCGGCTCGGCTACATGCAGGTCGGCCGGGTGGTGGAGAGCGAAACCCCGGCCGTCGCGGTGGGCACGATCGGTGCGATGACGTACGGGCACCGCACCGGCTGGCTGGCCGACCCGGTCGCCGAGCGGTTCGTGGCGCTGCCCGAGGACCTGGACCCGCTGCTCGGCGTCTACGTCGCGCACATGGGCCCGATCTGCGCCAACGGTCTCCTGCACGCCGCCGCCGACCTGCACGGCGCCGACGTGCGCGCGCTCGGCGACGGGGTTCGCGGCCGACGGGTCGCCGTGGTCGGCGCCGGTGTGGTGGCGTTGCTGACCGCGCTGCTCGCCCGACGCAACGGCGCCGCCTCGGTGGTGGTGCTCGACCCCACCCCGCAACGCCGCCAGGTCGCCGAGGCGCTCGGCCTGGAAACCCTCGACCCGGACGCGGACGACCCGGCGGTCGTGCTCAAGACCCGCTGGGCGCACACCGCCGGTGACCGGGGCGCCGACGTGGTGTTCCAGTGCCGGGGGCAGGCGTGGGCGTTGCAGCTCGCCCTGCGGCTGCTGCGACCCCAGGGCACCGTCATCGACCTCGCCTTCTACCAGGGCGGCGCGGAGGCGGTCCGGCTCGGTGAGGAGTTCCACCACAACGGGCTGTCGCTGCGCTGCGCGCAGATCGGGCGGGTGCCGCGCGGCCTCGCCCCCACCTGGGACCGCGAGCGGCTCTCCGCCGAAACCGTCGACCTGCTCCGCGCGTACGGGGACGTGATCCGCAAGCACCTCGTCTCGGCGGTGGTGCCCTTCGACGAGGCGCCCACCCTGCTCACCGACCTGGCCGACCGTCGCCGCCAGGAGCTTCAGGTGGTGCTGTCCGCCTGACCTGGTCCGGAGCGCGCTCGTGGGTTGACCCGGGCGGGTTACCGTTCCCGGCATGAGCACCCCGAAGGGCCGGCCCGTCGGTCTGGCCGCGCTGCTGCCGTACCTGCGGGAGCACCGCGGCACCCTGGTCGTGGTGGGTGCGCTGTCGCTGGTCGGCGCCGCGGCGTCGCTGGCACAGCCGCTGCTCACCCGCTCGGTGCTCGACCGGATCGGCGCCGACCACCCGGTGTCCGACCTGGTGGCGGTGCTGGTGGCGCTCGTGGTGCTCGGCGCGGCGATCGGCGGGCTGCGCGACTACCTCCTGCAACGCACCGCCGAAGGGCTGGTGCTGGGCACCCGGCGACGGCTGGCCGGGCACCTGCTGCGGCTGCCCATCGCCGAGTACGACCGCCGGCGTACCGGGGATCTGCTCTCCCGGGTCGGCTCGGACACCACGCTGCTGCGAGCGGTCGTCACTTCCGGGCTCTTCGAGACGGTCACCGGGGCGGTGATGGTGGTCGGCGCCGCGACGGCGATGGTGCTGCTCGACCCGCTGCTGTTCGGCGTCACCCTCCTCGGGGTGGCGTTGGGGCTGGGCTTCGCGGCCACCTTTGCCCGACGGGTCCGGGCCCTGGCACGCACCGCCCAGGAGCGGATCGGCGAGATGACCTCGGCGGTGGAGCGGGCCATCTCGGCCGCCCGGACCATCCGGGCCAGCCGCGCCGAGGCCCGGGAGACCGAGACCGTCACCGGCAGCGCCCGCGAGGCGTACGCGGCGGGGCTGCGGGTGGCCGGGGTGCAGGCGGTGGTCGGACCGATCGGCTCGGTCACCGTGCAGGGCGCCTTCCTGCTGGTGCTCGGCATCGGCGGGGCGCGGGTCGCCGCCGGGGCGATCACCGTCGGCGACCTGGTCGCCTTCGTCATGTACCTGTTCTTCCTGGCCCTGCCGCTGGCCCAGGTGCTGCGGGCGTACACCCAGTTGCAGTCCGGTCTGGGCGCCCTGCAGCGGATCGAGGAGATCCTCGCCGTGCCGGCGGAGGACGCGGCGGACCAGCCGACGCCCGCAGGCGCGACGGCGACCCCGCGCGGCCCCACCCCGATGATCGAGTTCGACCGGGTGGGGTTCGGCTACCCGGGCGGGGAGCCGGTGCTGCACGAGGTCAGCTTCGCGGTGCCCACCGGCACCCGTACCGCGCTGGTCGGCCCCTCGGGCACCGGCAAGTCGACGCTGCTCGCCCTGGTCGAGCGCTTCTACGAGGTGAGCGCCGGGGCCGTCCGGATCGACGGCAGCGACGTGCGGGACCTGCCCCGCGACGCGCTGCGGGCCCGGCTCGGCTACGTCGAGCAGGAGGCCCCCGTGCTTGCCGGCACGCTGCGGGAGAACCTGCTGATCACCACCCCCGACGCCACCGACGACCGGTTGCGGGGTGTCCTCGACGAGGTCAACCTGAGCCACCTGGCCGACCGCACCCCCCAGGGCCTGGACGTCCAGGTGGGGGAGGGCGGAGTGCTGCTCTCCGGGGGTGAGCGGCAGCGGCTGGCCATCGCCCGCGCGCTGCTCGCCGGCCCACCGGTACTGCTGCTCGACGAGCCGACCAGCAACCTCGACTCGCGCAACGAGGCCGCGCTGCGCCGCGCCATCGACGCGGTGGCCGTCCGCCGAACACTGTTGATCGTGGCGCACCGGCTCGCCACCGTGGTCGACGCCGACCAGATCGTCGTCCTCGACGGTGGCCGGGTGGTGGCCGTGGGCACCCACGCCGAGCTGACCGCCACCGACCCGCTCTACCGGGAACTCGCCACCCATCAGCTGCTCGTCGGCTGACTCCGTCGCGTCGGGGCCGACTTGCCGGCGGCCGGGCCGCGCGAGCCGGCTCGAATCGCGTACCGTTGCCGCTCATGGGTGTGTCGCAACGGTTCAAGAGCAAGTTCCGGCGGTTCCTCCAGCGCCCCGGCTCGACCGTGGATCTTGCTCCGCTGGAGAAGCTGCTGCCGGCGATCGAGGCGCGGGCGGATGAGCTCGCCGCCCTCGACGACGCCGAGTTGACCGAGGCCGCGGGTGCCGCCGTCGGCTACGAGGAGATCTGCGCCGTCGGCCGCGAGGCCGCCCGCCGTGGGCTCGACCAGCGGCCGTACGACGTGCAGCTGCTCGGCGCGATGGCGCTGCTCTCGGGCAAGGTCGCCGAGATGGCCACCGGTGAGGGCAAGACACTCACCGCCACGGTCGCCGCGTACGGGCACGTCCGGCTCGGCAACGGGCCGGTGCACGTGCTCACCATCAACGACTACCTGGCCCGCCGCGACGCCCAGTGGATGGAGCCGGTCTACACCCTGCTCGGCCTCACCGTCGGCTGGGTCAACGAGGCCTCCACCCCGCAGGAGCGGCGCGACGCGTACGCCTGCGACGTCACCTACGTCTCGGTCAGCGAGGCGGGCTTCGACTACCTGCGCGACCAACTGGTCACCGACGTGGAGGACCGGGTGCAGCCCACCCTGGCCACCGCGATCGTCGACGAGGCCGACTCGATCATGATCGACGAGGCCCGGGTGCCGATGGTCCTCGCCGGCGCGGTGCCGGGCGAGCAGGACCCGGTGCACGCCGCCGCCGCGCTGGTGCGTGGCCTGCGCAAGGGCAAGCACTACACGGTCGCCGAGGACGGGCGGAGCGTGGCGTTCACCTCCGCCGGCCTGGCCGCCATCGAGGCCAAGCTCGGCATCGACCTCTACGACGAGGAGCACGTCGCGCAGCTCTCGGCGGTCCACGTGGCGCTGCACGCGCAGGTGCTGCTGAACCGGGACGTGGACTACATCGTCCGGGACGGCTCGGTCGAACTGGTCGACGAGATGCGCGGCCGGGTGGCCCAGCGCCGCCGCTGGCCGGACGGGCTCCAGGCGGCGGTCGAGGCCAAGGAGGGCCTGGACGCCACTGCCGAGGGCGAGGTGCTGGGCACCATCGCCGTGCAGGCGTACATCGCGCTCTACCCGAAGGTCTGCGGGATGACCGCCACGGCGGTGCTGGTCGGCGACCAGTTGCGGGAGTTCTTCAACCTCGAGGTCGCGGTGATCCCGCCGAACACCCCGTGCATCCGCGAGGACGAACCGGACCGGATCTACGCCACCCGGGCGGAGAGGGACGAAGCGCTGATCGACGAGATCCAGCGCTGGCACGCCAAGGGGCGGCCGATGCTGATCGGCACGCTGGACGTCAAGGAGTCCGAGGGGCTGGCCGCCGGGCTGAACGCCGCCGGGGTGCCCTGCGTGGTGCTGAACGCCAAGAACGACGACGAGGAAGCGGCGATCATCGCCGAGGCCGGCGCGTACGGCGCGGTGACCGTCTCCACCCAGATGGCCGGCCGGGGCGTCGACATCCGGCTCGGCGGCAGCGACCAGAGCGACCAGGAGCGGGTCGCCGAGCTTGGCGGGCTCTACGTGCTCGGCAGCGGCCGACACGACAGCCGCCGGGTGGACGACCAGTTGCGCGGTCGGGCCGGCCGGCAGGGCGACCCGGGCGGCTCGGTCTTCCTCGTCAGCCTGGAGGACGACCTGGTCGTCCGGCACGCCGCCGACGCGGTGCCGCCGTCGCCGCGGATGAACGCCGACGGCCTGGTGACCGACGAGCAGGTCGACTACGCGGTGGAGCACGCCCAGCGGGTCGCCGAGGGCGTCAACCACGAGATCCACCGCAACACCTGGCGCTACAGCGTGGTGATCGAGCAGCAGCGTAAGGCCCTCGCTGCCCGGCGGGAGCGGCTGCTGACCAGCGACGTCGCCGCGGTGATGCTGCTGGAGAAGGAGCCCGAGAAGGCCGGCGAGATGGACGAGGACCTGCTCGCCCGGGCCGCCCGGTCGATCGCGCTCTACCACCTGGACCGGCTCTGGGCTGAGCACCTGGCCGAGCTGTCGGAGGTCCGCGAGGGCGTGCACCTGCGGGCGCTGGGCCGGCTCGACCCGCTGGACGAGTTCCACCGGGCCGCGGTGCCGGCGTTCAACGACCTGATCCCCGAGATCGAGGCCCGCACCATCGCCACCTTCAACGAGACCGAATTCGATGAGGACTGGCAGCCCGACGACGGCACCCTGGTCCGGCCCACCGCCACCTGGACGTACCTGGTGCACGACAACCCGTTCGGTTCCGAGCTCGACCGGCTGATCGCGTCGATCGGGCGGCGGCTCAGCGGCGCCTCGCGCTGACGCGGGCAGTCGGGCCCCTGTCGCGCGTCCGCGTGCGGCAGGGGCCCTGATTTGCGCCGTTTCGACCCGGGGTTCGCAGGGTAGTAGGGCTGGTCGGTCAAGTCGGGAGAGAGCAGACGATGACACAGGTGACGAGGCCCGTTGGGCAGGCGCGAGGGTGCACGGAGGCTGCGGACCGGTGAACCTCGACACGCGGGAACCGGTGGTACAGAATCTCGGCGTCCTGGAAACGGCCGCGCTGCTGCGCGAGCTGACTGCCGGGCTGATCGCGCTGACCGATTTCGATGAGGCGCTGCTGGCGCTGGTCCGGGTCACCCGGGACGCGGTAGCCGGGGTGCGCTGGTGCGGGTTCACCGCCCTTCGCGCCGGCGAACCGGCCGGCGTGGCCGCCTCCGACGAGCGGCTGGCAGGGCTGGACGACCTGCGGCACGGGCCGGACTCGCCGGCGATGAGCGCGATCCGACGCCGCGAGATGATCCTCGCCGTCGACCTGGCCGGTGAGCCTCGCTGGCCGGTCTGGACGGCGCGCGCCCGCGACCTCGGCGTACGCGGGGTGATCTCCGCGCCCGTCGACATCGACGAGCAGGTGATCGGGGCGATCAACCTCTACGCGGGTGCGCCGGACCTGCTGACCCCACAACACCAGTTGACCGCGATGCTGCTCGCCGAGCACGCCGGCCTGCTGCTGGCCGCCGTCCGTGACCGCAGCCGCCAACTCGTCCTCGCCGGCGAACGGGACGCCTCGCTGCTGCACGACGGTGTGGTGGGCCAGGCCGTCGGCGTGATCATGACGCAGCGTGGGTGCCCGCCGGCCGAGGCACTCGAGGTGCTGCGGACCGCCGCGTCGTCGTTGGACATCCCGCTGCGCGAGGTGGCCGAGCGACTGGTCCGTACGGTCTCCCGCCAGCGCGACAACTGACCGCCCGCCCGCCCGCCCGCCCGCTCGCCTGCCTGACCGGCGCGTGCTCGCCCGATCCCTTGATCGACTCCGGGTCGCCGATCTGGGGGTATCCCGGCGCTGGGACACCCCCACCTCGCCGATATGGAGTCGATCACCGGTCGATCTGGCGGTCCGGCGCGGCCGGTGCCCGTTCTCCCGGTCCGCGGCGAGTCGGGCGGCACCGTTTCGCCGGGACCGGGCTCGGGTAGCACTCTGGTCACTGTGCGGTGCGCCGACCCGGGGAGGACCGATGCAGAGTCGGCTGCGGGTGCAGGGGCACCCGATCCAACCGATGCTGGTGACGTTCCCGCTCGGGCTCTTCGTCAGCGCCACCGTCTTCGACCTCACCGATCTCCTCGGCGGGCCGGCGTTTCTGGGCGAGGTCGGCTACTGGACGGGCGTCGCCGCCCTCGTCGCCGCCGCGCTGACCGCGGTGGCCGGAATGGTCGACCTGTGGGACGTGCCGGGTGACCGCACCCGTCGTACGGCGATCGCCTTCAACCTGGTCAACACGGTGATGGCCGCCATGTTCCTGCTCACCTGCCTGGTGCGGTCACACTCCCCGCAGCGCGGCGCGTCAGTCGCGATCCTGATCACCGAGCTGGTCGCGCTGGCCGTCGGCGGGGTCGGCGTGCACCTGGGCGCCCGGCTGATGCGGCAGTTCGACACCGGTCGCGCCGAGGCCGGCACCCTCGACTCGCTCGCCGGCTCCACCATCGAGATCGTCCGCCCTCGCCCCTGATCACGAAAAGACGGGCGCACGAAGCGGCCCTCGCGCAACCGGGCCGGTCTACCATCCGCGGATGACCTCGTCCCTGGACACACTTCCGAAGATCGGTGCGCCCGCGACGCGAGCCCTGCACGGCGCCGGTTACACCACCCTGCGCCAACTCGACGGCGTCCCCCGGGCGGATCTGGCAAGACTGCACGGCATGGGGCCGAAGGCGCTCGACATCCTCCAGGCCGCCCTCGAAGAGCACAACCTGGGACTCGGCTGAAACCAGCCGCTGCCCGGACATCCCTCTCCGCCAGCCGACGCCAACGGGCCACCGGTCTCCCGACCCTGAGGCATCGCCCAGCCGTAGCCGCCCGGCCCGGCCCTTCCCGGCCCGGCGGCAAATCAGTTGCCGGCCGAGTTGCCGGCCGGCGAGGCTGGCCGCCATGAACACTGAACGTGTTGCCGAGGAGTTGATCGCGGACGCGGCCGCCGCGCCGGTCGACGGTTGGGGCTTCGGCTGGCTGGACGGCCGGGCCACCGAGGAACGCCCGCCCTGGGGGTACGCCCGGCTGGTCGCCGACCGGATGACGCGGGCCGACGCGGCACTGGACGTGGACACCGGCGGCGGGGAGGTGCTCGCCGAGGTGCCGCGCCCGCCGAAGCTGTTGACGGCCACCGAGAGTTGGCCGCCGAACGTCGAGGTCGCCCGGCGGACCCTGCGCCGCGTGGGCGCGACGGTGGTGGCGGTCGCCCCGGACGGACCGCTGCCGTTCCGCGACTCGTCCTTCGACCTGGTGGTCAGCCGGCATCCGGTGCGTACCGACTGGACGCAGACGGCCCGGGTGCTGCGGCCGGGCGGGACGTTCCTGTCGCAGCAGATCGGTGCGGGCACGATGCGGGAGCTGAGTGAGGCGATCCTCGGGCCGCTGCCACCGCCGAACCAGCGGCACCCCGAGCACGCGGTCGCCGCCGCCGAAGCCGCTGGCTTGCGGGTGGTCGACCTGCGCCACGCCACCCTGCGCGCGACCTTCGCCGACATCGGCGCGGTGGTCTGGTTCCTGCGCAAGGTGATCTGGACGGTGCCCGGGTTCACCGTCGACCGCTATCGCGAACAACTGCGAGACCTACACCGTCAGATCACCGATGAGGGCCCCTTCGTGGCCCACGCCCAACGCTTCCTCATCGAGGCCACCCGCCCCTGACCCTCCGCAGCGTCGATCATGGAGTTGTGGTGCCGCACAGAAGCCGTGGACCGGGGCAAGCCACCCACCACAACTCCATGATCGACCGGGCCGTGGGGCCGTGGGGCCGTGGGATGGTCAGTGGTGGTGGGTTTGGTGGTGGGTCGCCAGGATGTCAGCGCCGAAGTCGCTGGCGGGGCGGCGCAGCACGGTGTGCGCGTGGTTGCCGTCGGCGGTGGTGTTGTCGTACTCGATCAGCAGGTCGTCGCCCTGCACCCGGTAGTAGTGCCGCTGCCCGGGATGGGTGGGGCCGGCCCAGGCGAAGTGCAGTTGGCCGGCGTCCAGCCGAGTCGCCTCCCGGATGGCCAACTCGGGCGGCAGCCGGTCCAGGTAGAGCGCGACCACCTGGTCGAGCAGGGCGCGGCCGGTCGGCCCCAGCCGATCCGCCGGCACACCGAGGGGCTCCAGCGGTCCGTCGACCCGCCCGCGGGTGGCGCTGATGATGTCTCCGGGCGCCTCGTCGGCGATGATCGCGGCGGCCCGCTCGGCCGGCCCCAGCGCGTCGAGCAGTGCCCGGGCCAGGTCCTCCTCCACACCGAGTGGACGGGAGACCGGGCGGCCGGCGTACCGGACCGCGGCCGGGTTGGCGCCGAAGAAGATCGGCGCGGGGGACACCTGGCCGTCCACCACGGTCATGTTCACCGACAGGTGGTGTCCTTCGAGCCGCCACGCCCAGCGGTCGTCGCGCGCCGGATCGCCGAAGACGGCCACCCAGTAGTCACCGCTGTGCCGCCCACGGTGCCAGCCCTCGGCCCGATCGAGGACCTCCTCCAGCGCGATGATCGCCATCGCCTGCGCGTACGCCGAGGGGCTGAGCGCGGTGGCCAGCAGCCGGTGCGCGGCCTTGCGACCGGCGACGTCCAGCTCGGCGAGGCAGACGCCGGGGCGCGGTCGGGGGCGGTACTCCAGCCA
This sequence comes from Micromonospora parathelypteridis, assembly GCF_014201145.1. Taxonomy (NCBI): domain Bacteria; kingdom Bacillati; phylum Actinomycetota; class Actinomycetes; order Micromonosporales; family Micromonosporaceae; genus Micromonospora; species Micromonospora parathelypteridis. The sequence continues at coordinate 6,599,307 of NZ_JACHDP010000001.1, forward strand.
GCGCCGGGTCGCTTCGTCGTCGAACGGGTGCAGGGCGCTTTCGCGGGCGGAGGGGTCGAGCGCGGCTAGCAGCGTGGTGCTGGCGGCGCGCATCTGCTCGGGCAAGGGATCTTCCACCGACCCTGTATACCGGCATGTCCGCGCCGGTGTCAGCCGGCGTGCAGCAGCTCCGCCATTTCCGTCAGCTCGAAGAACTCCGCGGTCTCCAGAGCCGACGGGTCACCGTGGGCCGGATTGGCACCGGAGGCGAGGAGCGCGCGGACGGCCTCGGTGCTGCTGCGGAACACCGCGGCGGCCAGCGCGGTCTGGCCCCGGTCGTTCGCCCGGGAGTGGTCGGCGCCCCGACTGAGCAGGGCGACCACCGTCTCCGGGTGCGAGTGGTAGGCGGCCAGGATCAGCAGCGTGTCACCCTTGTCGTTGGTGAGGTTGACCGGCAGGCCGGCGTCGAGTTGCCCGGCCAACTCCTCGGTGGAGCCGGCCCGGGCCAGGTCGAACATCCGGTGCGCGAACGCCAGCGTCTCGGCGTCGAGGTCGTCGGTCACCGGTCCAAGGCTAGTCGCACCGGCCCTGATAGGTTGCTCGGCCGGTGCGCTGGGGGAGGGTCCAATGGGTGAGACGGTGTACGTGGGCAACGCGGGTGTCGACGGTGCCGCGAACGCCGGCTGGCTGCTCGGGCACTTCGCGCCGCCGGGGGAGATCCGGCACAGCACCGACGTCGAGGTGAAGTGGGGCGTGCACCCGCCCGGGCAGGCCCGGTCGCGGTGGGCGACCGGGGAACGGCGAACCACTCTGCTCGTACTGGTCGAGGGGTGTTTTCGGGTGGAGCTTCCGGACCGGACGGTACGGCTGGCCGCGCCGGGCGACTACGTGGTGTGGGCCCGCGGGGTGGACCACTCCTGGTTCGCCGAGCGGGCGTCGGTGGTGCTGACCGTGCGGTGGCCCTCCCTGCCCGGCTACCGGGTGGACCCTCCGGTCCTGCACTGAGCGGCTTTCCTCACCTGGGCTCTCTCCGGGCAGAACACCTAGGAGCCGAGGTACTGCAGGATCGCGAGGACGCGGCGGCTGTAGCCGGTGGTGTGGGTGAGGTCGAGCTTGTCGAAGATGGTGTTGATGTGTTTCTCCACCGCGCTCTGTGAGACGTGTAGACGCTCGGCGATGGCGGCGTTGGTGTGCCCCTGAGCCATGTGGTGCAGCACGTCGCGTTCCCGCGGGGTGAGACGGTTGAGCGGGTCCGTGTGGCTGGTCGCGGAGATGAGCTGCCGGACGACCTCGGGGTCGAGGGCCGTGGAGCCGGCGGCGATGCGGTCGAGTGCGTCGAGGAAGTCCTCGACCTGGGCGACGCGGTCCTTCAGGACGTAGCCGACGCCTTCGGACCGGTCGGCGAGGAGCTTCGCGGCATAGCGCTTCTCGACGTACTGGGAGAGGACGAGCACGGCGATGTCGGGCCAGCGGCGGCGGATCTCCAACGCGGCCCGTAGCCCGTCGTCGGTGTTGGTGGGCGGCATCCGGACGTCGGTGACGACGACGTCGGGGCGGTGCTGCTCGACGGCGGTGACGAGGACGTTCTTGATCATGCCGACGACGCTGCGGACTCACCGCGGCCCGGACCATGAGGTGGACCGCCGACCTCAGCAGGCCGACCTCAGCAGCCCGGGTGTGGAAACCGCACCCCCGGCGGCCGTCGGGGAGCTCAGCTCAGGTGTCCCAACAGATGGAATTACCTACTAAACCTATAGGGTTTGCCGTCTAGAGTACGAGGGCACCCCGCCGAACGACCCGCGAGGAACCGCCATGACCCAGCACCGCCCGGAGCCCGACCTGCTCACCGTCGCCGCTCGATGGGTCGACCCGACCTGCTGGCCGGTCGAGCTGCGCTTCGATCCCGCCGAGCGCTGGTACGCCCGCCTCGCCACCGGCGACGACCACGAGGTGTGGGCGCTGAGCTGGCTGCCCGGGCAGGGCACCGACCTGCACGACCACGGCGGCTCCGCCGGAGCGTTCCGAGTCGTCACCGGCGCGCTCACCGAGGAGACGGTCGCCGGTGGTCGGCTACGCCCACGGCTGCTACCCGCCGGCGCCGGCCGCCGCTTCGGCCCCCGGCACGTGCACCAGGTGACCAACCAGGGCGCGACACCGGCGGTCAGCGTGCACGTCTACCGCCCGGCGCTGCTGCGGATGACCCGCTACCACCTCCTGGACGGGCGGCTGCGGGTCGCCGAGGTCGCCGAAGCCGGCCGGTCCTGGTGAGCACGGCGAGCAACGATCCACCCCCTGTCACCGGAAGGAACCGAGAATGCAGGTAACCGCCGAGCACCGTCCAGCCCCCGTGCCGCCGCCGGGCTCCCGGGGCATCGACGAGATCCTGGCCGCCGCGCGTGCCCAGCTCCACCGGTTGGACCCGGAGCGGGCGCACCTGGCGTGCCGGGCCGGAGCGCTGCTGGTCGACATCCGGCCGGCCGCACAGCGGGCCGCACACGGGGTGGTGCCGGGCTCGCTCGCGGTCGAGCGCAACGTGCTGGAGTGGCGCTTCGACCCACGCTGTCCGGCCAGGCTGCCGCAGGCGGTCGACTACGACGTACCGGTGATCATCCTGTGTCAGGAGGGCTACACCTCGTCTCTGGCCGCCGCCGCCCTGCAGGACGTCGGCCTGCACCGGGCCACCGACGTGGTTGGCGGGTTCGCGGCCTGGCGGATCGCCGGCCTGCCGGCCCTCGGCCCAACCCCGATGCACCGCGCCGCCCCTCTCGCGCCCCCGGTCAACACCGGGTGGGCGCGCCACTGACCGTCACGCCCCACCGGGCGTGGCGGGCGTACCGCCACTCAGGAGGCACCATGTCCGTCGTCGCCATCCCCACCCGTCGTCACCCGGGGGCGCGCCCACCCCGTCCGCGCACCGGCCCGACCCTGACCATCACCCTCGACCTCGTCCCGGGACCGCTGAGCCCGCGGCTGGCCCGGCTGGTGCAGCTGCTCGGCGAGCTGGCCGAATCGGGGGAGGGCCAGCTGCGTACCGTCGGGGACGTCGCGCCGAGGCCGCGACCGGCCCCGGGCCCCGCCGTCGTCGAGCCGTCCGCCGACGCGGACCAGGTCCACATCCTGGCCGGCTCACGGATGGTCCGCCGGGGCGACCGGGCCATCGCGCTGACCCGCATCGAGTACGAGTTGCTGCTGTTCCTGGCCGAGCGGCCACGCCGCGTCTTCACCCGCCTGCAGTTGTTGTCCAGCGTCTGGGGTTACGAGCACGCGGTGGCCCGCACGGTGGACGTGCACGTCCGCCGGCTGCGCGCCAAGCTGGCCGGCTCGGAGGTGGTCACCACCGTCTACGGGGTCGGCTACCGGCTGGCTGACGAGGCGCAGATCAGCGTGGACCACAGCCGCTGACTCCTGGTCCGGGGGTCATGCGGGCGCCCTGGTGAACCGGACGGGGACCCCCGTATCGGGGCATCTCGGGGGCTCTGCTGTAATCATCAGGCCTCGTACGCAGAGCGAGCATCCGGCTCCGATGCGTTCGTCAATTGTCACATTCATGCAACGCGGCCGCCTCTTGACCCTCGCCCGAGCGCCGGGAAACATCGATGAAGCGGCGTCCCGGGCCGTGGGGAGATACCCGGACCAGCCCAAGGAGGACCATGTCGGTCAGCCCTGCCTCGTCGCGCGCCGGATGGCATACGTCCCAACCTGCGGTGCCCGGTCGACCTCCCGGCGGTCAGCGTCGCCCGGCGAACACCGCCGCGCCCATGCTCACCGTCACGCTGTCCATCCCGCTGGCCTGTGAGGAGTCGCTGACCCCGGCGGCACGTCGGCTGCTCGAGGCCGCGCGCGAGATGCTCGAGCGAGGCGAGGGCGTGATCATCGGGGCCGTGCCGGCCGACCGCCGCCCCGACCAGGTTCCTGCCAACCGGTCGCCGACCCGGGCGCTCAGCCCGACCATCCCGGCCCTGCACATCCTCGCCTCGTCCCGCTCGGTGCTGCGCGACGACGAGACGCTGCCGCTGACCCGGCTGGAATTCGACCTGCTGCTGCACCTGGTCGCCCATCCACGGCGGGTGTTCACCCGGCTGCAACTGCTCAACGCCGTCTGGGGCTACGAGCACGCCGGGGTACGCACCGTCGACGTGCACGTGCGTCGGCTGCGCGGCAAGGTCGGCGTCGACGTCCCCCTGGTCACCACCGTCTACGGCGTGGGCTACCGGCTGGCCGACGACGCCCGGGTCACCATCGACCGCACCGGCTGACCGGCGTCACCGACCCCACCGGGCGCGGGGCAGGATGGTCCGGTGCGTATCCGCCCCATCTCGCCCGACCTGCTCGTCGACGAGCTGACCGGCCGGCTGGCCGACGCGGCGATCCGCGCCGCCGCCGGGCCCGCCCGGCTGCGGGTGGCCGTGGACGGCGCTCCGGCGGCCGGCACCGACGGGTTGGCCGCCGCGCTCGTCGACCCGTTGCGTGCCCGGGGCCGCCCGGTGCTGCACATCCGCGCCACCGACTTCCTCCGCCCCGCGTCGCTGCGCTTCGAGCTGGGCCGCACCAACCCGGACTCCTACTACGAGAGCTGGGTCGACGAGGCCGGGCTGCGCCGGGAGGTGCTCGACCCGGCCGGCCCGGGCGGCACCGGGCGGCTGCTCCCGTCGCTCTGGGACGCCGACGCCGACCGGGCCAGCCGCGCCCGTTACGTCGACCTGCCACCCGGGGGCGTCGTCCTGGTCAGCGGCGCGTTGCTGCTCGGCGGTGGCCTGCCCTTCGACGTCACCGTCCACCTGGAGTTGACCCCGGCCGCGCTGCGTCGGCGTACCGAACCGGCCCAGGAATGGGCGCTGCCGGCCTTCGACCGGTACGCCGAGGAGGTCGTCCCGGCGAGCTTCGCCGACGTGGTGGTGCGGGCCGACGACCCCCGCCGACCCGCGCTCGTGGAGCCCGACGGCGACGACTGACAACCGCGGAGAGTTCGGCGGTTTGTGCGGCTGATCCGGCGGGTACTCGCCCGGCTCACAGAGCGCGGGTGATCGCCCGCGCACCCACTGCGACCGTGACCGGGGCCTCACGCCGCCGGCACCCGGTTCACCTTGAGCCACAGGCCCAGGAAAGGCAGGCAGCGATGGTCGCCCACGACACGGTCGGTACGGCCCGTCCCCAGACGGAGATCGACCAGATCAAGCTCTCCCTCCAGTCGCACTACGACGAGCTGACCGCCGAGTACGACCAGGCCGTGTTGCAGAGCCAGGTGCTGCGGCTGGTGGAGGTAGGTGACACCGCCGGCGACGACCAGGCCGACAGCGGCACCAAGACGGCCGAGCGGGACACCGCGCAGTCCCTGTTGCGCACCATCCTCGACCGCCGCGCCCAGTACGAGCACGCCCTCGGCCGACTCGAAGAGGGCACCTACGGCTGGTGTGAGGGCTGCGCGGCGGCGATCCCGGTGGAGCGGCTGGAGATCTTCCCGTCCGCCACCACCTGCGTGACGTGCAAGCAGACCCGCGAACGGCGGGCGGCCTGAGCGACGCCAGCGGTTGCCGGTCGGTCCACAACGCGATGGACTTCACCCATGGGTGACATCCTTGTGGGCACCGCGTCCTGGACCGACCGCACACTGCTGGACTCGGGATGGTATCCGCAGACCGCGGACAGCCCGGAAAAACGGCTGGCCTACTACGCCCGGCAGTTCCCGCTGGTCGAGGTCGACGCCACGTACTATTCCCCGCCCGCCGAGGCGACCGCGAGGCTGTGGGCCGAGCGCACCCCCGCCGGCTTCACCTTCAACATCAAGGCGTTCAGCCTGCTGACCGGGCATCCCACCCGGGTCAGCGCCCTCTACAAGGACCTTCGCCCGGAGACCGACAAGAAGAACATCTACCCCGACGACCTGCCCGCGCAGGCGTACGAGGAGGTGTGGACGCGCTTTCTGTCCGCGCTGGACCCGCTGGTCGAGGCGGGCAAGCTGGGCGCGCTGCTGTTCCAGTTCCCGCCCTGGTTCACCATCAAGCGGGCCAACAAGCAGTACCTGCTGGAGGTGGCGAAGCGCTGCGCGCCGCTACGCGCCGTCTACGAGTTCCGGCACGCCTCCTGGTTCGACGGTGACAACGCCGACGAGACCCTGGCCTTCCTCCGCGAGCACAAACTGCCGTACGTCTGCGTGGACATGCCGCAGGGCCACCGCTCGTCGCTGCCCCCGGTGCTGGCCGCCACCGCGGACCTCGCGGTGATGCGCTTCCACGGCCACAGCGACAAGTGGACCAGCAAGGACATCCACGAGAAGTTCGGCTACCACTACTCCAAGCGGGAGTTGGCCGACTGGGCGCCGAAGCTGCGTGAGCTGGCCGACGAGGCCGGCCAGACCCACGTTCTCATGAACAACTGCTACCGCGACTATGCGCAGACCAACGCCACGACGCTGGCCGGGCTCCTCGGCGTCGACTGATCGTCGCCGGCTCACCCGGTTGGGGTGGTGCCGACTCACCCGGGCCGCCGGCAGGGTGGACACGGTGGGTACGGCCGCCCGAGGGTGGCCGACGCCGGAGACGACACGGAGGTGACGGGGGATGACGGTTCGAGTGGTGACGGATCGACGGCGTGGTGCCGTCCTGCACGTGGTCGGCACGGCCGACAACGCCCGGCGCGCCCCGCAGGGCAGCCCGGTGCGGGCGCGACGCGGCCCGGCGGGGCCACCGCGCCGCTCCGACGACCGACGGTGGGACAGCACGGAACGGGGGTCGACCGATGGCTGACGCGATGATCTCAGCGTTCGAGTCCTCGCTGGACAAGACGAACCTCATTCTCAAGGACATCGAGAACGCCTACGGCTGGCCGAAGGACCGGCGCAACCAGTCGTACGCGGCCCTGCGCACGGTGCTGCACCTGCTGCGCGACCGGCTGCCGGTGGACGAGAGCGTCGAGTTCGCCCAGCAGTTGCCGGTGCTGGTCCGGGGGATCTACTTCGACGGCTGGGTTCCGTCCGACGTGCCGATCAAGCTCAACCGGGACGACTTCCTGTACGAGGTCCGGCAGGGCTTCCCGTACGACGCGGAGGGCGGCCCGGAGCGGGTGACGCAGGTGGTGCTGGACACCCTGCGCCGACACGTCACCCAGGGCGAGTGGCAGGACGTGAAGGACACCATGCCGAGCGACCTCGCCACGATGATGCCGTGACGACCTGGCACCTGAGCCCGCCCGAGGAATCGGGCGGGCTCAGGTGCCGCGCTGCCGCTGAACCGCCCGTGTCGCTCCGGTTCGGCGTCTACGGTGAGGGTTAGAGAAGATCGCGCGTGGGGTACCACCCGCACCACGACGGAGCCCGGCGTACGGCGGGGCGGCACACCCGAGGGAGTACCGATGGCACTCAACGACGACGACATGCAGACCACGGGCGGCGGCGGCCTGGAGGGCCCGGCCGACGGTGGGGCGACCCCCGGTCACCAGGACGGCGGTGCTGATGGTGGCGCGGAGGGCCCGGCCGACGGTGGGGCGACCCCCGGTCACCAGGACGGCGGTGCCGATGGTGGCGCGGAAGGCCCGGCCGACGGTGGGGCGACTCCCGGTCACCAGGACGGCGGCGCCGACGGTGGCGCGGAAGGTCCCGCCGACGGCGGTGCGACGCCGGGCCAGCAGGACGGTGGCGCCGACGGCAGCGCACGGTAGCGGCACACCATGACGCACCTCGACCCGCCGGGCGGCCACGGCCGCCCGGCGGTTCCGTCCGCAGACGCCACCGCCGCCCTGGCCCGCTGCGTCTCGGTCGAACCGGCCAAGTTCGCCGCCGCGCACTGGGGCCACACCCCGCTGCTGTCCCGCGCGACCGAGCTGCCCGACCCGTCCGGCTTCACCGACCTGCTCAGCCCCGCCGACGCCGACGAGTTGCTGAGCCGGCGCGGACTGCGTACCCCCTTCCTGCGCGTCGCCCGGGACGGCCAGTTGGTGCCCGCGGCGCGCTGGACCGGCGGCGGCGGTGCCGGCGCCGAGATCGGCGACCAGGTGCTCGACGAGCGGATCCTGGAGCAGTACGCCGCCGGCGCCACGCTGGTGCTGCAGGGGCTGCACCGGATCTGGCCACCGCTTGTCGACTTCGCCCGCGACCTGGGCCTCGCGCTCAACCAGCCGTTGCAGATCAACGCCTACCTCACCCCGGCCGGCAGCCAGGGATTCGCCACCCACTACGACACGCACGACGTGTTCGTCCTCCAGGTCGACGGCCGTAAGCACTGGCGGATCCACCCGCCGGTGCTGCCCGATCCGCTGGAGAAGCAACCGTGGGGTGGGCGCGCCGACGAGGTCGGCGCCACCGCGCAGGGCCCCGCCGCGCTGGACGTGGTGCTCGCCCCCGGCGACGCCCTCTACCTGCCCCGGGGCTGGCTGCACAGCGCGCAGGCGCAGGACGCCAGCTCGCTGCACCTGACCGTGGGCATCCGTGCTCTCACCCGGTACGCCCTGGTCGAGGAGTTGCTCACGCTGGCCGCCGAGGACCAGCGGCTGCGGGCCAGCCTGCCGTTCGGCACCGACGTGGCCGACCCGGACGCCATCGAGCCGGAGCTGACCGAGACGGTGGAGGCGTTGCGGGACTGGCTGCTGCGCGCCGACCCGAGCGCGGTCGCCGCGCGCCTGCGGCAGCGTGCCTGGCCGGCTGCCCGCCCGGCACCCATCCGGCCGCTCGCCCAGGCTGAGGCGCTGGCCGCGTTGGACCCCGACTCCCAGGTCGCGCTGCGCCCGGGCCTGCGCTGGCAACTCGTGCCGCACAGCTCGGACATGGTGGCGCTGCGGCTGTTCGATCGCACCATCACCCTGCCCGCCGACTGTGAGCCGGCGGCCCGCGCCGTGCTCAGCGGCACGGTCACCCGGGTAGGTGACCTGCCCGGGCTGCCCGACGACGCCGACCGGGTCACCCTGGCCCGCCGACTGCTCCGCGAGGCCGTCCTGGTCCCAGTCTGAGCAACCCGGCCTGAATCACCCGGCCGTGGCTCCGACCAGCTCGATCCTGAGCGTGTTCGTGACCTCGTCGGTCAGCTCGCCCTCCGCGCCGACCGAGATCGTGCCCTGGTCGGTGACGCCGAAGACGAGTTCCACCGTGCCGGCCTTCAGCACCAGCGGGTCGTCACCTCCGGTGCCGGCGGCGACCACCGCGCGGATCGTGGTGATCGCGTCCACGAGGGTCGCCTCGACCCCGCCGTCGCGCAGCTCGTGCCGATCCTGGAGATCCTCGGCGACGAGCGTGATGTCGATCGTGTGGGTCCTCTGGCGGGAGTGGCTGCCGCCCACCTTGACCTTCCAGCCGATCACGGGGACCCGGAAGTCGACGCCACCGCCGAGCTTCGTGGTGGCGACCGCGCTCAAGATCAGTTGAACGGAGCCGACCCGCAGGTCCCGACCCTCGTCGGTCGTGGAGATCCCGGCCTGCTTCACCGCGTTCTTCACCGCCGACACCAACTCCTCCACCGGCACGCTGTGGTCGACCACGTCCATGCCGCACCTCCCCTTCTGCGCGAGTTGAGTTGCCGACCGCTCAGACGGCGGCGGTGGCGAACGGGTCGCCGTACACGGTGTAGGCCAGCCAGGTCGGGTCCAGCGGGTCGTCCTGCTGCTCGATCCGTGCGGCGAGGGCCGCCGCGCCGAGCGTGGCGCCGTCGGCGAGGGACTGGTAGAACGCGGTCGCGAAGCGGGCCGAACTGTCCGAGCGCACCGCCCAGAGCGTGCCGACGAACGCGCCCGCTCCGGACGACATGAACTGCTGCGCCCAGCCGAGCATCTTCGTGTACGTCGGTGCCACGCCCGCGCTCCGGCACGCGTTGATGAACACGAGGGGGCCGGACTCCGCCAGCAGTCTCCGGATGCTGGCCTCGGCGAGCAGGGCCGGCTTGAACCGGCCGCCGTCCATGTCGATGAACGAGCCGTCCGAGGAGAACGTGTTGTGGCAGGCGAAGTGGGTCGCTCCCAGCCCTCCTGAGTTGATCAGGGCGAGGAGTTCGCCGGCTTTGGTGATGGGCTCGCTGTCGGCCGCGCCGAGGATCGCGCGGATGGCGGCGATCTCCTCGTGCGCGCCGGTCGGAGCCTTCGGCGGCACCACGAAGCGCGGGTTGCGCAGGCCGACCTTCGCGTTGCGGTGCTGACCATAGGTGCGGCGTACCACGGGGACCTGCTCGACGAGGAAACCGGCATCGCGCTCGGCGCTGAGCGGATAGAGCAGTTCCCACGGGACGACATCGTGGTCGGTGGCGATCGTGAAGGCACTCATGTCGGCGCCGACCTGCCAGAACTGGTCCTGCACGTCGGCTGGCACCATCTCCGACCACAGCTGGATGCCCGCCGACCGGATGACCGCGCGGGTCATCGTCGCGTCGTACCGGGAACCACCACCGGCGAGCTGCTGCAACTCCTTGATCGCGTTCTCCACCGCGGCGTTCGGCGTGTTCGTGACCGACTCGACGACCGGGGCGAACAGCGCCGCGTCGGAGCGCAGTTGGAAGGTGTAGCGGCTCCCGTCGAACCGTACCTCCATGGTGACCTCGCCCGGTCGTGCCTGCGGGGCGCCCATCGGCGCCGTCTTCGGCTGGCCGTCCCGGAACGGCCCACCGTCCGCGACGGAGACCTCGACGGACACCTCGCTGAGGAACGTGCCGCCGGCCCAGGCCGTCACGTCGATGCGATGCAGACCGGGGGTACGCGCCCCGAAACCGAACCGGATCGGATTCGGATCCTCGTCCGGTAGGACCAGCACGGTCTGCTGGAGCGGGCCCTCGGCGTGCAGGCCGGCCGGCGCGTGGACGGTCACGGTGACAGGTGTGCCGGCGTCGCTGACGAGGAGGTTCGCCAACCGCGAGGTCACGGCGTCCGGGTGAACCGGCCGCCCTTCGGTGACGAGCCGGACGTCGACGCTCAGGTCCCGACCCGCCGGAACCTGGGTGGGCGCACGCGCCACCAACAGCCGCTCCCGTGCCCGGGGTGTCCCGCCCGGCCGTAAGGCGGACATACCCAATTTCCGGCCCCCGGTGGTCGGGCCGAGCCGGTGTCGCGCCAGCCGGTACGCGGCTCGTGCCTGCGGGTCGTAGAATTTCCTTTCCAGTTCGCGCCATCGCACATAGTGACGGCCTCGTTCGTCGAGGGAAAGCCGTGCGCTTCTTCGATAGAGGGTGATGCCGCCGAGAGCAGACGCGCCCCGGTTGAGTCGTCGATTGATGGCTGTCTCGGCTTGGTCCGCCTCGTCGAGGGCGTACTGCGAACTGATTGGCCGGCAGGCGTCCAGCACGAACTCGCGGATCAGGCCCGCGGCGTCCGTGATCGCGCGTCGGACGACCTGCGCCGGGTCGGTCACCCGAAAGCCGACGATGATCGATGCCTCGAAATGGTACGCGCCCTTCGCGGGCAGCCGAACGTCGAAGACGATCCAGTGGTCGCTGGTGTCCACCTCGTAGCGTGTCGAGTATCGGGCTACGAACCCTGGGCGCCACCACGCCATTGACTGGCCACTGTCGGCGACCTCCAGACCATCTCGGCGGGTCGAGTAGACGATCGCCGCCGATGGCCCGTGCCCGGGGGGCGGCATGAACCAGCGCACCCGTTCCGCGCTGAGGATCAGTGGGATCGCGCGCCCAGCAGTTTTGGTCTCCGCGCCGAAACTTGTCGCGAGGTCATCGATCAGGTGGCGGATGTCCGCATCAACGGTGCGCGTGGAGACCCGCCGGTAGTGCTGCTGGACCAGCGGTCTGAGCGCCTCGGGCAGACGCGTCTCGCGTGGCAGTGGAGCGCCGTCCACCAGCACCGGGATGAGCAGGACCTGCCGTTCGAGGGCGGTTTCGATCGTCCGGAGGGTGCTGCTCGGAACGTGCTCCGACAAGCCTGCCGGACCGCTGGTCATGCGAGGTTCGAGCACGACGATGAGTGCCGCCGAGGCTGACAGCTCAGCGGGGGAAACGACCGCCATCCGATCGTCGCGAATGACGCTGCCGCGGCCGAATCGAGCGGTCAGCGCGTCATCGAGCAGGCGCCCGACGACGTTGTCGTCGTCGGCGCGGTAGCTGAGGAGGAAGCTGACCATTTGACGTACCGTATCGAAGATCGCGCGCTGATTTTCGCCGCACCGGCGGTCGGCTATTCGACAACCTCTGTGGACTGATTCGACCAGATCGCTCAGCGTCCCAGCGCCAGCAGCAACCCGGTCGCGAGCACCCCCGCGCCGAGGACCACGGTGATCGGCCGGGGACCGAGCACCGCGTGCCGACGGTCGGCCAGCACCCGCGCCGGCACCAGGCCGACCAGCGGCCCAAGCAGGGTCACCACCAGCGCCAGCACCGGCATTCCGACCGCCAGGTCGCCGCCGTACCCGACGCCGAGCGCACGCGCGCCGGCCCCCAGCGCGTACGCGACCACCGCGCCGGCGACCCCGCAGAGCGCCAGTAGCGGGTTGACCGAGGCTGGCAGCTCACCCGGCTGCCCGGCCCGGTCGAGCAGGTCACGAGCCCGTCCAAGCAGCAGCAACGGGTCGGTGGCCCCGTTGCCGTTCGCCGGGGCGGGCGGGCCGCCGAGGCGGCGGGCGCCCAGTCGGGTGCGTACCTGTTGCCACAGGTGCGCCACCTCGGCGTCGACCCGTTCCTGCTGTTCACGCGCGGAGACCAGCTCCTCCTCGGCGAACTGGAGCTGCTCGGCGGCGTCGGCGACAGCCCGCTCGGCAGCGGCGCACTGCCGCTCGTGCCACGTGTGCGCCTCGGCGCGCTGCTCGTGCACCCGCGCGGTCAGGTCGGCCAGCCGCCGCAACTGCGCCGCGTACGTCTCGCTGGCCACTGGTTCGTTCATCGCGACGGTCCATAGGGGATGATGACCTGCCCGGTGCGGTGGACCGCCCGGTCGAAGAAGAGCCCCCGCCAGGGGCGGGGATACCAGTCCGGGCCGCCGGTGCCCGGGTAGAGCGAGGCACCCAGCTCACCGCCGTGCGCGTCCAGCGCCACCCAGGCGCCGATCTGGTCGGTACGGGCGGCCGGCCCACCCAGGTCGGCGCGCATCCGGGCCACCCCCCGCCACCAGGCCAGCACGTGCGTCCGTCGTTCCGGCCCGTCGTGCATGATCCGGCGTAGCTGCTCCAGGCCGGTGCGCCGACCGGCGCGGGCGGCCAGTGCGCCGGCTGCCGCGTCGACCGCGAACAGCAGGAGGTAGTGCGGGCTACCCGGCCCGGTCAGCGCGTCGGCCGTCTCGGCCATCAGCTCGCCCACGGTCTCCTCGTCGTACCAGGCGGCGTCGTCGGCCAGGTCGTCGTAGAGGGCGCGGGCGATCGGGTCGGCGTCCGGGTCGAGGCAGGCGATGGAGAACCGGGCGGTGCCCGGCGGGTGCTGGCGGGCCAGCGACCGGGCCGCCGCGTCCAGCACCGCGCACGCCTCGTCCACCCGGGTGCCCAGGACCGCGAGGTTGCGCCCCGGGGCGCGCGGCAGCCGCAGCGCCGCCGAACGGGACTGCACGTCGATGATCTCGCCGAGCAGGGCCACCGGGTTCCGGGGCACGGTCCCGTCCGGGGGTACGGCGAGGGCCCGGAAATCCGGTGCGTCCGCCAGCCGGGGGATCGCGTCGCCGTCGAAGAGTCGGGCCGGTGCCGCGTCGGCCGGGCGCATCCGCCACAGCCGGTGCTGCAACCCGCTCCACGTCTCCCAGTCACTGGCCGACGGGATCCGGGCGACCTCGTTGCCCTCCACCATGCCCGACTCGGCGTTGACCACCGCGTGCCAGCGGGGCAGCGACTGCGCCGCGTCGTTACGTTCGGCGAGGATCCGCAGCGCCTTCGGCAGCGCGATACGCAGGGTGAACTGGGCGACCAGCGCGGGGCGGCCCCACAGCGCCTCGATGCCCCGCACGTCCTGCGAGGCGAGCACCAGGTGGATGCCCTGCGACCGGCCGCGGCGGGCCAGGTCCTCCAGCAGGTCGGCCGCCTCCCGGGCGACCACGTCCCGGCCGGCCAGCAGCATCTGGAACTCGTCGACCACCGCGACGATCCGTGGCCAGTGCCCGGTCGGGTCGACCGCCCGCAGCTCGGCCAGCTTGGTCACCTCGTGCTTCTTGGCCGCGTCGGCACGCCGGCGCAGCTCCTCGGCGAGGAAACGAAGCAGCGCCAGCCCGAACTCCCGGTCGGTGTTGACGTTGATGCCGACCAGACGCATGTGCGGCAACCAGCTCGGATCGCGCCGGCCCTGCGCGAACCGCGCGAAGGACACCCCCTCCTTGAAGTCCAGCAGGTAGAACTCCAACTCGGCGGGGGAGTAGCGGGCCGCCAGCGCGCCGATCCACGCGAAGATCAGGTTGGTCTTGCCGGTGCCGGACGGCCCGCCGATCAGCGCGTGCGGTGGATAGTCGCCCAACGTCAGCCGGACCGGCCGGCCCTGTGGGCCCTCGCCGATCGGCGCGGTCAGCCCGTCGGCGGAGTCCTCCCGCCACATCAACTCGGGCGGGGGCAGCAAATCGGCGAACGGGGTCGGCGGTGGGCCCGCGTTCACCCGGGCGGCGATCTCCCGGCAGGTCTCGGTGACCAGCGTCGCCGGTGGCGGCGGGTCCAGCCGGACCGGCAGCCCGGCCGATCCGCCGATCCGCGCGCCGGACACCCCGGCCACCACCCGGGTCACCGTCGGATCCTCCGGCAGCGGCACACCGTGGACCACCAGGTGCACCCCGCACGCCGCGCCGGCCCGCACGATCCGGTCCAGTTGCCCGCGCTCGTGCCGGTTCAGCTCATCGCCGCCGAGCAGCACCGCCACCCGCCACGGTTCGGGTCGTCGGCCGGTCGCCGCGGCCAGTTCCCGCAATGAGGCGTACTCGCCGGCGAGCACCGTCTCGTTGACCCGGCGGATTTGCTCCACCAGGTCGTCCAGGAGAGGGCTCAGCCCGCCGGGGCCGACGAAGGTGAGCAGCCCCGCCGTGCCCAGCGGGGCGAATCCGGCCAGGCCGCCACCGAGCTGCTCCGGGTCGTACCCGATCAGTCGTACCGCCCCCGGGTCGGCGCGGCCGACGGCCCGCAGCAGCAACGCGGAGACCACCGCGTCGCAGCCGGCGCGATCGTCCCCGGAGAGGTGTACGTGCCCGGCGTCGAGGAGCGGCACCAGCGCGGGCACCGGGTCGACGCCGTCGATCCGGACCGTGCCGACGCGCAGCGCGCCGGGCGGCTCGGCCCGCCGGGCGGGCGTCGGTGTCCACCCCGCCCAGTCGGCCCCCGCGCAGCCGGGCGCCTCCTGACGGGCGGCGTCGGCGGCGCGTCGGGCCAGCTCGGCGATCCGGGTGGAGTAGCGGGCGTCGATCTCGGCGATGCGGCGGTCCCGTTGGGCCCCCACCCGCTCCGGTACGGCGGCCGCCGCCCGCTGTACCCGGGCCAGCCGTTCCCGCCCGGCGGTCAGCTCAGCCTGGGCGGCGGACAGTCGGGTACGGGTGGCGCCCAACGCCTCGGCGAGGGTGTCCCGGACCTGGCGGGCCAACTGCCCGCGCCGGTCAGCCATCGGAGCCCCGACGAGTCGGCGCGTCCCGCCACGGGCTGCCCGCGCGCGGCGGCAACCCACCGGAGCGCTGCCCAGCGGAGCCACCCGGCCGTTGGCTCACGCCGCCCGGCTGGCCCGCGCCGGGTGGCCGGCCCGCGCCCGTCTGCTGCGGCCCGGGGCCGGGCTGGCCTGCGTCACCTGACGGCGGACGGGCCCCCGAGGGCAGGTCCCGGCCGAGCCGGGCGAGCAGCAGCCCGGTCGCCACGCCGGCCGTCACCGCGGAGTCGGCGGCGTGCGGCGGCTCCCCGGACGCACGAGGCGGCGGCATCCGGCACACCCGGGTCAGCAACGTCTCCAGCACCGGCGGCGGTAGCCCCGGCAACAGGTCGCGTACGCGCCCGTCCAACTCCCCGCGCAGCCGCCCGAGGTCGGTGGCCCGGGGCGGGTGGCCCAGCAGCTCACCGGCCAGCTCCCGCAGCAGCGGTGGGGTCAGCGCCGCCATGCCCAGCCCCACGTCGGCCGGGGCTCGGCGCAGCTCGGTACGCAGCCGGTCCCGGTCGCCGGCGCGCACCCCGCCGACGACGCGGCGCAGCAGCTCCTGGGAGTCGTCCAGTTGCTCGTCGGGTTCCTCGGCGCCGCTGTCACGCCCGCCGGTCAGCTCCGCGACCCGCACCGACCACCAGCGGCGCAGCCGGACCTGCTCGGCCGGCTCCGGGGCCACCTCGGTCGGCCCGGCCGCCGGTGACGTGTCGTGTCGGGGTTCGCGCGGTTGTGGGCGGGGCGCCGGGGCGCCGTCCGCGGCGAGCCCGATCGCCGCCAGGTAAGCCGACAGCTGCTCCTGCGCCACCCGCAGCGCGTAGCCGGCGCTCTCGGCGTGCTCGGTGGCGGCGGACAACTCGGGCACGCCCATCGGGTTGGCCGACTCCTGGCGAACCCAGCGCAGTCGCTCGGTGGCCAGCCCGAACTTCTCCAGCGCCTGCCCGAGCAGGGCCACCGGAAACTCTTCGCTGGCGGCACGGACCTGCCCACCGACGTCCTCGATGATGGACATGGCGGCCTACAGGGTGGCGACGTAGAGCTGCGCCTGCTCGACCGCGACAAGTGTCGCGGCGAGACATTCCTCCAGCTCCTGGCTGGCCTGGGTCAGCGACGCCTGGGCCGCCTCCACCGTCTCGTGCCCGCTGCCCTCCAGCGCACCGGCCAGGGTCTGCTGCGCCTCGGCCAGTTTCTCGCCGGCGGCCTGTACGGCTGTCTGCCCGTCGCCGATCTGTTGGAGGGCGACATCGATGGCAGCCTTCAGCTCAGCGACGCTGGCCACGGCGGAACCTCCTGGGGGCGGGGAGATCTCCATTAGAGCCTATCGGCGGTCCCGAAAGAACATCCGCCCTGTCGGTGTTCCTGCCCGCCTGTCCGGTAGGACCCCGGAAGTGCCGGGAGTCCGTTCTGTGGGAGTCCCGGTGCGAGACTTTCTCAGTTGCTGGTCGGCTCTTCGCGTAGCCAGCGCGGGCCGTACACCTCGGCGCCCAACGCGGTCACGCGACCGCGCAACTCCCGGTCGGCGGTGACCACCAGCCGGCGGCGGCGCGGCGCCCCCTCCACCAGCTCGACCACCGCGTCGTCCCCGGAGCCGGCGGCGGAGACCACCCGGACGCCCTCGGTGCCCGGCACGTCCCGCGCGGCCCCCTCGACCACCAGCACCACCTCCACCGGGGCGGTCAGTCGCGCCGGCAGGCCGATGGTCGCCACCGGGGCGAGGGAGTCGCGTAACCGGGCAGCGGCCCCGGCACGGTCACGCCACCACCCGTTCGGGCGGGAGCCCACCACGTTGGCGCCATCCACGATCAGCAGCGGGGTCTCATCCATCCCGTCAGCCTGCCACCAACGGCCGGTTCGGGCCCGACGCCACTCCCGGGACGCCGGTGCTCCGCCTCCTGCGGCGTTTGTCGGGGCGCGCGCCGGGTAGCCCCTGCCGACCGTGCCGCGCCCTACTGCGGGAGGACAGACATGATGGGACCCGGTGAGACCGGCTCCGACCCGTGGGATGAATTCCTGGCCAGGTACTTCGGCCGGGGCGAGGGAGGGCGCCGACCGCCGCACCGGGTCGACATCACCCGACTGATGACGGCTGACGCCCGGGAGATGCTGGCCGACGCGGCCCGGCGTGCCGCCCAACGCCACAGCAGTGACCTGGACACCGACCACCTGCTCTGGGCGGCGCTGCAACGCGAACCGCTGCGTGACCTGGTACGCCGGGCCGGCGCCGACCCGGACACCCTGCTCAACGCGCTCGGCGGCAAGGGCGACGGGGCGCCGCGCGGGGAGGTGCCGCCCAACCTGTCGTTGACCCCGGCGGCCAAGCGGGCGCTGCTCGACGCCCATCAGCTGTCCCGGGCGATGGGCGCCAACTACATCGGCCCCGAGCACATCCTGATGGCGCTGCCGCTCAACCCGGAGTCGCCGGCCGGGCGGATGCTGGCCGCCGGTCGGATCCAACCCGAGTCGTTGCAGGCCGCCAACGCCGAGCGCGGGCCGATGACCGGACCGAAGCCGGATCGCGGCACGCCCACCCTCGACCAGTACGGGCAGGACCTCACCGACCTGGCCCGCAACGATCAGATCGACCCGGTGATCGGACGGGCCGACGAGATCGAGCAGGCCGTGGAGATCCTGTCCCGGCGTACCAAGAACAACCCGGTGCTGATCGGCGAGGCCGGCGTCGGCAAGACCGCCATCGTCGAGGGGTTGGCCGAACGGATCTGCGACGGTGACGTCCCGCAGACCCTGCTCGGCAAGCGGGTCGTCCAACTCGACCTCGCCGGCCTGGTCGCCGGCACCCGGTACCGGGGTGACTTCGAGGAGCGGCTGAAGAAGGTGATCGACGAGATCCGGGCGCACCGGGACGAGCTGATCATCTTCATGGACGAGATCCACACCCTGGTTGGGGCGGGTGGCGCCGGCAGCGAGGGCGGGATGGACGCGTCCAACATGCTCAAACCCGCGCTGGCCCGCGGCGAACTGCGGGTGATCGGCGCGACGACGCTGGACGAGTACCGCAAGAGCATCGAGAAGGACGCCGCGCTGGCCCGGCGCTTCCAGCCGGTGCTGGTGCCCGAGCCCAGCGTCGACGACACCATCGCCATCCTGCGCGGCCTGCGCGACCGCTATGAGGCACACCACCAGGTGCGGTTCACCGACGAGGCGTTGGTCACCGCCGCCGAGCTGTCCGACCGGTACGTCACCGACCGGTTCCTGCCGGACAAGGCCATCGACCTCATCGACCAGGCCGGCGCGCGGGTGCGGTTGCGGACCCGTACGCCCGCCTCCGACGTGCGGGAGCTGGAGCAGGAGCTCGACGAGGTACGCCGGGACAAGGAACAGGCCGTCACCGACGAGCAGTACGAACGCGCGTCCGCGCTGCGCGACCGGATCTCCGAGCTGGAGGAGGAGATGCGTCGCGCGAACGGCGACGACGGCTCCACCACCTCCCAGGTGCCCGAAGTGGGTCCGCAGGAGATCGCCGAGGTGGTGTCCCGCGCCACCGGCATCCCGGTCAGCCAGCTCACCGAGGAGGAACGGGACCGGCTGCTGCGCCTGGAGGGGCAACTGCACCAGAAGGTGGTCGGGCAGGACGACGCGGTCACCGCGGTCGCCGAGGCCGTCCGTCGTTCCCGAGCCGGACTGGCCGACCCGGAGCGCCCGATGGGCAGCTTCCTGTTCCT
Organism: Micromonospora parathelypteridis; assembly: GCF_014201145.1. Lineage (NCBI taxonomy): Bacteria > Bacillati > Actinomycetota > Actinomycetes > Micromonosporales > Micromonosporaceae > Micromonospora > Micromonospora parathelypteridis. The sequence continues at coordinate 6,618,448 of NZ_JACHDP010000001.1, forward strand.
CGGCCCGACCGGCGTCGGCAAGACCGAGCTGGCCCGTGCCCTGGCCGAGGCGTTGTTCGGCGAGGCGGACCGGATGGTCCGGGTGGACATGAGCGAGTTCCAGGAGCGACACACGGTCAGCCGGCTGGTCGGCGCCCCACCCGGGTACGTCGGCTACGAGGAGGCCGGCCAGCTCACCGAGGCGGTGCGCCGCCGCCCGTACGCGGTGGTGCTGCTCGACGAGATCGAGAAGGCCCACCCGGACGTGTTCAACATCCTGCTCCAGGTGCTCGACGACGGGCGGCTGACCGACAGTCAGGGCCGCACGGTGAACTTCAAGAACACCGTACTGATCATGACGAGCAACCTCGGCTCCGAGCTGATCACGGGCAGCCAGCGCAGCGTCGGGTTCGGCACCGGCGCGCCGGGCAGCGAACAGGAGAGCGACGAACTGCGTGAGCGGCTGATGCGCCGCCTGCAGGAGAACTTCCGCCCGGAGTTCCTCAACCGCATCGACGAGGTCATCATCTTCCGCCGGCTCGAGGCCGAGCAGTTGCGCGACATCACGGCGCTGCTGCTGGAGGATACCCGCCGCCGCATGCACGCCCAGGACCTCCAGGTGGAGTTCACGACCGCGGGCATCGACTGGCTCGCCGAGCACGGCTTCCAGCCGGAGTTCGGCGCCCGGCCGCTGCGCCGGGTGATCCAGCGGGAGGTGGACAACCACCTGTCCCGGATGCTGCTGGAGTCGGCGATCTCACCCGGGCAGAAGGTCGTCGTGGACGTCCGCGACGGCGCGCTCACCTTCGACGTGACCGCGGGCGAGCGGGGGTACACCGCCGCCACGACAACGCACCCGCGATGAGCGGGCCGGCGCGACGAGGTGAACACGAGGACCCGCACGAGCCGGCGGAGTCCGCGAAACACCGGGACGAGGACGAGCATCCCGACCCGATCCTGGCGCCGCCCACCGCGAACCCCCGCAGGACGCGGGTGCCCGCGGAGGGCCTGCATCCGAAGACCGACCAGGACGACCCGGAGACGTCCGGGCCGCCGCCCGAAGAGGAGACCTGATGGTACGCGAAGCGCGGCTCGACCCCGAGGTGGAAGTGCTCTGGGAGGACTTCCACGCCGAGGTCAACGTCCCGTCGGAGCAGCTGCGGACGTGGCTGCTGACCCGGGGTTCCGGGGAGGATTCGTTCAGCCCGAACCCGAACCTCGACCTGCCTCAGCCGGGCCGGGAGATTCTCAAGGTGTTGAACAAGCGCAAGGTCGACCTCACCCCGGAGGACATCGAGGTGATGCGGGAGGCGGTCGAGCGGATCCGCGAGCTGATGGACGCCAAGCCGTCGCGCGGCAACGCCGACGACACGTGGCGGCACTCGCTGCTCGACCTGGGTCACGACCCGCTCGTCGAACGCTGAGTGGTGCCACGCGCGACGGTGCCGTCCCGGGCGGGGACGGCACCGTCGCGTCCGGCTACTGGCCCTGGTCGGGCTCCAAGCTGGCGATGGTCAGCCCCGCCGAGTTGGCGGCGGCGTCCCGTTCGGCGCGGGTCTGGTCCTCCCGGGTGAGCAGATTCGCGTACTCGGTGACGTCGGCCGGGTCGGGCACCGTCGGCAGGCGGCGCAGGAACGCCTCCACCTCACGGGTGGCGGCGGTGTGCGCGGCGGCCGCCTGGCGGAGCAGCTCCCGGTCGTCGGCGGGCGGGTAGAGATCGGTCATGTTCGCCAGATACCCGGACAGCGGCGGTTCGCACCGCCACCGGCCGGGATTACCTCCCGCTCAGCCAGGTCGGACCCCGCTGGGCTGCCGGACGCCGAACCCCGGGTTGCGTGGCAGCCAGGCCAGGTACGCCGGATGCGCGGCCAACGAGTCGACGTACGCCGCCTTGGCCGTCTCCAACACCAGGTCGGCCTCCCGGGCGGCGGGGGAGTCCGGATGCCAGCCGAGCAGGAGCCGCCAGCGCAGGGGTACGCCGGCGAGTCGACGGGTGACCAACCCGGCCACCGGCCGGAACGTCGCCTGGCACAGCGCCACCGCCACGCCGGCGTCCACCAGGTCGACGCAGCCACGGATGTCGGTCTCGTACACCTTCCGAGGGGTGAAGCCGGCGCGCGCGCAGGCGGCGGCGAAGCAGTCGCTGAAGCAGCCGTCGCCCGGCGCGGCCACCCACTGCTCGTGGCGCAGGTCCCCCAGGCGCACCTCGTCGTGCGCCGCGAGGGGGTGCGTCTCCGGCAGCAGCACCAGCACCGGGTCGATGGCCACCTCCTGCCAGCTCAACCCGAACCCGGCCGACGGGCTGGCGTCGCCGCACACACCGGTGAGCGCGAAGTCCAGTCGGCCGCCCGCCACCAACTGCGCCAACTCGTCCACCGACCAGGAGGCGAACGTGGTGATCTGGGCGGGGGGCTGCTCGGCCGCCAACCGGTGCACCATCCGGCCCAGGATCGGGCTGTTCACTCCACCGAGCCGGTAGCAGGGCGGGGCGTCGCCGGACCCGGCCAGGCGCGCCGCCTCGTCCTGCAGCCCCTTCATCGCCGGCAGCAGCACCCGGGCGCGGGCCAGCACCAGCTCACCGAGCGCGGTGGGCCGGGCACCGCGCCGGTCCCGGTCGAACAGCGGGCCGCCCAGTGTCCGCTCGATGCGCTGGAGCTGGGCGGTGAGCGCCGGCTGGGCCAGGCCGAGCGCCGACGCCGCCTTCGTCACACTCCCCGTCTCCGCGATCGCGCAGACCACCCGCAGGTGACGCAGCTCCAGGTTCATAGGGTGACGGTAGGACTACGCGTCAGCCGGCGGAATAGCCCGAGCGGATCGGTGATGATGAATGCACTGTTGGTCGTCGCCGCTCCTCAGTCGCGGGGTGGCTCCGGCAGGTCCGCCAGATACGTCGGCCGGCGGGTCACCGCGTCGAGCACCTTGTCCACCACCCCGACCGCCGGCTCCACGATCCGGTTCCACGGAGGGGTGCCCGGAGTGCCCGGGTGCGGTCGGGTCGGCGCCGCCTCCTCGGCGATCTCCAGCCGGTTGCCGAGCCGGATCAGCTCCTCCTCGGTCGCGACCGTGCGCAGCTCGGTGACGAGCGAGCCCACCCCGTCGACGTGTCGGCGGACCCGCTCGGCCACCTCGGTGAGCGCCTCGTCCGTCAACCCCTTCAGGGCGTTGAGCAGGCTGGCGTCGGCGTTGATCTCGGCGTCCACCCGCTCGGAGGCGTGCGGCAGCGCGGCGCGCACCGCCGGCAGCAGGTACTGCTCCTCGGCCGACAGGTGCCGCGACAGCGCGGCGGTGAGCACGGCCAGCCCTTCCTGCCCGGTGGCGTCCGGGCCGGTCAGCTGGTCCAGCAGCGTCAGCAGTTGGGAGTGCTCCCGCTCGACGATGTCGGCGATGTTGCGGCCACCGGGCCGGTAGCCCTCCTCGGGTGCGGGCGCGGGCGGCAACGGCGGCAGGGGAACGGCGGACATGATGCCCTCCTCGACTGGCGGGCGGAAGCTCCGGCAGGGATGTGCGGTCACGGGCGGCGGTACCCGAACGCGTCAACGGCGAAACCGGGTCCGTCGATGCGCCACCGCGCGGGCGCCGGTGCGCCGGCCCGTCCGCGCCGGTGCGCCGGCCCGTCCGCGCCGGTGCGCCGGGCGGTCGACCAGCTCCGGCTGGTATGAAGAGCCGATGACGAGCGATGCGGCCTCCGCCCGACCCGACCCCACCGCAGAGGTCGTGGACCTCTGCCGCGACCTCCTGCGTATCGACACCACCAACACGGGAGACAACGACACCAGCGTCGGTGAGCGCCGCGCCGCCGAGTACGTGGCGGAGAAGCTCGCCGAGGTCGGCGTGGAGTCCGTGCTGCACGAGTCCGCGCCGGGCCGGGCGAACGTGGTGGCCCGCATCCCGGGCACCGACCCGAGCCGTGGCGCGCTGCTCGTGCACGGTCACCTGGACGTGGTGCCCGCCGACGCCGACGAGTGGTCGGTGCACCCGTTCTCCGGGGAGCTGCGCGACGGCTACCTGTGGGGCCGGGGCGCGATCGACATGAAGGACTTCGACGCGATGGTGCTCGCCGTGGTGCGGCACTGGCAGCGCACCGGCGTACGGCCCCCACGCGACATCGTGCTCGCGTACACCGCCGACGAGGAGGCGGGCAGCGAATACGGGGCACGTTTCCTCGTGGAGAACCACCGTGACCTCTTCGACGACTGCACCGAGGCGATCGGCGAGGTCGGCGGCTTCTCGTACTCGGTCAACGACAGCCAGCGGCTCTACCTGATCGAGACCGCCGAGAAGGGCATCGACTGGCTGCGGCTGCACGCCAAGGGCCGCCCCGGGCACGGCTCGATGATGCACGACGACAACGCGGTCACCGCGCTCGCCGAGGCGGTCGTCCGGATCGGCCAGCACCGCTTCCCGGTGGTGGTCACCGACACCGTGCGGGCCTTCCTCACGGAGGTCTCCGACGTGCTCGGCATCGAGCTGGACCCGGACGACCCGGAGACGGCCATCGCCAAGCTCGGCCCGATCGCCAACATCATCGGCGCGACCATCCGCAACACCGCCAACCCGACCCGGTTGAGCGCCGGCTACAAGGACAACGTCATCCCCGGTCGGGCCACCGCCACCATCGACTGCCGCAGCCTGCCCGGCCAGTCCGAGCTGCTGGAGCGGCAGCTGCGCGAGCTGGTCGGCCCGGACATCGCGATCGAGTACCTCCAGCGGCAGCCGGCGCTGGAGACCACCTTCGACGGTGACCTGGTCGAGGCCATGTCGGCGGCCCTGCGAGCGGAGGACCCGGGGGCGCGGCCGGTGCCGTACATGCTCTCCGGCGGCACCGACGCGAAAGCGTTCTCGCAGCTCGGCATCCGCTGCTTCGGGTTCGCCCCGCTGCGGCTGCCCGCCGACCTGAACTTCTCGGCGCTGTTCCACGGCATCGACGAGCGCGTTCCGGTGGACGGACTACAGTTCGGCGTGCGGGTTCTCGACCGGTTCCTCCGCACCTGCTAGTCGTGTCCGGCAGTAGCCGCCGGCGCGCAACCTCCCCAAACGTGAAGGGACTGCCCCACATGACCGACCAGCACGGTGAGCTGGACGCCGCTCTCGAGCGGGTGATCGAAGCGGCCCGTCACCACCTGGCCGCCGTACGCGCCGCACAGGGCCGCGTCGACGACGACGACGTCTGGCAGGCGTACGTGGCGTTGAACAACGCCTCCTTCGCCTACGACGAGCGGTTGCTCGACGCCTTCGGCGAGGTGACGCCGTGGGATGTCGACTCGATCGACCCGGACGAAGCCGACGAGCGTTTCGGCGGCGCCGAGGGCGCCGAGGCCAGCGACCCGCACCCCCGGGTGATCTCGGTGCGGCAGCGCCGTGACTACCGGGTGCCGAGCGTGGCCGCGCTGCTGCGTGTCGCCGAGGTGGCCCGTCGCGAGGGCACCCCGGAGGACGACGAGCCGGCACCGGTGGAGGGGGTCGGCGAGGCGGTGCTGGAGCTGCTGCAGAGCGGCGACGGCTCGCTCGGTGCGCTGGACGTCCCCGAGCTGGAACCGCTCGACGGGGTGGTCATGGTCAGCGAGGTGGGCACCCCGGTCGACCTGGAGTCGTTCGACGACGACGACGCGGTCGGCCCGTTCCAACCGGCGGCCGACGACCGGCTGGTCGGCCGGCTCGACGAGCACCCGTTCCTGGAGCTCGACGACGATCACGACCACGCCGGGCACCAGCACTAGGCAGGGTGACGCCCGGGGCCCGCGCGGGCCCCGGGCGAACGTCCCTCAGTACGACAGGCCCGGCTGCGGCTGGTTGACCCGCCGACGACGCAGCACCACCTGCCGCGTGCCGTCCCGGTACAACCGCACCCGGGCCAACTCCCACCCGGAGAACTCCGCCTGGATCGCCAACTGCGCCGCGGCGGTCAACCGGTCGACGTTCGGCGGCAGCCGCAGCGGCGCGTATTCGTAGTCCATGCCACCCATGCTGCCCAGCCCAGCGGCCGTTCGCCACCCCCTCGGGGGTGACCAACGCCGCTGCCGTGGGTGGTTCCTGCCACCCCGTGCCCCCATCGCGCCGATCTTGCAGTTTCGGTCGGCGAGATGAGTGGAACGCCCCGTATGCCGCGACAGCAACTGCAAGATCGCGGAAAAGGGGCGGGGGCCGAGGGCCGGGTGGGGGTGGGGTGGGGTGTCAGCTGGTGGGGACGTTTGCTGTCAGCAGGGCGGCTAGGGCTGGCGCGGCCAGGGCCATCGCCCGGGCGCTCCCCGGGTCGACTGCCAGCCCCCAGGACGGGTTCGGCCAGTCCTCGAACAGGTCCGCGCAGGGCAGCGCGACGAACGGCACCCCGTCCCCCGTGAACGCAGCGAGCGACCCGGGCGAGGTGAAGACCGGCAGCAGAGTCGTTCCGGTCGCGTCGCCGACCACCGTCCACGGGAAGTCGGCATCAGGCGCCGGTTCCCCGGCCAGCGGGACGCACACCGTGGCGCCGGCCAGCGCTCCGAGGTAGCCGGGCAGGTCACGCCGGTCGACGGCCGCGGCGAGCACCGCCACCACCGCCGGCTCCGCCGCCTCGGCGGGTGTCGTCCGGGCCAGTGCAGACGCGTTCGGTGCCGGCCGGGAGGCGACCGATCGCTCCGTCGGGCCGGGGCCCGCAGCCGATCGCCCCGTCGGGCCAGGGCCCGCAGCCGGCGGCACGGCCCGGCAGGAGAGCGCACCCGGCCGGTCGGTGAGCACCTCGGCGGCGGTACGGGTCACGAACACGCTGAGGCGCTCCAACTGCTCCGGAGTGCGCCGTGCCTCGTACCACCAGCCCTCGCCGCCGGTCGGGCGGTGCCAGCCGAGCGCGGCCAGGACCGCCTCGTCGTGGCCCGGGCAGACCACCCGCACGGCCTCGCGCCGCACCAGCAGCCAGATCCTGCGCGGACCGGCGGACAGCTCCAGGTCGGTGTCGCGGTCGCAGCGGGCGAGCGTGTCCCGCAGACGCGCGGCGATGTCCGGCCAGGTCGCCGGCGTCACGCCGGTGAGCCCGGCAGGCGGTCGTCCAGCCGACCGAGCCGGGCGACGGTCTCCTCCAGACGGCCCAGCGCCGAGAAGTCGCCGGGCTTGCCGAACAGGTCGGTGAGGCCCGCGCCGAGCGCGACCTCCAACCCCTCGGTGTGCTCGTCGACGTGCTCGGTGGCCGCCACGCGGGCCCGCCGGTACGCGTCGAGCACCAACTCCGCCACCCCTTCGGTTCCTGCGCGCAGGGCGGCGGGCGCGACGGTGAGGCCGGTCAGCGCGCCGGTGGCGTCGACGGTCGCCGAGACCAGCCCGCTCTCGTCGGTCGCGGTGCCGGACAGTTCGGCCAGGTCGTCGCCCAGGCCGGCGAACCGGCGTTCGATGTCGGCGATCCGCCCGGCGAGCGCGTCGAACGCGGACGTCGGGTCAGTCATGAGAATCCTCCCCCGTGGACGGTGCCACCGGGACCGGGTGGTGCCCGGTAGCCGGGGAATCGTATCGTCGGTGCGCTCGACTCATGGGGGAGGAACGGCATGCCACCGGATATCGATGTCGACGTGCAGGCGGTCCGTCGACTGGAGACAACCGCCAAGCAGGTCGCCAGCTCGCTCGCCGCGCTGGAGGGCCAGATCGCCTCGGCCGGCGACGTGCCGTCGGACGCCTTCGGCCACCTGCCGTTCGCCAGCGACATGCTGCGCGAGAAGTACGCCGAGCAGGTCACCGGCGGTAAGGAGCTGTTCGGCGCCGCGAATGCCGCGTTCGGCCGGGTGGCCGGCGCGTTGGCCGACACGGTCGAGGCGTACGAGCGCAACGAGCAGGACCTCGACGCCGGGTTCAAGGCCATCCAGTCGGGGCTGCCCGGATGAGCGGGCCCGCCGGCAGCGCCGTCCAGCTGTGGAACGGCCTCGACAGCGCGCTCTCCGGGGTGCAGGACGCGGTCGACAGCGTCTGCCGGACCCTGGCCTGGCCGCTCATCCAACTCGTCGACATGGTCGACGGTGAACCCGCCGCCCTGCGCGCGAAGGCCGCCGAGTGGGACGCGCTGGCCGCACAGGTGCGCGAGCTGGCAGAGGGGCACCGCGGCGTCCGCGAGGCCTCACAGCCCGGGTGGCGCTCACCCGCCGGTGAGGCGTACGGCCTGCGGCTGGCCGAGGTCGAGCAGCAGATGCTCGACGTCGCCGAGCAGTTCGCCGCGACCGCCGAGTACCTGCGGAGTGTCGCCGACGGCCTGCAGACGGTGCACGACGTACTCGTGGATCTCTGCGTCGAGTTCGTGAACTTCCTGTTGGTCACGCTGGTGACGGCGTTGCTGATGGCGCCGATCACCATGGGTGCGTCCTGGGCGGCCGGCTTGGGCGTCGCCGTGACCAGGGGCATGATCGTGCTCACCCGGATGCTGAAGGTCATCCGGCCGCTGGCAACGCACCTGCAGAAGGTCATCCGCCTGCTGCAGCGGGTCATGCTGTACCTGCGCAAGCTGCGCGCGCACCTGGACAAGCTGGTCGACATGCAGAAGGGGCTGCGCACCGGCAAGAAGTACGCCGACAAGCGCCGCCTCGCCGGCAAGCTCGACAAGTGGCACCACAAGGTCCTCGACCCCAGCAAGGGCACGTACAAGCTGGGCAAGTCGGGTGCCCCGTTCGACATGGGCGCCCTCGAACGGGCCGCCGCGCTGCGGGCGCATGGCGTTGCCGACGGCGCCCGGGTGATCGCCCGGGACTGGGCGACCAACCTGCCGTGGAACGTGCCGAACTCGGTCGTCCACGGCGTCACCTGGGGGACGGTCGCGTTGACCAGCGGGCTCTCCGTTCCCGGCAGCGATCAGGTCAGCGACCAGATCGACCAGGCGGTGCAGGGCGGCGCCGACTGGGTCGACCAGAATGTCTTCGGGCAACCGCCGGCCGGCCAGCCGGCAGGCCGCTAGGGAGGCGACGCGTGATGGCAGGGGAGCGAGGCCGGCTCGGTCGGTTCACCGACGCGGTGCTCGGCGGCGCGCGGGCGGCCCGCGACAAGGCCCGTGAGCTGGTCGACGAGTTCCGCACCAGCGACGAACCCGAACGTGCCCTCGTCGCGCCGCTGCTGCCCGGACAGGAGCTCCGCTACGTGGGGCTCGGCCCGGTCCGCATGTCGCAGACCCACAAGGCCGGTCAACAGCTCGCCGACGAGGTCGGCGCCGAGCTGGCCGACGCACTCGACCCGAAGGTGCTGTTCGGGCTGCTCAACATCGTCAACCCCGTGGTCTGGGTGGACGCCGTGCTGACGCCGGTGCGGCTGGCCGCCGGTGTGCTGCTGCTGCCGGGCAAGGCCGGTGCCATCGCCGCCGGAGTGCCGGACCTGGCCGCGCCGGAGCCGGGTCTGCCGCAGCAACCCGCCCAGCGGGAGCCGATCCCACTCACCGCGGAGCAGGAGGCGTTCCGCGCGCTGTTCCGGCTCAGCCAGTACCGCCCGCTGGCCGACCAGCTCGCCGAGATCGCCTACCGGCGGCGCTACGTCTTCAGCGGCGACCTCGCCACCCTCGCCGGCAGCCTGCTGCTCTTCCTGGAGCGCTACAGCGGCACACCCCTCGCGGTGACCGACAGCCATCTGCACCTGCTGCGGATGGGCCCCCGCCCGGACGCCGACCGGCCCGACCGGCGGCAACCACGGGTGCTGTGGAGTGTGCGGCGCGACCGGGTGGCCCGGGTCGACTCCGAGCGTGGCGCGAGCGGGCTCGTGCAGCTCGCCTCCACCATCGTCTTCGACGACGGCTCGTGGATCCGGCTCACCCAGCCCGCGCTCCGCGACGACCAGTCGCGCTTCCTGACCGCGATCCAGGACCTCCCCGGACAGCGCCCAACGCCGTGACCAGCCGGCGGGTGAGCCGTGACCCCGGCCGGCGGGTCAGCCGTCGCGTTCGGGGTAGCCCACCGGCACCGCCGAGACGTCGTCCAGTGCGGTGGTGATTTCCTCAGGAAGTGTGATCCGTTCCACTTGGAGCGCGCCGAGCAGCTGCCCCACCGTCCGCGCGCCGAGGATCGGCGCGGTCACTCCCGGCCGGTCCCGGATCCAGGCCAACGCCACCTCCAGCGGCGACACCCCCAGGCCCCCGGCCGCCGTCGCCACCGCCTCCACGATGCTGGAACAACGCGGCTCCAGGTACGTCGAGACGAACCGCTCGAAGTGCGGCGACGCGGCTCGGGAATCCGTCGGACGGCCGTGCCGGTACTTGCCGGTGAGCACCCCCCGGCCGAGCGGTGACCAGGGCAGCAGGCCGAGGCCGAGCGCGTCGCACGCGGGCAGCACCTCCCGCTCCACGCCCCGCTCCAGCAGCGAATACTCCACCTGGGTCGCGACCACCGGCGCCCGCCCCGGCCAGGCGGTCTGCCAGGCGGCGGCGCGCGCGGTCTGCCAGCCGGAGAAGTTCGACACGCCGACGTAGCGGACCTTTCCGCTGGCCACCGCGTGGTCCAGCGCGGCCAGGGTCTCCTCGAGCGGGGTGTCCGGGTCGTACCCGTGCACCTGGAACAGGTCGACGTGGTCGGTGCCGAGCCGGCGCAGCGACGCGTCCAACGTCCGCAGCAGGTGCCCGCGGGAGCCGTCGCGGCGCCGGCCGCTGCCCGGGCGCAACCCCGCCTTCGTGGCGATCAGCAGCTCGTCGCGGGGCACGAGGGTGCCCAGCAGCGAGCCGATCACCGACTCGGCGTCGCCGTCGCCGTACACGTCGGCGGTGTCGATCAGGTTGCCGCCCGCGTCCAGGAAACTCTTCAGCTGGGCGGCCGCATCGTCGGCGTCGGTGTCCCGGCCCCAGGTCATGGTGCCGAGCGCGAGCCGGGAAACCGCCAGCCCGCTTCGGCCGAGCGGTCGCTGTTGCATGGGTGAACCTTATTTCGAACCTGCCGCCACGGATATCCTCGCTCCCGTCAACTCTGCCGGTTCTGCCGGTTCCGCCGACGACGGGCACCGCGACGGGCGGGGAACAAAGGTGTCGAGCCGGTGATCGAGTCCGTTTTCGTCATTGCGTAACCTGGTGCGACCTGTGCCACGGATGGGGGAGGACCAGTGCGACTCGGGCTCAGTCTTGGATACCAGACCGCATGGAGCACACCGGCCGATCACCTGGCCCTGGCGCAGGAGGCGGACCGGCTCGGTTACTCGGTGGTGTGGGCGGCGGAGGCCTACGGCTCCGACTCGCCCAGCATGCTCGCCTGGATGGCCGGCCAGACCGAACGGATCGACGTCGGCGCCGCGGTGATGCAGATCCCCGCCCGTACGCCGGCCGCCACCGCGATGACCGCCGCCACCATCGACGCCCTCTCCGGCGGCCGCTTCCGGCTCGGCCTGGGAGTCTCCGGCCCGCAGGTCTCCGAGGGTTGGCACGGCGTGCGCTTCGCCAAGCCGCTCGCCCGGACCCGCGAGTTCGTCGACATCGTCAAGCTGGCCATCGCCCGCAAAGAGGTGGCGTACGACGGCGAGCACTACACGCTGCCGCTGCCGGACGGCCCCGGTAAGGCCCTGCGACTGGGCTTCCACCCACCACGCGAGCACATACCGATCTACCTGGCCGCGGTCGGCCCGAAGAACCTGGAACTGGCCGGCGAGATCGCCGACGGCTGGCTCGCCGTGTTCTACGCCCCGGAGTTCGCCGAGGAGCAGCTCGCCTCGGTCCGCGCCGGGCGGGCCAAGGTCGGCAAGGAGTTGGCCGGGTTCGACGTGGTGCCGTCGGTGCCCGTGGTGATCGGCGACGACGTGGCCTCCTGCGCCGAACTCGTCCGCTGGTACGCCGCGCTGTACGTGGGCGGCATGGGCAGCCGGGAGCAGAACTTCTACAACCAGCTCGCCACCCGGATGGGGTACGGCGACGCCGCCCGCGACGTGCAGGACCTGTACCTGGCCAAGCGGCAGCGCGACGCCGCCGCCGCCGTCCCCATGGAGTTCATCGACCGCACCTCGCTGCTCGGCCCGAAGGAGCGCGTCGCCGAGCGGATGCGGGAGTACGCCGCCGCCGGCGTCACCACGCTGTCGGTGACCCTGTTCGTGGCCGACCGGGACAGCGGTGTGCAGACCCTGCGTACCGTCGCCGAGGCACTCGACCTTTCGGGAGTCGGCGAGTGACCTGGGTCGAGGCCATCGTCCTGGGCATCGTCCAGGGACTGACCGAGTTTCTTCCGGTCAGCTCGTCGGGGCATCTGCGGATCACCTCGGCGATCTTCTTCGACCGTGACGCCGGCGCGTCGTTCACCGCGGTCACCCAGCTCGGCACCGAAGCCGCCGTGCTGATCTACTTCGCCAAGGACATCTGGCGGATCACCCGAACCTGGCTGGTCGGCATCAGGGACAAGTCGGTGCGCTCCAGCCTCGACTACCGGATGGGCTGGTACGTGATCGTCGGCTCGATCCCGATCGGGCTGTTCGGTTTCGTGTTCAAGGACCAGATCAAGACCGCCGGGCGCAACCTCTGGGTCGTGGCGACCACGCTGATCGTGTTCGCCTTCGTGCTGGCGTTCGCCGAGTACTGGGGGCGGCAGACCCGGACCCTGGAGAACTTCCGGATGAAGGACGGCGTGGTGATGGGCTTCGCCCAGGCCATGGCGCTGGTCCCCGGGGTGTCCCGCTCCGGTGGCACGCTCACCGCCGGCCTGCTGCTCAACCTCACCCGGGAAGCGGCGGCACGGTACTCGTTCCTGCTGGCCATCCCGGCGGTGGTCATGTCCGGCGTGTTCAGCCTCGGTGACGTCTTCGAGCCGTCCGCGCCGGGCACGTCGGTGCCGACCGTGGCCCAGACGATCGTGGCCACCGCCATCGCCTTCGGCATCGGGTACGCGGCCATCGCCTGGCTGCTGCGCTACGTCGCCCACCACACCCTGTACGTCTTCGTGCTGTACCGGGTCGCGTTGGGCACCCTGGTCCTGGCTCTGCTGCTGACCGGCACGATCGACGCCACCTGACCGGCCGACCCGTCGACGGCCCCCGTCCCGCCTCCCGGCGGGCCGGGGGCCGCCTTCGTTCCCGCCGGCCCGCCTTCGTTCCCGCCGCCCGCTTGATCGACTCCATGTCGCCGACATGGGGGCATCAGGGTGCCAGGAAACCCCCACATCGCCGACCCGGTGCGGATCCCGCCGGGGCTCCGGCTCGCCGACGGGGACCCGCGGGTGGCGGCCCGGAGCCCGTCACGGTCGGGGTCGGGGAGCAGGCCATAGGGTGGTCGGTGTGGCAACCCTTCTACTTCTGCGACACGGCCGGACCACGGCGAACGCCGATGGCGGCCTGGCCGGCCGGCAACCGGTCGAGCTGGACGACACCGGGCGCGCCCAGGCCGCCGCGGTGGGCGAGCGACTGCGGGGGGTGCCGCTGGCCGCAGTGGTGACAAGCCCGCTGATCCGCTGCCGACAGACCCTGGAGCTGGCGCTGCCGGAGGCCGCCCCGATCGTCGAGGACGGGTTGATCGAGTGCGACTACGGCAGCTGGGAGGGGCAGCAGCTGAAGAAGCTCGCGAAGGAGCCCCTCTGGCCGGTGGTCCAGCAGCGCCCCAGCGCCGCGGTCTTTCCGGACGGGGAGGCGATGGCGGCGATGGCCGCGCGGGCGGTCGCGGCGGTTCGCTCGTGGGACGCCCGGGTCAGCGCCGAGCACGGGCCCGAGGCGGTGTGGCTGGCCTGCAGCCACGGCGATGTGATCAAGGCCATTGTGGCGGACGCGCTCGGCGTACACCTGGATCTTTTTCAGCGGATCGTGGCCGACCCGGCGTCGGTGACCGCGATCCGGTTCACGCCGCTGCGGCCGTTCCTGGTCCGGCTCAACGACACCGGCGGTGATCTCCACGCCCTGGTGCCGCCGCCGCGCAAGCGGCGTCGGCGGGCTCCCCGCGCGGCTGATTCGGACGCCACGGTCGGCGGCGGGGCCGGGGCGGCCTCGTGACGGCGATTTTGTCCGCCCGCCGTGCCGGCGCGACACCCCCGCCTGATCGTCGGCTGAGGCTGGCGGCGGCCGGCGGGTGGGCCGCCACGCCCGGTTATACCTGCTGGTACGCCGGGCGCGCCGCCCCTGGGGCGATTCGGGTCGGTGGGGTGCGCGATGCCATGGCGGGCCGGATAGGGTCGTGGGTATGACCCACCAGGTGCACGCCTTCGAACCGCCGGAGCGGTTCGTCGCCGGGACTGTCGGGCCGCCGGGGGAGCGCGCGTTCTTCCTGCAGGCCCGCGGCGGCGGCAGACTGGTCAGCGTCGCGCTGGAAAAGGTCCAGGTGTCCCTGCTGGCCGAAAAGTTGGAGGAGCTCCTCACCGAGGCGCAGCGTCGATTCGGGGTGGACCTGCCGCCCGAGCTGGCGCCGGTGATCGGCGACAACGAGCCGCTGGACACGCCGGTCGACGAGGAGTTCCGGGTCGGGACCCTCGGGCTGGCCTTCGACGTGGACACCGCCACCGTGGTGATCGAAGCGATCGCCGCGGGCGAGGTGGAGCCCGAGGTCGAGCTGGACGACGACGAGGACGAGGACGACGACGAGGACGACGAGCCGGACGAGGACCTGGACCGCCTCCGGGTCCGGCTCACCCCGCAGGCGACCCGCCAGTTCATCGAGCGGGCCCGGCGAGTGGTCAACGCGGGTCGGCCTCCGTGCCCGCTCTGCGGCCAACCGTTGGACCCCGCCGGGCACCTCTGCCCGCGGCACAACGGTTATCACCGGTGACCTCGTCCGGCCTCCAGCCTCGCCAGGACGGCGACGCGGCGCTGCGGCTGCTGCGTGACGGCGTGCTCGACCTGGAGGGTCGGCTGGTCGACGCGTCGAACACGACGCTGCGCGGCATCCTGACCCTCGACGGGATCACCGCCCGCTGCGTCTACAAACCGGTCCGTGGCGAACGTCCGCTCTGGGACTTCCCGGACGGCACCCTCGCGGGCCGGGAGGTCTCGGCGTATCTGGTGTCCCGGGCCACCGGTTGGGGCCTGGTGCCGCCCACCGTTCTGCGCGACGGCCCGTTCGGCCCCGGTTCCTGCCAGCTCTGGATCGACGAGCCGGAGGACGCCGAGGCGCTCGTCGGTTTCCTGCCGGCCGGTGAGCTGCCGCCCCGCTGGGTTCCGATCGCCGCAGCCCAGGACGACGACGGCACCGCCTACGCGTTGGCCCACGCCGACGACCCACGGCTGGCCCGACTCGCGGTGCTCGACGCCGTGATCAACAACGCTGACCGTAAGGGCGGTCACGTGCTGGTCGGCGCCGACGACCGGATCTACGGGGTGGACCACGGGGTGAGCTTCCACGTGGAGGACAAGCTGCGCACGGTGCTCTGGGGTTGGGCCGGCAAGCAGCTGCCCCCGGACGCCGTGGAGATGCTCGACGGGCTCGCCGGGCAGGTCGCCGGGGCGCTCGGCGCGGAACTGGCCGACCACCTGACGATCAGCGAGGTGGCCGAACTGGCCTCCCGGATCGACCGGTTGCGGAAGGCCGGCCGCTTCCCGCAGCCCCCGGAGGACTGGCCGGCGATGCCCTGGCCGCCCATGTGAGTCGCTGTCATCTTGATCACCCGTGGGGCGCTCCGACGTCGCCCTGCGGCTGGCTAGGCTGATCCCATGGAGTCTTGGGCGGGACACGAGGTGCCACGGCTACCGGGCAGGGGCGAGCCGCTGGCGTTGTACGACTCGGCGCGGCAGGCCGTCCACCCGAGCGAGCCGGCCGACGCGGGAAGCATGTACGTCTGCGGCATCACCCCGTACGACGCCACGCACCTCGGTCACGCCGCCACCATGATCACGTTCGACCTGGTGCAGCGGATGTGGCGGGACGCAGGCCGTCCCGTGCGCTACGTGCAGAACGTCACCGACATCGACGACCCGCTGCTGGAGCGGGCCGCCCGCGACGGCGAGGACTGGGTGGTCCTGGCGATGCGCGAGACGGCGCTGTTCCGGGAGGACATGGAGGCGCTGCGGATCATCCCGCCGGCGCACTACGTGGGAGCGGTCGAGTCGATCCCGGACATCGCCGAAAAGGTCGAGGTCCTGCTCAAGGACGGCGCCGCGTACCGGCTCGACGACGGCACCGGCGACGTCTACTTCGACATCTCCGCCACCGGCCGGTTCGGCTACGAGTCGAACCTGACCCGCGAGCAGATGCTGGAGATCTTCCCCGATCGCGGCGGGGACCCCGACCGGGCCGGCAAGCGTGACCCACTGGACCCGCTGCTGTGGCGTGGGGCCCGCGAGGGCGAGCCGTCCTGGCCGGGCGGCGAGTTGGGCGCGGGCCGCCCAGGCTGGCACATCGAGTGCGCGGTGATCGCGTTGAACCTGCTCGGCGACCAGATCGACGTACAGGGCGGCGGCAACGACCTGCTGTTCCCGCACCACGAGGCGTCCGCCGCGCACGCCGAGCGGCTCACTGGTCAGGCGCCGTTCGCCGAGCACTACGTGCACGCCGGGATGATCGGCCTGAACGGCGAGAAGATGTCCAAGTCCCGAGGCAACCTGGTCTTCGTGTCCCGGCTGCGTGCCGACAAGGTCGACCCGATGGCGATCCGCCTGGCGCTGATCTCCGGGCACTACCGCAGCGACCGCACCTGGACCGACGCGCTGCTCTCCGAGGCGCAGGAGCGCCTGGACCGCTGGCGGCGGGCCGCCGCCGCGCCCGCCGGGCCGTCCGGGTCCGAGCTGCTGGCCGGGGTACGCGAACGCCTCGCCGACGACCTGGACACCCCCGGCGCCCTGGCCGTGGCCGACCGATGGGCCGACGCTGCCCTGGCGGGCACCGCAGACGACACCGAGGCTCCAGCCCTCTTCGCGAACACGCTGGACGCCCTCCTAGGAATCCACCTCTAGCCCCACCCCCTCCCCGCAGCCCTCGGCGTGGCCGTGGCCGCGCTCGCAGCGTGACCCGTCGTGGCGGTGACTGTGGCCGCGGTCCGTCGTGGCTGTGGCCCTGGCGCGCGTCGATCATGGAGTTGTG
The DNA here is from genome assembly GCF_014201145.1 of Micromonospora parathelypteridis. Lineage (NCBI taxonomy): Bacteria > Bacillati > Actinomycetota > Actinomycetes > Micromonosporales > Micromonosporaceae > Micromonospora > Micromonospora parathelypteridis. The sequence goes on from NZ_JACHDP010000001.1 coordinate 6,635,312, forward strand.
GTGCCTGTTGTGCGGTATTCCGCGCCTTTTGCGGGGCACCACAACTCCATGATCGACGGCGCGCTCTGAGCCCGGCGCCGTGACTTCCCAGGGTGCCGTGACTGCCAGGGTGCCGTGACTGCCCCGGCGCCGTGACTTCCCGCGATCTTGCGGTTTCTGTCCCCGCATATGGGGCGAACCGTGGCATAACCGCGGCAGGAAGTGCAAGATCGGCGGGGCGGGGCGGGGTGTGACGGCGTGGGGGTGGGGTGAGCGCGTGAGGGTGCGCGGGGCGGGGTGGGTCAGCCTAGGACCAGGCCGGGGTTGGGGTCGGGGTCTGGGGTTGGGGCAGGGATCTTGTACTCCTCGGTGAGGGTGGTCATCGGGCCGGGCCAGGTGGCCTGGGACACCTCAATCGGTTTGCGGTGGGCGTCGTAGGCGACGTGCAGCAGGTGCAGCACCGGGGTGTCTGGCCGGATCTGGAGTGTCTCGGCCTCTTCGCGGCTGGGCTGGCGGGCGCTGATCGTGTCGGTGGCCGAGACGTACCGCCGGCCGGTGACTTCCTCGGCCTCCTGGTAGAGCGGCCGGCCGAACGCCTCGGTGCGCTCCAGCGAGGTGCCCGCGGTGTCGGTGGGCAGGAACCAGGAGGCGCCCACCTCGACGGGGGAGTCGTCGGTGCGTACGAGGTGTCGGCGGCAGAGCAGGTCGGTGCCGTCGGGCACCCCGAACGCGTCGGCCACCTCGGCGGGGGCGGGGGCGCGACCGACGGAGACGAGTTGCTGACGATATCGGGCGGCGAGATCGGTGTGGTAGCCGCGGAAGCCGCCGTACCGGCCACGGGCGAGGCGGTTGAGTCGGCGGCGGGTGCCGCGGACGTACGTACCGGAACCGGGTTTGGTGATCAGGATGCCCTCGACCCGCAGCTGGTCGACGGCGCGTTGCACGGTCTGCTTGGCGACGCCGAACATCTCGGCGATGGCCGGGATGGATGGCAGCCGCTCGCCGGGTCCCCAGTCGCCGCGGCGGACCTGGGCCTTGAGCTGCGTGGCGATCTGTCGGTGCGGGAACTCCGCGGCCCCGGGATTGATCTGCACACCGGCCTCCTTGATCACATCTAGGTTCCTAGGATGCCTTAGAGGGTGTGACGGCGCTACCCCTGACACACGAAAACGGGCCCCCGGACCACAAAAGGTCCGAGGGCCCGCAGGGTCGAACAAACCACGACGAGACGGGGAGAGGCGAGACGGGGGAGAGGTGCTACCAGGAACCGGCCGTGGGGCCGGCCGAACCGCCCCGCCGCCGCAGGTACTTCTCGAACTCCTGAGCGATCTCGTCACCGGTCAGCGGGGTGATCCCCTCGTCGCCGACTCGTTCCTCCAACTCGCGGACGTACTCGCCGAGCTCGGCATCCTGCTCGGCCGCGCTGCGCACTCGCTGCTCCCACTCGGCGGACTCCTCGGCCAGGTCGGCCATCGGCACCGGCAGGTCGACGACCTCCTCGACCCGGTGCAGCAGGGCGAGAGTGGCCTTGGGGCAGGGCGGGTTGTTGGCGTAGTGCGGCACGTGCACCCAGAACGAGACGGCATCCACGTCGGCGCGGGAGCAGGCGTCGTGCAGCACGCCCACGATGCCGGTCGGCCCGTCGTACCGGGTCGGGGTGAGCTGGTAGCGCTCGGCGGCCTGCGCGTCGGAGGCGCTGCCGCTGATCGGCAGCGGCCGGGTGTAGGGAACGTCGGCCAGTAACGCGCCGAGCAACACCACCCGTTCCACCTCGAGGCTGTGGCAGATCTCCAGCACCTGCTCGCAGAACGTCCGCCAGCGCATGCTCGGCTCGATCCCGCGGATCAGCACCACGTCGCGGTCGGTGCCCTCCGGGCTGGCCACCATGAACCGGGTCGTCGGCCATTCCACCCGGCGGGTCTCCCCGTCGGCCATGGTGATGGTGGGCCGGCTGACCTGGAAGTCGTAGAAGTCTTCCGGGTCCAACTCGGCGATCTGCCGGGCATTCCAGACCTGCTCGAGGTGCTCGACCGCAGCGGTGGACGCGTCGGCGGCGTCATTCCAGCCCTCGAACGCGGCGATGGCCACCGGGGACCGCAGCACCGGCAGTCCGTCGAACTCGGTCACGCCGTCACCTCACCCTGCTCGTCGCGGCCGGCGCCGGGATGGCGCCCGGTCGTCATACCGTGGGGCACGGCAGCGTCCCTGTTGTCCTTCACGTCCGTCAGCCTACGTGCCGGGCGAGGGTACGGCCTGTCGGCCGCGCCGGTCGGCCATGCCAAGGCCTGGTCATACACGAACGAACCGGACAGCGTGATCCCGCTGACACAATATGGGATCGGGTGCCGACGGCCGCTGGGTCCGGCAGGTGCCGCACTAACCTGAACGGGTGCGGACTTCGTTGATGGATGTGCTGGCCGACCGGATTCTCATCGCCGATGGCGCGATGGGCACGATGCTGCAGGCCGCGGACCTCACGCTCGACGACTTCGACGGGCTGGAGGGGTGCAACGAGATCCTCAACGTCACCCGGCCGGACGTGGTGCGCGGCGTGCACGACGCCTACCTGGCGGCTGGCGCGGACTGCGTGGAGACCAACACGTTCGGTGCCAACCTCGCCAACCTCGCCGAGTACGACATCCCGCAGCGCATCCGGGAGCTGTCCGAGGCGGGCGCCCGCATCGCCCGGGAGGCCGCCGACGCGGCCAGCACCCCGCAACGGCCCCGGTTCGTGCTCGGCTCGATCGGGCCGGGCACCAAGCTGCCGACCCTGGGGCACGCCGACTACGCGACCCTGCGCGACGCGTACCAGGAAAATGCCGCCGGTCTGATCGTCGGCGGCGCGGACGCGCTGATCATCGAGACCTGCCAGGACCTGCTCCAGGTCAAGGCGGCCGTGGTCGGGTCCAAGCGGGCGATGGACGAGCTGGGCCAGTCGGTGCCGATCATCTGCCACGTGGCCGTGGAGACCACCGGCACGATGCTGGTGGGCAGCGAGATCGGCGCGGCACTGGCGGCGATCGAGCCGCTCGGGGTGGACCTGATCGGCCTGAACTGCTCGACCGGCCCGGCCGAGATGAGCGAACACCTGCGGTACCTGTCGCAGCACTCCCGCATCCCCCTGTCGGTGATGCCGAACGCCGGCCTGCCGGTGCTGACCGCCGACGGCGCGTACTTCCCGCTGACTCCCGTGGAGCTGGCCGAGGCCCTGGAGCGGTTCATCACCGAGTACGGCGTGGGGCTGGTCGGCGGCTGCTGCGGCACCACACCGGAGCACATCCGGGTGCTGGCGGAGCGGCTGCACGGCGTCACCGCCCCGGCGCGCGAGCCCCGGCACGAGGCGGGCGTCTCCTCGGTGTACCACCCGGTGCCGTTCGCACAGGACGCGTCGGTGCTGATGGTGGGGGAGCGGACCAACGCCAACGGCTCGAAGGCGTTCCGCGAGGCGATGCTCGCCGGCGACTGGCGTGCCTGCGTGGAGATCGCCCGTAGTCAGGCGCGCGACGGCTCGCACCTGCTCGACCTGTGCGTGGACTACGTCGGCCGTGACGGCACACAGGACATGCGGGAGTTGGCCGGCCGCTTCGCGACCGCGTCGACGCTGCCGATCATGCTGGACTCGACCGAGCCGGCCGTCGTCGAGGCCGGGCTGGAGATGCTCGGCGGCCGGTGCGTGGTCAACTCGGTGAACTTCGAGGACGGCGACGGCCCCGACTCCCGTTACGCGAGGGTGATGCCGATCGTCCGTGAGCACGGCGCGGCGGTGGTGGCGCTGCTCATCGACGAGGAGGGGCAGGCACGTACCCAGGAGTGGAAGGTCCGGGTCGCGGCGCGGCTGATCGACGACCTGACCGGCCGGTGGGGGGTGGACCGCTCCGACATCCTGATCGACGCGTTGACGTTCCCGATCGCCACCGGGCAGGAGGAGACCCGCCGCGACGGCATCGAGACGATCGAGGCGATCCGGGAGATCGCCCACCGCTACCCGGGGGTCAACTTCACCCTGGGCATCTCGAACATCTCGTTCGGGCTCAACCCGGCGGCCCGGCAGGTCCTCAACTCGGTGTTCCTGCACGAGTGTGTGCAGGCCGGTCTGACGTCGGCGATCGTGCACGCCAGCAAGATCCTGCCGATGTCGAAGATCCCCGAGGAGCAGCGCGAGGTCGCCCTGGACCTGGTGTACGACCGGCGTCGCGAGGGGTACGACCCGGTGCAGCGTTTCCTCGAACTCTTCGAGGGTGTCGACGTGACCAGCGCACGGGCCAGCCGCGCGCAGGAGTTGGCCGCGTTGCCGCTCGACGAGCGGCTCAAGCGGCGGATCATCGACGGTGAGCGCAACGGCTTGGAGGCCGACCTGGACGCGGCGATGGCCGGCGGCCGGGCCCCACTGTCGATCATCAACGACATCCTGCTGGACGGCATGAAGGTCGTCGGCGAGCTGTTCGGCTCGGGGCAGATGCAGCTGCCGTTCGTGCTCCAGTCCGCCGAGGTGATGAAGACCGCGGTGGCGTACCTGGAGCCGCACATGGAGACCACCGAGGACGGCGGCAAGGGCCGCATCGTGCTCGCCACCGTCCGTGGCGACGTGCACGACATCGGCAAGAACCTGGTCGACATCATCCTGTCCAACAACGGCTACGAGGTGGTGAACATCGGCATCAAGCAGCCGATCAGCGCCATCCTGGACGCCGCCGAGCAGCACCGCGCCGACGCGATCGGCATGTCCGGGCTCCTGGTCAAGAGCACGGTCATCATGAAGGAAAATCTGGCCGAGATGGCCACCCGCGGGGTCGCGGAGCGGTGGCCCGTCCTGCTGGGTGGGGCGGCACTGACCCGCGCGTACGTCGAGGACGACCTGCGGTCGATGTTCCCCGGGCAGGTGCACTACGCGCGGGACGCGTTCGAGGGGCTGTCCCTGATGGACAAGGTGATGACCGCCAAGCGCGGCGGCGCCCCGGTGATCGACCCGGAGCGCGAGGCGGCCCTGGCGGCGCGGCGGGCCCGCCGGGAACGGCAGCGGTCGATGGTGTCCGAGTCCCTGCCGGAGCTGCACGACTCCTCGATCCGCTCCGACGTGGCTGCCGACGTAGCGGTGCCCACCCCGCCGTTCTTCGGCACCCGGGTGGTCAAGGGCGTGCCGATGGCCGACTACGCAGCACTGCTCGACGAGCGGGCCACGTTCCGCGGGCAGTGGGGGTTGAACGGCGCCCGCGGCGGCAACGGTCCGTCCTACGAGGAACTGGTCGAGACCGAAGGTCGGCCGCGTCTGCGGTACTGGCTGGATCGGCTGATCGCCGACCAGGTGCTCGAGGCAGCCGTGGTGTACGGCTACTTCCCCGCGTACTCCGAAGGCAATGACCTGGTGGTGCTCGACGAGAACGGGCACGCGGAGCGCGCCCGGTTCTCCTTCCCCCGGCAGCGGCAGGAGCGGCGGCTCTGCCTGGCCGACTTCTTCAAACCCAAGGGCGACCAGCTCGATGTGGTCGCGTTGCAACTGGTCACCGTCGGCCAACCAGTCAGCGAGTACGCGGCGAAGCTGTTCGCCCGCAACGAGTACCGCGACTACCTGGAGGTGCACGGGCTCTCCGTGCAGCTCACCGAGGCCCTCGCCGAGTACTGGCACCGGCGCATCCGTTCGGAGATGACCCTGCCCGACGGCCGTGCGCTCGGCCACGACGACCCGGCGGACCTGGCTGGCCTGCTCCGCAACGACTACCGGGGCTGCCGGTACGCGTTCGGTTACCCGGCCTGCCCGGATCTGGAGGACCGGGCGAAGATCGTGGACCTGCTCGGTGCGGACCGGATCGGGGTTGAGCTGTCCGAGGAGTTCCAGCTGATGCCGGAGCAGGCCACCGACGCGATCGTGGTCCACCACCCGGAGGCCAGCTACTTCAACGCCAAGTGACGGGCGCAAGGTTCCTGACCTGCAATTACGGTCGTCCCGAGGGCCTATGAACCATGATCATGCCGTCTGTAGGCCGTCAAGGGCTTCCGGGACGACCTCGGCGGCCTGGTCCTCACCGAAGGCCGCATCAATGGCCCGGCGCGTGCGGTCCTCGCTGGTCGGCAGGAGATGCGTGTAGGTCCGCAGAGTGAAGCCCGGGTCGGCGTGGCCCAGATAGGTCGACAGGGCCTTGATGCTCTCCCCGGCGTCCAGGAGGACCGAGGCGTAGGTGTGCCGCAGGACGTGCATGCCGTTGCGCCGGTCGTCGGGGATGGCCGTCGCCCGAATCGCAGGTTTCCAGACACCGGGGTTGAACTTCGAGCGGCTGAGCGGCAGGCCGTCAGCGGTGGTGCGGCAGGCCGTCAGCGGTGGTCAAGTAGAGCGTGACGGTCGTGGGATCGCCAGTGAGGGTTCCCTACGGCAAGGTGACCTCTACGGGCGCGTACTGCTTGGCGTGCGCGCTCAGGCGACGAGCTACCGAGGCCGGGAGCGGAACTCTCGATACGGTTACGTCGTCGCGCGATTGCCGCAGGCGCTCGCAGCCGGACAAGCCGCGACCCAAACTCACGAGGGCGAGGACCAGGAGCAGTCGTTCGCACTTCTGGCGCTCACCTACCAGGCGACCGCAGTCCTGCTCACCAAGCTCGGGGAAGCGGACCTCGCATGGATTGCTGCCGAGAGGGGCTTCACGGCGGCTCAACGATGCGGCGATGTGGTTGTCATCGGGTCGCTCTTCCGCTCAGTCACCCATACGCTGCTCTCGACAGGTCGATTCCGTGAAGCGAAGCAGCTCACCGCCGATGCGGCGGCATACATGCAGCCCGGCTTGGCCGGGGCGACGCCGGAGTACCTGTCGGTATACGGCACCCTGTTCCTGGCCGGTTCCGTAGCCGCAGCACGCGACGAGGACCGTACCGCCGTCCGATCCTTCCTCAGCGAGGCGGACGAGACCGCGCGGCGACTTGGCCACGACGCGAACCACCTCTGGACCGCGTTCGGGCCGACCAACGTGGCTATCCACCGCGTGACAACCGCCATGGACTTGGATGACGTACAGGTTGCGATCGACCTTGGTCCCCGTATCGACACGACCGGCCTTCCTGCCGAACGGCAGGCGCGGCATGCGCTCGAAACAGCGCGGGCACTGACTGCCTGGAACAGAACAGATGAGGCCATGGCGGTAGTGCTGTCTGCTGAGCAGCAGGCGCCCGAGCAGATTCGCCACCACGCGATCAGCAGGCAGCTCGTCCAGAACTGGGTGCGCCGCGGTCGAGGCCGACCCAGCCACCAACTCGCCAGCCTGGCGCAGCGCGTGCCCTTCACGGCCTAGATCCGTAGGGTCCGAGGATGTGACCAGCCAAGCCAGCAACGCCCGTCCGCAAGCTACTCCCAAGGTGGCGGCGGGCGCGCTTTTCGTTGATGGGCAAGAGCGCATGATGCTCGTCAGGCCAACGTACAAGGCGCACTGGGACATCCCAGGCGGGTACGTCGAGCAGGGCGAGAGCCCGCTACAGGCCTGTGCGAGAGAGGTCTACGAGGAACTAGGCCTCCGAGTCGCGATCGGTGCTCTCCTTACGGTCGACTGGGCTCCGAGGCCAGACGAGGGCGACAAGATGCTCTTCGTCTTCGACGGCGGCATGCTCACGTCTGACCAGCTCACGTCCGTTGCCTTCCGCGACGGCGAGATCGCAGAGTGGGCATTCGTGGAAGACCACCAGCTAGACGAGCTGGCCATCCCCAGACTCGCCCGACGACTCCGGGCCAGTGTGCGAGCCCGGAAGCAGTCTCGCACCTCCTACCTTGAAGAGGGCGAAGTGCCCACCACGCTCTGAGACACGGAGCCACGCCACCGGAGCCGCTGTACCCATCGCACCGTCTGTTGGTCGGATCTTCGGGGCGGCCGGGCTGCCGGCAATGTGATCCGACATGAGATGCACGACAGATCTCCATCAGTTGAAGTGCGACATGTGCCAGGGAACTAGGCAGCAGGCCGTCGGCGCCCCGTTCCGTGACGTCGGGGGGTGGGGCGGACGCCCGGCCGATGAGCGTATGTTGGGAGCAGCGAAGGGCGGATCGCCGTGATCCCGACACTGATCTTGTTCGGCCTTGTATTCGGACGCTGGTGGCGGTTGTCGCTCATCGCCGCCGCTCTGGGGTGGCCAGTCCTGCTCGCCGCCGACGACGTGATGAGTGTCGGGCCGGGGTTGCTCGGCGCGTCTGGGCTCGCCATAGCCAACGCCGGCGTCGGCGTGTTGATTCATCAGGGCATCCTGCGAATGATGCGCGTGTTGAGAACCGAGCAGGACCGTTAACGAGGCAGTCCGGTAGGTGATGCGGCTGTCTGGGCCGCCAGAGGTCAGCCGGTCGGTGCGGCACCGGTCCGGTCCGGTCCGGTCCCGCAGAACGCTTCCACGGGCAACGACCCCGAGAACGCACGCATCTGCCGCGATCCGCTCGGATGTCGCAGATCAGTTGGCGGACGACTGTCGCGCATCAGTCGACGGAGGACACCGGGCTGCCGGCAAAAGTGGTTCAAAGTTTCTGTACGTCTTCAAGGCGGCCCGAGACGGGCCGCACACGCCGCCGATCGTTTGGGCGAGGGCCGTCAGAGTGGGTCGAGGCGGCGCTTGAGCAGGCAGAACTCGTTGCCTTCTGGATCGGCGAGGACGTGCCAGGACGCATCCGCAGGCTGGCCGATGTCGACGAGTTTGGCCCCGGCGGCCAGGAGGCGCTCGAGCTCGGCGTCCTGATCGCGGTCGGTGGGGTTGACGTCGATGTGCAGCCGGGCATGCCCGTTCTTCGGCTCGTCGTCGCGGATGAGGAAGATCGTCGGCTGCGGGCCGCCGAACCCTTCGCGCGGACCTATCTCGATGTAGACCCCCTCTTCGCGATCGAGCTCTACGAAGTCCAAGACCTCGCACCAGAACCGCGCCAGCACCTCGAGGTCCTGGCACTTGAGCACGAGCTCACCGATACGGCATGCCATTGACGAAACCTACTCTCAGCATGGGAACTGCCGGGGCGGCCGCACGCGGATCTCATGGGCTCCCTGCAGGGCGAACAAGCTCGCGATCGTAGCGGGCGAGGCGAGCAGGGCTGGACGAGGGTGTCCGTCGGGCCTGCACCGGCGTGGGTGTTGACGGACGATCGTTGTCTGGTCAATCGAAGTCGTTGCCGGTGAGCACCCAGGCGATGCCCTGTTCAGGGTCTTCCATCGCCAGGTGCAGGTACCAGATCTCGTCGTCCGGCTCCTGCCAGGTGACGCAGTGCAGGCGTTCGACAAGCGCTGTGACGCTGTGCGGATCTGCGGCAGGAGTCACGCCAGCCATGGCGGCGAGTGCCCTCCAGAGAGCTGTCCGTCCCAGCGCCTGTCCCGTTCGGCGCGCGTAAGGTCCGTCACCGGTGGCCAGGTGCACCAAGCTGGAGTAGACGTCGGCGAAGGGGACCGGTGATCCCTCACGGCCGCGCAGGCCCTGCCACCGTTGGCCCCTGGGCATCCTGGCCTGGTCGGTGGCGACCATCGAAGCTGCCTCCCACGCGGTGCCGTGGAACGCGTACGCCTGAGTGGCAGGTGACAACTCGTCCAGGAACGGCACCGCGTCATGCTGCGCCGACCGTGCCGTGGTCGTGGGCAGCGGCATCGGGTCGGCCAGATGGCTCGGCCAGGCCCAGTTGGTGCAGCCCACGCTGCCGGTTCGGTCGTAGTCGGAGATGTCCAGTGTGCTGTGCCAGTTGGCGCCTTCCCAACGTTCAAGGCACAGCGGAGCGCCGAGCAGTTGTGGGTCGAGGTCCGTGGCGGCACGGAGATCCTCGCCGTGGAGCACACGAGTGTGGGCTACCAGGTGCCGCGTGCGCGGGTTGGTCAGATGTGGGGCCAGTTCTCGCCAGGTGTGGTTCTGCGCCACAACCTCCCACAGGGGCCCCGGGTAACCGTTGTCGCCGTCGGGAAACAGTTCGGCAGCGGCCGCGGCGATCCCGGCTGGCGCCTCCAATGCCACGACGTGGGCTACCTCCTGCCGCTCGTCGACCGGCCCCGCATCGACCGTGGCGGCGAAGGTCAGTAGGTCATGCCAGCGTCCGCCGTCAGCCAACAGGTCGAGGTTGCGGTATGAGGCAGCGGGTGGGGTCACCTTGTCATCCTGCCGGCCTGCGAGGAGTGACGCCGCGGCGGGCCGTCGGCAGATGTCGATCATGGCTGACCCGTCATGATCATGCGTCTGATCGGCGGATGGCTCGCGGTGGCCCACTTCGTAACATCACCGGCGATCACGGTCAAAGACGGAGGACACCATGAACCAGAAGCTCCAGACCCGCGCGTTCGAACGGGTGGCATCGACCCTGCGGCCGGGGGAACGCCCAATCACCGCGACCCGAGCGATGGTCGGGAGATTCTCGGCCGGTCGGCTCGGGACGGTCGTCACGCAAGGGTTGATCGGGGCGGCTGCCGGAGCGACGGGCGCGGCGCTGGCGCGGACCAAGAAGCAGTTCCTCGTGCTCACCGACCAGCGACTGATCTTCCTGCCGCAGACCTTCTTTGGCGGGCCCGGCACCGGTGTTCTCGGTGAGGTGCCCAGGGAACACGTCGCGCTCGCCGAGGCGAAGATCGGTGTTGTGAGCCTGCTGCGCCTCGCCTTCGGCGGTGCGGGGGACGGCGTCAGCCTGACCTTCCCCCGGGTGGACAAGAAGAACGCCGAGGCCCTCGCGGCAGCCTTGCCGCCGGCGCCGACAGCCTGATCGGGCCCGGCCCGCGTCGGCCTGGCCGGCATGGTGCCAGCGGCCTGCGGGTGCCTACCCGTCGGTGGTAGCGCGACCGATCAGGGCAGGCCCGTGGTCGGGCAGGACAACGATGAACTGCCACTGTCCCTGCTCGACCCGGGCAAGTCCGACCGATCCGTCGACGTTGAGCGCCTCGACCAGGGCAGGGCCGCCTTCGACGATCCGGTCTAGCCGAGCGTAGTGCGTGGCCAGGCCGCGGGCGGGGCCGTTGATCCACAACTTGATCTCGACACCTCGGCGTAGGGCGTCGAGCAGATCATCGCGCATCGGTCCCACCGCAGCCGCGAGGACCTGGTCGTGCAGACGCTCCTGCCCACACGGTTGGGTCGGCGCGACGGCTGCCCGCTGCCGGCAGGTCGGGCAGGCTGAGTCGTCGCCGTGGTTGAAGAGGTGCCGGTACAACTCGATCTGCTCCTCGGGCAGGCCGCACAGGGTTTGTTCGCCGCCCCAGGCGTGCTGCACACCCGGTGTGAGCGGGTGGATCGCAGCGCCGAACGCGGCCGGAACCCGTGCGGTGGCGAACGACCAGCTTTCTTGATCAGCAGACGTCACGGCGCGAGGTTACCGAAATTCCGGACGCCGATCGTCTGCCCCACGGCGCCGGAGGCCGGGGTCGGACAGGGTCGAAACGGCATCGCCGCGCTGGCACACTCGCAGACATGGTCGACTGGTACACGCAGGCCGAAGCGGCCAGTGACGTCATTCGGATCTCGGAACCGCACGTCAACGAGCTGCTGTCGGCGAACTTCTGGTGGTTGCGCGGCAACGATCGTGACATCGTGATCGACGCCGGGCTCGGTGTCGTCGCCCTGCGCGAGGCGATTCCGGGACTGTTCGAGCGCGATCCGATGGTGCTGCTCACCCACGCGCACCTGGACCATGTGGGTGGGGCAGCGGAGTTCGCTGACCGGGCCGCCCACCCCGCCGAGGCAGGGCTCTTGGCGGCGGGTGTGCCGGCGAGCCTGTACGGCGCGGAGCTCTACGACAAACTCGGGATCGACGCAGCGGGAGAACCTGTCCCGGAGCTCATGATCGACGTCCTGCCCGATCTCGGCTACGACCCGGCCACCTACCGCGTCGAACCCATGACCCTGAATCGCACGCTCGACGACGGCGACCGGATCGACCTGGGCGGGCGAGCACTGACGGTGCTGCACCTTCCCGGCCACACACCGGGGAGCATCGCCCTGCTGGAGGAGCGCACCGGGACGCTGTACTCCGGCGACATCATCTACGAGGGTTATCTGATCGACAACCTGCCGAACTCCGACGTCGCCGACTACCGGCGAAGCATGGAGTTCCTCGCCGACCTCGACGTGTCCGTCGTCCATCCCGGCCACGGGGACAGCTTCGGCAGGACCCGCCTTCGCCCGTTGGCCGAGGCCTACCTGCTCAGGAGCTCAGGTTGAGTCGGGTTCGAGGGGCGGACGGGGGTCGCCTGGATTACACGTTCGAGGCCGGGTGACGTGGCGCCTCGCTTAGGCTGCAGAAATGAGCAACATGGACGACCTGTTGCAGCGTAACGTCCGTTTCGCGGCTACGGACGCCAGGGATCGCGTACCGGAAGTCCCGTTCGTCCCTAACCAGCAGCTCTACGTGATCACGTGTCTCGACCCGCGAGTCGACCCGGCCTTCATCTTCGGCCTGGCGCTCGGTGACGCTATCGTCGCCCGCAGTCTGGGTGGTCGGGTAACTCCGGCCGTGATCGAGGACCTGGCGTGGATCAGTTACCTGCACGAGGTCAAGACGCCGGACGCCGACTGGTTCGATCTCGCTGTCGTGCACCACACGGGTTGTGGCAGAGGGCTGGACGACAAGGCCCTGCTCAAGGGCTTCGCAGAGCGAGGCGGCGATGACACCGCTCTGGTCAACCAGGCGGTCTTCGACCCGGCCCAGACCGTGCCCGGCGACGTGGAGACACTCATCAACGCTCCACTGCTCTCTCCCAGGATCAAGGTCTCCGGTTACGAGTACGACGTGGACACTGGCCTGTTGAGAACACTCGTGCCCCCGCGCAGCCGGTCTGACGGCTAGGTAAGCGGCGGCGCGGCTCGGTCTCAGGGAGGATGTGGCCGTCGTGGCCGCACCAGCCCAAGGAGATTCAGCATGGCGATCCAGCGGATGGACAACGTCCTCATCGTTGTCGACGACCTTGACACTGTCATCGCGTTCTTCGTCGAACTCGGCATGGAGCTGGAGGGGAGGGGGCCCGTCGAGGGGCGTTGGGTGGAGCGTGTCATCGGGATCGACGACGTCCGGCAGGAGGTCGCGATGCTGCGGACCCCGGACGGCCAGGGCAAGGTCGAGCTGGCGATGTTCCACACGCCGACGGCGATCACCACCGAGCCGAAGGACGCGCCGGCGAACACGCTGGGCATTCGTCGGATCATGTTCGCCGTCGACGACATCGAGGACGTCATTGCCCGCCTGCGCAACCACGGCGCCGAGCTCGTCGGGGAGTTGGAACAGTACGAGAACCTCTATCGGCTCTGCTACGTCCGCGGCCCCGAGGGCATCCTCGTCGGCCTGGCCGAACAGCTCAACTGACGACCACCAACGTGCCCGCGAGTGGTGACTACCCTTCAGGGCATGTTTCGTGTGGCTCGGCCTGACGATTTCGAGCAGATCATCGGCCTCTACCGGCAACTGAACCCCGACGATTCGGTTCTTGAGGATGGATCCGACGCGGCGGCTTTTCGGGAGATCCTGGGCTCGGCAGGACTGCGTCTCTTCGTACTCGAACTGGATGGGGTTGTCGTCGCCACGACGTATCTCAACGTGATCCCCAATCTCAGCCGGTCGGCATCGCCCTACGCCGTCATCGAGAACGTCGTCGTCGAGGAATCGCGGCGAGGCACCGGCCTGGGTAGGCAGATCATGGCCGGCACACTCCAGGCCGCCTGGGATGCGGGCTGCTACAAGGCGATGTTGATGACGGGCTCACGCAACCCCGCGACCCACGCCTTCTACCGAGCCTGCGGGTTCTCGGCCGACGTCAAGACCGCGTATCTCGCCCGACCACCGGCGCCCCAGAGCTAGGTAACTCGGGGAAGGTCTCGCGCAGCGCCGGCTCCAGCGCGCGGCCGGTCGTCGGCTCGATGAACAGGTCGGCGAGCAGGAGGTCGGCGAGGTAGCTGGGGTTGACGCCCGACTCCTTACGGCCGAGGGCCTGCATCGCACCGCCGAGCCGTAGGGCGGCCTTCGCCGCGCCGGACGGCAGGCGGGTGACCCGGCGGCGTCGGCCGACCGCCTCGGCGATGCGCCCGATCATGTCGTCCCAGGCGAGGTTCTCGTCGGCGACCGGGATGTCCGCGCCGCTGGCCTGCTCCAGGGCGTCCACCGCGACCTCGGCCACGCTGCGGGCCGAGGCCGCGGCGCTCCCGCCGGTCGGCGCGACCAGAGGGGTACGGGACCGCGCCCACCGGTCCAGCGGCCCGGCCCAGTTCGGCAGCCGGTCGCCGGCCCGGCCGAAGACGAAGGGCAGTTCGAGTACGGCGACCGGCAGGCCCGGGCCTGCGGCGTCGCGCCCCTCCCGGGCCTGCTCCAGACGGCACCGGATGTACGTGTGACGCTCGGCGAGCCGCCACTGCGGATGCAGCCGGTCGAAATAGGTGTAGTACGAGCCCATCACGACCGCGCGGGTGAGGCCCTCCTGGCGAGCGGCGGTGAGCAGGCGCACCACCGGCTCGACGTTGTCGCGGCGAAACTCCGGGTAGATCGGCTTGGGCAGCGGCCGCTGCTCGTCGGTGCGGGTCGCGTACACGACGCCGTCCTGACCGGTGAGCAGCGCTCGCAACTCGTCGACCGAGGCCGACCCGGCGTCGAGCAGGTGATCGACACCCGGATGGGCGGTACGCGCCGCAGTGGTCGCCGCATGACCGCGCTCGCGCAGCACGTCCACCACGTGCGCGCCGATCAGACCACTGCCACCCACCACAAGAATTCGCACACCGGATCGTCCACTCTGGAACCCGGTGCTTGTCAAGTCACGATCGGCGTCGATCGCCAGGGCACGTTCAGGTCCTGTCGCATCGCTGTGGCGCACGAGCCCCAGCGTTCGTCGAAGTGCCTTCTGACGACGGTGCGCAGGTCGTCGTCCGGCGCGGCATCCCGGAATGGTTGCCGCCACAACTCCCAGTCGGCCACCAGGCGATCGATGCGCTCCCGCTCTGATCGGCTCGTGTCCGTCTCGGTGAGCGCCTCCGTGGCCGTCTGCAGGATCTCCCACAGGGCGATGGCCTCCTCCCTGATCTCGGCGGAGGCGAAGAACATCAGGTTGGACATCTCCTGGTCCACCAGTTGTTCGAGAGTCGGCGCGTCGTCGGGAGTCGGGGAGTGCAGTCGGGGATAGAGCAGGGCGTTGCCCCACTCGTTGGCGACCTTGAGGAACGCGGCGTACCTCTCCGTCTTCAGGGCGAACCAGCGGTTCGTGTCCTCCCGGTCCCACCGTTCGCGCTCTCGTTGCCGTTCGCGTTCCCAGCGTCGGTCGTCCCGGGCGGACTGGATGGCGCTTCCTGCCACGATTCCCGCCACGCCGATGCCGGCGACTGCCAGGGTCACCCAGACGGGTAGGTCCGATGAGGGCATAGCGCAGGTTAACAACCAGCGAGGATGTCGTCGGTACCCCGACGTTCGCCTAGGTTTGAGGTGCTGGACACCATCGCCGTGAAACGGGGTTGAGGATGCCTGAACCGCGCGCCTTCTGGCTGGACGAGCAGTTCGACCGCGAACGCGGCACCGACGGGCGCGGCCGGTACGAGGCCGAGGTGATCGCCCGGATCGACGAGTTCGCCGACAGCTGGAACGACTTCGCGCCGGTCGCGTTCGCGGCGACGGCCTGGCGGGTGGCGAGCGAGTTGTCGCCCGGCTTCGTCCGCTGGCATCGGCGGATCGTCGCGGCGACCTGTGCCCGCAGCCCGTGGGACGGCAGCATGGTCTGCGCGGTGACGATGGTGTCCCGCTGGCCGGCCGAGTTGACCTGGACGAAACAGTGGCAGCGCGACCGGGGTTGGCGGGACTGGCCTCAGGTCTTCGGTCAGTTCACGACGCCGACGGAGCAGGATCAGACGCGCAGCCCGCATCTGCGCGCGCTGCTTCAGGTGGAAGCCCCGGTCCCGCTCGACGATCTGCCGCCGGCGCCCGGGGGTCCGGACGACGACGTCGCGTCCGCGGCGCGTCGGGCCGTGGTGGTGCTCGTTCGGGAACTCAACGACCTGCTCGCGCCGATGATCGGCCAGCTCGAAGCCGGGGTGCCCGCGGACTCCTGAGTCCGCGGGCACGGAGTTTCACGTTCCGGGCGTCCACCACCGACCCCCTCGCCGGTAGGGTCGTCCCGTGGATCTGGACGCCATCGCCTCCCGGCTCGGGGTGCCCGTCGAGGACGTTGACCGTGTGCACCAACTGGCTGGCGACCGGCCGTCGGCTCCGCTGCCCGCCAAGGCCGACGCGCCGGCGATCCTCGACCGGCTCGCGGTGCGGCCGGACGACGTCGCCGAGATCATGGCGGGCTGGCCCGACCCTGATTCGCCGCTGTGGACCTCGGAGCTGCGCTGGCTGCTCGACCGCTCGATCGCCCTGGTCCGCGCCGATCTCGGCGGCCACGGCTGGCTGTCGCCCGGTCCGGAGCTGCCCCGCGACCGGGGTCCCGCCTGGCGGCACCTCTACGTGTACGCGTACCTGGCCCTGGTCGACGTCGCCCGGGACTACCACCGCGACCACGGCATCCCCGATGCCGTGTCGTGGTTGAGCCTCGCGGACCTCGGGCGCAACCTCGCGATCGATCGGCGGATGCGCCGCGAGGGCTGGCCGGTCATGCAGAGTTGGCTGACGCTGCACGTGCGCGGCAGCGTCTACGAGTTGGGCCGGCTGCAACATCACCCTGGCGACGCGGCCATCGGCCTGCACGTCCCCGACGCGGGACCGCTGACCCCGGAGGCGGTCGCGGCGTCGCTCGACGAGGCGCGTGCGTTCTTCCCGCGTCACTTCCCCGACGAGCCCTACACCGCGTTCTCCTGCGGCTCGTGGCTGCTCGACCCGCAGTTGCTGGAATACCTACCCGAAGGCTCCAACATCGCCCGGTTCCAGCAGATGTTCGAGCTGGACCCCTACCAGGAGCAGGACGGTCCGGACGCCGACGTCGAGGTGCTGCGTTTTGTGTTCCGCACCCTGAGCACGCCGCTCGACCAGTTGCCCCGCCGCACCGTTCTCCAGCGCGCGATCGTCGACCACCTCAGGGCCGGCCGGCACTGGCACTGGCGGCACGGCCGCTTCCCGATTTAGCCACATCCGCGGCCGGCAGCGCCGACAGTCGATGGGCTCGGTGGGCCCGGCCCGGTCACCGACCAGGCCGGGCCCACCACTCGTCAGTTGGTGGTGAGGATGAACTTTTCCCACGAGCCGACCGCCGCACGGTTCGCGATCAGCGATCCCGCTCCGGCGTTCTCCGCGGCCACGATCTGGTTGTTGACCGTGGCCCGCAGACTGACCGTCCCGTCCGAGTTGGTGATGAGCTGGAAGGTCTCCCACGGACCGATCGCCGTACGGTTCGCGATCAACGGTTCCGCGCCCGCGTTCTCGGCGGCGACGTAGAGCCCATTGGCGCGTGACCGCAGGGCGATGGTGCCGTTGCCGGCGTCCACCCGGTCGAACTGCTCAGTCGTCCCGATGGTGGCCTTGTTGGCGATCAACGGGCTGCTGCCGACCGCCGAGACGTACTGGTTGTTGACCTGCGCCCGGAGGCTGATTCCGCCGATGGGGCTGGTGGTGCCGGTGGCGAAGGTGAACGCGTCGACGTCGAACAGGTTGCCGGAGCCTCCCTTGAAGACCAGGTACAGCGTGGTCGACGCGGCGGGCGGGTTGCTGATCGCGCCCGACACCTCGGTGAAGGTCTCCCAGCTACCGGTCACCGGCACCGTGACGGTGCCCAGCAGGGAACCGGTGGCGGAACCGGCGCGGACCTCGATGGTGCCGCCGGCCCCGGCCGAGGAGACCCGGGCGGTGAACCGGGTCGCGTTGGACAGGTTGTACGGCTGGTACGAGATCCAGTCGTTGTTCTCGATGAACCCGGCGGTGCGGCCACCCTCGGCGCTGGCGTGGTCGGCGAGTTGGACGCCGGACTGGGCGCCGAAGTGCTCACCCTGCCGGTGTTTCGGTTGCAGCGTCTTGATGCTGTGCGTGGTGAGGCCGCCGTTGTCGGTGTAGGCGGCGTCGAAGACACCGTAGATGTTGGCCGCGGAGTCGTGCTCACCGTCGGTCGGGACGGTGATCGTGCCACTGCAGCCGGTCTTCGAGGTGATCTGGTGGGCGTGGCTGTCGTGGCCCAGGGCGTAGGTGAGGCTCACCCTGGAGCAGTTGATCGTGCCGTCCTGCGGGTCGCTCACGGAGATCTGGTACGGCACCGTGTCACCGAAGGTGAACAGTTGCCCATCCGCGGGGGAGGTGAGCGTCACCGTCGGGGCGGTGTTGCCGACGGTGACGACCAGACTTGCCGTGCCGGACAGCCCCGTCGGGTCGGTGACCCTCAGGGTGGGGGAGTACGTGCCGTTGGTGGTGTACGTCTTCGTGGGGTTGGCCGCCGTCGACGTGGTGCCGTCGCCGAAGGTCCACAGGTAGCTCAGCGCGCCGCCCTCCGGGTCCGAGCTGCCGGCCGAGGAGAAGGCGATGGTCAGTGGGCTTGGCCCGGAGGTGGGGTTCGCCGAGGCGACCGCGATGGGGCTGCGGTTGCCGCCGCCGATGTACTCGATCCGGAAGAGCGCCTGGTTGTTCGCGCCGGTGCCGTAGTCCAGCACGTACAGGGCGCCGTCCGGGCCGAAGGCCATGTCCATGACCTGGGTGCCACTCCACGGGAAGTCGGAGATCTCCCCGCGGGTGCCGTCGGAGTTGACCGCGATGGCCTTGATCCAACGGCGGCCGTACTCGCCGGCGAAGAACTGGCCGTTCAGCGACGCCGGGAACTTGATGCTGGAGTTGAGCGAGGCGTCGTACCGGTACACCGGTCCGCCCATTGGCGACTCCGAGCCGCTGCCGAACTCCGGCGGCGATCCGGAGTCGCCGGCGTACCTGATCCAGGCCGGCTTCGCCGCGGGCAACGTGGTGAGCCCGGTGTTCCGGAACGAGTTGTTGGTCGGCCCGCCCGCGCAGTTGTACTTGGACTGCGATGGCCCGGACGGGAACGTGTACTCGCTGTATGTTTCGGCGGTCGTGTTGGTGCCGGTGCAGTACGGCCAGCCGTAGTTACCGGGCGCCGTGATCCGGTTGAACTCGACCTGACCGGAGGGGCCACGGTCGGAGTTGGTGGACCCGGCGTCGGGGCCGTAGTCGCCGAGGTAGACGACGCCGGTCGCCTTGTCGACGCTCATCCGGAACGGGTTGCGCATACCCATCGCGTAGATCTCCGGGCGGGTGCCCGACGTGCCGGGGGCGAACAGGTTGCCCGACGGGATGGTGTACGAGCCGTCCGCCTGCGGCTTGATCCGCAGCAGCTTGCCCCGCAGGTCGTTGGTGTTGCCCGAGGAGCGTTGGGCGTCGAACTGCGGGTTGCGGTTGGTCCGTTCGTCGATCGGCGCGTAGCCGGACGACTCGAACGGGTTGGTGTCGTCGCCGGTGGTCAGGTACAGGTTGCCGGCGGCGTCGAAGTCCAGGTCGCCGCCGACGTGGCAGCACTGCCCACGGTCGTTGGCGACCTGGAGCACGATCTTCTCGCTGCCCAGGTTGAGCGTGTCGTCGCTGTTGAGCGTGAACCGGGACAGCCGCAGGTGCCCCTTCCACTGCTCGAAGTCCGACGCCGAGCCGGTGGTCGGGGCGTCCCCGGACGGGGTGCTCAAACTGGGCGAGTAGTACAGGTAGATCCACCGGTTGGTGGCGAAGTTGGGGTCGACGGCGACGCCCTGCAACCCCTCCTCGTCGTGGGTGTAGACGGACAGCGTGCCGGAGACCTTGGTGTTGCCGGCCACGTCGGTGACCCGCAGGACGCCGTTGCGGGCGGTGTGGAGCACCGAGCGGTTGGGCAGGACGGCCAGGGACATGGCCTCACCGAGCTCGGCCGAGCCGGTGGCGAGTTTGACCTGCTGATAGTCGGAGGCGGGGATCACCGCAGCCTGGGCGGTGGACGGTGCGGCCACAGCCAGGGCCACGCTCGCGACGGTGGTGACCGCCGCGACGAGGACCCGGGGCCAGCGCCGGGGGTACGAGGGCATGATCGTCCTTCCTCGACGACCAGGGCCGGGCGTGCGGGGGCGCACCACGGCCAGGTGGGGGTGGTGAGGAGCGAACCGGGGTGGGGTCAGCCGGTGACGAGGTCGAACTTCTCCCACTGGCCGATGGAGGTCCGGTTGGCGATCAGCGCGGCGGCGCCCGCGTTCTCCGCGGCGACGTAGCGGTTGTTCACCGTGGCCCGCAGGCTCACCGTGCCGTCGGAGTTGCGGACGAGTTGGAAGGTCTCCCAGGCGCCGGCGCTGGCGCGGTTGGCGATCAGCGCGGCGGCACCGGCGTTCTCGGCGGCGACGAACTGCCCGTTGCTCTTGGCCCGCAGCGCGACGTTGCCGTTGCCGAGGTCGACCACGTCGAACCGCTCGCTGGTGCCGATGGCGCTGCGGTTGGCGATCAGTGCGGTGGTGGCGTTCGGCGCGCTCACGTACTGGTTGTTGGCCCGGGCACGCAGGCTGGAACCGCTGGGCGGCGGGGTGGTGGTGCGCGGCGAGCAGTCGGCCGTCACGGCGCCCGCGGCGACACGGAGGCCGCCGAGCAGCATCCGGGTGAAGTTCGAGTCGCTGTACGACGCCTCGGTGTGCCCGAGCCCCGTGTACCAGGCGCGTCCGCCACCGTAGGTCTTGCACCAGGTGATCGGGTGGTCGCCGCTCATGTTGCCGCCGCTGTACGACGACTCGTCGAGGCTGGCCAGGACCCGCGCGCCCGACCGGGGGTTGGTGCGGTAGTTGTACCACTCGTCGGAGCGGACCCAGGTGTCGCCGAGGTGCGCGGTCGACGGGTTCGTTCGGTCCTCGACCCGCACGGTCGCGGTCTGGATCGCCGGGTGCGAGTCGAACCACGCGCCGACCAGCCCGCCGTACCACGCCCAGCTGTACTCGGTGTCCGCGGCGGCGTGCACGCCGACGTAGCCGCCGCCGGCGGCGATGTACGACTCGAACGCCGTCTGCTGGGAGGCGTTGAGGACGTCACCGGTCGTCGACAGGAAGACCACCGCCTGGTACTGGGCCAGGTTGGAGGTGGTGAACTGGGCGGCATCCTCGGTCGCGGTGACAGTGAAGCCGTTGGCGGAGCCGAGCTGCTGGATGGCCGCGATGCCGTTCGGGATGGACGAGTGGCGGAAGCCGGCGGTCTTGCTGAACACCAGGACCTTGGTCAGGGGTGCCGCCGAGGCCGGCGTCGGAAGGGCGACCAGGCTGGCCAACAACACGGCCACGCCGGTGATGAAACCTAACAAGCGGGAACGGGAACGCATGCACTTGCTCCTCTGCTGAGCATCGACCCGGGCGCGCGCGTCGCTGGACGTGCGGCCTCGCCGGGGCCGGTTGGCGGTGGTACGGAGCCGGGCCGCCGATGCTCGGCTGAGATGCTGCGGGTGGTGTCGGGGTGCGCGACGCTGCGCCGTGCGGGGGCGCTCCCCACCCGCCGAGGGGGAAGCGTCACAGTCGCGACCGAAAGCGCCAGGAGACGGCTGGCGCGACAGCGACGACCATGCGCGATGGCGCCGCCAACGACTCGATCGACCAGTGTGGACGATCGAAGCACATCGACTTGCATCGCTGAGGCAGTAAACCTCCGATGTCTGCGCTCCGTCAAGCCCGCGCTCGCGCGCCTCTCGTGGCCATCAGGATGAGATCGGCGATCGCCTCCGGGTGGGTGACCATGGCGAGGTGCGAGGAGTCGACCTCGATCGTCGTCGCGTCCATCCGCTCGGCCAGGAACCGCTCCAGCTCAGGCGCCGTGGTCCGGTCCTGGGTGGAGATCGAGTAGTAGCAGGGCCTGTCCCGCCACGCGGCGGTCGTCGTACGGCCCTTGAAGAGGTCGTCGGCGATCGGCCCCTGTGCCGCGTAGAGGGTGCGCGCACGGGCTTCGTCGACTCCGCCCGCGAAGTCTTCGAGGAAGGCGCTCTCGCTCAGCTGCGCGTACCCGTCGTGGTGGACGACACCGGCGTTCGCCGGCGGCGTCGGATACTTCGCCGCGAGCGCGGCGTAGTCCTCGCCGGCGTCCGGCGCGCGGGCGGCGACGTACACCAGGGCGGTGACCCTCGGGTGGTTGCCGGCATCGCTGATGACCGTGCCTGCCCAGGAGTGCCCCACCAGCACCGTCGGCCCATCTTGGCGGTCGAGGGCGCGGTTGGTGGCGGCGACGTCCTCCGCCAGGGAGGTCAGCGGGTTCTGCACGGCGGTGACGGTCAACCCGGCCCGTTGGAGGATGGGGATGACGTCGGACCAGGAGGAGCCGTCGGCGTAGGCGCCGTGGACCAGCACGACATTGCGGGCGGGCTTGGTCGGGGACGTGTCGCTCATCTGGACCTCCGCACGCGACGACGCGGGTGCCACCGCTCAGCCGCCGACGACAGTTCTCACCTGACACTCTTCCCTACGCCGGTCGGGTCGGTGGGCCGAACACCGAGGGTCCGGACCGTCAACGTGCCGGGTCCGCTTCGAGGGCCTGCCAGTCCAGGCGGTCCCGGTACAGACGTCGGATGACGAGCCAGCTGACCGAGAACGGTATGGCTCCCAGCGCCACGACTCCCAGGACGCCGGACCCGGTGACGTCGAAGACCGCCCCCACGTCACCGAACAGTTGGGCGACCGTCTGGAAGGCGACGTGGAAGCCGATGCCCGCCCAGATGTCGCCGGTGGCGGCGCGGAAGGCACCCAGCAGGAGCGCGAAGACGGTGAAGAGCACGAGCCGGTCGACGGATCTGGCCGCCCCGGTGAGGAATCCGAACAGGGTGAACAACGCCGCCTGCCCGATGACCGCCTGCCACGCCGGCAGTCGGGTGGCGAGATTGTGCTGCAGGTAGCCGCGGAAGACGAGTTCCTCCGGCAGCGCCTCCTTCAGGAAGACGAGCACGACCAGCAACGCCGCCACCCGCAGGGCGTCCCCGACGGATGTCCGAACGCTGATCTCGACCCAGCCGAGGCCGAGGCAGAGCGCGAAGCCGACAGCGGCGGGGACGAGCCAGCAGGCCATGCCGAGCAGCAGACGCCGCCAACCGACCCGCAGGGGCGGCAGCCCGAGGCCGGCCCAGGGGCGTCGGTCGAGCAGACGGCGGGCAAGCACGACCAGGGGTACGACGAGCACCGTCGTGATGATCGCCCCGACGGCATGGGTCGGGCGATTGTAGTCGCGGTCGAGAAGAGCCCCGAGCGCCATCCATACCAGCACGGTGGCGCTGAACACGATGATGATCCGCCGCGGCATGGCGAGGCGAGGTTGGGTGCTCACCACGCGCAGCGTAGCCAGCGGCGTCAATGGCAGACCGTCACCGGCCGAGGACGAGGTAGGCGAGGCCGAGGATGCCCCGGTAGCCGCCGACGTACTGGCGCAACCGGTCGTCGAGTTCCGCGCGGACGTCGGCCGCGCGGGGATCCTCCGGGTACGTCAGCAGCCACTCCTGGCGGCCCGCGAGCCAGGTGGATTCGAAGTCGTCCCACTCCCGTTGGTCTGCGGTGCTCAGGTGCAGCACCCGCCAGCCCCGTTCCCGGGCTGCCTCGATCAGCCCCGGGAGGGTCACGACGTCCGGGCCGAAGATCTGCTCGACCTCCGGCGGCGGGGGACGGTCCCAGTAGGCGTCTCCGAAGAGCAGCCTTCCTCCCGGTCGGACCAGGGTGGCGAGCGCGTCGAGGGCGGCGCCGGTGCCACCGAAGGCGTGCGCCGAGCCGATGCAGAGGACCCGGTCGGCCGGCTCCTGCCAGGCCGCCACTTCCCCCATGACGAAGGCGACGTGCCGGTTCAGCGACCGATCCGCGGCCAGCCGCCGCCCCCGGGCGAGGGCGGCGCCGTCGGTGTCGACGCCGACGCCCCTCGTCGCGACCGGGCCGGACACGCCCCCGGCGGCGACCGCCCGCAGCAGAAGCTCACCCCAACCACAACCCAGATCGAGTACGCGCGCGCCGGGGCGGACGTCGAGTCGCTGCAGCAGCAACGCCGCGTGCTCCTGCGACAGCGGGGTGTTCCAGCGCATCCGCGCGTAGCGGCTGGTGGCGAGGTGGTCGGCTGACTGCATCCGTTGAGGGTGCCAAGCGGTGATCGTCGGCGTGCGCCGGGTCCGGCACCCGGGAGTACGGCAGGATCGGTGAGGTGGACGCGCAGAGGTCGGGCCCGCCCCGGCGGCCAACCCCGCAGGAGGTGGCGGCGGCGGCCGGTCGGGGCCTGGCGGACGTGATCGGCCCGGGCCTGCGGGTGCTGTTCTGCGGCTTCAACCCGGGTCTCTACTCCGCCGCGGTGGGGTTGCCCTTCGCCCGTAAGGGCAGCCGGTTCTGGCCGGCCCTGCACGGTGGCGGATTCACCGACCGGGAGCTGCACCCGTGGGAACACGACGAGTTGCTGCGGCAGGGCCTCGGCATCACCAGCCTGAGCAACCGGGCCACCGCCCGCGCCGACGAGCTGACGTCGGCGGAGCTGGTGGCCGGGGTCACGGGGTTGGCCGTGAAGGCCGAGCGGTACCGGCCGCGGTGGGTGGCCATCCTCGGGGTGACCGCGTACCGCATCGCCTTTGTCCGGCCCAAGGCCGAGCTGGGTCCGCAGCCCGGTCGGCTGGGCCCGGCTCGGGTGTGGGTGCTGCCCAACCCCAGTGGCCTGAACGCGCACTTCCCGCTGCCGGCTCTGACCGCCGAGTTCGCGAAGCTACGGCGTGAGCTGGGGGCCGAGGCGTGAGCTGGGGCTCAGGCGTGCGGTGTGGCGCCTTCGGCGGCCAGGGCCTGGTAGTAGGGCTGCATCGCGGGGTGGTAGTCGTCGAACTCGGGCCGGGCTGCGCCGTCCCGGGCGGCGACCAGCATGTCCAGGTAGTACTCCCAGCCGGCGCCGACCTCGGCGATGCCCTCCAGGTTGGTCAGGTGCTGGACGAAACGCAGTTCGGTGGTGCCGTCGGTCTCGGTCAGCGACAGCTTCAGCAGCCAGGTGCCGTAGCTGTCGATCATCGACACGGCGAGGCGCTGGTGGGGCTCGCACGCGTCGATGTGGACGTCACACCAGGGCTGCTGCTCCTCGTACGCCATCTGGACCCGGATGGTCCGTCCGGGCGTGGCGTCGCCCTCCCACGGACCGAACCAGCGCGCGGTGCGCTCCGACTCGGTCAGGCTGGCCCAGACGTCCGCCGCCGGGGCGCGGAACGTCCGGGTGAGGACGAGGTCGTGGCCGGTGGCGGTGCGAAACAGGCGTCCGGCGGGCGTACGAGTCATGCGGTGCGTTCCCTTCGGTGCTCCGCCGGGCCGCTGCTGCGGCGCTCTCGGCGGGTGCGATAGACCTCGGTCTCCAGCGCGTCGAGGTGCCGTTCCCACCGGTCGGTGGTGACGAGCCCGGCGAGCCAGTCGAGCAGCGGGGCGAGCGGGCCGGGGTCGAGGTGGTAGATCCTCTGCCGGCCAACCAGTTCGTCGCGGACCAGCCCGCTCTCGCGCAGCACCCGCAGGTGGCGGCTGATCGCGGGCCGGCTGATCGCGAACCGCCGGGCGATGTCGCCGGCGGCCAGTGGTTCGTCGCGCAGCAGGGTGAGGATGTGCCGTCGTACCGGGTCCGCGATCGCGGTGGCCACCTCATCCACTCCGGAAGCGTAACCTACAAGTTACGGATTTGGGTCGTCGCTGCGTCGATGGTGGGCACATGATCACCTGGCCTGGCAGTCTGTACGGCATGACCGCCCTGCTTCGCTCCCGCGTGACCGACTGGACCGTCGCCGTACCCGTGCTCGCTGTCCTGGTGCTGATCGTCACCTGGGGGCGAGACCTGCCCGGCCCGATCATCGTGGTGGTCGCGGTGCTGCTGGGCGGGGCGGTGCTCGCCGCCGTGCACCACGCGGAGGTGGTCGCCCACCGGGTGGGGGAGCCGTACGGGTCGCTGGTGCTCGCCGTCGCGGTCACCGTGATCGAGGTCGCCCTCATCGTCACGCTGATGATCAGCGGGCCGGAGAAGACCCAGTCGCTCGCCCGCGACACCGTCTTCGCCGCTGTCATGATCACCTGTAACGGGATACTCGGCCTGTCCCTGCTGCTCGGGGCGCTGCGCCGTCGTGTCGCCGTGTTCAACCCGGAGGGCACCGGCGGGGCGCTGGCCACCGTGATCACCCTGGCCACCCTGAGTCTGGTCATTCCGACCTTCACCACGGCCCGACCTGGCCCGGAGTTCAGCCCGGCCCAGCTCGCCTTCGCCGCCGTCGCGTCGCTGGCGCTGTACGGCCTGTTCGTGCTCGTGCAGACCGGCCGGCACCGCGACTACTTCCTGCCGGTCGACAGTCAGGGCCGGGTGATCGACGCCGAGGAGCACGCCAAACCGCCGACGACCCGCGCGGCGCTGGTCAGCCTGGGGCTGCTGCTGGTGGCGCTCGTCGCCGTGGTCGGCGACGCCAAGACCGTCTCACCGACCATCGAGGCCGGGGTGGCGGCGGCGAACCTGCCGCACGCGTTCGTCGGCGTGATCATCGCCCTGCTGGTGCTGCTGCCGGAGACGCTGGCCGCCGCCCGCGCCGCCCGCCGCGACCGGGTGCAGATCAGCCTGAACCTCGCCCTCGGCTCCGCGATGGCCAGCATCGGCCTGACCATCCCGGCCATCGCGATCGCCTCGATCTGGCTGGACGGTCCGCTGCTGCTCGGCCTCGGTGGCACCCAGCTCGCGCTGCTCGCACTGACCGCGGTGACGGCGGTGCTGACCGTCGTGCCGGGCCGGGCCAACGTGCTGCAGGGCGGCGTACACCTGGTGTTGCTGGCCGCCTTCGTCTTCCTCGCCGCCAGCCCCTGACCCCGCCGTCACCGACTCCCGCCGCCCGGCGGATCGTCCGCCAGACGATCCGCGCGGGCGTTCAGGTAGCGCTGCTGCGCCAGGTTCGTCGAGCGCGTCGCCGCCATCCGGTACGCCTCCCGCGCCGCGATCCGCTCACCGACCTGCTCCCACAGGTGGGCGCGGGCGGCCGGCAGCCGGGGATCGTCGGCGAGCCGGGCGTCGTCGGCCAGGTCGGCGAGCAGCGCCAGGCCGGCCGACGCGCCTCTGCTCATCGCCACCGCCACCGCGTGGTTGAGCGCCACGACCGGGTTGTCGGAGATGCCCAGCAGCACCTCGTACAGGGCGGTGATCTGCGCCCAGTCGGTGGCCGCCGCGCTGAGCGCCTCGTCGTGCACGGCCGCGATGGCCGCCTGCACCTGGTACGCCCCGACAACCCCGCGCGGCAGCGCCGCGGTGATCAGCTCGACCCCCTCGGCGATCTGGTCGGCCCGCCAGCGGCCGCGGTCCTGCTCGGCCATCGGCACCAACTCGCCGTGCGGGCCGATCCGCGCCGGAGCACGGGCATCGGTGAGCAGCATCAACGCGAGTAACCCGGTGACCTCGGGATCCTCGGGAAGTAGCCGCTGCACCAGGCGGGCCAGCCGGATCGCCTCGGCGGTCAGGTCGGCGCGTAGCAACCCGGGGCCGGCGGTGCGCGCGTACCCCTCGGTGAAGATCAGATAGAGCACGTGCAGCACGGCCGCGAGCCGGTCGCCGCGCTCCGCGTCGGTGGGTGGCGCGAACCGCAAGCCGGTGTCGCGGATGCGCTGCTTTCCCCGGCTGATCCGCCGGGTCATCGTCGCCTCCGGCACCAGGAACGCGCGCGCCACCTCGGCGGTGCTCAACCCGCCCACCGCTCGCAGCGTGAGCGCGATCTGCGACGCCGGTGACAGCGCCGGGTGGCAGCACAGGAACAGCAGGATGAGCGTGTCGTCGGCGTCCGCCGCTGGTCGATCGGCCGGCGGAGCGCGCCACTGCTCCGGCAGCACCCACCGGGCCACCGTGTCCTCCCGCCGCATCCGGGCCTGCTCGCGGCGCAGCAGGTCGGTCAGCCGGCGGGACGCGACGGTGATCAGCCAGCCGCGCGGATTCTCGGGTACGCCGTCGCGCGGCCAACGGCCCGCCGCGGCGATCAGCGCCTCCTGCACCGCGTCCTCGGCGGTGTCGAAGTGCCCGTAGCGGCGTACCAGCGCGCCGAGGACCTGCGGCGCCAGTTCGCGCAGCAGGTCCTCGACGGGAGTCTCCGGCACCGGTCAGCCGGCCAGGTCCTCGACGCCCTCCAGCACCGGCCGCACGTCCACGTACCCGCCGGGAGCGTCCGGATCGACCAGACCGGCGGCGATCTCGGTGGCCCGGTCGAAACTGGCGCACTCCACGATCGTGTAACCCGCGAGGACCTCCTGCGTCTCCGGGTACGGGCCGTCGGTGACCACGGGCGCGCCCTCGCGTACCTGCACCCGGCGGGCATGCACCGGCTCGCTCAAGCCTCGGGCGTCGACCAACTCGCCGGACTCGGCCAGCGCCTGGTGGAAGGTCTCCATGTGCTTGTGCATCGCCGCGATCTGCTCGGCCGACATGGCCGGCCGGTCGGTCGCCCGGCCGGACAGCACGTCGTAGTCCTGCTGGGAGCCGTACAGCAGAATCATGTACTTCACGGGTGTCTCCTCGTATCGCGGGCACCGCCTCCGGCACCACCTACCAGAAACGTCGAAGCCCAACCCCCCACCCGGACACCCCGCCCGCCCGATTCGATCCGCTGATCATGAAGTTATTCCCCCGACACGCCGACATCGAGGGCAATAACTTCATGATCAACCGGGGGAGGGGTGGGGTGGGGTGGGGGAGCGGGGACGGGTTACTGGCCGTAGGAGCGGCGGAGGCGGTCATTGATCAGGTAGTTGAGCCGGTGCCGCAGGTAGCCGAGTGTGCTCTCGCTTGGCACCTCCCCATCGGTGGTTAGGGTCCACCGCAGCGCGCACTCCGGACCGGGCCGGTGGGCCGCCAGGTCGAAACGGATCCGGTCCAGCGGCCGGTGCGGCCACAGCGACGACCAGATCAGCAGTACGGGCGCGTAGCCGGCCACCACCCGGGGCGGCACCTCGTCGTCACGTAGCTCCAGCCAGGGGCGGCTGCCAACCTCGTACGGGTCGCGCAGCGAACGCCACACGACGTGCGGCGGGGCCGGCTGACGTCGAAGGCGGCTGCCCAGCTCGTGCACGACGACCCTCCTCGCCGGACGGCTGCACCCGCCCCGGGTCATTCTGGCCGTAGAACGTCGGTGCCGTGAACCATCCGCCGCCAGCGGACGTGAAACCGGTGCGTGAGCGTGGCGGTCGTATCGTCGGGGTACTGCGCAGCGCAGCGCCGACGCCAGGGGAGGACACAGTGGTGGCACGGTCGGGACGCAACGCCCGAGGCCCGTTGGTGGGCCTCCTGATCGCCGCACTGGTGTCGCTCGCCTGCGCCGGCGGTGGGTTGGCCGAGCCGGAGGGTGAACGCCCCGCACCGGAGGTGTCGAAGGCATCTCCGGAGGCGAACACCACCCGGGCCGACAGCACCACCAGCGTCGCCGAGTTCGAGCAGGACGTCGCCGACGCGCAGGCGATCGCCGAGCGATACTGGGCGGCCCAGTTCAAGGCGTCCGCGCAGCGGTTCCAGCCGATCCGGCGGATCACCCCGTACCAGCGGGAGGGCGAGGTGTCCTGCGGCGGCCAGCCGCTGCCCCGCAACAACGCCGTCTACTGTTCGCAGGGCGACTTCATCGCGTACGACGTCGCCTGGTCGGTGGGGGCGTTCCGCCAGGTCGGCGACGCGTTCGTGTTCTACCTGCTCGGCCACGAGTACGCCCACGGCATCCAGGTGCGGCTCGGCATCAACTACAGCTTCACCATCCAGCAGGAGTTGCAGGCCGACTGCATGGCCGGGGCGTACCTCGGTGACTCGGTGCGCTCCGGGGCCCTGACCCTGGCCGAGGGCGACCTGGACGAGTTCCGCGAGGGGGTGGCGGCGGTTGGCGACGACCCGGACCAACCGTGGTTCGCGGAGGGCTCGCACGGCACCGCCGAGCAGCGCACCGACTCGTTCTTCCGCGGCTACGAGCGCTCACTGGAGGCCTGCGACCTGGGTTGAGCGGGTTGCCCGGATCACGTCGGTGGCCATCGCGGTCACCGGCGGTGCCGGGGCCTGGAAGGATCGCCGGTGTCGCCACGACCCTGGAGGATCCGCTGAGCAGCCATCACCCCGCCGCAGTGCTCTTCGACATGGACGGCACGCTCGTCGACAGCGAGAAGCTGTGGGATGTGGCGCTGCAGGAACTCGCGCAGGAGTACGGCGCGGAGCTCTCCGCCGAGGCCCGGCGGTCGATCGTCGGCACCAGCATGGCCGAGTCGATGCGAATCATGCACGACGACCTGGGGCAGCCCGAACGGGATCCGGAGATCAGCGCGGCGTGGATCAACGCCCGGATCCTGGAGCTGTTCCGCTCCGGTCTGCGCTGGCGGCCGGGCGCGTTCGCCCTGCTGCGCGCGGTTCGTGCGGCGGCGATCCCCACCGCGCTGGTCACCTCCAGCCCCCGGGCGCTGGTCGAGATCGCACTGGACACCCTGGGCCGGGACAACTTCGACACGGTGGTCTGCGGCGACGAGGTGGTCGCCGCCAAGCCGCACCCCGAGCCCTACCTGACCGCGGCCCGGCTGCTGGGCGTGCCGATCGAGCGCTGCGTGGCGATCGAGGACTCCCCGACCGGGGTGGCCAGCGCGCTCGCGTCCGGCGCGGCGGTGCTGGCCGTACCGGTGGAGGTGCCACTCGGGCGCATTGCCGGCGTACACCAGGTGGAGAGCCTGACCGGCGTGGACCTGGAGTTTCTCGCCGGGCTGCTTGCCGACTGGGCCGGCGCGACCGGCTGACGGGGCCGGCGTGGATCAGGGGCGTTCGGCGAAGACCGCCCCGACCACCTGGTAGCCGTCGAAGGCCCTCGCGGCCCCCGCGTACGCGGCGAGGTGGATGAACAGTTCGACGATCTCCTCCTTGGTCACGCCCGAGTTCAGGGCGATGCGCAGCTGGCCGCGCAGCGGCTCATGAGTGCCGAGGGCGGCGGCGATTGCCACCGAGACCAGGCAGCGGCTGCGCAGGTCCAAGCCTTCCCGGGGCCATGCCTCGCCGAACGTCTGCACCGTTGCGAGGCGACGGAAATCGTGCCCGACGGGCGGCTCGCCATCGCCGAGCGGCAGCACCAGTGGCTGACCGAGCAGCCGCTCGGCGTTGTCCAGTGCCCGCGGGTACGCATCCTGATCGGTCATGTCACCGGACCCCGGCTCGCCGCCGCCTGGGTCGCTGGCGGACCGGCGCCCTGCCGGCGCCACCAGTCTGGCACTCGGACGCTTGCAGCCGAGGCCAAACGACCATGCCGGATGGCTGAGGCCCCCGATCGCCGGGCACGGCGACCGGGGGCCTCGGTGGTGCGATCAGTCGTGGGCGATCGCGCCCAGGACGTTGATCCGTGCCGCACGGATGGCGGGTAGCACCGCGGCCACCACCCCGATGATCGCGGCGAGACCGAGGAAGACACCCATCTGCCCCCAGGGCAGGATCAGGTCGGTGATGCCCTCGTCCTTGAGCGCCTCGACCACCGCGGCGCCGAGGCCGGTGCCGACCGCCACGCCGAGCAGCGCGCCGAACACGGAGATCACCACCGCCTCCACGGTGATCATGCCCATGGTCTGCGACCGGCGCAGGCCGATCGCCCGCAGCAGACCCAACTCGCGGGTCCGCTCCAGCACCGACAGCGCCAGGGTGTTGATGATGCCGAGCACGGCGATCACGATGGCCAGGGCCAGCAGGATCTGGATCATCGTGAGCAGCCCGTCGAGCTGACCGGTCTGCTGCTTGATGAACGCGTCCATGTCGGCCACCGACACCTCGGGGCTGTCCGCCAGCAGCGTCTCCACCTGGGGCTGCACGTCGGACACCCGGGTGCCGGGGGCGAGCTGGATGAAGCCCTGGATGGGCTGCGGGATGGCGAAGTCCTTCGCGGCCTGCACCGGCAGCGTCACCGGGTTGGTCAGCTGCGAGGACTCGTAGATGCCGCTGATCGTGTACGTCCGTGCCTCGCCCCGGTTGAGCTGCACCTTCACCGTGGAGCCCACTGACCAGCCACGGGAGGTGGCGGTGTCGGAGCTGGCCAGCATCTGGGTCGGCCCGAGCCGGTCGATGTCACCGGCGGTGGCCTTCGCGCCGAAGATCTGCCGCAGCGACGTGATGTCGCTGCTCGCCGCGACCCAGGTGCTCTCGCCGTCGAGCTTCGCCATGTCGCCGTACTCGCCGTCGACCAGCCGCACACCGGGCAGGGTCTTCGCCTGGTCCAGCACCCCCGGGTCGAAGCTCGGCGGACGCGGACCGCCCTGCACCCCGGCGATCACCAATTCGGCCTTGATGGTGTCCTTGGCGAGCGCGCTGATGCTGCCCTTGGCCGAGTCGAGGATCACCGTGACGCCGGTGACCAGCGCGATGCCGACCATCAGCGCGGCAGCGGTGATCGCCGTCCGGCGGGGGTTGCGGCCGGAGTTGAGCCGGCCCAGCTTGCCCGGAACCGACCAGGAGAAGATCGCACCGAGCAGGCTCACCACCGGCCGGCTGATCAGCGGGGTCAGCAGCGCCACGCCGATGAAGGCGAACAGCACCCCACCGAGGATGGTGGGCAGCGTCTGCCCGCGCGCGTTGCCGCTGAGCCCGAGGAACAGCAGCACCGCGCCGACGCCGGTGACCAGCGACCCGGCCACGGTGACCTTGGTCAACGGCCGGTCCGGGGTGGCCACGTCCTGCATGGCCGCGATCGGCGGGATCCGGGACGCCCGCAGCGCCGGCAGCAGGGCCGCCACCACGGTGATGATCAGACCGACGGCGAACGAACCGATCACCGCGGCCGCCGGCACGCCGATCCCGGCGAGGGTGAGACCGCCGGCCAGCTTGCCGAACAGGAACGCCAGCAGCGCGCCGATCCCGATGCCCGCGGCCAGGCCGAGGACCGAGGCGATCAGCCCCACCGCGATCGCCTCCAGCACCACCGAACCGATGATCTGCCGACCGCTGGCCCCGATGGCGCGCATCAGCGCCAGTTCCCGGGTCCGCTGCGCGACGATGATCGAGAAGGTGTTGAGGATGAGGAAGGTGCCCACGAGCAGCGCCACCGCGGCGAAGCCGAGCAGGATCTTGTTGAAGAAGGACAGGCCCTCCTTCAGGCTCGCCGAGGCGTCGGCGGCGACCTGCTCGCCGGTCTTCACCTCGAAGTCCGGGCCCAGGGCGCGAGCCACGTCGTCGCGCAGCGCCTCGTCGGAGGCCCCGCCGGCATTGGCTACGGTGATGCTGCTGAACGTGTCCGGCTGGCCGAGCATCAGCCGCTGCGCCACGGGCGTGGTGAAGAAGACCTCGTTGACCCCGCCGATCGAGTCGCGGTCACCGCTGTAGCCCATGATGCCGACGAGCGTGAAGTCCCGCTTCTTCGACTCGAACGCGGTCAGCACGCCGACCTTCTGGCCGACCTGCACCTTCGCCGCGGTGGCCAAGGACTTGTTGATCACGATCTCGTCCTCGG
Organism: Micromonospora parathelypteridis; assembly: GCF_014201145.1. Classification (NCBI taxonomy): domain Bacteria; kingdom Bacillati; phylum Actinomycetota; class Actinomycetes; order Micromonosporales; family Micromonosporaceae; genus Micromonospora; species Micromonospora parathelypteridis. Next base: position 6,668,563 of record NZ_JACHDP010000001.1, read on the forward strand.
CCTGCGGCCCGCGCCCCTCCCGCAACTGCATCAGCTCGCTCTCGCCGGTCCAGTTCTCGCCCAACTGCGGCGGACCGAACGAGGTGAGCACCTTGCCGTTGCTGCCGATCACGCGAGCGCCGTCGGCGTTGACGATGCCGGTCGCCGAAGCGACCCCCGGCACCTGCTTGACCCGGTCCACCACGGCGGCGGGCAGCGGGGCGGAGGTCTGCTCGCCCTCCAACTCGCTCAGCTCCACCTTCGGTTTCGCCGCGACGTTCACGTCGATCTCGGAGAAGCCGTCGGCGAAGACCGAGTCGAAGGAGCGACCCAGCGTGTCGGTGAGCACGAAGGCGCCGGAGACGAACATCACCCCGAGCACCACCGCCAGCCCGGACAGGATCAGCCGGACCTTGCGGGCCAGCAGACTCTTCATTGTCGCCCGGAACATCAGTTGCCCACCTCAGCCGGGGTGTCCAGCTTCTTCATGGTGTCCAGCACCGTCTCGGCGGTCGGCTCGATCAGTTCCGAGACGATCTGCCCGTCGGCGAGGAAGACCACCCGGTCGGCGTACGCGGCGGCGGTCGGGTCGTGGGTGACCATCACGATCGTCTGGCCGTGCTCGCGAACCGAGTCGCGCAGGAAGTTGAGCACCTCCGCGCCGGAGCGTGAGTCCAGGTTTCCGGTCGGCTCGTCCGCGAAGATCACCTCGGGACGGGAGACCAGCGCCCGCGCGCACGCCACCCGCTGCTGCTGGCCGCCGGAGAGCTGCGCCGGCCGGTGGTCCAGCCGGTCGCGCAGACCGACGGTGTCGATCACCGTGTCGTACCAGGCCGCCTCCGGCTTGCGGCCGGCGATCGACAGCGGCAGCAGAATGTTCTCCTTGGCGGTCAGCGTGGGCAGCAGGTTGAACTGCTGGAAGATGAAGCCAACCTTGTCGCGGCGCAGCTTCGTCAGCCCCGCGTCACCCAGCCCTGTGACGGTCGTCTCACCGATCGCCACCGTCCCCCGGGTCACCGAGTCAAGCCCGGCGAGGCAGTGCATCAGCGTCGACTTGCCGGAACCCGACGGCCCCATGATCGCGGTGAACCGGCCACGTTCGAATTCCGCGCTGACCCCCCGCAGCGCGATGACCTGAGCCTCGCCGCTGCCGTACACCTTCCACACGTCGTTCGCCCGGGCCGCGGCCTGCGCCTGCCGGCCTACCGTCGCGGTCACGTCATCTACCTCTTCCGTCTGTCCGAATTCACGCCGCCCCCCGATGGTCCGGCGCGACTGTTCCATCATCGGCGCTGCTCACGCCCGTTCCGTCCGCCCACGGGCTGACCCCGCGCGGATTTCCCGCTGCGGGTGCACCCCCATGCCGAGTCAGGGTTGCCCCTGACTCGACGCCCGGTCGACCGTGTTTCCGATCGTGCGGTACGCCGTCGGCCCGACGCTCCCACCTGACGCCACAGGAGGGTCAACCGCGCCGAGCCACCTCTGGTCACGGTAGGTGACGACGGCAACGGCCTACGTCCCCCCAGGGTGGGATCTTCGAGTACGCCGGGTGAGGTACTCGGGACGGCGGAGGCTACGCCCGGGGGCGGACCAGACCCGACTCGTACGCCAGCACCACGGCCTGTACCCGGTCGCGTAGCCGCAGCTTGGTCAGCACATGCCCGACATGGGTCTTGATGGTGGTTTCGCTGACCGACAGCACCGCCGCGATCTCGGCGTTGGACAGGCCTCGGGCGACCTGCACCAGCACTTCGCGCTCGCGCTCGGTGAGCGCGTCGAGCGCCGCCGACGGCGTCGCCGTCGGGTCGGGCAACAGCGTGGCGAAGCGGTCCAGCAGCCGCCGCAGGATCCGTGGCGCCACCACCGCGTCCCCGCCCGCCACCGTGCGGATCGCCGAAATCAACTCCTCGGCCGGCACGTCCTTGGCCAGGAACCCGCTGGCCCCGGCACGCAACGCGCCCACCACATACTCGTCCAGGTCGAACGTGGTCAGCACCAGCACCCGCACCGGCAGTCGAGCGTCGACGATCGCCCGGGTCGCGGCGACCCCGTCCATCCGGGGCATCCGGATGTCCATCAGAACGACGTCGGGTAGCAGCCGGCGGGACAGCTCCACCGCCTCCAGGCCGTCACCGGCCTCCGCCACCACGTCCAGGTCACCCTCGGTGCCCAGCACCATCCGGAACCCGGTACGTAGCAGCGGTTGGTCGTCGGCGAGCAGGATCCGCACCGGCCGCGCCGGGGCCGCCCGATCGGTCATGTCGTCTCCTGTCCAGCCGGCGTCCTGCTGCCGCACCGGTCATCCTCGCGTACACCGGCCGGTGCGTCGCGGATCACCGTATTGGCCGGCCCGTCGCTCTGTCCCGACCGGAACGGCACCGCTTTGGTCGGCTTTCCGGCATCGGCGTCGGCACGAGAGCGCACCGGGCGCGAGCGATCAGGGCCGTCGGGGCCCGGCGGGTCTCACCGCGCGGGGCGCGAACGTCGCCCGGGGGCCGTCACTCGTCCGCGCCCGGCGCCACCGGAGCGGACCGGGAATCGCGCAGCGGGTCGGCGCTCGCCGCCGCGACCGGGAAGGGCGGCGGAGTGCCGCCGAAGCTGGGGCACAGCGCCTGGTGGCTGCACCAGTCGCAGAGGCGGCTCGGCCGAGGCCGGAAATCCTGCCGGGCGGTGGCCTGCTCGATCGCCCTCCACAGGGCCACCACCGTGCGCTCGAAGCGGACCAGGTCGTCGGCGTCCGGCGTGTAGTCCAACACCTCGGCGTCGCGCAGGTAGAGCAGTCGCAGCACCCTGGGGACCACCCCCCGGGTGCGCCACAGCACCAGCGCGTAGAACTTCAACTGGAACAACGCCCGCGCCTCGAACGCCTCCCGTGGCGCGCCCCCGGTCTTGTAGTCGACCACCCGCAGCGCGCCGTCCGGTGCGACGTCGAGCCGGTCGAGGTAGCCCCGGATCAACAACTCCTCGTCGACCACCGCCGAGATCAGGCTCTCCCGTTCGGCCGGCTCCAGCCGGGTCGGGTCCTCCACCGCGAAGTAGCCCTCCAGCAGCCCGGCTGCCGAGCGGAGGAACTCCACCGGACCGGCCGGCTCGGCCCCGTCGAAGATCCCGGCCAGCTCCGGCTGCTCGGTGACCAGCCGGTCCCACTGGGGCGCCACCAGGTCGCCGGCGGCCGCCGGCGTGCGGCCCTGCGCGGGCAGGTCGAACAGGCGCTCCAGCACCGCGTGCACCAGCGTGCCCCGGGCCTGCTCGATGGTGGTGCGCTCGGGCAGCCGGTCGATGCTGCGGAACCGGTACAGCAGCGGGCAGGTCTTGAAATCCGCCGCACGCGACGGGGACAGCGAGGCCCGCACCGTAGGCGGCGCCTGCGCCGGGGAGGTGGGCTGGGAGGTGGTGACCGGTTCCGCCGTCATGTCGGCAAAGGTTAGGGCACCGGTGTGACACCGACCGCCGCCCGCCCCGTACAGCGACGGTCCGTAGCATCGTGCCGATGGAGCAGACATCCCGCCCGCCGCGCCGACCCGACCGGCGCCTCGGCCTGAACGTCGGCCGGGTGTTCGGGGTGCCGCTGCACCTCAACGGCTCGATGGTCCTGCTGGCGGTGCTCATCGCCGTGCTGTACGCCGAGTTCGCCCGCCGACAGCTGGACCTGCCGCAGATCAGCGGCTACCTGATCGGCTTCGGATTCGTGGTGTCGCTGCTCGGCTCGGTGCTGCTGCACGAGCTGGGCCATGCCCTCACCGCCCGGCGCTACGGCATCGGTGTGCGCGGAATCACCCTGGAACTGCTCGGCGGCTACACCGAGATGGACCGGGACGCCCCGACCGCCCGCATCGACCTGCTGGTCTCGCTGGCCGGCCCGGCCGTGTCCGCGGTGCTCGGCGGCGTCGCGGTCGCCGCGACGCTTGCCCTGCCCGAGGGGACGGTGGCCCACCAACTCGCCTTCCAGCTCGCGGTCAGCAACGTCATCGTCGCGGTGTTCAACAGCCTGCCCGGTCTGCCCCTCGACGGCGGCCGGGCGCTGCGTGCGGCGGTATGGGGGATGACCCGCGACCGGCACCTCGGCACCGAGGTCGCCGGGTGGGCCGGGCGCGTCGTCGCCGTGGGCACCGCGGCCCTGGTCCTGCTCCTCACCCTCGCCGACTACCTGGCGCCGCTGGCGCTGCCGCTGATGTTGCTGGTCGCCGTCACCCTCTGGCGCGGCGCCGGTCAGGCGATCCGGGCCGCCCGGGTCGGCCGCCGCTTCCCGCTGATCGACCTCGCCCGGCTGGCCCGTCCGGTCTGGCCGGTGGCCACCGGTACGCCCCTGGCCGAGGCCCAGCGCCGACGCGCCGAAGGCGGGCAGCCCGGCGCGCCCCTGCTGGTCACCGACTCGGCCGGCCGGCCGGTGGCGCTGGTCGACCCGGCCGCCGCCGACGCGGTGCCCGTCGAACGCCGACCGTGGCTGGCGGTGGACGCCGTCGCCCGATCACTGGGCACACTTCCCTCACTGCCGGTCGGCCTGGACGGCGAGCGGGTGATGGACGCCGTACAGACCCACCCGGGCGCGCAGTACGTGGTGACGTCAGGCGAAGATGTCGTCGGCATTCTGCACATCGCGGACCTGGCACAGCTCCTCGAACCCAACCGGAAGATGACACCGTGACCGCAACTCCCTCCACCGTCGGAGCCGACCCCGCCACCCCGGCGCTGACACCCGTGCACCGTGGGCCGTTCCGGCCCGGCGACCGGGTCCAGCTGACCGACCCCAAGGGGCGGATGCACACCGTGACGCTGGAGCCCGGCAAGGAGTTCCACACCCACCGCGGCATCCTGGCGCACGACGCGCTGATCGGGCTCCCCGACGGCAGCGTGGTGACCACCTCCGGTGGCGGCACCGCGTTCCTCGCCCTGCGGCCACTCCTGTCGGACTACGTGCTGTCCATGCCGCGCGGCGCCCAGGTGATCTACCCGAAGGACTCGGCGCAGATCGTCGCGATGGGCGACATCTTCCCCGGCGCGAAGGTCCTCGAGGCCGGCGCGGGCTCCGGCGCGCTGAGCTGCTCCCTGCTGCGGGCCGTCGGCACCGAGGGTGAACTGCACTCCTTCGAGCTGCGCGACGACTTCGCCCAGATCGCCAAGCGCAACGTCGAGGCGTTCTTCAACGGGCCGCACCCGTCGTGGAACCTGCACGTCGGTGACGTCGCACAGTGCCAGGAGACCGGCTTCGACCGGATCATCCTGGACATGCTGACGCCCTGGGAAACTCTCGACATGGTCGAGCGGGCACTGGTGCCGGGCGGGGTCTTCATCGGCTACGTCGCCACCACGCCGCAGCTGTCCGAGCTGGTGGAGGCGCTGCGCGAGCGCGGCGGCTGGACCGAGCCGCGGGCCTGGGAGTCCCTGGTGCGCGACTGGCACGCCGAGGGCCTCGCCGTGCGGCCGGATCACCGGATGATCGCGCACACCGCGTTCCTGGTGTCCGCGCGCAAGCTGGCCCCGGGAGTCACCGCGCCGCCGCGTCGGCGCAAGCCCAGCAAGGGCACCGAGGCGTACGTGCAGCGCCGCCAGGACCTGCGCGCGGCGGAGGCGGCCCGACAGGCCGCAGCCGCCCAGGCGGCAGGCGCGCAACCCAACGGTACGGGGGAGATGGACAGGCCGTGACCATCGAGCTGGGTGCCGGCACCGCCGAGCAGGGGGAGACGCTGGCATGAGCCGACCGGGCTACGGCGGCGGAGACCTCCCTGCGGTCTTCCCCGACTGGTCGCCCTACCAGGATCTGGAGTCGGCGGCGCGGGCCTACCTGCGCGACCCGGACGTGGCCCTGGAGGCGCTCGGTGGCGTGCTGCGCGGCGCGTCGGTGCTCGGCTTCACCCTGGAACGCTTCGTCAACGAGGTCAACGGCGTGTGGCAGGAGGTCGTCGTCTGCGACGGCAGTCGGCTGATCCTCTGGCACGGCGAGGACGTACCGCCGGAGGAGGGCCCGCCGGGCTCGATGACCTCGTCGTTGCGGGTGGTGCCGGTCTCCACCGTCACCGAGGTCGGCTGCCGGCGGCGGCTCAACCGCTCCGACAGCGGCGAGATCCGGGTCGACAGCATCGACGTCTACCTGCTGCTCACCTCGCTGGACGAGGCGCCGCCGAGCGAGGAGATGGTCGGCACGCCACGGCACGACGCGCTGCGCTTCGGCAAGACCCTCGACGACGGCGGGGCCGGGCAGATCGCCCGGCTGGAGGAGTTCGCGCGGCTGGTCGCATCGGTGGTCGGCCGTCCGATGCTCTGAGGCGTACCCCGTCCTGGGCCCGGCCGGGCCGTGTGGCCCGGCCGGCCGGTGATCAGTCTTCCTCGGCGTCCGGCCCGGCGACCTCGACACCGTCGCCGCGCACCACGTGGATGCAGTCGCCCGGGCACTCCTTCGCGGAGTCGATCACCTCGAGCCGCAGGTGCTCGGGCACGTCGACGCGGCTGCCCGGCGCCATCCGCAGCTCACCGTCGGCGCCCTTGACGTACGCCAGGCCGTCGATGTCGAACTCGAAAACCTCCGGCGCGTACTGCACGCAGAGCCCATCGCCCGTGCACAGATCCTGGTCCACCCAGACCTGCAGCTGATCGGTCGCGACCTCGGCCATCAGTGCACCCCCCATGTTCTCGCGTCGTACGGTCCGACGGTACCTGAACGCCGGTACCGGCCCGCCGGGCCACCCTTGGCGATCAAGGTTCGGTGACGAGGGTGTTGCATGGGACCGAATCGGCCTCATAGCGGCTAGTGTTAGGGCAGAACGTTCAAGCCCCCCGGGGAGGTGGGACGTGGCAGCACGCAGCGACGACGCGGACTCGCGCGCCGCACGGTGGGAGAAGGAAGCCCACGATCTCTCCACGCAGGTCGCGTTCCTTCAGGAGGAACTCGCTCTGGTGCGGCGTAAGTTGACCGAGAGCCCCCGACACGTCCGGCAGCTCGAAGAGCGGCTGGCGGCCACCCAGGCACAGTTGGCGCGGCTGACCGAGAACAACGACCGGCTGGTGAGCACCCTCAAGGAGGCTCGCACGCAGATCGTGACGCTCAAGGAGGAGATCGACCGGCTCGCACAGCCGCCGAGTGGTTACGGCGTCTTCCTGGCCAAGCACGAGGACGGCACGGTGGACGTCTTCACCGGCGGCCGCAAGTTGCGGGTCTCCGTCTCGCCCTCACTGGACGTGGCCGAGTTGCGCCGCGGTCAGGAGGTCCTGCTCAACGACGCGCTCAACATCGTCGACGCGTTCGGCTACGAGCGGGTCGGCGAGGTGGTGATGCTCAAGGAGATCCTGGAGGGACCAGGTGGCGGTCCGGGTGACCGGGCGCTGGTGGTCTCGCACTCCGACGAGGAGCGCATCGTGCACCTCGCCGAGACGCTGATCGGCTCGACGATCCGCGCCGGCGACTCGCTCATGATCGAGCCCCGCTCGGCGTACGCGTACGAGCGGATCCCGAAGAGCGAGGTCGAGGAGCTGGTCCTGGAGGAGGTGCCCGACGTCGACTACGGCGACATCGGTGGCCTCCAGTCGCAGATCGAGCAGATCCGGGACGCCGTGGAGCTGCCCTTCCTGCACGCGGACCTGTTCCGTGAGCACCAGCTCCGTCCGCCCAAGGGCATCCTGCTCTACGGCCCGCCCGGCTGTGGCAAGACGCTCATCGCCAAGGCGGTGGCCAACTCGCTGGCCAAGAAGATCGCCGAACGGCAGGGCAAGGAGAAGCACACCAGCTTCTTCCTCAACATCAAGGGCCCGGAGCTGCTCAACAAGTACGTCGGCGAGACGGAGCGGCACATCCGGCTGATCTTCCAGCGCGCACGGGAGAAGGCCGGCGAGGGCACCCCGGTGATCGTGTTCTTCGACGAGATGGACTCGATCTTCCGGACCCGCGGCTCCGGTGTCTCCTCGGACGTGGAGAACACCATCGTCCCGCAGCTGCTCAGCGAGATCGACGGCGTGGAGGGGCTGGAGAACGTCATCGTCATCGGCGCCTCCAACCGGGAAGACATGATCGACCCGGCGATTCTGCGCCCCGGTCGGCTCGATGTGAAGATCAAGATCGAGCGACCGGACGCCGAAGCGGCCAAGGACATCTTCTCCAAGTACATCCTCTCCGGACTGCCCCTGCACCCGGACGACCTGGCCGAGCACGGAGCCGACCCCCAGGCCACCGTCGCGGCGATGATCGACGCCGTGGTGCTGCGGATGTACTCGGAAACCGAGGAGAACCGCTTCCTCGAAGTCACCTACGCCAACGGTGACAAGGAAGTCCTCTACTTCAAGGACTTCAACTCCGGCGCGATGATCCAGAACATCGTCGACCGGGCCAAGAAGATGGCCATCAAGGAGTTCCTCACCTCCGCTCGCAAGGGGCTGCGCCTGCAGCACCTGCTCGACTCCTGCGTCGACGAGTTCCGCGAGAACGAGGACCTCCCCAACACCACCAACCCCGACGACTGGGCCCGCATCTCTGGCAAGAAGGGCGAGCGGATCGTCTACATCCGCACGCTCGTCTCCGGTGGCAAGGGCGCTGAGGCCGGCCGGTCCATCGAGACCGCCAGCAACACCGGCCAGTACCTCTGATCGTCCAGCGGCGGCACCGGACTCGTCCGGTGCCGCCGCTGCGTGCTTCTGCTTCTCCGCCTCCGTCGAGTCCGCCCGGACCGCGCAGCTTCTGCGTCGCAGCCCTCGTCCACTGCGGCCGCTGGTGGCCGACCAGGCCGCTCAGCAGGCCATCGACGGAATCCGCGCGGCGAGCCCGTCGCCGCGGGCGGGCCTCACCGTGATGCCACTCCACGTCGCCCCGGCACGGTAGCCACGCCGCGCCGCCGGCAGGGCCGCGCGGTGGGCCACCGCGCAGACTAGTCTCGATGGTGTGAGCGGCGGGTACGCCGGCTCCAGGGGCGAGCGAAGCGAGTGGTCGCATGACGGTACGTCGGATCATGGGCACCGAAGTCGAGTACGGCATCTCCGTGCCCGGACAGGCCGGAGCCAACCCGATGGTCACCTCATCACAGGTGGTCAACGCCTATGGGGCCCGCCCAGAACTGAACCGGGGCGGGCGAGCTCGTTGGGACTACGAGGAAGAGTCGCCGCTGCGCGACGCCCGCGGCTTCACCTACTCCGGAGCGGCCTACGACCCCGCCGAGGCGTTGGCCGACGAGGACCTCGGCCTCGCCAACGTGATACTCACCAACGGCGCACGTCTCTACGTCGACCACGCCCACCCCGAATACTCCACCCCGGAGGTCACCACCCCCCGGGACGTGGTGCGCTGGGACAAGGCCGGCGAGCGGGTGATGGCCGAGGCGTCGCGTCGCGCCGCCACCATCCCGGGCAGTCAGCCGATCCACCTCTACAAGAACAACACCGACAACAAGGGCGCCAGCTACGGCGCCCACGAGAACTACCTGATGCGCCGGCAGACCCCGTTCGCCGACATCGTGGCGTACCTGACGCCGTTCTTCGTCACCCGCCAGATCGTCTGCGGTGCCGGCCGGGTCGGCATCGGCCAGGACGGCGGGCAGAGCGGCTTCCAGATCTCCCAGCGCGCCGACTTCTTCGAGGTCGAGGTGGGCCTGGAGACGACCCTCAAGCGGCCGATCATCAACACCCGCGACGAGCCGCACGCCGACGCCGACAAGTACCGCCGGCTGCACGTCATCATCGGCGACGCCAACCTCTCCGAGATCTCCACCTACCTCAAGGTCGGCACCACCGCGCTGATCCTCAACATGATCGAGGAGAAGGCGCTCGGCGCCGACCTCGGCATCGCCGACCCGGTCAGCGAGCTGCGCGCGGTCAGCCACGACCCCAGCCTGTCGCACCGCATGCGACTGCGCGACGGTCGCCGGCTCACCGCGCTGGACCTGCAATGGGCGTACCTGGAGCGGGTCCGGTCCTTTGTCGACGACCGGTACGGCACCGACGCCGACGAGCAGACCGTCGATGTGCTCGACCGCTGGGAGAGCGTGCTGGACCGGCTCGGCCGCGACCCGATGCTCTGCGCCGACGAGCTGGACTGGGTGGCCAAACTGCGGCTGCTGGAGGGTTACCGGGAGCGCGAGAAGCTCGGCTGGGGCGCGCACAAGCTCCAACTGGTCGACCTGCAGTACTCCGACGTCCGGCCGGAGAAGGGCCTCTACCATCGGCTGGTCAGCCGGGGGGCGATGAAGACGCTGCTCACCGACGACGAGACCCGTACCGCGATGACCGAGCCGCCGGAGGACACCCGCGCCTACTTCCGCGGCCGTTGCCTCGCCCAGTACGCGTCCGAGGTGGTGGCCGCGAGCTGGGATTCGGTGATCTTCGACGTGGGTCGGGAGTCGCTGGTGCGGGTGCCGATGATGGAGCCGGAGCGTGGCACTCGTGCGCACGTCGGAGCACTGTTCGACCGCTGCGCCAGCGCCAAGGACCTGCTGGAGACGTTGACCGGGGGCTGAACACGCGTCCGGATGCCCGTCGTGTGCCGCAAGCCGGCGCGCGGCGGGCTTTTCGTCGCCCGCGCGAGGTAAGTTCATCGCAGACGATCGTGGAGGAGGCAGCAGTGGCCACTCATGACAGCGGCGGCCAGTCGCAGTCCGGCAAGTCCCGTCAGGGCGAGGAAGTCGAGGACGTCACCACCGAGGCCAACCCCGAGGTGGCCGAGCGGCATGCCGAGATCACCGAGGACGTCGACGACCTCCTCGACGAGATCGACTCCGTCCTCGAAGAAAACGCAGAGGAGTTCGTGAGGGGTTACGTACAAAAAGGCGGCGAGTAGGGCATAGCCGGACGAAACGGACGTGCCTCGTCCTCTGGATGACCGGGATGGCCACCGCCGCTACCGCGACTGCGGCGAGTGGCTGCCCCTTGATTTGTCTTCTGCCAGCGGCACGGTCGCGAGGTGAAGAAGGCCCGCGAGGCCCCTGAGGGTCATCGGTTCCGCGTGGACTGTGCGATGGCCAAGCCCTTGTCCGACTTCGCCGTAACCGCTCGGACAGCACGGGCTGCGGCACATACTGCAAGCCATGCCACCACGCCTGAGAAGGAGTTTCCGGAGCTCCTGGCCGAGCAGGGCGGGGTCTGCGCGATCTGTGGTGGCGCGGACCCGCAACATCTGGACCACGATCATCGCACCGGATGGGTGCGCGGGATACTCTGCTTCAACTGCAACGGTGGTCTTGGCCAGTTCCGTGACAGTCCCATGAGGCTGGCCAGGGCGATCACGTACCTGAGAGGAACCACGTGGCAGCGGGCTTTGATCCATCCGGGCGTCTACCAGATGTGTTCACCAACGCGGGGACGTCCTCCTTCACGACGTTCCTGAGTCGGGTGGCTCCCGAGATGCTGCCCGGTCGGCGGCCGCTGCCGCCGGGCATGGCAGCCGACCTGGCGCCGCACGCGACCACCATCGTGGCCATCTCGGCCGCGGGTGGCGTCGTGATGGCCGGCGACCGCCGGGCCACCATGGGCAACCTGATCGCCCAGCGCGACATCGAGAAGGTGCACCCGGCCGATGCGTACTCGCTGGTCGGCATCGCGGGCACCGCGGGCATCGGAATCGAGCTGATGCGACTGTTCCAGGTGGAGCTGGAGCACTACGAGAAGATCGAGGGCGCGATGCTCTCACTGGACGGCAAGGCCAACCGGTTGGCGTCGATGATCCGGGGCAACCTGGGCGCGGCCATGCAGGGGCTGGCCGTGGTGCCGCTCTTCGCCGGCTTCGACCTGGCCGGCGCCGACCCGGAGAGGGCCGGGCGGATCTTCAGCTTCGACGTGACCGGTGGCCCGTACGAGGAGACCGGCTACGACGCGATCGGCTCCGGCTCGCTCTTCGCGAAGTCGGCGTTGAAGAAGCGCTTCCGGGCCGGCCTGTCGGTTGACGATGCCACCCGGCTCGCGGTCGAGGCACTCTACGACGCGGCCGACGACGACACCGCGACCGGCGGACCGGACCTGACCCGCCGGATCTATCCGGTGGTGATGACCGCTACCGCCGAGGGCACCCGCCGGCTGACCGATGCCGAGACGGCGGCGATCGCCGAGGGCGTGGTCGCCAGCCGGATGGAGAACCCGGGCGGTTGAGCCCCGTCCACCCCCACCAGTCAGCAGTCGTCAGCACCGCGCCGTAAGGAGAACCGCCGCCGTGGCCATGCAGTTCTACGCCTCGCCCGAACAGATCATGCGCGACCGCTCCGAGTTGGCCCGCAAGGGCATCGCTCGGGGTCGCAGCGCCGTGGTCCTCAGTTACTCCGGCGGGGTGCTCTTCGTCGCGGAGAACCTCTCCAGCGCCCTGCACAAGGTCAGCGAGATCTACGACCGGATCGGGTTCGCCGCCGTCGGCCGGTACAACGAGTTCGAGAATCTGCGCCGGGCCGGTGTGCGGATGGCCGACCTGAACGGGCTCAGCTACGACCGGCGTGACGTCACCGGCCGGGCCTTGGCCAACGCGTTCGCGCAGACGCTGGGTGCCATCTTCACCGAGCAGTCGAAGCCGTTCGAGGTGGAGATCTGCGTGGCGGAGGTCGGTGCCACCGCGGACGACGACGAGCTGTACCGGCTGACGTACGACGGCTCGGTCAACGACGAGCCGGGGCGGATGGCCATGGGTGGTCAGGCCGAGGCGATCACCGGCGTGCTGAAGTCACAGCACCGCGCGGACATGTCCCTCGCCGAGGCGGCCCGGGTGGCGGTGCAGGCGTTGAGCACGGTTGGTGGGGAGGGCGGCGCCGCTCGGACGATCGCCGCCAACCAGTTGGAGGTGGCGGTGTTGGACCGCCACCGGGTGGGGCGTACGTTCCGCCGGATCACCGGCGCGGCGTTGACCGCGTTGCTGGACGGGGATGTGTCCGCCGCCGAGCAGCCGGCGGAGGCGGGTGGCCCCGACACGCCGGCGCAGCCGACCACGGAGTCGCACAAGCCGACGACGTCGGCGGCGTCCGCGGACCTGGAGGACAAGCCGGCGGACGGCAAGTAACACCGGACAGGGCGGCGGGCGGTTGAGTTCATGGCCGCCCGCCGCCGCATGTCCAGCCCGGCGGCGGGCGGCCATGCTCACGACACTCCGGTCACTCCAGGCGTGACGGCCTCGAGGGGAGGGGCGTGGGTGGGCGTCGAGCGGGCGGTGCGGGTGCGCAGCAGCACGGCCATGACGACGGCCACCACGACGGAGCCGATGGCGTAGCCGAGCTCGACTCGCAGCGCGGTGGAGACCGGGGCGAGCGTGGCGACGACGAGCGCGGCCACGCCGATGGCCCAGGCGAGGGCCTGTGCCCGGTGCCGGTCGAGAGCGAGCAGGGCCTGGCCGAGGACCATCGCCCACAGGTAGGCGAGGGTGGCGACGGCGAGCCAGGCGAAGTCGGCGTGGCCGAGACCGGGTGCGTCGAAGAGGGCCTGCACCAGCCACGGACCGAGCAGGACGGCGAGCACGGCGCCGGTGAGGCCGAGCGCGCTGACGATGCCGAGTGCCCGGCGCAGCAGGTTGTGGAAGCCGGCGAGGTCACCGGTGGAGGCCGTGGTGGCGAGGCCGGGTAGCAGTGATGCCTGCAGCGACGCGAAGACGAACAGCGGGATCCGGACCAGCACCAGCGCGGAGAGCAGCGCGCCGGCGGTTGCCGCGTCGGACGGGTCCAGAACCTTGACGTTGATCACGCCGATGTTGACCACGACCTGGGAGAGCAGGCTGGAGACGGTGAGGAGGCCGAGGCCGCGTAGCAGGGTCGCCCAGGCCACGGGTGCGCCACCGCCGATGGCCCGCAGGACCGGTGGCGCGGTGAGGATGGCGCCGGCGACGGGCGCGACGACGAGCACCGCCCCGTACCAGACGGGGTTGGTGACGCCGTTGAGGCCGAGCACGGCGACGAGCGCGATCCGCAGGCCGCCGTCGATGCCGAGCTGGGTGCCGTACCAGGGGAAGAGTTGCAGGCCGGAGAGGATCCCGCGGGTGGTGTGCGCGATGGCGAGCCCGGCCAACGCGCCGATCAGGACGGCGACCATGGTGCCGTCGCCGTCGAAGAGTCGGTCGGCGAGCGGCCCCCGGGCGGCGATGATCAGCGCGACCACGGCGGCGAGCAGGCCGGCGGCCAGGGCCGCCCCCCGGGCCAGTACCGGCCCGGGGGAGAGGCCCTGGCTGTGCCGGGCGGCGACGAGTCGGGCGACCTCCTGCTCGACCGGCATGAACAGGCCGATGCCGAGGGTGAAGACGATCGACCAGAGCACCGAGAGGGAGTTGTAGTCCGCCTCGGTGAGGCTGTGCCCGGCGACGGCCAGGTGGACGTAGGAGGCCAGTCCCAGCAGGGCCAGGCCGGCGCCGACGGCGACGGTGCCCGGTGGGACGAGACTCAGGAGCCTGCGGATCACCGGCGAATGAGCGCCAACGTGAGGACGGCGAAGGCGCGGCCGAGGTAGATCATGGCCTTGGCGGGGGAGTGGCTGGGGGTGCCCGCCATCCGCTTGCGCATGGCCACCGGCACCTGGCGGATGGTGTAGCCGCGTCGGGCGGTGTGCACCAGCGTCTCGACGGTGTCACCCAGGTACTCCACCGGGTACCAGGTGGCGAACATGTCGATCACCCGGCGGTTGGCGGCGCGGAACCCGGAGGTGGTGTCGGTGAGCTTGGTGTGGGCGACGCGGGACAGCACGCCGGAGAGCATGACCATGGCCCAGCGGCGGGGGCCGCGGACGTTGTAGTCACCCTCGCCGGCGAACCGGGCGCCGATCACCAGGTCGGTCTCGTCGAGCAGGTCGACGAGCTTCGGCACGTACCGGGGGTCGTGCTGGCCGTCCGCGTCGACCTGGATGGCGACGTCGTAGTCGTGGTCGCGGGCGTACCGGTAGCCCACCCGCATGGCGCCGCCGACGCCGAGGTTGTACGGCAGTTTGGCGACCCGGGCGCCGGCCGCGGCGGCGACCGCGGCGGTGCGGTCGGTGGAGCCGTCGTCGACGACGAGAACGTCGACGCCGGGCAGCTCACCGCGGACCTCGCCGACCACGTCGGCGATCGAGCCGGACTCGTTGAGCGCCGGGATGATGATCAGGACCCGCTTGCCGTTAACCATCGTTGCGCACCAGTTCGTCTCGGGCCGCCCGGTCCGCGTCGATCTCCGTGCGGAGCAGGGCGAATTCTTCTGCCAGGGTGCGGGTCTCTTCTTCCAGGTGGCTGACCTCCCAGCTGAGGTGCACGCAGACCAGCAGCAGGAAGACGATGCCGAGGAAGAGCACGAGGCTCACGCCGGAGGCGACGCCGAGCAGTTCGGCGACGTTGTCCAGCAGGCGGGGGAAGAGCGACAGCGGGATGACGATCACCAGGACGCCGAGCCAGAGCATGCCGTACTTCTCGCGGAGCTGCCGGCGGCGCAGCAGCTCGACGATCGTGGCCAGCAGTATCAGGCCGGTCAAGCCGGTGACGAGGGTGAGCTTCATGCGACCTTCCACGGAGCGGGCGGAGCGGGGGAGGCGAACGCGTCGACAAGAGTGGTGTGCCAGTCCGGGAGCGACGGCAAGCCCGCGGCCGCCCAGCGGCTGTGCCCTAGCACACTGTACGCCGGGCGGGGAGCAGGAAGAGGAAACTGGTCGCTGGTGGTGGGTCGGATCCGGTCCGGGTCCAGGCCGGCCAGCGTGAACGTGGCGCGGGCCAGCCCGTACCAGGTCGTCTGGCCGGCGCAGGTGCTGTGGTAGATGCCGGGCTCGGCCCGGCCCTCCAGGGCGGCCTCGGCGAGTGCGACGAGCCGCTCGGCGAGCCGGTAGGACCAGGTGGGCTGGCCGTGCTGGTCGTCGACCACGTTGATGAACTCCCGCTGGCCGGCGAGACGGAGCATGGTGGCCACGAAGTTCGGCCCGTGCGCGCCGTACAGCCAGGCGGTGCGGACCACGTACCCGTTGTCGGGCAGGAGTTGGGCGACGGCCTGCTCGCCGACCAGCTTGCCCCGGCCGTAGGCGTTGACCGGCGCGGTGGGCGCGTCCTCCGGGTAGGGGGACTGCGCGTCGCCGGCGAGGACGTAGTCGGTGGAGACCTGGATCAGCCGCGCACCGCTGGCGGCGCACGCCGACGCGAGATTCGCCACGCCGTCGCCGTTGACGGCGGTGGCTGCCGCCTCGTTGGCTTCGGCGCCGTCAACGTTGGTCCACGCCGCCGTGTTGATCACGATGTCATGCGCGGCGACCGCCTCGCGGACGGCGGCGGGGTCGGTGATGTCCAGGTCGGCGCGGCTGGCGGCGGTCACCTTGAGGTCGGGCCGGGTGTGCAGCACCGTGACCAGGTCCCGGGCGAGCATCCCGCCGGCGCCGGTGACGAGTAGCCGGGTCATGCGGCGGGTGTGGTCTTGAGGGGTTCCCACCAGGTGCGGTTGTCGCGGTACCAGGCGACGGTGTCGGCGAGGCCCTGGTCGAGGGTGATGCTGGGGGTGTAGCCGAGTTCTTCGTGGATCTTGGTGATGTCGAGGGAGTAGCGGCGGTCGTGGCCCTTGCGGTCGGTGACCGGGACGACGCGGTCCCAGCCGGCGCCGCAGGCGTCGAGGAGCAGGCCGGTGAGTTCCTTGTTGGTCAGCTCGGTGCCGCCGCCGATGTTGTAGACCTCGCCGGGGCGGCCCTTCTGCTGGACGAGGGCGATGCCGCGGCAGTGGTCGTGTACGTGCAGCCAGTCGCGGATGTTGCCGCCGTCGCCGTAGAGGGGGACGGTGCCGCCGTCGAGGAGGTTGCTGACGAACAGCGGGATGACCTTCTCGGGGAACTGGTAGGGGCCGTAGTTGTTGGAGCAGCGGGTGACGACGACGTCCATGCCGTGGGTGCGGTGGTAGGCCAGGGCGAGCAGGTCGGAGCCGGCCTTCGACGCCGAGTAGGGGGAGTTCGGGGCGAGGGGCCAGGTTTCGGTCCAGGAGCCGTCGTCGATGGAGCCGTAGACCTCGTCGGTGGAGACGTGCACGAAGCGGCCGGTGCGGTGGCGTAGCGCGGCGTCGAGCAGGGTCTGGGTGCCCAGGACGTTGGTGGTGACGAACGGGGCGGCGCCGGCGATGGACCGGTCGACGTGGGATTCGGCGGCGAAGTGCACGATCACGTCGTGGTCGGCGACGACCTCGTCGACGATGGTCGGGTCGCAGATGTCGCCCTGGACGAACCGTAGCCGCGGGTCGTCGCGGACGGGGTCGAGGTTGGCCAGGTTGCCCGAGTAGGTCAGTTTGTCGAGCACGGTCACGACCGCCGGCTCGAGCGGCGGCACGCCGTCGGCACTGCCGAGGGGCTTGCCCAGCAGCAGGCGAACGTACTCCGACCCGATGAATCCGGCTCCGCCGGTGACGAGGATCCTCACGGGTCGGGAAGTGTACGCGAAGTTGGGCGCGCTGCGGGGGGTGTGACCCCCCGGCGCATCCGGCTTTTGTGCCGCTAGGCTTCCCCGGTGCGTGGAATCCTACTTGCTGGCGGCACCGGCTCCCGGCTCTGGCCGATCACCCGGGCGGTCTCGAAGCAGCTGATGCCGGTCTTCGACAAGCCGATGGTCTACTACCCGCTCTCCACCCTGGTGATGTCCGGGGTGCGGGAGATCCTGGTGATCACGACTCCGGACGACCAGGACCAGTTCCGTCGGCTGCTCGGCGACGGCAGCCAGTTCGGGCTGCGCCTGGAGTACGTCAGCCAGGAGCGCCCGGAGGGCATCGCGCAGGCGTTCATCCTCGGTGCGGACTTCATCGGCGCCGAGTCGGTGGCGCTGATCCTCGGCGACAACATCTTCCACGGCGTGGGTCTGGGCCGGCAGCTCGCCGAGCACGGTGACCCGGTCGGCGGTCGGGTCTTCGCCTACCAGGTGTCCAACCCGCAGGAGTACGGCGTGGTCGACTTCGACGACGCCGGTCGGGTGCTCTCGATCGAGGAGAAGCCGGCCCGGCCGAAGTCCCGCTACGCGGTGCCCGGCCTGTACTTCTACGACAACCGGGTGGTGGACATCGCCCGCAAGCTCACCCCGAGCGCCCGTGGCGAGCTGGAGATCACGGCGGTCAACGAGGTGTACCGGGAGACCGGGGAGCTGTCGGTGACCGTGCTGGATCGGGGCACCGCCTGGCTGGACACCGGCACGTTCACCTCGATGATGCAGGCGGCCGAGTTCGTCCGGGTGGTCGAGGAACGGCAGGGTCTCAAGATCGGCTGTGTCGAGGAGGTGGCCTGGCGGGCCGGCCTCATCGACGACGACCAGCTGCGCGCGCTGGCCGCGCCGCTGACCAAGAGCGGTTACGGCGATTACCTGCTCGGTCTGCTGGCCGAGCCGAAGGGCAGTCACGGGGTGGCGTGGTGAAGATCCGGGAGTTGAGCATCGAGGGCGCCTGGGAGATCACCCCCCAGCAGCACGGCGACCCGCGCGGCATGTTCATGGAGTGGTACCGCTTCGACAAGCTCGCCGAGGTGGTGGGGCATCCGCTGCGCCTGGCCCAGGCCAACCTGTCGGTCTCCGCGCGCGGCGTGGTGCGCGGCATCCACTTCGCCGACGTTCCGCCCGGGCAGGCCAAGTACGTCACCTGTGTGCGCGGCGCGGTCCTCGACGTGATCGTGGACCTGCGGGTGGGTTCGCCCACCTTCGGCCGCTGGGAGGGCGTCCGGCTGGACGACACCGACCGGCGGGCGGTCTACCTCAGCGAGGGGCTGGGGCACGGTTTCTGCGCGCTGACCGACGACGCGACGCTGAGCTACCTCTGCTCGGCCAGCTACAACCCGACCGGCGAGCACGCGGTGCACCCGCTGGACGAGGAGCTGGGCGTCGAGTGGCCCGCCGACGTTCCGCTGCTGTCCGCGCGGGACGACGCGGCACCGACGCTGGCGCAGGCTCGCGAGCGGGGCCTGCTGCCGGAGTACGACAACTGCCGGCGGTTCGTGGCGACCCTTGGGCCGGACGGAATGTCGCACTCAACCGGTATGTGACCGCCCCCGGGGCACGACCTGTGGTGTGACAGTGACGAACCGGGCCTCCGGGCGGCTAATGTCTCACCATGGAGCGGCGAATCTTCGGCCTCGAGACCGAGTACGGCGTCACCTGCACCTATCGCGGGCAGCGGCGGCTGTCCCCGGACGAGGTCGCGCGGTATCTGTTCCGTCGCGTGGTGTCCTGGGGTCGGTCGAGCAACGTCTTCCTGCGCAATGGGGCCCGGCTCTACCTGGACGTCGGGTCGCATCCGGAGTACGCCACACCGGAGTGCGACTCGGTGACCGATCTCGTCGCCCACGACCGGGCCGGCGAGCGGATCCTGGAGGGCCTGCTCGTCGACGCGGAGAAGCGACTGCACGACGAGGGCATCGCGGGTGAGATCTACCTGTTCAAGAACAACACCGACTCGGCGGGAAACTCGTACGGTTGCCACGAGAACTACCTGGTCTCCCGGCACGGCGAGTTCGGTCGGCTCGCCGACGTGCTCATCCCGTTCCTGGTCACCCGGCAGTTGATCTGTGGGGCCGGCAAGGTCCTGCAGACCCCGCGCGGCGCGGTCTACTGCCTGTCGCAGCGTGCCGAGCACATCTGGGAGGGCGTCTCCTCGGCGACCACCCGCAGCCGCCCGATCATCAACACCCGCGACGAGCCGCACGCCGACGCGGAGCGCTACCGACGGCTGCACGTGATCGTCGGTGACTCCAACATGAACGAGGTCACCACGCTGCTCAAGGTCGGCACCGCCGACATCGTGCTGCGGATGATCGAGGCCGGGGTGGTGATGCGCGACCTGTCCCTGGAGAACCCGATCCGGGCGATCCGGGAGGTGTCGCACGACATCACCGGCCGGCGCAAGGTGCGGTTGGCCTCCGGCAAGGAGGTCAGTGCCCTGGACATCCAGCAGGAGTACCTGGCCAAGGCCACCGAGTTCGTCGAGCGCCGCGGCGGCGACCAGGCCGCCAAGCGGGTCGTCGAGCTGTGGGGTCGGGTGTTGAACGCGGTCGAGACCGGGGACCTGGAGCCGGTCTCCCGGGAGATCGACTGGGTCAGCAAGCTGCGGCTGATCGAGCGCTACCAGCGCAAGCACGACCTGCCGCTGTCGCACCCCCGGGTGGCGCAGATGGACCTGGCCTACCACGACGTGCGTCGCGGCCGTGGCCTCTACGGGCTGCTGGAGCGTCGCGGCGAGGTCGACCGGGTGGCCACCGACCCGGAGATCTTCGAGGCCAAGGAGACTCCGCCGCAGACCACCCGGGCCCGGCTGCGCGGCGAGTTCATCCGGCACGCCCAGGAGAAGAGGCGGGACTTCACCGTCGACTGGGTGCACCTGAAGCTCAACGACCAGGCGCAGCGCACCGTGCTCTGCAAGGACCCGTTCCGGGCGTACGACGAGCGGGTGGAGCGCCTGATCGCCAGCATGTGACGGGTGTGCCGGCCCCGGTGGTGGTGTCCACCGGCGGGGCCGGCCGGCCCGGTGGGCTCAGCGGCCAGGCGAGCTGAGCGGCCCGGTAAGCTGAGCGCGCCATGACGACTTCCGGATCTCCCGACCGCCCCGAGCGCGGCACCGAGCGGCAGAACTGGGTCGAACGTCGGCGGGACAAGATCCGCGCCGAGGTCGACCGTAACCGCCGCGGTGAATACACCGTTCCGACGTGGGTGCTGGCCCTGGCCCTCGTGCTCATCGTGGGCGGCTGGCTCGCCCTGATCTTCCTGGCCTGATCAGCACCCGCTTCGCGGCTCCTCAGGGGAGCAGCGTGGCGGCGTGGCGGCCGGCCGCGGCGGCGGCCAGGAAGTACGCGTGGTCGGCGTCGAGACCACGGCCCATGGTGGACAGCGGCACCGAGCTGGCGCGCAGAGCGGCGTCGAGACCCTTGGTGGGCACCCGGACGATCCGGTGCCGGGCAGCCAGCGGGGCCAACGACGCGTCCACCTCGGCTGCCAGCGCCGGGTGCAGGTCGTCGGGCACCACCAGCTCCGCCGGGGCGAGCGCCACCCGGCCGTACGCGGTGAGACTGTGGTGTGACACGCCCCGGTGCCGGGGGCGGGCGTCGGCGTCGGAGATGCGCAGCGAGCCGATCGGCCGGCCACCCAGCGTGGCGATCGCGTTGACCGCCTCACCGACGGCGACGCCGGAGAACCCCCACCGGGTGCCGGTGCCCAGGTTGCCGGGCCCCTGGGCCACGATGGCCACGTCGGCGCCCAGCACGTACCGGGCGGCGAGCAGACCGCCGTGCAGGGTGGTGGCCTCCAGGTCGCCGCCGAAGGACTGCCCGACCGTGATCGTGCCGGCCAACTCGGCGCGCAGCCCCGCGAGGGTGCGGGAGAACCAGGCGGGCAGTGCCCCACCGTCGGTGAGCAGGTACGCCACCCGCGCCTGCGGGGCGTCGGCCCGGATGCCGGCCAGGATCGCCGGCAGCGCCGAGTGCAGGTCGGCGGTGACCACCGGCAGACCGCCGAGGTCGTCCGCGTCGGCCAGCACGTCGCGGTGCGGGGACGCCTCCTCGTCGACGCCAAGCAGGATCGGCTGCAACGGCGTGTAGCGGGCCTTGACCAGGTGCCCGGCATCGCGGGTGTCGCTGACCTCCGGTGGGTCCGGCGGCAGCCGGTCCGGCAGGGCGACCACCAGGGCGTACCCGCCGGTGCCCAACCCCATCAGCAGCGCACCGGCGTTGAGCAGCACCCGGTCGCCGGGCTCGGGCGTGCCGACCAGCTCGGGATAGGCCAGCGCCCGCATGCGCGTGCCGTCGGGCAGGTCCACGTCCAGTTCCACCGCCCCGGTCCACTGCCGTCGCAGCGTCGCCACCGTCCCCGTACGCCATCGCACCATGACGGGCACGCTAGCCGCGCGGGCGCGGCGGCCCGCGCCCGGGTGCGGCCGTTGCCGTGGTTCAGGGGCGGTGGGGCTCGTCGCCGGCGGCCGGGTCCGCCTGCGTGTGCCGGGCCCGGCCGGTGGCGCCGGGCAACGAGCGGGTGGGGTCGAGGAAGACGTAACGGATCTCCGGGTACCGCTCGGTCAGCCGTCGTTCGGCCTCGTCGGCGGTGGCCTCGATGGCCGCGCCGGTGGCCTCGTCGCTGAAGTCGACCTTCGCGGCGACCAGGATGTCGTCCGGGCCGAGCTGCATCGTCATCAGGGTGTCGATCCGCTCCACCTCGGGCAGCCCGGTCAGTTCCTGCTCGATCTCGTGGCGCAGCCGCTCCGGGACGGCCCGGCCGACCAGCAGCGACAGGTTGTTGCCGGCGAGGATCCCGGCGACCGTCAGCAACAACAGCCCGATCAGGATCGACGCGATGCCGTCCCAGACCTCGTCGCCGGTGACGTGGGACAGGCCGACGCCGGCCGCGGCCAGCAGCAGACCGATCAGAGCCGCGCTGTCCTCCAGGAAGACCGCCTTGACAGTGGTGTCGGCGGTGAGGCGCAGGAAGCGTCGGGGAGTGGTCCCCCAACGCTTCGACTCGCTGCGGACCTGCCGCAGGGCCCGGGCCAGCGAGATCGACTCGATGACGAACGACACCGCCAGGACGATGTACGAGATCAGGTAGTCGCCGCTGTGCTCGTGCACCAGGATCGTCGTGACGCCGTGGGTGACGGCGAAACCGGCGCCGGCGACGAACGTGAACATCGCGGCGAAGAACGCCCAGACGTAGCTCTCCTTGCCGTAGCCGAAGGGGTGCCGCTGGTCGGCCGGTCGGGCGCC
Source organism: Micromonospora parathelypteridis (assembly GCF_014201145.1). Taxonomy (NCBI): domain Bacteria; kingdom Bacillati; phylum Actinomycetota; class Actinomycetes; order Micromonosporales; family Micromonosporaceae; genus Micromonospora; species Micromonospora parathelypteridis. Next base: position 6,691,111 of record NZ_JACHDP010000001.1, read on the forward strand.
GCGGCGCAGCGCCTGGTAGAGCAACACCTCGGTGGTGGTGTCGGCGACCGAGTGTGCCGCCTCGGAGAGCATCGCGGCCGAGCCGGAGATGACCCCGGCGACCAGCTTGGCGACCGCGATGGCGAGGTTGGCGGCGCCCGCGACGAGGACGGTGCCGACGCTCTCGGTCTTGAGCTCCGGTTGCGACATGAGGGCCACCCTATGACCGGTAGAGGCAACCCGCCGCCGGAGTCCGCCGACACCACCGATCCGAACAGTTGTGCGGCACGCCCGCGCGGGTGCACGTCGCGGGCGTGTCGGCTGCTAGCGTCTACGGCGTGTCGCGGACCCGCACCGAACGCCTGGTCAACCTGGTGATCTGCCTGCTGTCCACGCGACGGTTCCTGACCGCCGCGCAGATCGCCGCGACCGTGCCCGGCTACGAGCACGACCCCGACGACGCACGCGACCACGAAGCGTTCCAGCGCAAGTTCGAGCGGGACAAGGCCGAGCTGCGCGAGCTGGGTGTGCCACTGGAGACCGGCACGGCGAGCGCCTTCGACGCCGAGCCCGGCTACCGGATCGCCCACCGCGAATACGCGTTGCCCGACATCCTCCTCGAGCCCGATGAGGCCGCGGCGGTGGGCATCGCCGCCCGGTTGTGGCAGCACGCCGGGCTGGCCGCCGCCGCGTCGTCCGGGTTGGCGAAGCTGCGCGCTGCCGGGGTGGATGTGGACCCGCAGGCCACCCTCGGTCTGGAGCCGATGGTCACGGTCGACCCGGCGTTCGCGCCGCTGACCGCCGCCGCCCGGGACCGGCGCGAGGTCGGTTTCGACTACCGGGTGCCCGACCGCGACGCGCCGAGCCGTCGGCGGCTGCAACCGTGGGGGGTGGTCTGCTGGCGTGGCCGGTGGTATGTGGTGGGCCACGACCTGGACCGGGCGGCGACCCGTTGCTTCCGACTTTCCCGGGTCGTCGGCACGGTCCGGGTGACCGGCGCGCCGGGCGCGTACGAGCCGCCGGCCAATGTCGACCTGATCAGCCACGTGGCCCGCTGGTCGGGTCCCGTGGAGCGCACCGGCCGGGCCACCGTGCTGGCCGCACCGGGCCGGGCCGCCGGCCTGCGCCGCTGGGCGGTGGAGGTGACCACCGGGCCGGACGGCGACCGGTTGGTCCTGCCGTACGCGGACCCGGACGGGCTGGCCGGCCACCTGGTCGGTTACGGCCCGGACGTGCGCGTGCTCGACCCGCCGGAGGTCCGCGAGGCCGTCATCCAACGACTCAAGGAGATCGCCGTCCGACACGACGAGCTGACCGCCACCGGTGGTGCCCGGTGACCCGCCCGGCCGCCCGGGGCGGTTCGCGCGCGTCCGCCGACCGGCTGGCCCGACTGCTCAACCTGGTGCCCTACCTGCTGGCCCGGCCCGGCATCGAGATCGCCGAGGCGGCCGGTGACCTGGGCGTCACCGAACGACAGCTACGCGAGGACCTGGAGCTGCTCTGGGTGTGCGGGCTGCCCGGCTACGGCCCCGGTGATCTGATCGACATGGCGTTCGACGGTGACCGGGTGACCATCACCTACGACGCCGGCATCGACCGGCCGTTGCGGCTCACCCCGGACGAGGCCCTCGCGCTGGTGGTGGCGCTGCGGATGCTCGCCGAGACGCCCGGCGTGGCCAACCGCGAGGCCGTCGAACGGGCCCTGGCCAAGATCGAGGACGCGGGGGACCTGGTGGGCGCGCCGGTGGCGGTCCGGCTGCCGGGGGACACCCGGCGGGTCGAGGCGCTGCGTGCCGCCGTGGAGGGCGGGAAGGCGCTGCGGATCACCTACTACACGGCGGCCCGGGACGAGACCACCGAGCGTGTCATCGACCCGCTGCGGATGCTGATGGTCGGCGGCCGGGCGTACGTGGAGGCGTGGTGTCGGCGCGCGGAGGCGGTCCGCCTGTTCCGGGCCGACCGGATCGACGCGATCACCGAGTTGGGCGAGCCGGCGACCGTGCCGCCGCAGGCCGTCCCGCACGACCTCACCGAGGGTGTCTTCCGCCCCTCGCCCGACCTGCCGTTGATCACGCTGCGGATCGGCCGGGGCGAGCGGTGGATCACCGAGTATTACCCGTGCGAGCGGGTGGAGGCCGGCGACGGCGATCAGTGGCTCGTCTCCCTGCGGGTGACCGACCTGGGGTGGGCGCGCCGGTTCGTGCTGGGCCTCGGCCCGGACGCCATCGTGGTCGCCCCGGTCGAGCTGGCCGAGCAGGTGCGGGCGGCGGCGGCCAGCGCGTTGGACGCGTACGCCGTGCCGGCCCCCACGGCCGCGCCCCGGCGACCCGCGTCTGATTCCGGGACACCGGACCCGGTGGGTCCGCTCGGCGTGCCGTCGGGTGACCCGGCGGTGGCCGGCCGCACCCAGTAGGCTGACCGCCGTGCTGATCTGGATCGTGCTCGCGGTGGTGCTGCTTCCGCTCGTGGCGCTCGCGCTGGCCGTGCGCCCGGTGCTGACCCGGCTGCCTCAGCTGCGCCGCGCCGCGGTGGCGTTGCAGCGGCGGGCGAGCGAGGCCGAGTCGCTGCGGGAGACCGCCGAGGCGTTGCAGCAGCGCGCCGAGGGCATCCAACATCAACTCGACACCACACAGCGGCGACTCGAGTTGATCAAGGCCAAGCGGGGCTGATCGGGCCTTCGCCCCGGCGGCGGTTGACGGATCATCGCGCGTTGGTCAACACTTCACTCTTTGGGCCAGACCACCACCACCCGGCGGGTGGCAACCAGCCGATCCGCACGTACGATGGGCTGCGAACCACCCCTCGGACACAGAGCGACTGGAGCTTCTCATGGGTGCCCTCAAGCCGTGGCACATCGCTGTTCTCGTGGTTGTGCTGATCCTGCTCTTCGGTGCGAAGCGCCTCCCCGACGCGGCCCGTTCGCTGGGTCGGTCGCTGCGGATCATCAAGGCCGAGACCAAGAGCCTGCAGGACGACGACCGCGACCTCGCCGAGAAGGCCGACGCGCAGGCCGGCTACCAGCCGCTGCCGCCGCACGCCGGGCAGCAGGCGCCGTACGCCCCGCAGCAGGCGCCGTACCAGCAGGCACCGGTGCAGCAGCCGGTCGTCGACCCGGTGCACCGCGTCCGCGACAACTGACCGAAAGGCCCCACCACCGTGGCCTTCGCCCTGCGTAAACGCGGCCCGAGCACCTTCGAGCGGGCCGCCGACGGCTCGATGACGCTCATCGAGCATGTTCGCGAGCTGCGCAACCGCCTGTTCCGCGCCTCGCTGGCGATCATGCTCGGCTTCGGCATCGGCATCTGGCTGGCAACGCCGGTCCGGGTGCTGCTGTCGAAGCCGTACTGTGACCTTCCGGCGTCGATCGACGCGGCGACCGGCAAGTGCAAGTTCGTCCAGCTCGGCGTGGCGGACGTCTTCCTGCTGAACCTGAAGATCGGCCTGTGGGTGGGCCTGATCATCGCGGCGCCCATCTGGCTCTACCAGCTCTGGGCGTTCATCGCGCCGGGCCTGCACCGGCACGAGCGGCGCTACGCGTACGTCTTCACCGCTCTGGCCGCGCCGCTGTTCGCGGCCGGCGCGGTGCTGGCCTTCTTCGTCACCACAAAGGGCCTCGAGTTCCTGCTGAACGTCTCCGGCGATGACATCTCGACCAACCTCGAAGTCACCCGGTACATCTCGTTCGTCACCAACCTGATCCTGCTGTTCGGTGTGGCGTTCGAGTTCCCGTTGATCGTGCTGATGCTCAACTTCGTCGGCCTGGCCAGCGCGAAGCGGTTGCTCAGTTGGTGGCGCGTGGCGATCTTCGTGTTCTTCGCGTTCTCCGCCGTGGTCACCCCCACCCCGGACCCGTTCGGGATGACCGCGCTGGCGATCTGTCTCTCCGCGCTCTACTTCGCCGCGGTCGGGGTCGCGTTCATCAACGACAGGCGACGTGGCCGTGGCAAGGAGGTCTACGCCGGCATCGACGACGACGAGGTGTCGCCGTTGGAGTTCGACAAGGATCCGGTCGTGGCCGGGCAGCGGGTCGACGCGACCGCGCCGATCGGCGTACCCGAGCCGATCGCAAAGCCGGCTCCGATCGAGCGGCGCTACGACGACATGACCTGACGGCCCTGCGCCGCCCGGTCCACCGACGCCGTCCCCGGTCCCCGGGGGCGGCGTCGGCGCGTTCGCGACCTCACCCCGCGCGCCGACGCGGGGACTGATCGTGATGTCGCCCGCCCCTGGTGAACGGCGGGTGTCCGACCGGTACGGTGCTGCCCGTGACCGCAGACGATCACCTGCCCGGCCCGGTCGCCGTGCTCGCCAACCCGACCGCTGGACGGGGCCGGCACCGCGCTCTGCTGCCCCGGCTGCTGGACGGTCTGGCCGCTGCCGGTCGGCCGGTCCGGTTGCTGCCGGCGTCCAGCCCCGCCGAGGCGGAAGCGGCCTGCCGTGCCGCGGTCGCCGATGGTGCTGGCGCGCTGGTGACGATCGGCGGGGACGGCACCGTGCACCGGGCGTTGCAGGCCGTCGCCGGCACCGACGTGCCGTTCGGCCCGATCCCCGCCGGCACCGGCAACGACTTCGCCCTGGACACCGGTTTCCCGGCCGACCCGCTGGTGGCGGCGGACGTGATCGCGTCAGCGCTGCGCGACGGCCGGAGCCGACCGGTCGACCTGGCCCGGATGACCGGGGCCGACGGCGTCGAGCGCTGGTACGGGGCGGTGCTCGGTGCCGGGTTCGACGCGATCGTCAACGAGCGGGCCAACCGGATGCGCTGGCCGCGCGGCCCCCGCCGGTACGACCTGGCGATCCTGGTCGAGCTGGCCCGGCTGCGACCCCGGCGCTACACGCTGCGCCTCGACGGGGTGCCGCACGAGCTGGACGCGGTGCTGGTGGCGGTGGGCAACTGCCCGACGTACGGCGGGGGTATGCGGATCTGCCCCGACGCCGACCCGACCGACGGGCTGCTCGACGTGGTGGTGGCGGGCCGGGTCGACCGGTGGACCCTCATCCGGGTGAAGCCGCGCATCTACCAGGGCACCCACGTCAGCCATCCGCTCGTGCGCAGCTTCCGGGCCCGCACCGTGGAGCTGACCGCCGAGGGCATCACCACGTACGCCGACGGGGAACGTTCCCTGGACCTGCCGGTGACGATCACCGCCGTCCCGGGCGCCCTGCGGCTGCTGCGTTGACCCGTACCGCTCCGATGCTGGCCGCGATGACCAGCACGATGGCGGCGCACTCCAGCAGGGTCAGCGCCTGCCGCAGCACCAGCCACCCGGCGAGCGTGGCGATGGCCGGGCCGAGGCTCATCAGCACCGCGAAGGTGGCGGTGGGCATCCGCCGCAGCGCCAGCAGCTCCAGCGTGTAGGGCAGCCCGGAGGCGAGCACCGCGAGGGCGGTGCCGAGCGCCAGCACCTGTGGGTCGAGCAGCACCGCACCACCGTCGGCGATGCCCAGTGGCAGGGTGACCAGGGCGGCGAGGGTCAGCGCCAGGGCCAGCCCGTCGGCGCCCGGGAACCGCCCGCCGACCCGGGCGCTCAGCACGATGTACGCGGCCCACATCGCGCCCGCGCCGAACGCGAAGGCGACTCCGGCCGGGTTCAGCCGGTCGAAGCCGCCCTGCCCGAGCAGCGCCACCCCGGCCAACGCCAGCCCTGCCCAGCCCCAGCTGGCCAGTCGTCGGGCGCCGAACACCGACAGCGCCAACGGGCCGAGCACCTCCAGCGTCACCGCCGGGCCCAGCGGGATGCGTTCGATGGCCTGGTAGAACAGCGAGTTCATGCCGGCCAGCGCCAGCCCGAACGCGCCCGCCGCGAGCCAGGCCGACCGGTCGTGCCCGCGCAGTCGGGGCCGGCAGACGACGAGCAGCAACAGCGCCGAGATCGTCAGCCGTAGGGTCACCGCGCCGGCCACCCCGGTGCGCGGGAAGAGCAGCGCGGCCACGGCGGACCCGAACTGCACCGACAGGGCCCCGCCGAGCACCAGGCCCACGGCGGCGATACCACCGCGCCGGGCCGTTGGCGTGTCGGCCGGCGATGGGGTGGGCAGCAGCGTGTCGGTCACGGGCACGACGGTAGGCGGTCAGTCTCGGCCACCCGACGCCGGTGTCCACCTGCCATTACGAGCGGCACCGCGAAGCCGACACGGCGTAAGTGTTCGCCAATGCGGTGCTACCGGCGTACGGTCCCTGGTATGACCAGCGCGATGCGGAAACTGTCGATCTCCGTGCCACCCGACGTGGCGGAGCGCCTGGAGCGCGAGACCAACGCGAGCGCGTACATCACCCAGGCCGTCCGTGACCGGATGCGTCTGGACGCCCTGGACGCGGAACTGGCCCACCAGGGCATTCAGATCACCGACCAGGGCGTTGCCGAGGCACGCGCCCGCCGGGCCGCCGTCGAGGCCGACTGGTCGCCGGAGCGCCGCCGAGCACTTCGCGAGCGGGCACGCCAAACCGCCTTGGACGCCGCCGCCGGCACTGTCGACCAGCCGGCCGCGTGACCGCCGACGACCGGCCGGTCCGGCTCGTACTGGACCGGTCGGCACTGCTGGCCTACCTGGCGGGATCGGTGCATGTCGGGGAGCCGCTGCACGAGGTCATCCAGGACCGCAACCGGTTCGGCGTCACCGCGGTGACCGCGGCGGAGGCCATGGCGATCGTCAGCGACCCGAAGGAGCGGGCGACCCTTCACCGGCTGCTGTCCCTCGACGCCTGCGAGGTGCTCTCCACCGAGGGGCACTCCTGGCACGAACTCAGCTTCTGGCGCACGGTGACGGGTCGCGCCGACCTGGCGAGCACGGTGCTGGCCGTCCTCGAACACGACGCGTCGATCCTGACCGGGGAGGACCGGTACGGCGACGGCGAGCTACCGGTGATCCACATTCCCGACTGACGGCACGACCCCCACGGTCAGCCCGGCAGGGCGAGATCGAGCACGGCGCCCAGGCCGTTCTCCCGACCCGGTTCGGCGGCCGGGAGCACCAGCACCGCGCAGCCGGCGGTGACCGCGCCCGCGTCCGCCGGTGAATCACCGACCATCAGCGTCTGCTCCGGGTCGACGCCGAGCATCCCGCACGCACGCCAGAAGATCGCCGGGTCCGGCTTGCAGCGCCCCACCTCGTACGAGAGCACGAACGCGTCGACCAGGTCGGTCAACCCCCACGCGTCGAAGTGCGGTCGCAGGTCGAAGCCGATGTTGCTGACCACCGCCACCGGCACCCCGGCGTCGCGCAGCGCGGTGAGCGTGGGCGCGGTGTCCGCGTACGGCAGCCAGCCCTCGGCGATCAGCAGCCGCTCGTAGAGCGCCTCGGCGAAGCCGTCGATGCCGGCGTCGACCGTCTCGGCCAGCCCGGTGTACGCGCCCCGGTGGGCGTGTTGGTAGAGGTCCCGGTCGGCCCACAGCTCGGCCAGCCGGGGCGGCACCCGCGCAGGCAGTGGCCCGCCCGCGCGCCCGGCGGTCAGCAGCCGGTCGGCCAGCGAGGTGGCACGGACCCGGTCCAGGGTGACCCCGCACGTCGCCGCGGCCTCCAGCACCCATTGCCGGGGCTCCTCCACCTGGGCCAGGGTGCCGTGGAAGTCGAAGAGCACCGCCTTGACGGGCCGTCGGGACGCCCGCGGGGCGGCGACGGCCTCGGCGCTGCCCGGCGGAGGGGTCTGGGGCGGTTCGGCATGGTCCGGCACGCCGTGCACCCTACCGACCGCCGCCGACGGCCCGGCCGGACGGCCTTGTCGAGTGGCGTGTCCCGGCACGCACTAATCTTGGTGCCATGTCGAGCCCCGCCGAGCGGTACGCAGCAGCGCGCCGCCAGGCCGCACAGGCCTCACAGTTTCCGGCGCTGGACGAGTTCGCCCTTGACCTGGGGTTCGATCTCGACGACTTCCAACGGGAGGCGTGTCAGTCGTTGGAGCGGGGCAGCGGTGTGCTGGTCTGCGCTCCCACCGGTGCCGGTAAGACGGTGGTCGGGGAGTTCGCGGTCCACCTGGCGTTGCGCGGGCGGCCCGACGACCCGGCGCCCGCCGACGACGCGTCGACCCCGCCGGCCCCGCCGGCCCGGCGCAAGTGCTTCTACACCACGCCGATCAAGGCGTTGTCCAACCAGAAGTACCACGACATGGTCGCCCGGTACGGCGCCGACCAGGTGGGCCTGCTGACCGGCGACAACGCCATCAACGGTGACGCGCCGGTGGTGGTGATGACCACCGAGGTGCTGCGCAACATGCTCTACGCGGGCTCCAGCGCCCTGCAGGGGCTGGCGTACGTGGTGATGGACGAGGTGCACTACCTGGCCGACCGGTTCCGCGGTGGGGTGTGGGAAGAGGTGATCATCCACCTGCCCGCCTCGGTCACCCTGGTCTCGTTGTCGGCGACCGTCTCCAACGCCGAGGAGTTCGCCGACTGGCTGGTCACGGTGCGCGGCGAGACCGCCGTGGTGGTCAGCGAGCACCGGCCGGTGCCGTTGTGGCAGCACATGCTCGTCGGTAAGCGGATGTTCGACCTGTTCCACGACGCCGACGCGGCCCGCAAGCACGATGTGCACCCGGAACTGCTGCGCTACACCCGAGAGACCGCCCGGCGGCTGGAGTTGGGCGAGGGCCGCAGCGCGGGGCCCGGCGCCGGCCGGCGTGGCCCGCGCTGGCGTGGCCCGCTGCGCCCGGACATCGTCGACCGGCTGGATCGGGAGGGTCTGCTTCCGGCGATCCTGTTCATCTTCAGCCGGGCCGGTTGCGCCGCCGCCGTGCAGCAGTGCCTCGCCGCCGGGCTGCGGCTCACCTCGCCCGAGGAACGGACCGAGATCCGCCGCGTCGTCGAGTCGCGGGTCACCGCGATTCCCGGCGAGGACCTGTCGGTGCTGGGTTACTGGGAGTGGCTCGACGGCTTGGAGCGCGGCCTGGCCGCCCACCACGCCGGCATGCTGCCGGTGTTCAAGGAGATCGTCGAGGAGTTGTTCGTCCGCGGTCTGGTCAAGGCGGTCTTCGCCACCGAGACCCTCGCGTTGGGCATCAACATGCCGGCCCGCTGCGTGGTCCTGGAACGACTGGTGAAGTACAACGGCGAGGCGCACGTCGACCTGACCCCGGGGGAGTACACCCAGCTCACCGGTCGGGCGGGCCGTCGTGGCATCGACGTGGAGGGGCACGCCGTCGTGGTGTGGTCCCCGGAGACCGACCCGCGGCACGTGGCCGGGCTCGCCTCCACCCGCACCTACCCGCTGCGCTCCAGCTTCCGGCCCTCGTACAACATGGCGGTGAACCTGGTCGGCACGGTCGGCGCGGAGCCGGCCCGTGCTCTGCTGGAGTCCTCGTTCGCCCAGTTCCAGGCGGACCGGTCGGTGGTCGGCCTGGCCCGGCAGGTGCAGCGCAACACCGAGACGATCGAGGCGTACGGCGCGGAGGCCGCCTGCCATCACGGCGACTTCGACGAGTACTTCGCGCTGCGGGTGGCGATCGCCGACCGGGAGAAGGCGATCGCCCGGCAGGGGCAGACCCAGCGCAAGGCCGCGGCGGTGGCGTCGCTGGAGCGGCTGCGGGTCGGCGACGTGATCCGGGTTCCGTCGGGCCGGCGGGCCGGGCTGGCCGTCGTGCTGGACCCGGCGACCGGTGGGTTCGGTGAGCCCCGACCGCTGGTGCTCACCCAGGACCGCTGGGCCGGGCGGGTCAGCCCCGGCGACTTCAGCACTCCCGCCGAGGTGCTGGCTCGGATCCGGGTGCCGAAGCACTTCAACCACCGTTCGCCGGGCGCGCGGCGTGATCTCGCCGCCGAGGTCAGCGGCACCGGCCTGGACCGGCACGGCGGCCGACGGGGTGGCCGTTCCCGGCAGGCGACCGGCGAGGACCACCGGCTCACCCAGCTCCGCTCCGAGCTGCGGCACCACCCCTGCCACGCCTGCCCGGAGCGGGAGGACCACGCCCGCTGGGCGGAACGGCGTCGGCGGCTGGAGCGTGACACCGAGGAGCTGCGCGAGCGGGTCTCCGGGCGCACCGGTTCCCTCGCGCGGACCTTCGATCGGATCGTGGCGCTGCTGACCGAGCGCGGCTATCTCGCCCGCGACGGCGCGGTCACCGACGCTGGTCGGATGCTCGGTCGGATCTGGACCGAGGCGGACCTGCTGGTCGCCGAGTGCCTGCGCCGGGGAGTGTGGAACGGGCTGTCCCCGTCCGAGTTGGCAGCCGCGGTGTCCGTGGTGGTCTTCGAGGCGCGCCGGGACGTCGACGAGCGGGCGTCGTTGCCGCGCGGGCCGGTGGCAGACGCGGTGGACGAGACGCTGAAGCTGTGGGGGGAGATCGAGGCCGACGAGGCGGCACGCGGGCTGACCGCGACCCGGGAGCCGGATCTCGGCTTCGCTTGGCCCGTCTACCGGTGGGCCCGGGGTGAGGCGCTGGCCAAGGTGCTCGGCAGCGGTCACGAGATGGACGGTGAGATGCCCGCCGGTGACTTCGTCCGGTGGGCGCGACAGGTGGTCGACCTGCTCGGTCAGCTCGCCGACTCCGGCGGCGCCTCGCCGGAGCTGCGTTCGACCGCCCGACAGGCGATCGCGGCCATCAACCGGGGCGTCCTGGCGTACCACACCTCCGCCTGATCGTCACATTCCGTCGTCATCGCTGACGAATTGATGTGTCGGACTGTCACCGCTACGGCACCCCCCGGATAGCTCGGGGGGCGCTGTCGCCGCTGTTCACGGCACCCCTGATCATTGCCCGAGCGCATTTGTTGACGCGCCGGTAACCAATGGGGAGAGGACCGCCGTGGCGGACATCAATCACTTTGAGTATGGATGGATCACGCCCGCGCTGAGTTACGCGTTGTCCGTACTCGGTTCGGTCCTCGGGCTGATCTGCGCCGGGCGTATCCGTACGGCGGGCACGGCCGGCCAGCGGGCGTGGTGGGGTCTGCTGTCGGCCTGGGCACTGGGTGGAACCGCCATCTGGGCGATGCACTTCATGGCCATGCTCGGCTTCGCCGTCGACGGCACCCGGATCCGCTTCGACGTGCCGCTGACCGTGGCCAGCACGGTCATCGCCGTGGTGGCGGTCGGCATCGGCCTGGCCATCGTGGGCACCGGCCGGTTGAATCCGGTACGACTGGTCGCGGGTGGCGTCTTCACCGGTGCCGGCGTGGCGTCCATGCACTACACCGGGATGGCGGCGATGCGCCTCAACGGCAGCCTCGGCTACGACACCATCCGGGTCGTGCTCTCGGTGGTCATCGCCGTCGTGGCGTCCACCGTCGCGCTGTGGCTCGCGATGACCGTCCGACGAGGGCTGGCGATCTTCGCCTCCGCGCTGGTCATGGGCATCGCCGTGAACGGAATGCACTTCACCGGGATGAGCGCCCTGTCGGTGCACCGCCACGAAGGTACGGGCGAGGTGACCGGCGCCTCGGTGAGCACGCTGCTGGTGCCGATCGTGGTGGCGGTGATCTTCGGCGTGGTGGGTCTGCTCTACGCCCTGCTCGCCGCGCCGAACGACGACGACCGGGCCGCCGCCGCGTACCTGGACGGGCGGCGGGTCCCGGAGCCGGCCGCCGTGACGCCGGTCTCCGCTCCGGACCCGGTCGGGTTGCGCGCCCGCTCGACCCTCGGCCAGCCGGGCACCCCGTTCCCGTCCCGCCGGGACACGCCACCCCGATGACGCCGGGCGGTGCTCGCGGGGGAGGGTCAGGTCGGCGGGCGGCCGGGCCGGTTGCCGTCGATGCTGAGGGTGGCCAGCAGCCCGGGATGGTCGGTCGCCCCGTGCATGGCGACCGACCTGCGGCAGCAGAGCGTGACGTCGAGCGTCGCCACGATGTGTTGCACCGCGCCGTCGTCGATCCGCTGGTGACCCGGCGGCGTGCAGGACCGCACGTCGGGGTCGCCGCCGTCGCGGAGGTTGAGGTCGCCGCCCAGCACCACCGGCGCGTACCCGGCGCGCCCGCGGATCGTCGGCAGGATCGTGTCGAGCAGGTGGCGGCACTGGGTGAGCGCGACGCGGTAACCGGTTGCCGCGAGATGAGTAGTGCAGGCGAGCAGAGCACCGTCGACGTCGACGCAGAGCCAGGATCGTTCCTCGGGGTCCGCGACGTCCTGGGTCGGGTGGAAACCGCCGTACACGGCACGCGGGGTGTCCGGTGTCCGCACGTGGGTCAGCAGCCCGACGCCGTACGGCTGGCCGTTGCGGCACCGCGTGTCGGCGCCGCTCGGACGGTCGCCGGCGGCCTGGAACGCGGACACGGCGACCCGGCCGGTGTGGACGGCCGCGAACACCCGCTCCAGGGCGGTCACGTCGTCCCGACAGATCTCGTTGAGGGTGACCAGGTCGGGAGCCTCCGCGCTGATCACCTCGGCGGCCCGGGTCAGCGACCGGCCGGTGTAACAGCCGGCGCGGCCGCTGTTGCAGAGGTTCAGCTGGAGCACCCGCAGGATCGTGGGTTCGGCGGCGTCCGTCGAGTTGGTCACCGACGCGCCGGCGGGCAGTCCGGCGGCGGCGATCAGGCAGCCGACGGCCAGGGCCCGACGCAGGAATCGGAAGGAACGGTCGGCCACGCGGGCTCCGGGTGAAGGAGGCGACAGTCTTCGCCGAGGTGCCGGTGATCGTACCGGCGACCGGACCGCGCGTGGGCTACCGAGGGGGTACGCGCACCGCGCGTACCCCCTCGGGTTGCTCAGCGGGTGCGGACCGCGACGGCCGTGTACGGCGTGGTCGGGGTCGGCGGCGTGGTGAAGCGGGCGTTGGGCAGGTAGAGCCGGCCCAACGCCTCGGCGACGGTGGTGGGCACGTCGAAGTTCGGGTCGGTGATGGTGCCGGTGACCGTCCCCGTCGTGCCGGCGCGGTTCAGCGTGACCACCGCGATCTGGTTGAGCCTGTTCTGCACGACGTAGAGGGTGCGGCCGCGCAGCAGCAGCCCGTCGCCGTTGGCGAAGGTGTAACCGGGCACGTCCACGACGGTGGTCGCGCCGGTTGCCGGGTCGACCCGGTACAGCGTTCCGGTGTTGGACTGGACGACGATCAGCGCCCGTCCGTCGGGTGTGGTGGCGATGCCGTTGAGGTTCACGCCCGTGCCGACCTGCTGGTACGCGCCGGTCAGCGCGATGGTGGTGAACGTGTCGGCGGGCGGCAGCGCGCCGCCACGGCCGAGCGACAGCCGGTAGAGCACCGGGCGGTTGGAGTCGGTGAAGTACGCGGCGTCGCGGGTCAGGATGACGTCGTTGACGAACGTCGGGGCGGTGGCGAACTGGTAGCGCGCCAGCACCTCGCCGGTGCGGGTGTCGAGCACGCGGGCGTCGCCGGCGGTGCCGCCGGAGACGAAGAGCCGGCCGCGTGGGTCGATCTTGAGGCCGAGCGACGGGGTGCCGGTGGGTGCGCCGATCGTCGTACCCCGGCCGGTCTTCAGGTCGACGCGCTGGATGGCGCCCGTGGCGCGGGAGCCGAAGTACGCGTACCGGCCGGCGGCGGCGATGCCCTCGGGCTGGAACCCTTCGGGCAGGGCGAGGACGGTGGGCAGCCGCCGTCCGGGATGCGCCTGCGCGGGGGCGACGGCGACGGAGGTCAGGAGAGCGGCGGTCAGGGCGCCGCCGAGCGCGGCCCTGAGGGGTCGGTTCACTGTGCTCCTTCCGGGCGGAAACGCGGCACGCGCCGTCGATCCGCCACGATCAATGGGGCCAGGACCCAACCCACTGTACGTCCGGCGCGAGCTACCTGCCCGGGGTCACCGGCGACGGTCTCCTCGGACCGCCGCCGGTGACCCGTCGGGCGTGGACAGTCGGCTGGTTCGCCACGCCCAGCACCTTGTCGACCCGTGTCAGGACCGGATGGATCGATCAGGAGTACGGAAGCCGCAGCACCGACTGGTTGCCGATGCCCACGGTGCTGGGGTTGTTGCCGATCGCCGACCAGATCTCCACCCGAACCGTGCCGTTGCTCAGTGAGCCCAACGTGCCGGTGGCCGAGGCGAGGCCGGCGCTCTGGGTGTAGTGCTCATAGCCGGGGACCGGGTCGGTGGCGAAGTAGCGCAGCGTCTCCACCCGTTCCCAACTGCCGTTGCCGGTGAGGTCGTAGGAGATCCGCACCTGCACCCCGTTGCCGACCGCTGTCCCGGCGTCCACGAACAGGTCGAACGTGGTCTGCCCGCCGGAGTAGGCGAGGTTGAGGCCGGTCGCGGTGAAGACCTGCGCGTTGGTGGGCGTACCGTCGTGGTTTCCGTTGGCCGCCACGACCGTCGTCGTGGCCGCGCTACCGGCGGCGCCCAACCCACCCCCGGGCAGCAGGTACCGCGTCGGACCGCCCGAGGTCGGGGGTGGCGTCGTGGGCGGCGGGGTAGTCGGCGGTGGCGTCGTGGGCGGTGGGGTCGTCGGTGGGGGAGTCGTCGGCCCCGGCGTCACGCCGCCGGCCGCGTTGCCACCGCTCCAGGTGTACGCCCCGGTGGTGGCCGTCCTGCCGGCCCCCACGGTGAGGCTGGTGCCGTTGGAGAACGTCACCGTGATCGGCGACGCGGTCGGATTCGACGCCACGTAGGTGCGCGCCCCGTTGCGCGAGAACACCGCCGACAGCGGGTGGTTGCCGGTCACCGTCGTGTCGACGGTGCCCAGGGCCGCGAGGTTGCGAATCCAGTGGAAGGTGTGTGCCCGGCTCTCACCCTCTTCCGGGGTGTAGCCGGGGTTGGCACGAAGGTTCGCCAGTGCCGCGTCCGCGTCGCCGAGGGCCTGGAACTGCCAGAGGATGTCCTGCCACACCGTCGGTTGCCCGCCGTTGTTGCGGACCAGCTCGGCGTAGTTGGTCCGCACGTACGCCGGGTTGTTGCCCAGGTAGAGGTGTCCTCCGGTGACCGGCAGCAGGTTGATGCCCTGGATCATCTCCGGCTCGCCACTGAACCAGGTGGCGTACGCGCCGCCGTCACCCCAGACCATGCCGACCGTCGAGTGCCCGAAGGCCGCGGGGAAGTTCTGGTCGCTGGCGTCGAACCAGTACTCCTGGATGGCCGCCGCCTGGGTGGTGTAGAGGAAGACGCCCGCGTCGCGGACGGCGGTGTTACCCGTCACCTGCCCCCACTGGATCAGCGCGTTGGCGAAGTTCATCCCCTCCGACGAGGACTCCTGGTTGTTGCCGGAGCCGAACGAGCCATGCCCGGACGCCCAGTCGTGGCCGGCGTAGATGTCGAAGTCGCGCAGGTACGGGAACTGGGTGTCGCCGCGCCGGTAGTTGTTGGCGTCGCGGATCAGCAGGTCGACCATGCCGCCGTAACGGCTGGTGGAAGCCCACGCCGGGTCGAACTTGGCAAGCGTCGCCGCGGCGGCGATGTAGTAGCCGTAGTGGAAGTGGTGGTCGTTGAGCTCCTGGTCGGAGCCGTACGACGCCGGGTAGCCGATCAGCGTGCCCCAGTTGTTGTCGTAGTAGAAGACCCTGCTGGTCTTGCCACTGGACGCGGTGAACCAGTCGGTGAGCGTGTTACGGATCGCGGTCAGCGCGCTGTCGCGTGTCGTGGTGTCGTTGACCAGGTCGGCGATCTCGGCGATGCGGGCGGCCCGGCCGAGCCCTTTACCGGTCCAGTAGGTGTCGTTGCCGCGCTGGTCCATCGGGTTCGCGCGGACGGCGGCCAGTTGGCTGGTGAGCGTGGCCAGGTCGGTGCCGCTCCCGTCGCCGACGGCCGGCAACTCCGGCAGGACGCCCTGGAACTTCATGGCGGTGCGGAACTGGTTGACGCCGGTGAGCACCCTCATCCGACCACGGGCGGACGGGTAGGTCGGAGTGATCGCGGTGGACCCACTCAGCGACTTCCACTGGTGCGGGTAGAGGCTCACCACGGTCTGCGTGGCGGACCCCTCCCGGGCGGTCGTGGTGAACGCGTACGTGGTGGTCAGGCCGCTGGTCGCCGGGCTGTAGGCGTACGACACCTGGGTGCCGGTCACGTGGGCGTGCGCGTACCGGCCGTAGGTCGCGGCGAGGTCGGCGCGCTCGGCCGTGCTCGACGTCGGTGGCAGGAGGGCCACGGAGAAGTAGCCCCGACCGGCCAGGGTGGACGAGATCCGGCCGCCCGCGACGGTCCAGCTGGCGCCGCTGGGCGCGAAACCGACGTAGTCGTGGCCGTTGACCCGGAAGCCGATGGTGGCCCCGCTGTTGGACCAGACGTCGGGGGTGCCGGCGGTGCCGATCACCGCGTCCCCGCCGGTGCTCTGGAAGTACGCGAAGGGCAGCCCGTGGCCGATGGTCGCGCGCAGGGTCCGGGTGCCGTCGCTCCAGTGTGGGCTGACTGTCCAGTCGGTCCAGCCGTCGACTCTGACCAGGGGCGCGGCGAGCCCGGCCACGCCGACCCGGATGTCCTGCACGTACGGGTAGTGGAATTCGCCGACGCCGGTCGCGGTGCCGCTGATCGCGGCGGTGGAGTTGGCCGAGAAGCCGAGGCCGTCGCTGAAGGTGTCGTACGAGGTCGGGTGGGCGTGCAGGGGCTCGCTGAAGGCGCAGTCGGTGCGCTTCCACAGCAGCGAGGACCACCAGTCGTTGGTGGGTACCGGCCCGGCGGGCGCGTTGGCGGTGACGAACTGCCGGGGGTTGCTGGACATCGCGCCGCATCCGCTGGGGAGCGGGCCGACCGGGGTGGTGGTGTAGCTGCCGGCGCCGACGGGTGCGGCCTCGGCCGAGCGGGTGACGGGGATCGCGAGACCCCCGACGACCAGGGCCAGAGCGGTGGCGATGGCCAGGGCCCAGCGGCGGTGGGGGACGGGAGGTTTCATGGTGCCTCCATCGCGCGCCGGGGAACGGCCCTTGCCGGGTCCGACGCGTTGCGTCTGAATTAGGGGAGAAGGTCGGTCGAGAGAGCGCTCTCACAATCACGGTAATGGAGTACTGAGATCCTCGTCAATGTGTCCTACCCGTTGCGTGCTGATGTCGCTATTTGCCCGCGCCCGCGCTCGTCGCGATGACCGACCCGTCGGAGCCGTCGATGTCGCTGAGGAGCGCCTCGGGCGCGCGCATCCGCCACGCGTCGGTCACCAGCTCACTCAGGCGTTCGACGTCGACCGCCGCCAGGCGCAACAGCACCAGGGGCAGGCCGTCGTAGCCGGGCGCGGTGAAGAACAGTTCGGGCTCGCCGAGCAGGAGAGCCTGCTTCTCGGCCTCGTCGCCGACGAACAGCACCGCGACGTCGAGTCGGATCACCCGTGGCTTCCCCGGGACGCGCTCCGGATAGGACCAGACGAAGCCCTTGTCGGCCACCCGGAAGTCGAAGCCGTCGCTGGCGATCTCGACCGTGTGCGGCAGGGCCAGCGCCAGCCGGCGTACGTCATCGGCGTCAGCCACCGAGCCTCCTCGCACCCCACACCACTCGCATGTGTCGAGATTACGCGGTGGACAGGTCGATGGACGTGGCGCCGATGATGGCCTGCTCGCCGTTCTCCTGCACATAGCCGACGACCGTGGCGCCACGCGGATCGAGATCCGGCGGCACCGCCAGCTCCACCTGTCCCCGCCCGCCGTTCATGCTCACCGATGTGAAGGCGCGTACGACGTTGTCCTGCCGCAGCGTCCGCCCGGCGTTCTCCCCTCGGGCGACCTCGCTGACCAGCCCGCGCTCCACCATCGCCACGTTCAACACCGTGCGGCCCGGCGCATGATCGGCCTGGTAGTCCAACACCATCCGGTGCCCGCCGTCGGCGTCGGAGACGGAGAGTGCGAGCGGCGTGGTCATGGTCGACGTCAGGGCCGACGCGATCGCACCCGCCGCCCGCCGACGATCGGATCCGACGAACTCGACGGTGCCGTTGACGATCATCTGCGGTGTGTACAGGCGCCCGGTGCCGAAGGCGCGGGCGTACGCCTCCTGCCGTGCGGTGTACGCCGCGTCCGCGAACCGGTCGGGCCAGCCCAGGTCGTCCCAGTAGTCGACGTGGAACCCGAGGGCGAAGACGGGCCGGCCCCGCTCCCGGGCGTCGCGCTCGATCTCGGTCAGCACCTCCTCGGCGGGAGGGCAGCTCGAGTAGCCCTGGGAAGTGAACATCTCCACGACGGCGATGCCGCCGTCCGTCGACGGGTCTGTCATGTCGCGCGTCTCCTCCCACGAACCGGTCGGGGCGGCGCTGCTACCGGCCGGGCGCCGCTGCGTTTCCCGCTACGGCCGAGACAATGCGCGTGCTGTCGCCCCCCCGGGCCGGCCTCGACGTGAGCGGTGGCGGGGTGGGTGGTTGGATGGCCTGGTGCAGTTCACCGTGACAGACGTGCCGGAGCGGGAGCGATTCGAGGCGCGCGACGAGGCGGGTGTGGTCGCCGGGTTCGTCACCTACCAGCTGACCGGCACCATCATCGCCTACACCCACACCGAGGTCGATCCGGCGTTCGAGGGCAAGGGCGTCGGGTCGACGCTGGCCCGTGCCGTGATGGACGACGCCCGGGCCAGGAAGCGGACCGTGGTGCCGATCTGCCCGTTCCTCGCCGACTGGCTGGTCAAGCACCCGGAGTACGAGGGCATCGTGGTCCGATCGACCCGCAAGGTGAAATAAGGCCCGAACGCGCTGTTCGGCACCCTCGCGGGCGACCGTTACCGGTCAGTCGCCCGGCAGGAGCTGGGCGGCGAGGGCGCGCGCGGTTGCGGTCAGGGTCGCGATGTCCAGCCCGGTGCGCCCCATGAACACCAGCCCCTGCTGCGCGGCGAGCAGTGCGCGCGCCAACTCGACCGGCTCGATGTCGCGCGACAGGTCACCCTCGTCCTGGGCTCGTACGACACACTCGGCGACCAGCCTTGTCGTCGCCTCGTAGGTGCGTCGCGCCTCGGCGAGAACGTCGGGGTCGCTGGTGGCCAGCTCGGAGGTGCTGTTCGCCATCAGGCAACCGCGCCGGGCGGCGGCTCCGCCCGGGTCGTTCGCCGGAGCCATGACGAACGCCCGCAACGCGTCCCGGGCGCGGGGAGTGGACGCGAGCATCTCCCGCAGGTAGCCGCCGCTGGTGTCCGTGTACTCGCGCAGTGCCCGCAGGAACAGTTGGTGCTTGTCGCCGAAGGCGCCGTAGAGGCTGCCCTTGCCCAGCCCGCTGACCCGCATGAGGTCCTCCAGCGAGGTCGCCGCGTAGCCGGCGTCCCAGAACTGGTCCCGAACCGCGCGGAGCACCTGCTCCTCGTCGAACTGCCGTGGCCTGGCCATGTGACCAGCCTAGCAATTCTTGACCGTACGGTCCACCAAACGTATGGTGGACCGGACGGTCAATAACTCGGTCACGTGGAGGAACACCTCATGGCACACCTTCTTCAGGGCAAGGTCGCCCTCGTCACGGGCGGCTCACGCGGGCTCGGGGCGGCCACGGCCCGTGCCCTGGCCGATGCCGGCGCGGACGTCGCGATCACCTACGTCGGCTCCGCCGACAAGGCCGCCGAGGTCGTCGACGAGCTGGTGGGCCGGGGCGTACGGGCAGTGGCCCTGCAGAACGACCAGGCGGACACCTCGCTGGCACCGCAGTTGATCAACGACGTCGTCACCCAGCTCGGTGGCCTGGACATCCTCATCAACAACGCCGCGATCTCCATCGAGCAGGGCCGGACGGTCGACGACCCGGACGCTGACGTCGCCGCCCTGGACCGGATGCACGCCACCAACTACACCGGAGTCATCGCGATCATCCGCGCTGCGGCGAAGGTGCTGCGCGACAACGGGCGAATCGTCACCATCGGCTCGGGAATCGCCACCCGCGTCGGGGTTCCCGGGCTCGCCGACTACGCCGCGACAAAGGCCGGGTTGGTCGGCTACACCAGGGGCGTCGCCCACGACCTGGCACCACGCGGCATCACCGTCAACATGGTGCAGGCCGGCCTCATGCTGACCGGGATGGAGCCGCCGAACCCGGAGGTGCTCCAGGGCATGGTCTCCAACCTCGCGATCAAGCGGGTCAGCGAGCCGGCCGAGACCGCGGCGGCCATCGCCTTCCTGGCGAGCCCCGCAGCCTCCTACATCACCGGCGCCGTGCTTGACTCCAGCGGCGGCTACACCGCCTGACCCTCGACCAGCCGCGCCGCACCCTTGAGGAGACAAGAACGATGACAGCCGCCACCTTCCGCGCCCTGCACCACGGCCGCGCCGCCGGCGACCCGCTCGTCCTGCCAGGGCCCTGGGACGCCGCCAGCGCTCGGGTGTTTGCCGACGCCGGGTTCCCGGCCCTCGCGACGCCGAGCGCCGGGATCGCCGCCTCCCTCGGTTACGAGGACGGCTCGACCCCGGCCGACGAGATGTTCGCCGCGGTGGCACGGATCGCCCGAGCTGTCTCCGTTCCGGTGTCCGCCGACGTCGAGGGCGGTTACGGCCTCGCCCCCAGCGAATTGGTCGGGCGGCTCCTGGAGGCGGGCGTTGTCGGCTGCAACCTGGAGGACTCGGAGGGGCACGGCACGCTCAAGGACCCGCAGCGGCACGCGGACTGGCTGGCCGAGGTGCGGGCGGAGGCGGGCGACGCTCTCGTCATCAACGCGCGCGTCGACACGTTCCTGGTCGGAACGGGCGACCCGGCCGATGCGGTGCACCGAGCCCGCCTGTACGTGGCCGCCGGCGCCGACTGCGTCTACCCCCTGTTGGCGCCGATCGAGGTGCTGCCGGCGCTGCGGGAGGGCATCGCGGGCCCACTCAACATGGCCGCCGGGCCGAGCAGGGAGTCCGTGGCCGAGTTGGGACGGCGGGGCGCGACCCGCATCACCTTCGGCCCGGAGATGCAGCGGTACGCGTCGGGGGCGATCGGCGACCTCGCGGCGAAGCTCCGGGCCTGACGCCTCGCCTCGGAGCGGACCTGCGACCTGGAGCCCGCCCTCGCGGCGGGGCTCCGGGCCGGACGCCGCGAGGCCGGCGGTCAGGCGTCGGCGCGGGCGGCGAGGGCGTCCACCAACCGGCGGGCCGAGCCGGCCAGGTTCCACCGACCGGCAAGCTCAAGCAGCCGGTCCGGATCGACCGGGGCGGTCGGCAGCGCGGTGGACAGCTCCGGCAGTGGCACGTCCAGGGCGACCCGGACCACCGTCGGCGCGACGCCCAGGTAGTCGCGGGCCGCGGCGAGCTTGGTGCGCAGACCCGGTGCGAAGGACGAGTCGGAGTCGTCGAGCGCGGCCAGGATGCCGGCGATGCTGCCGTACCGCTCGATGAGCCGGGCGGCGGTCTTCTCGCCCACGCCCGCGACCCCGGGCAGCCCGTCGCTGGGGTCGCCGCGCAGGGCGGCGAAGTCGGCGTACCGGTCGGCCGGCACGCCGTAGCGGGCCCGCACCGCGGCGTCGTCGCAGTCGTCGAGCTTGGCGACGCCCCGCCCGACGTAGAGCAGCCGGACCGGCCGGGCGTCGTCGATGAGCTGGAACAGGTCCCGGTCGCCGGAGACCACCTCGACCGGGCCCGGCTGGGTCACCGAGAGCGTGCCGAGCACGTCGTCCGCCTCGTAACCGGTCGCGCCGACAGCGGTGATGCCGACCGCGGCCAGCACCTCCAGGATCATCGGCACCTGCGGGGAGAGCGTGTCCGGAACGACCTCGCCGCCCTGCGGGGCAACCCGGTGCGCCTTGTACGACGGCAGCAGGTCGACCCGCCAGGCGGGACGCCAGTCGTAGTCCAGCGCGCAGACCATCCGGTCGGCGCCGCGTACCCGGATGAGGGTGGCGAGCATGTCGAGGAAACCGCGCACCGCGTTGACCGGGGTGCCGTCCTCGGCCCGGGCGGCGGACTCCGGGATGCCGAAGAAGGCCCGGAAGTAGAGGCTGGCTGCGTCGATCAGCAGGATCGGGGGTCGGTGTGCCACGCCGGACAGCCTGGCACAAGCCTCCGACGATCAGGGGTACGCCCGGCCGTCGGCGGTGTCAGCGCTGCTCGTCGCGTCGGTAGACGGTCTCCCGCCGAGCCAGGTGCTGCACGACGTAACTGGTCACCAGCAGCAGGATCGCGACCAGCACCTCGACCCAGGCCGCGACCCCGTCGGCCACCGTGAGGCCGATGATCAGCAGGACCAGGCCGACGAGCGCGAGGACCCCGGCCCACAGTTGGAAGCGACGGCGTGCCGCCCCCCGGTTCGTGTCGTTCGCTGCCACGTCGGACCTCCCGGTCGGGGAGCCCGCGCGGTCCCCCGACCCAGGCTATGACCCCCGGTGCCGTTCGACCAGCGAACCGGCGGCGGCGTGGTTACCGACCTCCCACGGTGACCGGTGGTGCGGCTGGGCGCGTCGGGTCGTCCCGGTCGTGGTCGGTGAGGTCGCGCAGGTGCCGGACGGGGGAGAGCAGCAGCACCAGCGGCGCGCACACCAGGGTCGCCGCGAAGACGAACAGGGTGGCGCGGGCGCCGAGTGGGCCGGCCAGCGCGCCCGCGACCAGCCCGCCGACGGGGATCGCGCCCCAGGAGACGAACCGCACGGTGGCCATCACCCGGGAGAGCAGGTCGGGTGGGCTGGCGATCTGCCGGTAGGTCCGGGTGGTCACGCTGAGCACCACCGTCCCGAGGGAGAAGATGATGCTGCCGGCGGCGAAGGCGGCGTACGCCAGCCGGCCGGTGCCCCAGGGGAGCAGGAACGCACCGGCGACCGTGGTGAATCCGGCGGCGATCAGGGCGCGGGCGGTGCCGATCCGTGCGGTGATCCGCGTGGTGAGCGCCGCCCCGACCAACGCGCCGACCCCCTCGACGGCCAGCAGCACCCCGACCAGGCCGGCCGGGGCGTGCAGCTCGCGGACCAGGTAGAGCGGGAAGAGCGCGAGCTGCGCGCCGCAGACGAAGTTCATCGCCGTCGCGGCCCACATGCTCGGGCCCGTCACCGGGTGGTGCACGACGAAGCGCCAGCCTTCGCGAATCAGCTCGCCGACCGGCGGCCAGCGCTCCGGCACGTCGACCCGGCTGGCGGGCAGCGTGCGCAGCAGGGCCGCCGAGACGAGGTAGCTGGCCGAGTCGACGAGCAGGGTGGGCACCGCGCCGAGCGCCTGCACGGCGAGCCCACCGAGCGAGGGGCCGCTGAGCTGGGTGGCGGCGTGGGTTGCCGAGGTGAGGCTGTTGCGCGACTGCAGCTGCTCGCGGTCCACGATGCTCGGCAGGAAGGTCGAGTTGGCCACGTCGAAGAGCACGTTGGCGAAGCTGACTACGAGCGCGGTGACCACCAGGTGGGCGACGGTGAGGTGGCCCCACCACCAGGCCAGCGGAATGGACGCGACGGCGACCGCGCGGGCCAGGTCGGCACCGACCTGGGCGCCGCGCAGCGGCAGGCGCTGCACGATGACGCCAGCGGGCAGCCCGATCACGATCCAGGCGACGTAGCTGGCCGCGGCGATCACGCCCATCTGGAACGCGGAGGCGTCGAGGACGGTGAGCGCGGTCAGCGGCAGGGCCACCGAGCCGACCGCCGACCCGACCAGGCTGGTCGTGCCGGCGGTCCACCAGCGCCAGAACACACCGGCTCGATCTTCGACGCGCATGTCGTCGGTCCCCCGTTCGCTCGTACCAGTGCGTTCCAATCTGGAACGGACTATAGTCGAGCCCGGACCGAACGGAGGTGGCGGGTGCGGCGAGAGGATCTTGCTGATGCGGACTGCGGTATCGCGCAGGCGCTCGGCGTGCTGGGGGACTGGTGGACGTTCCTCATCGTGCGGGACGTCGCCGGTGGGACGACCCGCTTCGACGCGATGCAGCGCGAGCTGGGTGTCAGCCGGCGAGCGCTGACCGAACGCCTCGCCGCGCTGGTCGAGCACGGTGTGCTGGAGCGCCGGCCGTACTCCCGACACCCGCCGCGCTTCGACTATCTGCTGACCGCCAAGGGTGAGGGGCTACTGCCGGTGCTGATCGCGTTGCAGGACTGGGGAACGAGACATCTGATGGGCGATGGTGAGCTGACCGCTACCGCCGACGCCGACTCGGCCGAGGCGCGTCGGGTGCACGACCTGATCGGGCGGCGACTGCCCGAGATCGTCCTGCCCGGGCCGGACGGGCAACCGGTCGCGCTGACCGACGGCGGCGCGTGGAGCGTCCTCTACCTCTTCCCCGGGGCGTACGCGCCCGGGACGCAGGGTTACCCGCCGGGCTGGGCCGACATTCCCGGCGCCCGTGGCTGCACCCTGGAGTCGACCACCTACGCCGACCGGTACGCGGACTTCCAGACGTCCGGGGCGCGGGTGTGGGGGGTCAGCACCCAGCGGCCGGACCAGCTCGGCGAGTTCGCCGCGTACGCCGAGCTGCCGTTCCCCCTCCTGTCCGATCAGGACGGCCGGCTCGCCGCCGGGCTGCTGCTGCCCACCTTCCGGGCCGGTGGGATCACCCGGTTCAAGCGGCTGACGCTGCTGGTCGACCCCACGACGGTGGTGCGCGCCGTGCAGTTCCCGGTCACCGACCCGGCGGGCTCGGTGGACGAGATGCTCACCCTGGTCCGCGAGCACCAGTTGTAAGCCCCCCGCTTGGGTAACTGGATGGGCGTCCGATTCCTGGCCCGGTGCCACACCGGGCGGTCCCGCCGCGCCCCCGAGGCGGGCCTCAGTCGGCCGCCGCGTGCCGCAGTGCGGCGAGCAATCCGTTGAGCGCCGGCTGGCCCAGCGAGGTCTGCCGCACCGCCGCCTGGATCGCCCGAACGGGTTCCGGGTTGCGGATCTTGCGCGTCACGACGGCGGGGTGCCGGTTGGTCAGCCCCAACTCCGGAATCAGACTGACGCCGAGGCCGGCGGCGACAAAGCCCTGCGCGGTGGCGTAATCCTCGCTCCGCGCCACCACGTTCGGTTGGAACCCGGCCGCAGCGCAGCCGTCGAGGATGACATCGAGGCAGGGGCCGGGCCACTCGCTGCCGACCCACGGCTCATCGGCCAGATCGATCAGGTCGATGACCCGCTTCGAGGCGAGTCGGTGCCCCTTGGGTAGGACGGCGCGATAGGGGTCGTCGAGCAGGTGGACCAGGTGGACGCCCTCGGGTGGCCGGTCCGGGGACCTGACCACGATGGCCAGGTCGATCCGGCCCTGCGTCACCTCCGGCAGCGGGTCCTCGGGGTCGGTCATCCTGAGGTCGACCCGCACGCCCGGGTACGCCTGCCGGAGCCGGGCGAGCGCGGGCGCCATCAGGGTGGCTCCCGAAGTGGCGAAGTAGCCGATCGCCAGCCGCCCGGTACGCCCGGCCCGCAGATCGGCCAGCGCCGTCTCCGCCTCGGCCAGTTGCTTGCCGATGATGGCCGCGTGCTCGGTGAGCAGTCGTCCGGCAGCCGTCGGCCGTACGCCCCGGCCGACGCGCTCCAACAGCGCGATCCCGGCCTCCTTCTCGAGCGCCGCCACCTGCTGGCTGATGGCGGACGGGGTGTACCCGAGATCCGCCGCCGCTGCGGTCACCGAGCCCGTGGCAACCACCGCGCGGAGGACCTGCATGCGGCGTACGTCAATCATGTAGCTGAGCTTAACGGCCTCTGAAGAATCTTTCACTTGTCCTGTCGAGTCCACTCCGGCAGCGTTCATGTCGATTCGACCGGGAGGCAAGAAGTGAGCATTGGCGGACGTGGCGCGTTGCGACGGATGGTCGTACTCGCGCTGCTGTGGGGATCCGGCTTTCTCTGGATCAAGCTGGCCCTGAACAACGGTCTGACCCCGCTCCAGATCACCTTCGCGCGGTCCGCGCTCGGCGCGGCGGTCCTGCTGGGCCTGGCCTGGTCCGCACGCCAGCGACTGCCCCGGGACCGGACGACCTGGTGCCACCTCGTCGTGGCCGCCTTCTTCTGCAACGCCCTGCCGTTCTTCCTCTTCAGCCTCGGCGAGAAGACCGTCGACTCCGGGCTGGCCGGCGTGCTGAACGCGACCACGCCGCTGTGGTCGCTGCTGATCGGCATCGGAGTCGGGGCGGAGCGCGGCCTCGGCCCGGTCCGCCTGGGCGGGTTGCTGCTCGGCTTCGCCGGTACCTTGCTGATCTTCGCCCCCTGGCATGCGGCCGGGCTGCTGAGCTGGGGCACCCTCGCCCTGCTCGGCGCGGCGGCGAGCTACGCCGTCGCCTTCGCCTACATGGCCCGCACGCTCACCGGGAGGGGCACCGCCCCGATCGCCCTCGCCGCGGCCCAGCTTCTCACCGCCACCGCGCTGAGCGCGCTGGCCTTGCCAGCCGGCGGGATGGCACTGCCGGAGCTCAATCCGAGGGGCGTGATCGCGGTCGTCCTCCTCGGCATCCTCAGCACCGGATTCACCTTCTACCTCAGTTACCGGCTGATCGCGGACGAGGGGGCGACCAGCGCCGCCACCGTCGGGTACCTGCTGCCGGTCGTCTCGGTGGCGCTGGGGGCGATCGTGCTCGGTGAGCAAATCGGTCTGCGCGTCATCGCGGGGATGGTCGTCGTGTTCGTCGGTGTCGCGATGACCCGGCGACAGCAGCCGCCGCCATCGGTCAGCAAGGACACCGCGACTCCCGGCACCCATGCCGCCGCCACCAGCAACGCCACTGCCGGATGACGGCGGTGCCGCGAACCCCACCACCGGATGAACGGATCATGCGACCCAACTCCCCGTGGCGGAACTCCGACTTCCGCGCCCTGTTCACCGCAACCAGCCTCAGCCAACTCGGCACCAACGTCGGTTACATCGCCGTCCCGCTCATCGCCGTGTCTGCCCTCGACGCCCGTCCCGGCCAGGTCGGGGCACTCGCCACCCTGAGCACCGCCGCCTTCCTCCTCATTGGTCTTCCCGCCGGGGCCTGGGTGGACCGGATGCGCCATCGGCGCCTACTGATCACCGCGGACCTGGCCCGAGCCGCGCTGTTCGCCCTCATCCCGCTGGCCTGGTGGTGGGACGCCCTCACGCTCTGGCAGTTGTATCTGGTCGTCCTGTTGAACGGTTGCGCCACCGTCTTCAGCGATGTCGGCGCGCAGAGCGTGCTGCCGCGAGTCGTCGGCCGTGACGGCCTGGTCCAGGCGAACGCCGCCGTGGTGAGCCTGATAGCGGTCGGCAACATAGCCGGGCGGGGCGCTGGCGGGGCGCTGGTCCAGTTACTCGGCGCGCCCGTGGCGGTGGCGTGCGCGGCCGGGGGTTACCTGGCGTCGGCCCTTCGGCTCACCGCCATTCGCCGCACCCCGGCGCCGGCCGTGACGGGGCAGCCCACCCGGCTGAGCACACAGATCGCCGAAGGGCTGCAGCACGTCTTCAACAACCCGGAACTACGGGCCCTCGCGCTCACCGCAACCCTGTCCAACCTCGGCTCGCAGATCATCAACACCATGCTTCCGGTGCTGTTCATCCGGGAACTCGGCCTCCCGGCCGGCGCGCTGGGCCTGTTCTGGGCGGTGGGCGGGGCCGGCCTGCTGCTGGGATCCCGCTGCGCTCGCCCCATCGCGGGACGGCTCGGCTACGGTCGCGCACTCGGTCTCGTCGGCCTGTTCCTGGCGCCCGCCGGACTACTCGTACCGCTCATCGACCGTGGCCCCTGGTTATGCCTCGCCGGGACCGGATGGCTGCTTGCACTGTTCAAGACGGGCATGGACAACGTACTCGGCGTCAGCCTGCGACAGCGGATGACAGCGGACGCCCTCCTCGGCCGGATGAACGCCACGTTCCGCTTCCTGCTCACCGGCGCACTCGCGATCGGCGCCGCCGTGGCCGGACTGATCGGCGAGTTGGCCGGCGCGCACGCCACCCTCTGGGTAGGTGGTGTCGTGCTGACGCTGGCCTTCCTGCCCGTGTTTCTCTCGCCCCTTCGCACCCGCCGCGACCTGCCGGAATGGCCAGCGGGCAAGGACGACGACGGGGCCGAACAGCGAACCGGCTCCCTGGCGCTGGCCGGGCAAGGAAGGGCTCCTCGTTGACGTGGCGTCAACAAGGAGCCCTTCCTTGTTCCTTACCTCAGGCTGGGAGCGTCCAGCGCTGGTTGGCGCCGGCGAAGCAGTCCCAGATCTGCAGCCGGGTGCCGTCGGCGGAGCTGTTGCCGGTGGCGTCCAGGCACTTGTTCGACTGCGGGTTGCGCAGCGTGCCGTTGGACTGCGCCTGCCAGACCTGCGCGCCACTGCCGTTGCAGTCCCAGAGCTGGACCTTCGCGCCGTTGGCGGTGGAGCCGCTGGCGATGTCGGCGCACTTGCCGAGGGCCCGCAGGGTGCTGTCGCTGGCCACGGTCCAGGTCTGCGCGTTGGTGCCGTTGCAGGCGTAGAGCTGGACGGCGGCGCCGTTGGCGGTGCTCGCCGCGGCCACGTCGACGCACTTGCCGCCGATCCCGGTGATCGGGCCGGTACGACCGGTCGGCGGCGGGGTGGTGCCGCCCATGATGGTGTCGTACATGGCGCTGACCAGTGAGGTCGAGCCGGAGGTGTCCTGCGACAGCTCCCAGTTCATCACGCCGCCGGCGTTGGCGAGCGCCCACTGCGTCTTGCGCTTGACCGTCGGAATGCCGTTGTAGCACTGCTGCGCGCCGCCGGCGGTGGTGCAGTCCCGGTTGGCGTTGGCCGGGTCCAGCGCGACCAGCGCCGAGTAGGTGTAGTAGCCGGGGCGGCTGTAGAACGGGATGCCGAGCACGGCCTTGCTGGCCGGCAGGCCACGCGCCTTCCACAGGTTGATGCTGTTGATCGACCAGTCGTAGTTGGCGTGCGGACTGCCACCGTCGTACGCCATGATGTTGAGCCAGTCGACCTGGCCGAACACGGCCGTCTGTACGCCCTGGACGCTGCCGCCCTCGGAGACGACGGCGGCGGTGAGCAGCTTGCCGCGACTGTGCATCGCACTGCCGAGCTGGGTCATGAGCGCGGTGTAGTTGTTGGCCGAGGCGCCCGGGTCGGGGTATTCCCAGTCCATGTCGACGCCGTCGAGGTTGTACTGGTTGACGAAGTTGACCAGGTTGTTGACGAAGTTGGTCCGACTGCCGGAGTTGGCCGCCAGGGCCTCGAAGGCCGAGTCGTTGCCGTCGTTCCAGCCGCCGACGGCGATCGACACCTTGACGTTGCTGGCGTGCGCGCGGGAGACCAGCGAGGAGAGTTTGCTCGGGTTCTCCACCGCGCGCAGGCTGCCGTCGTTGTTGGGCAGCACGAACGCGTAGTTGATGTGGGTGAGCTTGTTGTACTGGATGGTGTTGACGTCGCCGGCCCAGGAGGGCATGTAGCCGACGCTCTTGAAGTTGTTCGGCAGCACCACGGCCTGCGCGGCGGTGGACGTGACGGTGAGGGTGGCGCCGGCGGTGGCCAGCGCGAGCAGGCCGGCGGCGAGGGCGCGGCGCAGTGGTGAGGACATCGGGGGCCTTCCCGTGGGCGGGGGACGACACCCGCCCGCGCAGGGTTGTCGCGGGCGGGAGGTGCGGGGACGCAGGGACGGGTGGGCCTCGAGGCAGCCAAATCTTAAAGAGTGTTAACTGTCCGCGTCAATCAACATCTATGGATTTCTGCGGTACCGGCGCGAATATGGGGGTTTACCCAAACGACCGTTAAGCTGGTGGTGTGGGAATCGACGACCTGTATCCACCGGATCGGCTGATCGCCGCGCAGCGCGCCACCGCCGCTGCGGGTCTGGACGCCCTGCTGCTCACACCCGGCTCCGACCTGCGTTACCTCACCGGGTACGACGCCCACGCGGGGGAGCGGCTGACCTGCCTCGTGCTGCCCGCCGTGGGCGAGCCGACCCTCATCGTGCCGAGGCTGGAACGCCCGGCGGCCGAGGCGGCACCGGCGACCGGGGTACGCATCGTCGACCACGTCGACGGCACCGACCCGTACCCCCTGGTCGTCGCCGCCCTCGACGGCCCGGTCACGGCTGTCGGCCTGTCCAACCGGATGTGGGCCGAGCAGGTCCTCGCGCTGCGCGCGGCCCTTCCCGACGCCGCGCAACGGCTCGCCGCGGAGGTGCTGCGTGAGCTGCGCATCCGCAAGTCCCCGGCGGAGGTCGCGGCGCTCGCCGAGGCCGGCGCGGCGATCGACCAGGTGCACCAGGGGATGGCGCGGTGGCTGCGCCCCGGGCGCACCGAGGCCGAGGTCGCCACCGACATCGCCGCGGCGATCCGCGCGGCCGGGCACGTCACCGTCGACTTCGTCATCGTGGCGGCCGGGCCGAACGGCGCCAGCCCGCACCATGGCACCTCGGACCGGCCGATCGGCGCCGGAGAGCCGGTGGTCGTCGACATCGGCGGGACGATGGCCTCGGGCTACCGCTCGGACTGCACCCGCACCTACGTGGTGGGCGCTCCGGCGCCGGCCGACTTCCTGGAGTACTACGCGGTGCTGCACGACGCACAGCGCGCCGCGGTCGCCGCGGTACGGCCCGGGGTCACCGGCGCGGCCGCCGACGCCGCCGCCCGGGAACCGATCGCCGCCGCCGGATACGGCCCCGCGTTCCTGCACCGCACCGGCCACGGCATCGGCCTCGACGGTCACGAGGAGCCGTACCTGGTGGCCGGCAACGACCGCCCGCTCGAGGCCGGGATGGCGTTCTCCATCGAACCGGGCATCTACCTGGCGGGCCGGCACGGCGCCCGCATCGAGGACATCGTCGTCTGCACCACGGACGGCGTGCAACGGCTCAACACCACCCCCACGGAGCTCATCGCACTATGACTGTCGACCGGATCCTGCCCACCGACGAGGCCCACGACCTGCTGGGTCTCGCCACCGAGCTCGCCGACCGTGAGCTCGCGCCGAAGGCCGCAGCCTTCGAGGAGCGCGCCGAATTCCCCCGCGGCGTGCTCCGTACCCTCGGCCGGGCCGGCCTGCTCGGCCTGCCCTACCCCGAGGAGTACGGCGGCGCGGCCCAGCCGTACGAGGTGTACCTGCAGGTGCTGGAGATCCTGGCCAGCCGCTGGCTCGCGGTCGCCGAGGCGGTCAGCGTGCACACCCTGTCCTGCTACCCGGTGTTCGCGTTCGGCAGCGACGAGCAGCGCAAGCTGCTGCCGGACATGATCGGCGGCGAGCTGCTGGGCGCGTACTGCCTCTCCGAGCCACAGGGCGGCTCGGACGCGGCGGCGCTGAGCACGCGGGCGGACCGTGACGGCGACGCGTACCTGGTGTCCGGCACCAAGGCGTGGATCACCCACGCTGGGACGGCCGACTTCTACAACGTCTTCTGCCGCACCGGAGGGCCCGGCCCGAAGGGCATCTCCTGCCTGCTCGCCGACGCGGGCACGCCCGGCATCACCCCGCAGACGGCCGAGCGGACGATGGGGCTGCGCGCCTCCCCGGTCGCGCAGATCGCCTTCGACGAGGCGCTGGTGCCCGCCGACCGGCTGATCGGCGGCGAGGGAATGGGCTTCACCATCGCGATGTCCGCACTGGACTCCGGCCGCCTGGGCATCGCGGCCTGCGCGGTCGGGCTGGCCCAGGCGGCCCTGGACTACGCGGTCTCCTATGCCCGGGAGCGACAGCAGTTCGGCCGGTCCATCATCGACTTCCAGGGGCTCGGCTTCATCCTCGCCGACGCGGCCACCCAGATCTCCGCCGCCCGTGCGCTGACCCTCGCCGCGGCCCGGCTGCGCGACGCCGGTCGGCCGTACGCTATCGAGGCGGCCAAGGCGAAGCTCTTCGCCACCGACATGGCGATGCGGGTGACCACCGACGCGGTGCAGGTGCTCGGAGGTGCTGGCTACGTGGCCGACCACCCGGTGGAGCGGTACATGCGCGAGGCCAAGGTGTTGCAGATCGTGGAGGGCACCAACCAGATCCAGCGGATGGTGATTTCCCGAGCGCTGGCGAAGGGCTGACCAGGCCGACGAGGTGTGGCGGCGTGGCTGCGGTGGTCCACCGCGCCGCGCCGCCGGCCCGGCCCGGCGGGTACCTCGTCGCCGTCGGGCCGTTTTCCCGGTAGGTTGCACGCCGTGGAGGAGATCGACCGCGCCATCGTCGCCGCGCTGACCGCCGACGGCCGACTGTCGTACACCGACCTGGCCGAGAAGGTGGGGCTGTCGGTGTCCGCGGTGCACCAGCGGGTGCGCCGGCTGGAGCAGCGCGGGGTGATCAAGGGGTACGCGGCCCGGGTCTCGTTCGAGGCGCTGGACCTCCCGTTGACCGCGTTCGTGGCGATCCGCCCGTTCGACCCGTCGCAGCCCGACGACGCGCCGGAGCGGCTGGCTCACCTGCCCGAGATCGACTCGTGCTACTCGGTGGCGGGGGAGGACTTCTACATGCTGCTGGTGCGGGTGGCGAGCCCGACCGACCTGGAGCGTGTGCTGCAGGAGATCCGCACGTCGGCGAACGTCACGACCCGGACCACGGTGGTGCTCTCCACTCCGTACGAGAACCGGCCGCCGAAGATCAGTGCTGCGGCACCGAGTCGGTCGCGGTCCCGGGTGCCGGAGGAGCCGGCTGGTTCCACCGCAGGATGACCTGCCGGCCGTGCTCGTGACCGAGCGCGCTGACCGTGGCGGTCTCCAGGCGCAGCCGCCCGCCGGCGGACGGTGGTAGGCCGATCCAGCGGGCGCCGAGGACCCGCAGGCTGTGCGCGTGGCCGACCAGGGCGACGGAGCCCCGGTCGAGCAGCGGGGTGACGCGCGCGAGCACCCGGTCGAGTCGTTCGCCCACCTGCGCGGGTGACTCCCCGCCGGGGCAGCCGTCGGTCCAGATGTTCCAGTGCGGCTGGTCCTCGTGGATGTCGACGGTCGTGCGGCCCTCGTACTCGCCGTAGTTCCACTCGCTGAGGTCCTCGTCGACGCCGTCGACGGTGAGCCCGGCCAGCTGCGCGGTGCGCAGCGCCCGGGAGCGGGGGCTGGCCAGCACGGTCACGAACCGCCGGCCGGCCAGGAACGCGGCGAGGGTGCGGGCCTGCCGCTCGCCGTCGGGGGTCAGCTCCAGGTCGGTGTACGAGGTGTGCCGCAGGCTGGCGCTCCAGGTGGTCTCGCCGTGCCGGATCAGCAGGAGCTCTCCCATGCGGCCAGTTAACCACCGAGCTCAGGTCGGCATACGGCGGGCACGAACACCGCCACCGTGACCTCTCAACCTATCTTCCTAGGATGCCTTACGCGGTGTGCCGACCAGCACAGCTGGTTTCGGCACCCGGAGACCGGGCAAGCGAGCACGGACAACCGCCAGACCGAGGAGGCGCGATGAGCTTCACCGAGAAGGCACGAAACAAGGTTGAGCAGATGGCCGGCGCCGCGAGAGAGCGCGTTGGCGACATGACCGACAACGAGCGGATGCGTGGCGAGGGCGCCAGCCAGCAGAGCGACGCGCGCGCCAAGCAGGCCGGTCAGAACGTCAAGGACGCCGGGCGCAACGTGAAGGACTCCTTCACCAAGTGACCTGAGCGGTCCACGGGTCCCCGGGCGCACCGTCGCCCGGGGACCCGTCGCGTGCTGCGGTTACTGTCGCCAGGTGACCGTGCTCCGTTCCCTGGTGTTGTTCGCGCTCGCCGCGTTGGCCGAGATCGGTGGCGCCTGGCTGGTCTGGCAGGGCTGGCGGGAACAGCGCGGGCTGTGGTGGATCGCCGCCGGTGTGGTCGCGCTGGGCTGCTACGGCTTCGTCGCCACGTTCCAGCCGGACGCGAACTTCGGCCGGATCCTGGCCGCGTACGGCGGGGTGTTCGTGGCCGGCTCGTTGGGTTGGGCGATGGTGGTGGACGGCTTCCGCCCGGACCGGTGGGACCTGGCGGGTGCGGCGCTCTGCCTGCTCGGCGTCGCGGTCATCATGTACGCGCCACGGGGTACGCCCGCCTGATCGTCCCCGCCGACGGGACAGTGAACGTCGTTCACGTCTGCGATGATCGGCGCCGTGATCCGACCTCGGCTTCGCCCGCTGTGTGGCGTACTGGTTGCGGTGGCCGTTCTCGGCAGCGCCGCGTGCGCGGATACCCGGGCGCCGTCGCCGGGCGGGCCGGCCTTCGTGAGCCCCTCCGCGTCAGGGCCGTCGGTGAGCGCCACCCCGCGGGAGGCAGCGGCCAGCGTGCCAGGTGCGACGCGGGTGGGCAGTCGACCGCCGGTGGTCGACCACGGGCCGAGGACCGGTGACCGGGTCGCGCTGACCTTCGACGCGGACATGACCGACGGGATGCTGCAGAACCTGCGCACCGGCAAGGTGAAGTCGTACGCCAACCTGCGCATCCTCGACCTGCTGGAGCGCGAGGAGGTGCCGGCCACCTTCTTCCTCACCGGCAAGTGGGTGCAGCGGTATCCGGCTCTCACGCGGCGGATCGCCGACAATCCGCGCTTCGAGTTGGCCAACCACACCTACGGGCACGCGGCGTTCACCGATGACTGTTACGACCTGCCGCGGGTGCCGGCGAAGGGCATGACCGCCGACGTGGCGAAGACCTTCGAGGTGATCAAACCGTACGGGGGTCGGCAGACTCGGTACTTCCGGTTCCCGGGGCTCTGCCACGACGCCGCCGCGCTGGATGCGTTGGCGCCGCTCGGGTTGACGGTCGTCGACGGGGATGTGGTCAGCGGTGACCCGTTCGCCAAGGCCTGGCAGCCGTTGGTGCGGGCGGTGTTGGACAAGGTCCGCCCCGGCTCGGTGGTGATCATGCATGTGACCGAAGCGAACGCCGCGATGACCGATGAGGCCTTGCCGCACATCCTGGCCGGGTTGCGCGAGCGGGATTTGGTGCCGGCGCCGCTGTCGGAGGTGTTGGCCGCCGGCTGACCGGCACGCGTGTTCGGGCCGAGACCCGCGGCAGCCCCGTGGTTGGTCACTAGCCGGGGCTGCCGTGGTTGGTCAGAGGTCCGGCGCGTCGTCGACGGTCATGACGATCTTGCCGCGGCGGGATCCACGCTCGGCTGTCTCGTGTGCGTCGGTCGCCTTCTGGATGGGGAAGGCCGCCTCGATCGGCACCGTGAACCGGCCGACGGTGAACAGTTCGGCGGCGGTGCTCAGGCCGTGCCGGCCGTCGGGCTCACCGGCCAGTTGGCCCATGGACAGGCGGACGCCGTGCGTGGGGGCGGTGAAGTCGGCCAGGGTCACCACCGCTGCCGGGTCGCCGGTGAGCTGGAGCAGGTCGGTCAGGGAACCGGCGCCGGCGACGTCGAGTGCGCGGTCCACCCGGGGTACGCCCAGGGCGTTGAGCCGGTCCGGGAGGCCGGGCCCGTAGGTGACGGGTGTCGCGCCGAGTTGGCGGAGGAAGTCGTGGTTGTCGGTGCGGGCGGTGCCGATGACCCGGATGCCGCGGGCTGCGGCGAGTTGGACGGCGATACTTCCGACGCCGCCCGCGGCGCCGTCGATGAGGAGGGTCGTGCCGGGTTGTGGGTCGAGGAGGTCGAGGGCCCGGGTGGCCGTCTCGGTGCTGGTGCCGGCCGC
The DNA here is from genome assembly GCF_014201145.1 of Micromonospora parathelypteridis. NCBI lineage: Bacteria > Bacillati > Actinomycetota > Actinomycetes > Micromonosporales > Micromonosporaceae > Micromonospora > Micromonospora parathelypteridis. The sequence continues at coordinate 6,726,157 of NZ_JACHDP010000001.1, forward strand.
GCCGGCTTGCTCCCATGGCATGGTGGCGGGCTTGTGTGCCCAGAGCTGCAGTACCGCGAACTGGGCGCTCGCTCCGCCGAGTTTTGCCAGATCGACGACACCGAAGACGTGGTCGCCGACGGTGACGCCGTCGACGCCGTCGCCGATGTCGTCGACGATTCCGGCCGCGTCGACGCCGGGGATGTGCGGCAGTGGCAACTGGGCACTCATCGGGGTGCGGCCGGCCCGGAGTCCGACGTCGACCGGGGAGATCCCGGCGGCCTGGACGCGGATCCGGATCTGGCCGGTCTCGGGTCATGGCGCGTCGGCTGTGGCGAGGTGGAGTACCTCCGGGCCGCCGAACCGGTCGAACTGCACTGCGAACATCAGCGGCTCCTCTGCCTCGATGACGTGGTCGTGCCCGTACCGTAGGCCGGAACCGGAGCAGCTGTTCCGCTATGGGGGTCAAGTGAGAAGGGGGAGGGTCGAAGATGCCTCAGAAGCAGCGTGCCGACGCCCGATCCAACCGTGAGCGGGTCGTGGCGGCAGCACGGGAGACGTTCGCCGCGGCGGGGCTCGAGGCGCCCATGCGCGAGGTGGCCCGGCGGGCGGGGGTCGGCGTGGCGACCCTCTACCGGCATTTCCCGACCCGCACCGAGCTGGTCACGACGGTCCTCGCCGAGCGCGTCGAGGCGTGTGGTGTGCAGATGCGCCGTGCTCTGGACGACCCCGACCCGTGGCGGGCGCTGTCCGGCACGGTCCGTGACTTCGCCGATCGGCAGATTCGCGACCAGGCGCTCAACGAGGCGCTGCTGGGGTCCGGTGAGGTGAGCGCCGTCTTCGGTGTCGAACGGCGGGAGCACGCTCAGGCGTTGAACGTGCTGGTCGCCCGCGCGCGGGCCGCGGGTGTGCTTCGTGACGGCGTGGACGTGGACGATGTTCGGGCCGGTCTGCTGGCCATCGCGTCCCTGCGGCGGTTGCCGGCGAGGACGAGGGCGCAGGTGATCGGCAGGCTCGCCGACCTCGTCCTCGCCGGAATCCGCGTCTGACTGGAATCGGCGTCTGACTGGTGGTCAGTCGTCGCGGTGGTCGTCCCACCACTGCTGGCCGCCGGCGGGCAGGGTGTCGATCGGGTCGTAGTAGGCGTAGCGCTTGTTGAGCGCCTCCAGGTCGGCGGACTCGATGGAGGTGCGGTAGTTCTTGGTCCAGTAGGAGATGCCGCGCTCGCGGTCGTAGTCGGTGAGCATGTGGACCCAGCGCTTGCCGACGAAGGGGACGTCGCAGACGATGCGGGGGGTGGCGTAGCCGGGGAGGTAGCCCATGATGTCGTGCTGGAGCTGCTGGGCGTGCCAGACCGGGACCCGCCAGTGCTCGGCGTTGGGGATCATGTCGCACATGTAGAAGTAGTAGGGCAAGATCCCGGCTTCGCCCTGTAGCGCGAAGCAGAGGTCGAGCAGCTCGGGGGTGGTGGCGTTGACGCCGCGCATGAGCACGCCCTGGTTGCGGACGTCGCGGACGCCGACGTCGAGGGCGGTCTGGGCGGCCTTGGCGACCAGTGGGGTGAGCGACTGGGCGTGGTTGACGTGGGTGTGGATGGCGAGGTTGACGCCGCGGCGGGCGGCGGTGCGGGCGACCCGTTCGAGGCCTTCGACGACGTCGGGTTGCAGCCAGTGCTGGGGCAGGCCCATGAGGGCCTTGGTGGCGAGGCGGATGTCGCGGACCGTCTCCAGTTCCAGCAGCCGCATCAGGTACGCCTCGAGGTTGCGCCAGGGGACGTTGGCCACGTCGCCGCCGGAGACGACGACGTCGCGTACACCGGGGTGGGCTTTGAGGTAGCTGATGTGGGCGTCGTAGCGCTCGACGGGCTTGAGGGTGAGTTTGAGCTTGTCGACGGCGGGGGTGGAGTTGCCGACGAGGTCCATGCGGGTGCAGTGCCCGCAGTACTGGGGGCAGGTGGAGAGCAGTTCGGCGAGGACCTTGGTGGGGTAGCGGTGGGTCAGGCCTTCGGCGACCCACATGTCGTGTTCGTGCAGGCTGTCGCGGCTGGCGTAGGGGTGTGACGGCCAGTCGGTGCGTCGGTCGGAGGCGACCGGGATCATGTAGCGGCGGATGGGGTCGGCGAGCAGCGCCTCGGTGGTGAGGGGCGCGAACGGCACCATCGTGTTGATCATTTGGGGTGGCACGAGCATCGACATGGTGGCGAGGGCCTTCTGGTCGGCCTCGAGGTCGGTGTAGAAGCTCTCGTCGATGAGGTCGCCGAAGACGGTGCGGAGCTGCTTGATGTTCTTGACGCAGTTGACGCGTTGCCACTGGGCGGATTCCCACTGGTCGCGGGTGACGTGGCGCCAGCCGGGGAAGCGGGTCCAGTCGGGTTCGACCAGGGGGCGGCGGTGGTATTCGTACGGCTGCCCAGCCGTCGGCACGGCGACCGGGGCGTGACGGGGTTGAGGGATGGTCTCAACCGGTTGGGTCTGGGTCACGGCCCCTCCTCGGTGTTGCGGCTGATCATCGAAGCTCGAAGGCTACTGGAAAATATCCGGCGTAGAAATTAGTCTGCCGTAAGTTTTCCCGTTACGCGAGCCTTGACCGGGGCTTCGAACGGCTGGGCAGGGGAGGTTGGCGTGACGTCACCGGTGGGACTGCACCGCGTCGTGCAACCGACGGGGGTGCTGCCGCAGGCGGCTTGGCGCCTGGACACGTCGGCGGCGATCGCGCCGAACGAGGTGCGGATCCGGGTGCAGCGGCTCAACCTGGACGCGGCGAGCTTCCGGCAGCTGTCGGAGAAGCACGGCGGGGACGGTGACGCGGTCCGCGCCGAGGTGCTGGAGATCATCGCGACGCGGGGGAAGATGCAGAACCCGGTGACCGGTTCCGGCGGGATGCTGATCGGCACGGTGGAGGAGGCCGGCCGGCGTTCCCCGCTCGGGCTCAAGCCGGGGGAGCGGGTCGCCACCCTGGTGTCGTTGACGCTGACGCCGCTGGTCGTGACCGACGGGCTGGCCCGCTGGGACGGGCGCAGCGAGCAGGTGCCGTGTGACGGGTGGGCGATCCTGTTCGCCCGTTCCATCGCCGCGGTGCTGCCCGACGACGAGGACCCGCAGTTGTCCCTGGCCGTGCTGGACGTGTGCGGGGCGCCCGCGTTGACCGCGCGGGTGGTGTCGCGCTACGTCGAGGATCGTCGTCGCGTCGGCGACCCGACGCCGGTGCGGGTCGCGGTGATCGGCGGGGCGGGCAAGAGCGGGTCGCTGTCCCTCGCCGCGGCGCGGCGGGCAGGCGCCGCGCGTACCGTCGGGGTGGTGCCGGTGGCGGCGGAGCGCGACGCGCTGACGGCCGCCGGTCTGGCGTCGGTGGTGGCGTTGGCCGACGCGCGGGACCCGGTGGGGTTGTCCACGGCGGTGACCACCGCCCTGGGTGCCCCGGCGGACGTCACGGTGGTCTGCGTCGACGTGCCGGGGTGTGAGCACGGGGCGGTGTTGGCCACCGCGGACGGCGGCACAGTGATCTTTTTCTCGATGGCGACGAGCTTCTCCGCGGCCGCGTTGGGCGCCGAGGGTCTGGCCGCGGACGTGACGATGCTGGTGGGCAACGGGTACGTGCCGGGGCACGCGGAGTTGGCGCTGGGGCTGCTGCGCGCCGAGCCGGGGGTGCGTCGGCTGTTCGCGGCGCGGATCGCGGCAGACTGAGGTCATGACGAACCCCTCGACGTTGTACCGCGGCGGCGTGCTGCACTGCCCCGCCGACCCGAGCGCCACCGCGCTGCTGGTGTCCGGTGGGCGGATTGCCTGGTTGGGGACCGACGGTGACGCGCCGCCGGCCGACCGGGTGGTGGACCTGGGTGGGGCGTTGGTGACGCCGGCGTTCGTCGACGCGCACGTGCACGCCACCGACACCGGGTTGGCGTTGTCCGGGCTGGATCTGTCCGGGGTGCGCTCGGCGGGGCAGTTGTTGGACGCGGTGGCCGGGTTCGCGGCGGGTCTGCCGGGCGACGCGGTGGTGTTGGGGCACGGCTGGGACGAGTCGACCTGGCCGGATCCGACGGTGCCGGACGCGCAGGCGTTGGGTCGGGCGGCCGGTGGGCGGCGGGTGTACGTGTCGCAGGCGTCGCTGCACTCGGCGTTGGTGTCGTCGGCGTTGCTGGCGGCGTGTCCGCAGGTGGTGCAGTCGGCCGGTTACGACGTGTCCGGGTGGTTGCGGCGCGACGCGCATCATGTGGTGCGGGCGGCGGCGCAGGGGTCGGTGAGTCGTGCGCAGCGGGTCGCCGCGCAGCGGGTGGCCCTTGCCCACGCGGCGTCGCTGGGCATCGCGGCGGTGCACGAGTGCGGTGGCCCGGAGATCTCCGACGAGGAGGACTTCACCGGCCTGCTGGGCATCTCCGGTGCGGGGTTGCCGGAGGTGTACGGGTACTGGGGTGAGCTGGGTGGTGCGGCGCGGGCCCGGGAGTTGGGCGCGGTGGGCGCCGGTGGTGACCTGTTCGCCGACGGGGCGTTGGGTTCGCGGACCGCGCACGTGTCGCAGGCGTACGGCGATGGTGACGGTTGCGGGCACGGGTACCTGACGGCCGAGCAGGTGCGTGATCATCTGCTGGACTGCGTGGCGCACGGCCTGCAGGGTGGGTTCCACGCGATCGGTGACGCCGCGATCGGCACGGTCCTCGACGGTTTCGCGGGCGCCGCGCGGACGGTGGGTGTGGAGCGTCTGCGGGCCGCCCGGCACCGGATCGAGCACGCGGAGATCATGAGCAAGCGGTTGATCGCCGGGTTCGTGGAGTACGGGGTCGTGGCGAGCATGCAGCCGGCGTTCGACCGGTTGTGGGGTGGCGCGGGCCGGATGTACGAGTCGCGGCTGGGTCTGGACCGGTCGTTGGAGTCGAACCCGATGGGCGCGATGCACGGTGTGGGCGTGGCGTTGGCGTTCGGGTCGGATTCGCCGGTGACGCCGCTGGACCCGTGGGGGTCGGTGCGGGCCGCGGCGGCGCACCACAACCCGGCGCAGCGGATGAGTGTGCGGGCGGCGTTCGCCGCGCACACCCGTGGCGGGTGGCGGGCGGTGCACCTGGACGTCGAGGGGGTCCTCGCGTTGGGTGCGCCGGCGACGTTCGCGGTGTGGTCGACGCCGGCCGGGGTGGAGCGGGGCCTGCCGGTGCTGCAGGCCGAGGACCCGGAGTTGCGGGGTCCGGACGACCCGACGCCGTTGCCGACGTGTCGGAGCCTGGTGCTGCGCGGTGAGGTCATCTATGAGGAAGGGTCATCGTGAGCGAGCAAAGCGAGCGAACCGGCAAGCACAGCAGCGGGGCGCTCGCGCCGACGCGGAGCGTCGGCGTGAGCGAGCGAAGCGAGCGGACCATCGGGCACAGGAGCGGGTGGATGGTCGATGAGCAAGCTTGATCTTGATCCGGTGCTGGTGGCGCGGGCGCGTGAGTTGGCGCGTCGGGCCGGGCAGCCGGTGGTGGACCTGGCGCGCAGTCACACCACGGTGTCGGTGGAGCGGGCGGTCCTGCGGCTGGCCGGCGTGACCGGCGCCGACCCGGACGGCATCCCGTGGGTCAACCGCCTCGTCGACGCGGTCGCCGCGGACGTGGGGCTGGGCCACGGAGTGGCGGTGCCGGTGTTCGACGCCCTGGTCCGCGAGGGCAGCACCGACGTGACGCTGCTGGCGCAGAAGGCCGCCGCCGGGTCGGTGCGTTTCGCCCAGCCCACCGGTCGGGCCGCCACGGCAGCCCGGTCGGCGGCGCGCAAGGCGGTCGGCGCGGGCATCCGGCGCATCGACCGGCGGCGCGCCGAGCGGGACCGTCTCGTGAAGCGCCACGGTGACCCGGCGCAGCGGCCGTGGATCTACCTGATCGTGGCGACCGGCGACATCTACGAGGACATCCCGCAGGCGCAGGCCGCGGCGCGGGCGGGCGCGGACGTGATCGCGGTGATCCGTTCCACCGGGCAGTCGTTGCTCGACTACGTGCCGGAGGGTGCGACCCGGGAGGGGTTCGCCGGCACGTACGCCACGCAGGAGAACTTCCGGTTGATGCGCGCCGCCCTCGACGAGTCGTCGAAGGAGGTCGGGCGCTACGTGCGGTTGACCAACTACGCGTCCGGGTTGTGCATGCCGGAGATGGCGACCCTGGCGGGCCTCGAACGACTCGACATGATGTTGAACGACTCGATGTACGGGATCCTGTTCCGCGACATCAACCCGGTGCGTACGTTCGTCGACCAGCGGTTCTCCCGGCAGGTGCACGCCCGCGCCGGGATCATCATCAACACCGGTGAGGACAATTACCTGACCACCGCCGACGCGGTCGACGAGGCGCACACGGTGACGGTGTCGCAGCTGCTCAACGAGTACTTCGCGCACGAGGCGGGGTTGGCGGACTGGCAGTTGGGGTTGGGGCACGCGTTCGAGATCAACCCGGAGGTGCCGGAGTCGTTCCGGTTGGAGTTGGCGCACGCGTTGCTGGCCCGGGAGTTGTTCCCCGACGCGCCGCTGAAGTGGATGCCGCCGACGAAGCACATGACCGGCGACGTGTTCCGGGGCAACCTGCTCGACGGGTTCTTCAACCTGGCGGGCGCGCTGACCGGTCAGGGCATCCTGCTGGTGGGGATGATGACCGAGGCGGTGGTGACGCCGTGGTTGTCCGACCGGGACATCGCCCTGCAGAACGTGCGGTACGTGCTGGGCGCGGCCGGTGGTCTGCACGAGGACTTCGTGCCGGCGCCCGACGGGTTCATCCGACGGCGCGCCAACCAGGTCCTCGGTGAGGCGTTGGATCTGCTGGACCGCATCGGGGAGCAGACGTTGCTCACGGCGATCGCCGAGGGCACGTTCGGGATCATGAAGCGGCCCGCGGACCGGGGTAAGGGTCTGGCCGGGGTCGCCGCGCACGAGGCGGACTACTGCAACCCGGCCACCGAGATCCTGGAGGCCGCGGCATGAGCGGGGCGATCGTGCGCCCGTACGGGGACACCACCGGCGACGGGATGGTGCAGGTGTCGTTCACCCTGCCGGTGACCCACGACAAGCGGGCCGAGGGCGCGGCGGTGCAGTTGGCCAACCGGATGGGCATCGACCCGGCGATGGTGGTGCACGCCAAGCCGATGGGTGACGGGTTCACCTTCTTCGTCGTCTACGGGCGGGTCAACCACCTGGTCGACCTGAACGCGGTGCAGGTGGTGGAACGGGACTTCGCGCTGCTGTCGGCGAAGGACGTCAACACGGTGATCAAGCAGCGGCTGCGGCGCAAGCTGTCCGTGGTCGGGGCGTGCATCGGCACCGACGCGCACACCGTGGGCATCGACGCGATCCTCAACGTCAAGGGCATCGCGGGGGAGAAGGGCCTGGAGTACTACCGGGAACTGAAGGTCACCAACATGGGTGCGCAGGTCAGCGTGCCGGAGCTGGTGGAGACCGCCCGGGTGGAGAAGGCCGACGCGGTGCTCGTGTCGCAGGTGGTCACCCAACGCGACGCGCACCTGCACAACACCCGGGAGATGTCCGCCGCGTTCCGGGAGGCGTTGCCGGCAGGTCAGCGGCCGTTGCTGATCGTCGGCGGCCCCCGTTTCGACGAGACGATGACCGACGAGTTGGGCGTGGACCGCATCTTCGGTCGCGGCACCACGCCCGGCGAGGTGGCCAGCTACCTCGTGCACGCCCTGATCACGCAGCGGAAGGCGACGCCATGACCGACTCCAGGCTCGGAGTGTCCGTCACACACCGGCGGTATGTGCCGTACTCGCACGCCCACTACGCCGGGAACCTCGTCGACGGGGCGTACGCCCTCGGACTGTTCGGCGACGTCGCCACCGAGGTGTGCATCCGCACCGACGGTGACGAGGGCCTGTTCGCCGGGTACTCCGACGTGCGGTTCCACGCGCCCATCCGCGCCGGTGACGTGGTGCAGGTGAGCGCGCAGGTGTCCCGGGTCGGCACCCGCAGCCGCACCCTGGAGCTGAGCTGCGCGGTGGTGTGCCGGGGCCGCCCGGACCGCTCCGAGTCCGCCGCCGAGGTCCTCGACCCGCCGATCGTGGCGGTCACCGCGACCGGGACCGTGGTCGTTCCCGCCGCAGGTGTGAGTCGCGAGGAGTGAGCCCCGCAGTCGTGAACAGGGGAGGCCGGTGAGCCTGGCGGTCTGCGCGGACGTCGGGTCCACGTACACCAAGGTCGCGGTGGTGGACCTTGCCGCTGGTGTGCTGGTGGGCGCGGCGGCCGCGCCCACCACGGTGGGAACCGACGTGCTGCACGGCCTGGACACCGCGGTCGCGGCGGCCACCGTCGGGCTCGGTGTGCGCGACGTGCCCTGGTACGTGTGCTCGTCGGCCGGCGGTGGGCTGCGGCTGGCCGTGATCGGCTACGAGCTGCTGGTCACCGCGCAGGCGGGCCGGCGGGTCGGGTTGTCCGCCGGCGCGCACGTGGTGCACGTGGCCGCGGGCCGGCTCGGTGCGGCGGACCTGACGGCGTTGCGGGCGGCCCGACCGGACGTGGTGCTGCTGGTCGGCGGCACCGACGGCGGCGACGCCGACACGATCACCCACAACGCCACCCGCCTGGCCCGCGCCCGGTGGCGCAAACCCGTGGTGTACGCGGGCAACGCCGACGTGCGCGCACCGCTGACCAGGCTGTTACAGGACGCCGGGGTGCCGGTCACCGACGCGGAGAACGTCCTGCCGCGCATCGGGGTGCTCGCCCCCGCGTCGGCGCGGGCGGCGATCCGCGCGGTGTTCCTGCGTCACGTCATCGGCGGTAAACGACTGTCGAAGGGCACCCGGTTCGCGCGGCTGGTGCGGGCCGCCACCCCCGACGTGGTCCTCACCGGTGTGGAGGTGCTCGCCGACACCATCGGCGGTGACCTCGCCGTGGTCGACGTGGGTGGCGCCACCACCGACGTGTACTCGGTGCTCACCCCCGACGAACGGGCCACCGGGCCCGCTCGGGAGGTCACCGGCAGCCTGTGGCGGGCCCGCACCGTGGAAGGTGACCTGGGCATGCGGTGGAGCGCCCCCGGAGTCGTACGTGCCGCCGCCGAGGAGCGGCTGCTCGCCACCGGTGAAGCCGACGACCTGACCGCCGCCGCGGCACGCCGGGCCGCCGATCCGGCGTTCCTGGCCGTCGACGACGTCGAACGGGCCGTGGACGCCCGCATCGCCACCCTCGCCGCCACGGTGGCGTTGCGGCGCCACGCCCGGGGCGCCGCCACGGGTGAGCGGGCCGGGCGGGACCTGCGCGACGTGCGGCTGCTGGTGGGTTCCGGTGGGGTGCTGCGGCACGCCCCGACGGACGCGTCCGAGCAGGTGTTGACGGCGGTCCTCACCGACCACGCCGGAGGGTGGGCGTTACCGCGCGCCGCCGCCGCCGTGGTCGACGCCGACTACGTGCTGGCCGCCGGAGGGCTGCTCGCCGAGGAGCACCGGGCGGCGGCGGGGGCGCTGCTGCGCCACCATCTGCGCACGCATTGAGACTCGCCGACCCGACACGCCGTGTCGCAACACACGACAGGCCGGGGGTGGGTTGACAACCGACGGGGGTCGGCACGTACCGTCTTTGAGTCCTACCACGGGAAGCGGCTGTTGTTCGCTTCGTCCCTTCGTCCGCTGGCCGAGCGACATTTTTCAGCGTCACAGTCGCGGCGGCCAGGTCCAGCGGGCGGGGGTCGGCGGGGCGGCGCGAACCGGCCGCGGTTACCGGTGTACGGGCAGGGTGAGGTGCACGGCCAGTAGACAACGGCCCGGCGGGGGCAGCCAGTCCACGTCCGGTCGGTCCGAAGGTCGTCGTGCCCCATCCTCGCCACACCGGCCGGGAAGGGCCTGGGAGCATCGGGGCGCGGCGTCAGCCGCGCCCCGATTTCATGCCCGAAGGGCGGTCCGTACCCGGGTGGCCCGATGCGGTCGGCACGCCCACCAGCCAGGTAGCCTTCGCCCCGTGATCGAGGTGAAGCGGTGACGACCCTGGACCGGGATGAGGCCCTTACCCCGGCAACGCTGCCCCGGCCGGCCGGCACCGGCCGGCCGCTGCCGCTGACCCTCGCCGCGCCCCTGGCCGTGGCCGCCGGGCTGGCCCTGCTGGTGGCGTTCCCCCCGTACGGCGTGTGGCCCCTCGCGCCGGTCGGAGTGGCGATGCTGGCCGCCGCCGCACACCGGCGTCGGTTGCGCGCCGGCGCCGGCCTGGGCTTCCTCACCGGGGTGGCGTTCTTCGCCCCACTGCTGGCCTGGACGAACCTGCACACCGGTTACCTGCCGTGGGTGCTGCTGTCGCTGCTGCAGGCCGGTTACCTGGCGCTGCTCGGCGCGGCCACCGCCTGGGTGTCACCGCTGGCCGACCGCAGCCGCTGGGCGTGGCCGGCGCTGACCGGGCTGCTCTGGGTGGGGCAGGAGGCGCTGCGCGACCGCACCCCGTTCGGAGGGTTCCCGTGGGGGCGGCTGGCGTTCAGCCAGGACAACTCCCCGCTGCTGCGCCTGGCCTCCCTGGGCGGTGCGCCGCTGGTGAGCTTCGCGGTGGCGCTCGTCGGCGGGTTGCTGGTCACCGCCGCCTGGCGGGGCTGGGCCGCCGCCCGCCGCACCCCCCAGGACGACGCGTCACACCCTGGCGGCCCGCAGGGTGACACAACCCGGCGGTGGGCGCCGGTGGCCGTACCGGCCGTCGTGGCGGTCGCGCTGACCGCCGGGAGTCTGCTGGTGCCGGTCGCCACCGCGGGATCGGGCGCCACCGTCACCGTGGCCATCGTGCAGGGCAACGTGCCACGGCTGGGCCTGGACTTCAACGCCCAACGGCAGGCGGTGCTCAACAACCACGTCGACGCCACCATCGAGTTGGCCGCCCGGGTCGCCGCCGGGCAGGAACGCCAACCCGACCTGGTGGTGTGGCCGGAGAACTCCAGCGACATCGACCCGCTGCGCAACCCCGAGGCCGGGGCGCGGATCTCCCAGGCCGCCGACACCGTGCGCGCGCCGATCCTCGTCGGCGCGGTGCTGCTCGGCCCCGGCCCCGGGCAGGTCCGCAACGCGGGCATCCTGTGGCGGCCCGGCACCGGCGCCGACATGAGTCAGCTGTACACGAAACGCCACCCGGTGCCGTTCGCCGAGTACGTGCCGCTGCGCGACATCGCCCGGAAGGTCAGCAAGCAGGTCGACCTGATCCGCAGCGACTTCGTGGGCGGAAGCACCCCGGGCGTGGTACGCGCCGGCCCAGCCGTGCTCGGTGACGTGATCTGCTTCGAGGTCGCCTACGACGGCCTGGTCCGCGACACCGTCATCGGCGGCGCGCAACTGCTGGTGGTGCAGACCAACAACGCCACCTTCGACGTGGCGGAGGCCCGCCAGCAGATGGCCATGGTGCGGCTGCGGGCCGTGGAGCACGGCCGACCGGCGTTGATGGCCTCCACGGTCGGCGTGTCCGGGTTCGTCGCACCCGACGGGCGGGTAAGCGATGGCACCGGGTTCAACACCCGGGAGGTCGTGGTGCGGCAGTTGCGGCTCGACGACGGACGTACCCTCGCCACCCGCCTCGCCTGGTGGCCGGAGGTGACGCTCGCCGCGCTGGCCGTGGCGGCCCTGGTCGGCGCGGCGGTGCTGCGCCGGCGGCAGCGGGTCATGCCCGGATAGCAACAGCCGGTACGCCGGCGGGAGCGGAGGAACCGTGATCCAGGCGACCGATACGATCCGACGCCCGGACGAGGTGCCCGGGGTGGGCCGGGTGCTGGTGGTGATCCCCACCTACAACGAGGCCGACAACATCGCCGCGATCGTGGGACGGGTCCGGCGCGCCGCCCCGGCGGTGCAGATCCTCATCGCCGACGACAACAGCCCCGACGGCACCGGTGCCATCGCCGACGCCCTGGCCGACGGCGACGCGCACGTGCAGGTGCTGCACCGTCAGGGCAAGCAGGGCCTCGGAGCCGCGTACCTGGCCGGGTTCGGTTGGGCGCGCGAGCGTGGCTACCACGCGGTCGTGGAGATGGACGCCGACGGCTCACACGCGCCGGAGGACCTGCCGGCGTTGCTGGACGCCGCCCGGGACGCCGACGTGGTGATCGGGTCGCGGTGGACCAGCGGTGCGCAGGTGGTCAACTGGCCGCTGCGGCGGCTGCTGCTGTCACGCGGCGGCAACCTGTACGCCCGTCTCGCCCTGGGTATGCCCGTCTCGGACGCCACCGGCGGCTACCGGGTGTACCGGATCAGCGCGTTGGACGCCATCGACCTGGGGTCGGTGACGTCGCAGGGCTACTCGTTCCAGGTGGAGTTGTCCCGGCTGGCGCACCGCGCCGGGGTGCGCATCGTGGAGGTGCCGATCACCTTCGCCGAACGGGAACACGGGGACAGCAAGATGAGCCCCCGGATCGTGGCCGAGGCGCTGTGGCGGATCACCGCCTGGGGGGTGCAGGACCGGCGGCAGGCGGTACGCCGTGGCCTGCACGGCACCCCCACGGGTCAGGCGCGGTGGCCGTGAGCGCGGCCGTGTCATGCTGGATGAGCGGGACACGCCCATGGTGTCGCGGGAATGGCGATGAGGTGAGATGCGCCGAGGACTGAGGTTCGTGCCGTTGGCCCTGTTGCTGGCGGTGGTGCTGGAGTTGGCGGTGTTCGTCGGTGTGGGGCGGGCGCTGGGTTTCGGGGCGGCGGTGCTGCTGGTGTTCGCCGCGTCCCTGCTCGGGCTGGTGCTGCTGCGCCGTGAGGGGATGCGCGCCTGGCGTGGTTTCCGCTCCGCCGCGGCCGCCGGGCAGCCACCGGGCGGGCAGGTGACCGACGGGCTCGTCGGGTTGGCCGGTGCCCTGTTGCTGGCGGTGCCTGGCCTGGTCAGCGGTTTGGTCGGGTTGCTGCTGCTGGTGCCGCCGGTGCGTCGACTGGCCCGCGCGGGGGTGCGACGCACCACCGAGCGGCGGGTGTCGTCGATGGTCGCCGGTGACCTGTTCGGGCCCCGCACGGTGCGGGTGCGCCAGGGTGCGCCGCAACCGACGCCGCGGCCGGAACAGCCGGTGGTGGTCGACGGCGGCCAGCCCATCGAGGGCGAGATCATCGAGCCGGGCCGGCACTGAGCCCACGGCCAGCCAGGCCACCGAAGTCACTGACAACACGACGGCGCCCCCGGGGGAAACCCCGGGGGCGCCGTCGTTGTGCGTCGTGCGGCTGTGCGTCGTGCGGCTCAGGCGCGGCCGCGACGGGTCCGAACCTCCTGGAGGCGTTCCTCGAGGATGTCCTCGAGCTCGGCGATCGAGCGCCGCTCCAGCAGCATGTCCCAGTGGGTACGCGGCGGCTTGGCCTTCTTCTGCTCCGGCTCGTTGCCGTCGACGAGTCGGGCGACGCTGCCGTCGAACTTGCATTCCCAGGTCGTCGGGACCTCGGCGTCGACGGCAAACGGCACCTCGAACTGGTGGCCCTTGGCGCAGAGGTACTCGCGGGTCTGACGCGGCGCGAGCTCCGTGTTGCGGTCGGATTCGTAGCTCACCGCGCCAAGGCGGCTTCCGCGCAGCATACGCTCGCCCATGATCGACTTCCCCTCGTTCGTGGTGCTGGTCTTCTGGGTGTAACGGTGCGTTCCCGTCGAGCCATTCCCGCCCGAGGGCGTGAGGCGTCCACGGGTGGGCCGGGACCAAGGGTAGCCGGCCGGGACGGTCACCCGGCCAGGTGATCCCCAGGCGGGTCGCAACGGGATGTTCGACCCGTTGCCACCGGGGATGTTAACCGCCCGAGCCTAGCGAAGGTTGCGCGGCGATCATCGGTTGGCGTCGTCGGGCGTGGCGGCGCCGAGGCGGGCCAGCGCCAGGGCCAGGTCGCTGACCTGGTCACCGAGCTGCGCCACCCGCCGCTGCGCCAGGTCCCGGTCGGTTTCGGCGGCGTCGAGCCGTACCGTCAGGGCCGTGACGCTGCCCTCGGCGGTGGCCGCCGCCTGCCGGGCCGCGGCCAGCTCGGCGGTGAGCGTGTCGCGGTGGGCGGTCGTGGCGGCCAGCTCCGCGCGCAGCCGCGCCGCGAGCTCCGCGGCCTCCTGCCGGGCGTCGTCGGCCGCGACGGCGGCGACCTGGGCGCGGTCGCGGGCCCGGTCGGCCTGCTCCCGTGCGCGAGCGGCGTCGGCGGCCTCGGCGCGGGTCCGCGCGGCGTCGGCGCGGGCCTGCTCGATCTGCTGCCGCACGTCCTGCACCTCGGCCTGCCACCGCCCGGCCCGCTCGGTCGCCTCGGCGGCGGCCCGGGTGGCCCGCTCGGCGTCGGCGCGCGTCGCGTCGCGGTCGACGGTCAGGTCGGCCACCCGCTGCCGCGCGGTGTCCCGTTCCGCCCGCAGGTCGCGCACCTCGGCGCGGGCCTGGTCGCGGTCGCGTTCGGCCTGGGTACGCAGCGCCTCGGCGGCGCTGACGTCGTGGCGCGCCTGGTCACGGGCGGCCTCGGCGCGCTGCGCCCGCTCGTCGGCCGCGGTGGCCTGCCGCACGGCCTGCTCGGCGCGCTGCCGGGCGTCGTCGGCGTCGGCGACAGCACCGCGGGCCTGCTCACGGGCACGCGCCGCGTCGGCGGCCGCGGTCTCGGCGTCGTCGCGGGCCTCGTCACGTTCGGTCTGCGCCGCCGCGACCTCGGTGGCGGCCTCCGCCCGCGCCTGAGCGAGCTGCCGTTGCACACCCACCGGGGACAACTCGGCGTGCAACGACTCGGTCAACGTCTCGACGATCTGATCGAGGCGGTCCACCGCCTCCCAGGTGCGGGCCACCTGCCCGGGCAGGCCAGGGGCGTTGCGGTGACGCATCCGGCTGTTGCGGGAGGCCCGCTGACAGGCGCCGTCGTTGTCCCTGCAGTAGCGAAAGGGTCGACCCGCGCCGACACGCTGCGGCACCGGCCGTCCACAGTGGGCACACGGGCGGGTCTCGGTGGTGCTGGGCTCGGCGTCCATCGAGGTCGCAGTCTAGTGCCGCAGCACCGGTGGATCAGCTCGCGGCCCGGGCGGTCACGTCCAGGGTGTAGCGGCGTTGCAGCAGCAGCGCCGCGAGCATCGCCACCGCCGGCAGCAACCCGAAGCCGTAGCGGACCGCGGCGAGCGCCGCGTCCGGCTGCACCGGCGACTCGCCGGCCGTCGAGGCCACGAAACCGCCGACGGTCAGGCACAGGGCGTACGCGTACGGGCCGAGGGCCGCACCGGTGGCCTCGGTGGCCGTCCACACCCCGGTGTAGGTGCCGGCACCGGTCGTCCTACCGGCGCCGGTTGGGTCGGTGGCGGTTGTCTCGGCGGCGCGGATCACGTCGGGCAGCATCGAGAACGGCAGCAGTTGCATGCCGGCGAACGCCACGCCGAGCACCGCCACCGCGCCGATCAGCACCGGCAGGCCGGCCGGGCGGCCCACCGCCAGCACCAGCGAGCCGACCGCGAAGGCGCCCTGCGCGCCGAGCAGCGCCCGCTGCTTGCCGACCCGGCGGGCCACCACCAGCCAGCCCGGGGTGACCAGCAGCGCCGGTGCCACGAACGCGGCCACCAGCACCGTGGTCAGGCCGGGCGCTCGCAGCTCGTACTCGGCGTAGTAGGGCACCCCGGCGAGCACCAGGTGGGTGGTGGTCGACATCGCCAGGTACGCGGCGACCAGCCAGCGGAACTGCGCGTCACGCAGCGCCGTGCGCAGCGCCCGCCACCCGCTGTGGCCCGCGGGTGCGGTGGCCGCGGCGGATCCGCGTAGCCGGGCGATGCCGGCGACACCGACCAGCATGGCCACCAGCATTCCGACGGCGAGGACCACGCCCATCCGTTGGTAGCCGCCGCGGGTCGCGGCGTCGCCGCCGGTGAGCAGCGGTGCCAGCAGCCCGGCGACCAGGATGCCCAGGGTCAGCACGACCATCCGGAACGCCATCAGCCGGGTGCGTTCGTGGTAGCCGATCCGCAGGTCTGCCGGGGTGGCCAGGTAGGGCACCTGGTAGGCGGCGAAGAGCAGATTGCCGGCGACGAAGAACACCGCCACCCACGCGGCCGCCGGCGCGCCGGTGAGCCCGCCGGGCACCGCGAAGAGCGCGGCGAACGCGATCGGCAGGGCGCAGCCGAGCAGCAGCAGTCGACGCCGGTCGCCGCGTCGGGTCTGCTCGACGTCGGCGCGGTGCCCCACCCAGGGGTGCAGCAGCACGTCGGCGATCTTCGGCAGCAGCAGCGCGAGGCCGGCCAGCCACGGCCCGACGGCCAGCACGTCGGTGAGGAAGTAGAGCAGCAGCAGGCCGGGCACGGTCACCCAGACACCCATGCCGAGCGAGCCGGCCGCGAAGCCCGCCAGCGGGCCCCGGGGAAGCGTCGCGTCGGTGGCGGCCGCGGGCCGCCGGTCGAGCCCGGTCATCGCCGCATCCTCTCCGTAATCCAACGGTTGCTGGATTCTAGGGGCAGAATGGCGGCCATGACCATGCCTCGACGCCGTCCGGGCCGGCCCCGCCGCGACGAGACCCGACCGACCCGCGAGGTGGTGCTCACCGCCGCGACCGCGCTGTTCGCCGAGCGCGGCTTCGACGCCGTCGGGCTGCGGGAGGTCGCCGCCGCCGCCGGGGTCGACGTCGCCACGGTCGCGCACCACACGGGTACGAAGGCAGCGCTCTACGACGCCTGCTTCGCCCGTGTCTTCGCCGCCGAGCGGGAGGTGCTCACCGAGGCCGCCGAGCAGGCCCGCTCGGCCCTCGACGCGGGGCCGGACGCGGCGCGGCGAGCCCTGCACGGGTTGGTCGACGTCTTCGTCGACTTCCTGGAGGACCGCCCGGAAACCACCGCGCTGTGGCTGCGACGCTGGCTGGAACCGCAGCGGCACGCCGAACTCGACAAGCGCTACGCCGAGCCGTTGTACCGGCTGGTCGCCGAGCTGCTCACCGCCGCGGCGGCGGCCGGCGCGCTGGCGGAACCGACCCCGCACATCACCGTGCGCAGCCTGGTGTGGGCGACGCACGGGCACGTGGTGGCGCTGGCCGCGGGTGCGCCGGGGGCTCGGGAGCGGCGCGAGTTCCGGGCGTTCGTGCATCGGCTGCTGGACGGGTTGTACGGCGCGTCGACCTCTTGACGGGCCGCCGCCCCACGACGATTATCCATCAGACGTTGGATTAATTGGGGGCGGCGATGGGCGTACCACCTCAGGTGGCGGTGATCGGCGCCGGCGCGGCCGGGCTCGCCGCCGTCAAGGCACTGCGCGACGCCGCCGTGCCCACGGTCGGCTTCGAGGCCGCCGACCAGGTCGGCGGCCTCTGGGTGTACGGGGCAGCCGACTCGCCCGCATACCGCACGCTGCACCTGAACACCAGTCGGGGCCGCACCCAGTTCGCCGACCACCCGATGCCCACCGACTGGCCCGACTACCCCGACCACCGTCGCGTCGCCGGCTACCTCGCCGACTACGCCGACCGCTTCGGGTTGGGCGACACCATCCGGCTGCGCCACACCGTGCAGCGGGTCACCCAGGATCCCGGCGGCACCTGGACGGTGGCCGCGAGCGGACCAGGCGGGCCGGTCGAGGTCACCGTCGACGCCGTGGTCGTCGCCAACGGGCACAACCGGGTGCCCCGGTTGCCCAGCCCGCCGTACCCCGGCACCTGCACCGCCGAACAGATGCACAGCCACGACTACCGCGGCCCGGAACAGTTGGCCGGCAAGCGCGTCCTGGTCGTCGGCGGCGGAAACTCCGCGATGGACATCGCGGTGGACGCCTCGTACGCCGCCACCCGCACCCTGCTGTCGCTGCGCCGAGGTGTCTGGGTGGTGCCGAAGCACCTCCTGGGCCGCCCCTCGGACACCCTCAACGGGGCGCTGGCCCGCCGGCTGCCGTGGCGACTGCGCCAGCGCATCAGCCAGGCGATGCTGAGCACCACCGTCGGCAACCCCACCCGCTACGGGCTGCCCGCGCCGACGCACGGCTTCCTGCAGGACCATCCGACGCTCTCCGACGGACTGCTGTCCCGGTTGACCCACGGCGACGTCGAGGCCCGACCCGGCGTCGCCGCCCTCGACGGCGACCGGGTCGAGTTCACCGACGGTCGCAGCGACAACGTCGACCTGATCATCTGGTGCACCGGCTACCGGGTGGACGTCCCCTTCCTCGACCCCGCGCTGCTCGGTGGGGGCGCCGACACCCTGCCGTTGTACCGGCACGTCTTCCACCCCGACGCCCCCGGCCTGACCTTCGTCGGGCTGATGCAGTCGACCGGTTCCGCGTTCCCCCTGGTGGAGGCGCAGGCAAAGCTGATCGCCGCGCAACTCGCCGGCCGGTACGCGCTGCCGGACCCGGCCCGCCAGCGGGCCGCGTGCCGGGCCGAACTGCGGGCGGCGACCGCCCGGTGGGGCCAGCGCCGACCGGCGATGCGGGTCGACTTCGACGTCTACCTGGCCGAGCTGACCCGGGAGTTGGCCGCCGGTGCCCGCCGCGCCCGCTCCGGCGCCCCCGACGCGGGCGGCACCGCCTCGCCGGTCGGAGCAGGGCAGTGAGCGGCCGCCCGGCGCGCGGGCTCAGCGGGCGGCGGGTGCTGGTCACCGGGGCGAGCGGGACCTTCGGCCGGCATCTCGGCGCCGCGCTGAACGCCGCCGGCGCCCAGGTGGTGGGGCTCGACCTGCACGCGCGCCCCGACGACGCCGTGCCGGTGCTCGGCTGCGACCTGACCGAACCGGCGGCCGTGCCGACTGCGGTGCAGGCCGCCGTCGACCGGCTCGGCGGGCTCGACCTGCTGATCAACAACGCCGGGGTCGGTGGGCCCGCCCCGGCCGAACTGCCACCCGACGAGGTGGTCCGCCAGCAGTTGGAGGTCAACCTGCTCGCCGCGTGGCGGACCACCGCCGCGGCGCTGCCCGCACTGCTCACCGCCCACGGGCGGGTGATCTTCGTGGCGAGCCGGATGGCGGTGCTGCCACTGCCACTCGCCGCCGCGTACGGGGTCAGCAAACGAGCCCTGGTCGCCTACGCCGACGCGCTGCGCCACGAGGTCGGCACCCACGTCGGCGTGAGCGTGATCTACCCGAGCATGGTCGCCTCACCCATCCACGACAGCACCGCCGAGGCCGGCCTGTCCCTGCGGGGCGTGTCCCGTCCCGAGCCCGTCGACGGCGTCGTCGCGGCGATCCTGCGCGCCGCCACCGCCCGGCGGGCGCCCCGGGACGTGGCGACCACCAGGCGCGGACGCCTGGAGATGGCCGTCGGCCGGCACGCGCCCGCGCTGGCCGACCGCCTGGTACGGCGTACCCTCGCCGCCCGGCTCGCCGCCGGTGACCTGGACGCCGCGCCGCTGGCCGCCGGGATGCTCCGCCGCCACCGCGACCCCGGACACTAGTCCGCCGGCTCTCAGGGGGTGACGACCGCCGCGCGGGACCGGTCCGCGGCGATCCGGACCGCCAGCGCCGCGAGGGCCGTCCCGGTCACCCACCGCTGCACCCGCAGCCACACCGGACGGCGGGCGAAGAACCCGGCCAGCGCGCCGGCGCTGAGCACGATCAGCGCGTTGACGCTCAGCGCCACCGCGATCTGGGTCAGGCCCAGCAGCAGGCTCTGCACCGCCAGGTGCCCCCGCGCCGGGTCGACGAACTGCGGCAGCAGCGACACGTAGAGGATGGCGATCTTCGGGTTCAGCAGGTTGGTGACCAGGCCCATGGTGAACAGCCGACGAGGCCGGTCCGGCGGCAGCGGCGCGGGCGTGAACGGTGAGTGCCCACCGGGACGCACCGTCCGCCAGGCCAGCCACAGCAGATAGCCGGCGCCGGCAAGCTTCACCACCGCGTACAGCGTCGGCACCAGGACGAAGACGGCGGCGAGGCCGGCGACCGCCGCCGCCAGATAGACGCCGAACCCGGCCGCCACCCCGAGCAGTGAGATCAGCCCGGCGCGACGGCCCTGCGCCACCGACCGGGAGACCAGATAGACCATGTTCGGGCCGGGCGTGAGCACCAACCCCAACGCCACCAGCGCGATACCCAGCAGTGCACCCGTGCCCACCATGGCAGCCCCCGTTCCTCGAACACTCACACCGACCGTAGGCGAGGAGAGCGTCGCGGAGCAGGGCCAACGGGAAGGCCGTGGCCTGCCTCGCCAAACCGGTCGTCCGGGCGAAAACCTCCCCGGCGGCGCCCGCCGGGAATGGTCACCGGGCCGGGTGCGCTGTGCCGTTGCAGGTGCGCGTCGCCGTCGGGAGGCTGCGCGTTACGGTGGCCAGGGGAGGTGCCGCAGGGTGACCGATGCGTGGGAAGCGGCCGTGGAGGCGCAGATCCGGGGAGCCGCGCAACGCGGCGAGTTCGACGACCTGCCCGGCATGGGCAAGCCGATCCCCGGCCGAGGGGCACCGTACGACGAGTCGTGGTGGATCAAGAGTTTCCTGGAGCGTGAGGCGCTGCCCAGCGACCTGCTCCTGCCCACCCCACTGCAACTGCGTCGGCGTGTCGAGCAGGTCCCCGACGAGGTCCGCGACCTGCCCACCGAACAGTCCGTACGGGACTTCGTGGCCCAACTGAACGCCCAGATCGTGGCCTGGCTGCGTAACCCCGAAGGTCCCCGGGTAGCGGTGCGGCCGGTGAACGCCGACGAGGTGGTCCGCAACTGGCGCGTCGGGCGCGCCCGACGCGCGCAGCTCACGCCCGCCACCGAGCCGGCAACCGCCGCCGCGCCGGCCCGCCGGCCCCGCCGCGGCTGGTGGCTGCGCTGGCGTCGCCGGGGCTGACGGGTAACACCTCCCCTTCGGTCGTCCGAACTCGTTCCGAACGGATCCGAACGGGTTCGAACGCCTGGTCTCTGCCCCGACCCCGCCAGCGCGGCTACGGTCTGGGCCGAGCGCCCTGACGACAGCGGGCGCGGGGGACTCGACGGGGGCGAAGTGACCGAGCGCGCCGCGACGTACGCCGAGGTGTTCGCGGTGCGCGAATACCGCCACCTGTTCGGGGCGTACCTGTTGTCGCTGGCCGGCGACCAGCTCACGGCCGTGACCGTGGCGTACCTCGTCTTCACCGAAACCGGCTCCGCCGCCCTTGCGGCGGCCGGCTACGCCAGTTCCTACCTCGCCTGGCTCACCGGCGGACCGCTGCTGTCCGGCCTCGCCGACCGGTTCCCCCGGCGAAACGTCATGATCGCGTGCGACCTTGGCCGCGCGGCGCTCATCCCGCTGGCGGCGCTGCCGGCTCTCCCGGCGCCGGCCCTGGTGGCGCTCCTCTTCGTGGTCAACCTGATGCGACCGCCGTTCGTGGCGGCGCGGGCGGCGTTGATGCCGGAAGTGCTCGACGGCGACCGCTACGCGGTGGCCAACGGCGTGGACAACATCTGCGCCCAGGTCGTGCAGGTGGTCGGCTTCGCCGTCGGGGGGAGTCTGGTGGCGTTGCTGTCGCTGCGCGGCGCGCTGCTGGTGGATGCCGGCACGTTCCTGGTCTCCGCCCTGCTGATCACGATCGGCGTGCGTTCGCGCCCTGCCCCCCGACCACCGTCCCGCCCGACCCGCCGTACCCGGGCGGTCGGCCTGCGGGTGATCTTCGCCGACTCCCGGCTGCGGTCCTACGTGCTCGTCCTCTGGACGGCCAGCGCCTTCACCTACGCCGCCGAGGGGCTGATGGCACCGCTCGCCCGAGAGTACGGCGGCGGCGCCGGCACCGTCGGGCTGTTGCTGGCGGCGGCGCCGTTGGGAATGGCCATCGGCGGAGTCGCCCTCACCCGGCTCTGTCCGCCGGCGGCCCGGCCACGACTCATCCTGCCCCTGGCCGCGACGTCGACCGGCGTGCTGACGGTGGCCTGGCTCGTCCCTCCGCTGTGGATGATGTTGCTGCTGTTGGTGCTGGCCGGCGCCGCGAGCGCTTTCGCCATCCCGCTGAACGCGTTGTTCGGCCGGGCGGTGCCGACGGAGTACCGGGGACGGGCGTTCGGGGTGGCCATCACCGGTCTGAGTGGGCTCCAGGGGGCGGCGATGGTCATGGCCGGTCTGGCCGCCGACCGGTGGCCGGCCACCACGGTGATCGGGTTCAGCGGCTTGGCGGGTGCGGTGGCGGTCCTCGTCTTCGTGCCGCTGTGGCCCCGGCGGCCTGCCCCGACACCGGTGACGTTCGAGGTTCCGGTCGAACAAGGCCGAACGACTTCGAACGCTGGCAGCCCTACCGCCGAAGCTGGCGGCGGCCGACGCTGAGGTCACCGGGCGGGCTCGGGAGCCGCCCTCTACGGGAGAGGAGAAGCGCATGCGCAACGTCCGCAACCGTGGCATCAGCTGGACCTGACCGTGACGCACCACTTCGTCGGCACGCCTCCGAACCCAACTGATGGCCGGAGGGGACCGACCCCGGTGGCGAGAGGAGGTGCGGGAGATGCGGAAGGACGACTGCGTTAAGTGAGAGCCGTGTGAAGCGCGGTGGGTGGTCGCCGGCCAGGCGACCACCCACCCACCCCTCGACGCTGGAGAAGCCATGCAGAATTCGGGTGACCACCCGCTCACCATGGGTCAGCTCTCGATGTGGCGAGCCCTCTCGGTACGCCCCCCGGAACAGCTGTGGGAGTCCAACCTGGACCTCGCCTGGTCAACTCCGGTCGGGACCACCGAGGAGCAGGTGCGGCAGGCGCTCACCGCCCTGGCCGTGCGGCACGAGTCGCTGCGCACCGTGTACCACGCGGCCGATGATCCCGGCGGCGTGCGGCAGGTGGTCCTGCGCGACCCACTCGTGCGGTTCACCGAGGCGTCCGTCCGCGACCCGTTCGACCTGGCCGCCCAGCCGGCGTGGCGGGCCTGGGTGCGTACCCCCGACGACGGTGGAGCACCCCAGGTCCGTGTGCTGATCCACCACATCGCGGCCGATGGCGCCGCGGTGCGGATCCTGGAATCCGACTTTCACGCACTGCTGCGCGGTGAACGTCCCGCCGACGCCCCCGCGCCGCGCGAGGTCGCCGAACGCCAAGGCTCCGACGCCTTCCGGGCCAAGCTGGCCGCGGCCGGCGAATACCGCCGACGCACCGTTGCTGCCGCACCGCGGGTGCCGGTGACCCGGGGTCCGATGGTGCGGGCCTGCGCGCACACCGGCATCCCGCACGGCGCGGTTCGTGACGCGGCACGGCAGCTGGGGGTCACCCTGCCCACCCTGCTGCTCACGGTGTACGCGCAGGCGCTCGCCACGACCACGGGCCAGCCCGGACACCTGCTGTGGCAGTTGTCCGCGAACCGGATGGACCCCACGGTGCGGCGCCTGGTGTCCTCCATGACCCAGCTGGTGCCCCTGCTGGCCGAGTGCGACCCCGACGGGCCGCTGCGCCCGCTGGCCCGTGACATCAACGTCGCGGCGGCGCGCGCCCTGCAGCACGGCGTGTACGACCCGTTCGCCGTCGAGCTGACGGACTTCGACCACGGCAGCTTCTTCACCTTCCTCCCGGCGCCGGTCGACGCCGCGGCCGATCCCGCGCCGTCGGAGTGGGAGCCCGGGCGGATCGAGTTCCTCGCTCCCCGCGCGCAGAGCGGAGCCAGCTTCTACGTGCTGGCGGAGGTGCACCCGTACGTGCAGCTCACCATGCGGGTGATGCGCAACGGGTACGGGCGCGACGAGGTGGAACGCTTCCTGAGCACCATGACCGACCTGCTGCTGCGCGCGGTCAAGGACGCGGCATGACGGACAGCCTGTGGCGACACCGAAACTTCCTGGTGTTGTGGTCGGGCAAGACCCTCAGCGAGGTCGGCGACGCGGTGTCGATGCTGGTCATCCCGCTGCTGGCCGTCACCGTGCTGGACGCCTCCGCCGTGGAGGTGGGTGTCCTCAGCGCCACCCGGATGGTGGCCTACCTGTTCCTCTCCCTGCCCGCCGGGGTGTGGGTGGACCGGATGCGCAAACGCCGGGTCATGGTGGTCTGTCACCTCGTGCGGGCCGGGCTGGTGGCCACCGTCGCCGTCGGTGCGTGGGCCGGCTGGGTCACGATGATGCAACTGTGGACCGTGGCGCTGCTGTCCAGCGTCTGCACCGTGCTGTACGAGACCGCGCACCAGAGTTTCCTGCCGTCGATCGTCACCAAGGACCAGCTGCTCGACGCCAACGGCAAGCTGACGACCACGTACTCGGTCTCGCGGATCGCCGGGTACGGCGTGGGCGGCGCGGTGGTGTCGGCGCTGGGCGTGGCGCGTGCCGCCGGCGTCGACGCGCTCGCCTACGTGGTGAACGCCGCGTCCCTCCTGCTGATCCGCGATACCGAGGAGCGGCCGACCGTGGCGCGGCGTCGGGACTTCCGCCGCGAACTGGGCGACGGCCTGTCCTTCGTGTTCCGCCACCCGGTCATGCCCCGGCTGGTGGCGGCCGCGGCGTCGTTCAACCTGTTCAGTCAGATGCTCTTCGCGTTGGCGGTCCTCTACCTGGTGCGCGACCTGCGTCTGAGCGAGGGCATGGTCGGTGTGGTGATGGGGCTGACCACGGTCGGCGGGATCGTCGGCGGCCTGGCGTCCGCACGGCTGGCGCGCGTGGTGGGCACGGCCCGGATCATCTGGATCGCCCCGCTGGGGATCGGCTGGACGGTGCTCCTCGTACCGGCCGCCCAGTCCGGCTGGGGTCCGGCCGCCTACACGGTCGGGATGGCGGGGATGGGGGTGGTGTTCGCCATCTTCAACTCGGCGTCGGTCAGCTACCGGCAACGGGTCTGCCCTCCGGAGCTGCTCGGGAGGATGACGGCGTCGGTCCGATTCGTGATCTTCGGGGTGATGCCGGTGGGCGCACTGGCGGGCGGGCTGCTGGGCAGCTGGCTGGGGGTACGACCGACGCTGTGGATCGCGGCCGTCGGCGTGTGGGCGTCGGGCCTGTTGCTGTACTTCTCGCCGCTACGGCGGTGGCGTGACCTGCCGGACGAGGCCGATGCGCCAGCCGGCGGGCAGCCGGAGACGCGCTTCCCGGCGCCGCGTGAGCGGTCGCCGGTCGACCCGGCCGGCAAGGCCATCGGAGGTGTACGACGTGCATGACGAGCCGTTCGGCCAGCGCATTCTCTCCTGGACGGGTGGGCCGGCGAACCCCGACCGGTTCGTCGCGCTGGGCGGGGTCCGGCTACCCGCGGAACCCGACCCCGCCGCCCTGCAACACGCCCTGGACACGATCGTGGCCCGGCACCCCGTGCTGGGTGCGGGGCCGGTCCCGCTGCGCGTCGTCGACGACGTGTGGGCGGCGGCCGCCGCGGGCCGTTACCCGCGCGACGCGAGCTGCCTGCTCTGGGCGTACCTGGCCGGACGCGAGTTGCTGCTCGTGGCGCACCACAACGTGTCCGACCCGTGGTCCATGCGGCTGCTGCTGCGCGAGGTGCTGAAGCCGGGGACCGGGCCGGCCCCCTCCTATTACGGCGGCACGTCGACCCCGGCGCCCAAGCGGATCAACCGGTCCGTGCCGTTCTGGCGCGAGATGCTCGCCGACGTACCGGCCCTGGCCCCGGGCGTGGCCGTGGGCGACGACGGGGGCACGGCCGAGATCAGAACGCCGAGCGGCATCACTCAGCAGCAGGCGGCCGTGGTGGCCCGGACCGTGCGCAGCACGCCGTTCGTCGTCCTGCTCACCGCGTTCGCACGGGCCCTCGACCCGCTCAGCCCGGGCGAGGCCGTCATTCCCGTGCTGACGCACGGCCGGCAGCGTGCCGACTGGGACACCGTGGGGCTGTACATGAACGCGCTGCCGGTACGGCTGCGCACGCCGACGGTAGGCGCGGTGCACCGCGCGTTCGCCGAGGCGTACGCGCATGAGATCCCGTTTCCGGTGCTGCTGGACGCGGTGCCGCAGGCCGACGCGCTGTTCGCCGACGGCGGGCCGGGCCTGGCCCAGTTCGAGGTGATCCAGGTGCCGGAGGGCGCCGGGATCGAGCCGCTGACGATCCCTCCCGGGCTCGGGCTGGGCGGGCCGTTGCTGCCCGTCAACGGGCTGACGTTCTGGCTCGAGCCGGGCGCGGGCGGCGCCTACACCGTCTGCGTGCGCTACCGCCGCTCGTGGCGGGAGGCCGACATGCAGGCCCTGGTCGGCCGATTCATCGACAGTTGGGAGGAGATCCGTGCAGACGCGCAGCGAGCTTGAGACGATGTTGACCCGGCTCTGGAGCGAGAAGTTGAACGTCACCCCGGTGGGGGTCGACGACGACTTCTTCGCCCTCGGCGGTGATTCGCTGCTCGCCGCCGACCTGCTGATGGACCTCTACGACCAGCTCGGCGTCGAGGTCGACGCCGCAGTGCTGTTCCTCAAGCCGACCATCGCCGAGCTGGTCGACGAGGTACTGGCCGCATGAGAACCCCACCGTGTGGGCACACCCGCCCCCCGGGCAGGATCGACCTCGCCGACCCCGGCCTGCATGGTGGCGGCGACCCGCACGCCGCCTGGCGGATGCTGCGCCGATGGGATCCCGTCAGCTGGCAGCCCGCGCAGGGCGGGTCAGGCTTCTGGGCGGTCACCCGCCACACCGACGTCAGAACCGTCCTGGCCGACCATTCCCGGTTCACCTCCACCGGTGGGGTGGTGCTCAGCATGCTCGGCCGGCCCGAACCGGCGCAGAACCAGCAGTTCGCGGCGACCGACCCGCCGCGGCACGGCCTCATCCGGGGGCCGCTGCAGCAGCAGATGACCGCACGTGCGGTAGCACGGCACGAACCGGCCATCCGTTCCTTCGTACGGGAGATGCTGCGCCCCGCCGACGGGCTCCTGGACTTCGCCTCGCTCACCTCCGCCCTGCCGATGGCCTTCCTGGGACCGATGATGGACATCCCGACGGCGGACTGGCCCGCTCTGGCCCGGTGGGTGTCCATGTCGGTGGCCGAACACGACCCGGACGTCATGCTGCCCGGCGGCCCGTCCGCGACCCTCGACCGTGGACACCGGGAACTGTTCGCGTACCTGCTCGACCTGGTGATCTCGCACCGACGGCGGCCACGCGGCGACCTGGTGGACGTGCTGGGCGCCATGCCGCTGCGCGCCGGGGCGATCGTGGCCAACTGCTACAGCCTGCTGCTCGGCGGCAGCGCGGCCTTCCCGCACGTGCCCCGCGCGGTCCTGGCCGAGCTGATCCGCACCGGGCGCTACGAGGACTGGGCCCGCCGACCCGAGCGGATCGGCCGCGCGGTGGAGGAGGCGCTTCGGTTCGCCTCACCGGCCGGGCACTTCATGCGGCTGGCGACGAGCGACACCGCCCTCGGCGGCGTACGCGTCGCGGCGGGCGACGCCGTCGTGGTGTGGCTCGGGTCGGCGAACCGTGACGAGTCCGTCTTTCGCGACCCCGACACCCTCGACCCGGACCGGCACCCGAACCGGCACCTGGCCTTTGGGGAGGGCCGGCACTACTGCCTGGGGGCGGCATTCGCCAGGCTGACGTTGCGCGTCTTCTTCGAGGAACTCTTCGCCACCTTCACGTCCTTCGAACCGGCCGGCGAGGTCGAGCGCGTACGGTCCAACTGGCTCGGCGGGATCAAGCGGATGCCGGTCCTGGCCGGTCGGCGGTGATCCCCGAGGCGCTCGCCACCCAGCTGCGCACCCGCCGGGAGTCGCTGGCCGTGGTGGACCCCGAGCAGTCCCTGACGTACGCCGACCTGGACGGCTTGAGCGGCGCGGTCGCGCTCCACCTCGAACAGCAGGGGGTGGCCGTCGGCGACCCGGTCATCGTGCACACCCGGCTGTCGCGCTGGGCAATCGTGGCCATGATCGGCGTCCTCAGAGCGGGAGCCCGCTACGTACCCATCGACGCGGCCTTCCCCGCGACCCGGCGCGAGTTGATGGCCGCTGGCAGTGGCGCGCGCGTGACACTCACCGAGAAGCTGCTGGCGACGTTGCGTCCGGCCCGCTTCGACTGGCAGGACGGGCCGGACGCGTACACGTTGTTCACCAGCGGATCGACCGGCGTACCGAAGGCGGTCACGGTGTCCAGGGCGGCGCTGAGCTACTCGACGGGCGCCCGGCTGGAGTACTACGGCCGCCCACCCGAACGGTTCATGCTCAGCTCGTCCATCTCCTTCGACAGCTCGGTCGCGGGCATCTACTGGACGCTGTGCACGGGCGGCACCCTGGTCATCCCGAGCGACCGACCGTTCGACGTGCGGGCGATCGTCCGGGCCGGCGCCGCGCACCGGCCCACCCACACGCTGATGGTCCCGTCCCTGTACCGCCTCGTGCTGCGCTCGCCGGTGCCCAGCCTGACGACCGTGATCGTGGCCGGGGAGAGCTGTCCACCCGGCCTGGTCGACCTGCACCACGAGCGAATGCCGGACGCGACGCTCTACAACGAGTACGGCCCGACCGAGTGCACCGTCTGGAGCACCGTGCACAGGTGCGCGGTGGGCGAGGACCCGGTCCCCATCGGCCGTCCGATCCCCGGTACGACGGTCTCGATCGACGACGGCGAGCTGTGCGTCTCCTCGCCCGGGGTGGTGTCCGGGGGCACGGTTTACCGCACCGGTGACCGGGTCAGCAGGGGCGCCGACGGCCTGCTGCGGTACCACGGACGCATTGACGAGCAGCTTAAAATTGGTGGGATGCGTATCGAGCCGGCCGAGATCGAGCACGCCCTGATGGCCCACCCGGCGGTGCTCCTCGCCGGCGTCGCCGTCCCCTATCAGGGTGTCGCGTACGTCGTCTGCGCCGAGCCGGTGGATCAGAAGGCCCTGCGCGCACACCTGCTCGACCGGCTGCCCGCCGTGGCCGTGCCCACCGTGTTCGAGCGGGTGCGATCGCTGTCCACTTTGCCCAATGGCAAACTCGACAGGCGTGCCCTGAGCCAAGCCGACCACACTCGACATGGCGACTGAGCGGCGGACGTCCGCGGCGCGGGTCCCCGCGACCGCCGCCTACGCGAGCACGGCCCGGATCGACGAGTTGCGCGCCACCGAGTACCGGCACCTCGACCGCGACGGCCGCGTCTACCTCGACTACACCGGCGCCGGGGTGGCCGCGCAGGCCCAGGTCATCGCCCATCACGACCGGTTGCTCGCAGGCCTGTACAGCAACCCGCACTCGGAGAACCCCACCTCCGAGGCGGCCGGCGGGCTGGTCGAGTCGGCCCGGCGGGCGGTGCTCGACTTCTTCCGCGCCGACCCCACCGAGTACGCGGTCATCTTCACGCCCAACGCCAGTGGCGCATGCCGGCTGGTGGGCGAGGCGTACGGCTTCGGCCGGGGCCGCCCGCTCGTGTTGACCTGGGACAACCACAACTCCGTCAACGGCATCCGGGAGTACGCCCGCGCGGCCCACTCACCGGTCCGCTACGTGCCGCCGGCCGGACCCGACCTGCGGGTGGCCGAACCCGACGTGATCACCGCGCTGACCGCGCGTGGAGGCGGGCCGGTCGGCCGCCCCTGGGCGCGTGGGTCGGGTCCTGCGGGGCTCTTCGCGTACCCGGCGCAGAGCAACTTCACCGGCGTGCAGCATCCGCTCGGGTGGGTGGACCTGGCCCAGCAGCACGGGTACGACGTACTGCTCGACGCCGCGGCCTTCGCCCCGACGAACCGGCTGGACCTGAGCGTCGTACGTCCGGATTTCGTCTGCCTGAGCTGGTACAAGCTCTTCGGCTACCCCACCGGTGTGGGGGCGCTACTCGCCCGGCGGGACGCCCTGACCCGACTGCGCCGCCCCTGGTTCGCCGGTGGCACCATCCGGGCCGTCAGCGTCCAGGGTGACTGGCACCAGCCGATGGGGGACGAGACGGGGTTCGAGGACGGCACGCTCAACTTCCTCAGCATCCCCGATGTGGAGTTCGGGCTGCGCTGGCTCGACTCGATCGGCGTGGACCTCGTTCACACCCGGGTCGGCCTGCTCACCGGCTGGCTGCTGGAGCGGCTGACCGCGTTGCGGCACCGCAACGGCCAGCCGCTGGTCCGGGTGTACGGGCCGTCTACGGGCGACGCGCGGGGTGGCACCGTGGCGTTCAACTTCCACTATCCCGACGGCACGCTCGTCGACGAGCGGCTCGTCGCGTTCGAGTCATCGGCGGCCGGATTCGCCCTGCGGACGGGTTGCTTCTGCAATCCGGGCTCGGCCGAGGCCGCCTTCGGGATCAACCCCGGACTGCTGCGCCGTACGAACCTCGCGCACGTCGGGACGATCGACCAGCATCTCGCCGCCCTGGGGCTGCCGACCGGCGGGGCGGTACGCGTCTCCTTCGGTCTGGCGTCCACCGCGGCGGACGCGGAACGCTTCCTGGCCTTCTGCGAGTCGACCTACCTGGACCGCGACGGTCCCGCCGACGTCCGGCTGGCACCACGAATCCGCTGCTGAGCGCCCGGCCCGCCACAGCCGGCTGTGGTGCGAGTCAGTCGACCGCTGCCCGCCAAACCCAGGATGTGCGTCTCGCCCGGCCGGGCAGCTCGACCCGGCCGGTCATCCACAGCAGCACGTCGGGTGCGGGGCCGTCCGGGGCTTCCGGGAAGAGCCGGCCCAGCACCAACGTGCTCAACCGCTGCGGCGGCAGCCACGGCACGCCGAGGCCGACGGTGATGTCGTACGTGTGCAACAGGGTCTCCGCCACGCCCATCGCGGCGAAGCCGGCCGGGTCGCAGGGGCCGAAGTGCCAGGCCCGCGCGTCCGGCCCGGTGGTGTCGACCGCGGCGGCGAGCAGCCCGGCGCAGGCGTGCACCACGGTGAGCACCTGCGCCGGTTTCGCGGTGGGGGAGACCCGCAGGTCGTACGGCAGGTAGGCGTCCTGCGGGAGGCCGGTGACCTGGCCGGCGTACGCGAGCAGGTCGTGCGCGACGTGCGCCGCGGTGGTCCAGCAGCTCCAGGTCAGGGTGCCGGCGGGCACCGTCCAGTCACGCTCCCGGTGCGGGAGCAGCACCCGGGTCATCTCGTTGGCCGCCTGGAGCAGGTCGGCGCCGGTCACCGCTGTCATCCGTCGACCCTCACAGCACGGCCCCCTGTGGCGCAACCGGGATCGTCAGCCCGCCACCGAGGGATGCGAGTCGAGGCGGGCCGTCGAACCCGCCGCCAGAGCCTGGTCGACGTGTTGGATGCCCGCGCGGACAAGGTCGCCGTACTGGTCGGCCGGCAACTGCTCGACGAGGCTCCGAGCGGTCGCCAGGTGTGCCCGGGCCAGGGTCGTGTTGCTCAGCCGTCGGTGCACGTCGGCCAGGTTCAGGTGCAGCGACGGCAGGAAGCCCTGCACCTGAAGGGCGTGATGGTACTGCTGGGCGCGGTCGTCGGTGAGGTCGGTGACGGCGGCCAGGGCGCGTTCGTCCCACATCAGCTCGACCTCGGGGTTGTCCTGCAGGTCGGCGAGGTAGTGGGCGAGGGTGCAGCGGTGCAGCGCGTCACCGGTGGGGCCGATTTCGTCCCACAGGGCGGTGAGCAGCTCGCGGGCCTGGCCCGGTGTACCGGATTGGCCGAGCTGCACCGCTTCGATGATGCGCATCATGGTCGGGTCGGGTGTCGGCTGGTCGTCCATGTCGCCGATGCTCGGGCCTCAACCCGGTTGAGGGTCAACTCACTGCGGTGCTCCGGCGGCGGCGAGCCCGACGAGGTGTCCTTCGGGGTCGGTGAAGAAGCCGACCACCAACGTCTCGTCGCGGTTGGGATGCGGTCCGGACACGCGGGTGCCGCCGAGACGCTCGGCCTGCTGCAGCGCCGCCTCCACATCGGGCACGCCGACATAGAACAGTGTCCGGTGCGGGTAACCCGTGCCACCGCCGACGCCGCCCGGGATTCCGCCGTCGTGGGGGTGGACGAACCCGTAGCTGCCTGGTGCCGAGACCGCTTCGGCGGCGGCGTCCCCCACGTCGAACTGCCAGTCGAAGAGCTCGCTGTAGTAGGTGCGCAGCCGTTGCGGGTCGGTCCCGATGATCTCGAAGTGCACCACTGGCATCCCCATGGAATTCTCCCTGTCTCTGTTTGGCGAGACCGTAACGCCTATAGTTGTTAAAAACAACCACGCGATAGTGTTTGGCATCCAGAGTCGAGTGGGGGAGGGTCCACCATGCCGACCAGTCGTAGCTACGGCGACGCCTGCGGGATCGCCCGTGCCCTCGACGTCGTCGGGGAACGCTGGGCGCTGCTCGTCGTCCGTGAACTGTTCCTTGGGCCGCAGCGCTTCTCCGACCTGCGCCGGGCACTGCCCGGGGTCAGCTCGAACATGCTCACCGACCGGCTGCGCGAGCTGGAGAGCCACGGTGTGGTGCGCCAGCGCCGGCTGCCGCCGCCCGCGGCCTCGGTGGTGTACGACCTCACCGCGTCCGGACGCGAACTGGAGCCGATCGTGCTGGCCCTCGGCGGCTGGGGCTTACGCGTACCCCTGCCACCGTCGCCGGCCCACCTCAGCGCGACCTCGGTGCTGCTGTTCCTGCGCGGTTCACGGCACCCGAGTCCGCAGGCGCCGCCGGCCACCTACCGGTTCGAGCTCAACGACCAGGTGTGGACCATCCGCACCCGGGACGGCCAGGTCCACGTCGAACCCGGCGAACCAGCGGACCCCGACGCCGGCCTGCGCACCGACCCTTCGACGCTCAACTCCCTGCTCGACGGCTCCATCTCACTGGCCACCGCTCGCACCGCCGGCACGGTCGTCGTCAGCGGAGACGACGCGGCGCTGCACCGACTCCTCGAGGCGGGGGCCGGAGATCGTCGGCCTGGTGCTCAGGTCGGTGCGTAGCCCTCGCAGCGACAGCAGTCGGGTGGCGGCGTTGCGGGTCGTAATTCCGATCCGGCTGGCGGGCACGAGGAGCGACGCGGCCCGCGCGACGTTTCGCTGCTTCGGCGCCACCAGCTTCCGGTGGGTCTGTTCGTAGCGTCGCAGCGCCTCTGCAACGTCGCCGGGTGTCGCGGCCAGCGACTCCGCGAGCGTCGCCGCGCCCGCCATCGCCAGGGTCGACCCGTCGCCGAAGAGGGACACACAGGATGCCGCGTCGCCGAGCAGCGCCACCCGTCCGGCCGACCACCTGTCCAGCCGGACCTGGCTCACCGAGTCGAAGTAGAGGTCGTCGCTTGCGTGCACCCACTGAAGAAGCTCGGGTGTCCGCCAGCCGCCGCCGGAGTAGGCAGCCGCGAGTGTGCGCTTGTGCTCGGCGGTGTCGCGGTGGTCGAAGCCGAGCGCCGGCGGGCCACGGAAGATGAACGCGGCACTCGAATCCCCGCGGTTCGGGTGCAGCGCGAGAGCGCGGCCGGGCGCGTTGTGCATCAGCACCTCGTGCGGCGCGAGGTCGAGGCCGTCGACGGGCAGGGTCGCGATCCAGACGCCCATGTGCCGCACGAACCGGCCCTCGTCCCCGAAGACGAGCCGGCGCGTCCGCGAGTGCAGGCCATCGGCGCCGACGACCAGGTCGAAGCGGCGCGGCGCGGCCTGCTCGAACGTGACGTCGACGCCGCCCTCGTCCTGCGCGAGTGTGGCGATCGAGTCGGAGAAGAGGTACTCGGCCTCATCACGGGCCGCCTCGTGGAGGATCGTCGCGAGGTCGAAGCGGGGCAGCTCCACCTCGCCGCGCGTCTGACCCAGCCGCATGCCACCGACCCGGCGACCGCTGTCGTCCACGAAGGTCAGGGTGGTCACGTCGGTCGCCGCAGCGCGGAGCCTCGGCATGATGCCCATCGCCTCGGCGACTCCGACGGCGGGCCCGCGCACGTCGACGGGGCTGCCGCTGGAGCGCAGGCCCTGCGCCTGCTCGACGACGGTGGGCCGGAATCCGTGGCGGGCCAACCAGTAGGCAAGGGTGGGGCCGGCGACGCCGGCCCCGGAGATCAGCACGGTCTTCATGCTCGTCATGCCAGGAGGATATCTGCACTCAGTGCAGTATTACAATCAGTGCCGCTACGCGCTGGGTGCATTATGCTGCTGACCATGGCGGAATCCTCCCTGCGCGAGCGCAAACGCGAACGGACCCGGCAGGCCATCGTCGACGCCGCGGTCGACCTCTTCGAGCGCCACGGCTACGAAGGCACGAAGATCGCCGACATCGCCGAAGCGGCGGAGATCGGCACTCGGACGTTCTTCAGCTACTTCGCCAGCAAAGAGGAACTGCTCTTTCCCGAAAGCGACGCGCGCGTCGCCGCGGCGGTCTCGGCGATCGCCGGCCGCAAGCCCGGTGACAGCCCCGCCGACCTGCTCGTCCGGGCGCTGCGCGACGTCAACGACCACAGCACCGAGATGGCGAGCCCCACCGCGCTGTTGCGGATGCGGCTCATGCAGACCGTTCCGGCCGTGCGCGGCCGTGGATTGCAGATCCAACTCGACGCGCAACTCGAGATCGCCCGCCACCTCCAGGCAGCATTCCCCGACGAACTCGACGCCGTGCAGGCGAGCGCCTTGGTCGGGGCGTTCCTTGGTGCGGTGACGGGCGCGCTTCAAGTCCTCCTCGAAGAGCCGGGCGCGCTCGACGACCCCCGCAAGCTGCAGCGGCGCATGCGTGACGCGGTCGCGGCAGCGCTGCGCCCCTGGCTGTCCGCCGTCCGCTAGTGCTGTGACCACGAACGTTCCCGGTGTTGGGTGAAACGCCGCCTGGCTAGGCTCAACGCGTGACTGATGCGGCGGGACCGATCGAGCCGTCCGGGGTGTGGGCCACAGCCGTGGGCGTGGCCCGGGTGAGGGCAATGGAGACGGCACGCGAGCAGCCGCTGTTCCGGGATCCGCTGGCGCTGGCCTTCGCCACGGCCGGCGGGAGAGACCCCGGGACGCCGCCGCCCCCGCGCGCGGACGAGGCGGCGCGGCGCCGCTGGCTCGGTGTGGCCTTCTCGATCGTCATCCGGACGAAGTTCCTGGACGACCTGCTGGATCAGGCGGTCGCGTCCGGCGTTCGGCAGGTAGTGCTGCTCGGAGCCGGGATGGACAGCAGGGCCTTCCGGATGGATTGGCCTGCGGGTACGCGGTTGTTCGAGGTCGACACGGCCGAACCGCTGGGCTTCAAGGCCTCGGTGCTGCGTCAGGAGCGTGCCGTTGCGCGCTGCGAGCGGATCACCGTCCCGGTCGACCTGCGCGAGGACTGGCCCGGCGCCCTGGCCGCGGCCGGGCACGATCCGGCGCGGCCGACGGTGTGGATCGCCGAGGGACTGCTGATCTATCTACCCGAGGACGCGGTGGAGTCGCTGCTGGAACGGGTCGGCGCGCTGTCCGCCGCAGGCAGCAGGATGGGCCTCACACTGGGCTCGCGCGGTGTGGTCGAACGCTTCCGCGAGGATGCCGCTTCGGGCTCGGCGGCGTCGATGTGGGTCTGGGAGATGCCGGAGGACCCGGTCGGCTGGCTAGCCGGCCTCGGCTGGGAGGCGGAGACCTTCACCCTGCGCGAGCGCGCCGAGGCCTACGGGCGTCCTGCGCCCACCCCGCCGCAGCAGGACGAGGGCGCGGGCGGGCTCGTCTCGGCGGTTCGCGCCGCGCACTGAGCACGTCGAAGGCCAGCCCCCGCGTATGGCGAGGGCCGGCCTTCGGCTCTTGTCTTGCCACCGAGCCCCTCAGGATTGAGAGGCGATGGCCTCGATCACCGAACGGACGGACGTCGGACGGCGACCGATGAGGGTCTCCAGCGTCGGGTCGGTGACGGCGAATTCTCCACGGCGGGCCGCGCGGTACATGCCCAGGGTGAAGTCCGCTGCTGGCGCGGGCATGCCACGGGCGATGGTGGCCGCCCTCCACTGCTCGTCATCCGCGACGACGCGCCTGATGGTGCGGCCGGTGATGTCGGTGAGGACGCCGGCGACCGCTTCGAGGTCGAGCATCTCCGGCGCGGTCAGGGCGGGCGTGATCCCGTCGAGTGCGCCGTCCTCGGCGAGGGCGATGGCCGCGGCCTCGGCGAGGTCTGCGTGCGCGGTCCAGGAGACCGGGCCGTCCGGCGGCGCCACGAGTTGTCCGGTTTCGAGTGCCGCACCGACGGCGAAGCTGAGCGTGCTCGCGTAGAAGCCGTTGCGGAGGGCGGTGAAGGGGACGTCGAGCCCTGCCAGGTACTCCTCGGTCGCGGCGTGGGTGAGCTGGGCGGGGAACAGGGATTCCGTGGAGGCGGCCTGGTGGCTGGTGTACAGGATGCGCTTGGCTCCAGCGGCGTGAGCGGCGTCGATGGCGGCGCGGTTCGCGACGACCGCACCGCCACCGCGAATGGCGGCGGACACGATGAGGACCTTGTCTGCGCCCTCGAAGGCGTGTTCCAGCGTGGTCGGGTCGGTGAAGTCTCCGGCGCGGACCCGTACGCCGCGTTCGGCGAGGCTCACGGCCTTGGCTACGTCGCGCACGCTGACGCCCACGGTGTTGGCGGGAACCCGTTCGAGTAGCCGATCGACGATCTGGGATCCGAGCTGACCGGTGGCGCCGGTGATGACGAACATGGTGAACACTCCTGTGCTAACGGCGTTATCGTCTCGACGTTAGCACTGATAATTCGATGGCAACAAGTTGCTGTTAGCATTGATTCATGGCTGCGGCGCAGGACACGACATCCCGAGACGACGTCCGATCCGGCATCGTCGCGGCAGCTAGCGAGCTGCTGCGGGAGAAGGGCGCGAACGCGGTGACGACCCGAGCGGTCGCCCAGGCGGCGGGCGTGCAGGCGCCCACCATCTACCGCTTGTTCGGCGACAAGGACGGCCTGATCGACGCCGTCGCGGAACACGTCATGGCCACCTACGTGTCCGCCAAAGCGGCTGCGGTGGAGACCGCCGCGGGTGATCCCGTAGCGGACCTGCGCTCCGGATGGCGCGTGCACGTCGAGTTCGGACTGGCCAATCCTGAGCTGTACGCACTCATCGGCACCCGGGGGCGCGGCGGGCCGTCGCCGGCGACGGCCGCGGGCATCGAGGTGCTGCGCACCCGCGTACGGCGACTGGCCGCAGCCGGCCTGCTACGCGTCGACGAACAGCGGGCGCTCATGATGATCCACGCGGCGGGCAACGGCACCATTCTCGCCCTACTGGGGACGTCCGAGGAGAAGCGCGACCCTGGCCTGGGCGACGCCATGCTCGATGCCGTACTCAGCAGCATCCTCGTGACCGCGCCGGCGACACCCGACACGACCATGAGCGCGGTCGCGGTCACCTTCGCCACGGTGGTGCCCGACCTCCCGGGGCTCAGCGATGCCGAACGCGCGCTCATGACGGAGTGGCTCAACCGATCGCTGAGCGCACCGCACAACCCCTGACCGGGGCTTGGTCAGGGGTTGTTCAGGTAGGCCAGGACGGCAAGCACGCGGCGATTGTTGTTGTCGTCGTCGGTGATGCCGAGCTTGCCGAACATCGACGTGGTGTATTTGCTGATGGCGCCGTCGCTGAGGAAGAGCCGTTGGCCGATGGCATGGTTGGACAGTCCTTCGGCCATGAGGCTGAGCACGGAGCGCTCGCGTTCGGTGAGCTGTTCGAGACGTCGGTTCGAGGACCCGCTGGACAGCAGTTTGGCGATGACGGCCGGATCCATGGCGGTGCCACCGGCCGCGACGCGTTCCAGGGCGTCGATGAACTGGTCGGCGTCGAACACGCTGTCCTTGAGGAAGTAGCCGATTCCGCCGGAGCCGTCGGCCAGGAGTTCCCGGGCATACAGCTGCTCGACGTACTGGGAAAGGATCAGGACGGGCAGTCCGGGCAGTTCGCGGCGGGCCGCGAGAGCCGCCCGCAGGCCCTCGTCCGACTGGGTCGGTGGCATGCGGACGTCGACGACCGCGACGTCCGGCCGGTGCCTCAGGAGCGCCTGGAGCGTCTCGGTTCCGGTGGTTGCCGTCGCCACCACCTGGTGTCCGTACGCTTCGAGGAGGCGGACCATGCCGTCGCGCAGCAGGTAGAGGTCCTCGGCTACAACGATTCGCATGGGACCATCATCCGCACGAGGGTCGGGCCACCTGCCGGGCTGGTGATCTCTACGGTGCCGTCGAAGACCGCGAGGCGGCGGCGTAGCCCCGCAAGACCACCGTCGGCACGCTCACGGGCGCCGCCGCGACCGTCGTCTTCGACGTCGATGACGATGGTGGTGGTGTCCCGGCTGATGGAGATCCGCGCCCGGGTCGCCTGGGCATGCTTGACCGCGTTGGTCAGCAGTTCGGCGACCCCGAAGTACAGGGCGGACTCGATCGGCGGGTCCAGGCGCAGCCGAAGGTCGGCGCTGACATCCGCTTCGAGCGGGCTGTCCAGGGCGAGAGCGCGAACCGCGTCGACGAGCCCCCGGTCGTTCAGCACCGGCGGGTTGATGCCCCGAACCAGGTCACGGAGCTCGGTCAGCGACGCGGTGGCACCGGCCCGCGCCTCCCGCATCAGCGCCCTGGCCTGGACAGGGTCGGTTTCCATCAGCTTCTCGGCGGTCGCCAGGGAGAGCCCGAGGGAGACCAGACGGGCCTGCGCCCCGTCGTGCAGGTCCCGCTCGATCCGGCGGATCTCGGCAGCCTGGGCGACCGTAGCGTCGGCACGCTGGGCGGTCAGCTCGTCCACCCGATCGGCCAGCGCCATCGCCGGCGTCGGGCGCAGGAAGCGGACGGCGACCGGTTCGACAAACCGCCAGGCGTACGGGGCGGAGACGAAGGCCACGACC
The DNA here is from genome assembly GCF_014201145.1 of Micromonospora parathelypteridis. Lineage (NCBI taxonomy): Bacteria > Bacillati > Actinomycetota > Actinomycetes > Micromonosporales > Micromonosporaceae > Micromonospora > Micromonospora parathelypteridis. The sequence continues at coordinate 6,764,429 of NZ_JACHDP010000001.1, forward strand.
AGGCCGAACGCCCCGACCAGGCGCGCGGAGGGCGCCGGCTGGCTGAGCCCGAGAGCCGCCGCTGCCACCCCCGCGGGTGGCAGGGACGCGACCACGCCCGCAGTGAGCGGCGCGACCGCCGTGAACCGCAGATCACGCCAGTTGGCGGGGTCCTGCCATCGAACCCGCCACCTCTGGTCCAGGAGGGCGTCGCGGCTGGTGCGCTCGTAGCTGAAGCCGTTCCACCAGTAGCCGGTGGACAGTTGCGTCACCTGAGGGGTCTGCCGGTATCCGCTGGGGATGACGGTGGCCGTCCACCTGGCGACGAGGAAGCGGACCATCCGGCAGACCGGACGGGACAGGGCGAGCGTGCCCACGCACACCAGCACGAACGGCGCGACCCACGACCACGGGTTGCCCGCCCCCCACCAGATCCCCAACGCCACGGCGGCGGCCCACACGGCCGGGACCAGAAGGCTGACGACCGTCACGACGCACGCCCGTACGAACCCCACGCCCACGCGCGCCAGCCACGAACCCAGATGCCTCATGTCCCTACCTTCGCTCTCCGTCCGGTGCTCTCGCTGCTCTCACTGTGCACCGCGCGGAGCCCGTTACCGCCCTGTGCGGCCGGGGAGTGGGTCTGTCCCCACCCAGCCGTGGGTCCAGACGGATACTGGGTCGACCGAGCGCTTCTTAGCGTCGGTGACCATGCAGACCAACACGCACACCCCGCCCGCAGCCACTGACCTCGACCGGCCCGACACCCGACGAGCGTTCGGCACCGTGACGGGCAGCATCAAGGTGTACGCCGCGCTCAGCGCCGCCGCCCTCGCGGCCGTCATCGTGGTGTCGAGCAGCGGTCATCTGGTGAACACCTTCATGTGGGTCCGGGCGGTCCTGCTGCCGGTAGCCGCTCTGCCGATCTACCAGATTGCCGTCTCCGCTTCCCGGGGGTCCCGGCGGGCCTTCGAGCGAGTGGCCGCCCTCACGGTCATCATGCCGATCGCGATCATCGGCGTCGACGTGATCCCGGGCGTCTGCCCGCCGTGGTACGCCGTGCTGCAGGTTGTCTGCATGCTGCCCATCATCCGAGTCGCGTTCATCGTCCGTCGCCCCGCACTGCGCGCCGCGTTCCCCAAGCGGGGCCGGGCCGAGCTGCACTGACCAGAGATCCGGCCGAAGCCCGGTAACACCTGCGATGGGGCTGGACAGCCCGACTGGCACCGCCCGCTGGCATGGCCCTCTTCCGCCATTCCAGCGGGCGGTTGATGCCCGACGAGAAACGCCGATCTGCTCGTACCTGCGGGATGACCAATCAGTTGGCGGGCTTGCCGAACCAGCGGGAGAGGTGGTCGTCCAGGTCCTGCTGGTCGTCGCCGACCCAGGCGACGTGGCCGTCCGGGCGGAGCAGAACGCACGGAACATCGAGTTCCGCGGTGGGATCCGCGAGGTGATCGACCCGGTCTGACCAGCCGCCGACGGTCAGCCGATCGGTGCGGTCCAGCAGCAGGCCACGGCCGCGATGCAGCAGACCGTAGAGGCGGCCCTGCTTCACATCGATGTCGCGCAGGCGGCGCCCGACCAGGTCGGGGCCCGCCCCGAAGTCGTAGCGAATGCCGATCGCGGCGATCTTCTCGATCAGATGGCGGTTCACCTCGTCGAAGTCCATCAGCTCGGTGAGCAGCCGGCGCACCGCCTGCGGGCCTGGTTCGGTGGACAGCAACTCCATCTGGGCGCGGGTGTTGTCCAGCACGTCGTCGGCGACCGGTCGACGTTCGGCCTGGTAGGTGTCCAGCAGTGTTTCCGGCGCCCAGCCACGGATCTGTGCGGCCAGTTTCCAGCCGAGGTTGAATGCGTCCTGAACGCCCAGGTTGAGGCCCTGTCCGCCGATGGGTGGATGGATGTGTGCCGCGTCGCCGGCCAGCAGCACCCGCCCGACCCGATAACGTTCGGCCAGCCGGGTGGCATCGCCGAAGCGGGACAACCAGCGCGGGGAGTGCACGCCGAAATCGGTTCCGGCGATGGCGCGCAACTGTTGTTGGAAATCCTCGAGGGTGGGCGGTACCGCGCGGTCGCTGACCCCTACGGCGGGGACCACGACGCTGTAGACCCCGACGCCCGCGGGCCGCAGCCAGAACCGCTGATGGGTCTCGCGGATGCCGGCCACCCTGGCGGCGACCTCCTCCTGCGGCACACCCACTTCCATCTCGCCCATCAGCGTCTCGGTCCGCGAGGGTTCGCCGGGGAAGCCGACGCCAAGCCGTTTGCGCACCGTACTGCGCCCGCCGTCACAGCCGACGAGATAGCGCGAACGAACCTGTTCCCCGTCGGCAAGTTCGACGGTCACCCCTTCGTCGTCCTGCTGGAAACCGACCACCGCAGCACCGTGGCGGACCTGCGCACCGAGTTCGACCGCACGTTCTTCGAGCAGATGGACGATGACCGGCTGTGGGATGCCCAGCAGATAGGCGTGCCCGGAATCCAGGCCCTCGGGCACGGGTTTGTTGATGGCGGCGAAGAAGCCGCCGGCCGGACGCCGTCGTCCGCGTTCGAGGATGGGCTCCAGCAGCCCGCGCATTGCCATCAACTCGATACTGCGGATGTGCAGACCGACTATGCGGACGAACGACGCGGGCTCGGTCTCCTTCTCCAGAACGAGTACCCGCACATCGTGCAGCCGCAGTTCGGCGGCCAGCATCGCACCGGTCGGCCCGCAACCGGCAATGATCACGTCGAACATGAGGGGCGCCCGATCGGTGTCGGCGGCCGGCGAGGGGAGTCCGAGGACGTCGCTCACTGGGGAGTCGCGCTCGACCATGTCGTTCGACGACGGTTCGGCGGTGGACTGCAGAGAATGCATCGGTGTTGCCTTTCGGGAGCGCCTTGGTGGCGAGGCGCTCCCGGCGACACCTACGTCAATCGCCCGACCGTGACAGCAAGGGGGAGCACCCACATCGAAACAGGGTTCATGGGTCTCACCTCCTCGGGCGGTGTCGCGGTCGACTGCAAGCTACAAGCCCGAGCGTCATCCCGTCCAACCCTTTCCGGTCCGCCGGCGGGCGACCTCGCCCGGCCAGCCGCAACAGCACCGGCTCAACGACCTCCGAAGCCCTGAACGGCACCCTCCTGAACGAGATCCCGGGATTCCGGGTGACCCGGATCATCGGCCGGGGCGGCGGCACGCAGCGCCGCCTCGACCCGGCGGTTGCTGGTCATGGTCGCCGTGACGGCGGTCATGGCAAGGAGGACGCCGCCGGCGGCGTAGAGCGGGGTGCGTACGTCGTAGGCGGCGGCCAGCCAGCCGCCGAGGAAGGCACCGAACGGGGCGGCGCACATGGCGAGCATGCGGGAGGTGGAGGCGACCCGCCCCATCAGGTGGGCAGGGACGATCGCCTGTCGCAGGGAAGGGCCGAGCACCATCGTGGCGCCCATGCCCGCTCCGCAGACGGCGAGCGCGAGGCCGGCGACGTACGGGTTCGGGGCGGCGGCGAGACCCAGGATGGCGAGCCCTTCGACTGCGGCCGTGCAGGTCAGCGCGGTTCCGGTGCCGAGTCGTCGGCCGAGGAACGAGGCGATCCCCGCGCCGAGCAGGCCGCCGGTGGCCTCCGCGGTGAGGAGCAGGCCGAAGCCGTAGGTGTCGATGCCGAGACGGTCGTGCGCGAAGAGGGCGAGGACGGTCTCCACGGCGAGGAAGGCGACGTTCCCGACCGCCGGACGCAGCGCGAGCCCGAGCAGCAGCCGATCCCGGAAGACGTACGAGGCCCCGGCCCGCGCCTGCCGAAGCAACGACTCGCGAGCCTGCGGAACCGGCCGGGGTACGGCAGGCAACGACCGTACGAGCAGCGCGGAGAGCGTGAACGACACCGCGTCGGCGAGCAGCGGGACCGCCCGTCCGAGCGCGAGCAGGGCACTGCCCAGGGGCGGCCCCGCGAAGCCGGACGCGGCGGTCTGGGTGCCGCGCAGGCGGGAGTTGGCTCGCTCCAGGAGCGCGGGGTGCCGGCCGAGCAGATCCGGCAGATAGGCCGTGGCGGCCGTGTCGAAGAAGAGTCCGCCGAGGCCGAGCAGGAAGGCGACGGCCGCGAGTAGCGGAATGCTCAGCACGTCGAGCGCGGCCGCCGCTACCGGTATCGCGAGCAGCACCGCACGCGCCGCGTCCGCGACCCACATCGTGCGGCGGCGGTCCCAGCGGTCCACCAGCGCACCGCCGAGCACCCCGAAGAGCAGCCACGGCAGCGTTCCGGCGGCCGTGACGACGGCGAGCGCCATCGGATCCCGCGTCAACGTCAACGCGAGCAGCGGCAGCGCGGCATGCATCACCCCGTCACCGAGCGAGGACACCGTCTGCGCAGTCCACAGCCGCCCGAACCCGGTCGGCAACTTCTGGACGTCTGAGGTCATTTGTCGTCCCCCTCGGCCTGCACGGCCCGGATCCGGCGGCGCGATCGCCAGCGCGGAGGTGATCCGGTGACGGGTGCGGTTGGAATCGCTGCGTACCTGCTCGTCAGGGGTGACGTGGAACGTCTCGGGAAGATCATCGGTGGTCATGCCGCCAATGGTCAAGATTTCTTGACCATTAGTCAAGGGGGTTTGTTCCGGCTTCGGTCCTCCCCCCCTTCTCGACCTCCCCGGCGTTCGTCTGGACACGGCTGATCCGGACCGCTCCGATGCAGTGATCCAGCACTGGATCGAGCGGCGGGTTACCCGCGTGGTGTTGGCAGACTGATCGCATGACAGGTCTGAGCGCCGAGCTCGTGGTCGACGGTCGTGACCCGCAGACCCCGGCGCTCGCCCCGAACAGGCGCCTGCTCTGCTACGTCCTCGCTCCCGTCAGCCGGACCGGTGACCATCTCGACACCGAACTCTGGCTCGTCGACACCGATGGCGTCGTCGCGTCGCACCGGGCGACAGGCGACACCGCAACCGAGTCCCGGCCACGATGGTCGGCCGACTCGGAGACGCTGTTCTTCCTGTCCGACCGCGCCGACCGCGGTCTCCCGCAGTTGCACGGGCTCAACCTCGCCGCCGCCATGATGACCACGTTGACCAGCTGGCGCGCCGGCGTCATCGACCATCTGCCGCTCACCGACCCCAATGTGGTCGCTCTGCTCGCCGAGGACGAACCCACCGAGCAGGACGCGCGCCGTGCCCGGGACCGCGACGACGCCATCGTCGTCGGCGAGCGCGAACCGCGTGCCCGGCTGCGCCTGCTCGACCTGCGTACCGGCCGGGTCACCACCCCGAATGTGTTCGGTGACCGGCACGTCGTGGAACTGCGGCAACGTCCCGACGGCGGCCCACTTGCCGTGCTGACCGGGGCCAGCGCCGACAACGATTACGGCCCGCGCACCGGCCAACTGCACCTGTTCGACCCCACGACCGGGATTGCGGAGAACCTCGGACCGGTCGGGGCAGATGCACGATCTCTGGCCTGGTGGCCGGGCGAAGACGGTTGGCACCTCGCTTACATCGCGCTCACCCCACCGGTCCTGCAGGCCGGCACTGCCGTGTTCGACCTGGCCGTGGACAGCCGCGTCCTGCGCAACCGCACCGCTGGTCTACCGATGTGCCCCACCAAACTCTGCCAGACCGATGCCGCCCCGCTGGTTGTGTTCGCCGACGGCCTGAACACGACCCTGGCCCGGCTCAACCCCACCGACCTCACGACCCTGTCGCATCACCCCGGACGCCTCGACAACCTCACCGCCACACCTACCGGCGAGGACATCGCGGTACTTACCGGCACCCGCTATCAACCTGCGAACGTCCACATCGGCCCGCCGGCCGGGCCGCTGCGGAGAATCACCAACACCCGCCCGGAACTGGACGGCATCGCGCTCGGCACGCAACAACCGCTGGCCTACCGCGCCGCCGACGGCCTCGACCTGGACGGCTTGCTCGTGCTGCCGGTCGGAAGAACCGCATCGGAAGGCCCGTTCCCGCTGGTCACGATCGTGCACGGAGGCCCGTACGATCGCTACGCCGATCGTTGCCAGTTGTTCTGGTACCCCAGCGCGCAGTGGCTGGCCGCCGCCGGCTACGCCGTGTTGCTTCCCAACCCGCGCGGCGGCCAGGGCCATGGTCATCAGTTCGCCGCCAGCGTCGCCGGTCAGGTCGGACAGCAGGAGTGGACCGACATCCTGACCGGCATCGACCTGCTCATCGCCGAGGGCATCGCCGACCCCGACCGGCTGGGCATCGCTGGCTGGAGCCACGGCGGCTTCATGTCCGCCTGGGCCGTCGGCCAGACCGACCGCTTCCGCGCCGCGCTGGTCGGCGCCGGCGTCATCGACTGGGGCATGCTCGCCGCGACCGGGGAGAACGGCCAGTTCGAAGCCGCGCTCGGCGGCAGCACTGGCTGGTCCGGCATCGGCCCACACCCGCATGACGCGGTCAGCCCGATCTCCTTCGCCAGCCACATCCGCACTCCAGTGCTCATCTTGCACGGCGCCGAGGACACCAACGTTCCGCTCGGACAGGCCGTGTACCTCCACCGGGCGCTGCGTCACTACGACGTCGAGCACGAGTTCGTGATCTACCCGAGAGAGGGCCACTCGATCCGGGAACGCAACCACCAACTCGACGTCCTGCGCCGGACCCGCGCCTGGTTTGATCGCTGGCTTCGGCGCTGAGGGAGCGCGTGGATCAGACGTGTTCCCGTGCCTGCTCTCCACGCCAAACGAGGACTCACCGCCTCGTCTGCGAAGCGACACCCGTTCGCTGAGCTCGACGCTTGCGCTCCGATTGTCGGATTGCCGGTAACGATAATTCGCTAAATCATCACCGCAAAAGGGGCGAATCCGCAGTGCACCATAATGACAGTTCTTGTGCGTAAGGAATCAGCATGGTGTAAGTGCACCGAGCCGGCGCGGGCGACTGGCGCGCCGCGAGGTCAGGCGGCTGGTTCTCGAAGCTCGTCCCGCAGGTGAAGACTCACCGACGTTCAGGGATGAAGTCGCAGGACGCGCAGACGAACGATGTCACTTCACGGACACTGTCGTGTCGCTCAACAGCGAGGGCTCAGACCTCTCGGGGCGGCACGGGCGAGCATTGGGCGACCGGCCGCGCCGACAAAGGACTCTGGCGGCCGAAGTTGCTTGAACTCGGCCACGATCCTCGCCAATACCGACTGAGTGGCGATTCCGGGATCGGACCGCACGGAGGGGCTGAGACTACGAGCGGCCGTACGCGGCGCGGGCCCTGGCTACCTCGGCGGCCTCGCGTTCACGCCACCGGCGCTGAGCCTCCCGGTTGCACGTTCGACAGACCCGACGGTACCGGCCGGTCGCCGGGTCGAGTTCACGGTCGTGGCCGTTGCGGCATCGTGCCGGCTGAGTTCGGCTGCGGCAGGCCTCGGTCCGGCTGACCTGGCGCAGGTGTGTCGGCTCGATACAGTCGGCAGCGCCGCAGGTCTGGTCGACGTCGAGGGCGGGGTCGTACCCGCCGACGAGGACAACGTACGCGGCAATGTGCGCCCATGCGCGACCCGCGACTTTCTGGTGCGTTCCGCGTCGCGGCCCGTAGCCGTGAATGATCAGGCAGCCGTTCTCGGCGCGGTGTGAGCGCTCCAGTAGGTGGGCCTCCAGTGACTTTTCGGTGTGGTACCGGGACAGACCCTTCACGGCCGAGAGCACGGCGTCACCGTACCCGCATGCGCGGCCTCGCTCGACGGGAGACCAGGGCCAGTGGAGCGCCTGGGCGCCCAGATGCGCAGTCCATCACCACCGACGATCCCTCCTTTCCGGATGATGGTCCTGCGGAGAGGAGGGACACCTGGCGAGTAACAACGCGGAGCGCGAGCTGAAGTCGTTGCTGGTGCGGTGGCGTGACGAGCCTGGTCTGGTGCTCCACCGGTGTGGATACTGACTGCGATGTGGAAGATCGTGCAGAGCGAGCTGGGCGACCCTTCAGTGCTACGCCTGATCGAGGCGGATCGGCCGGAGCCGGGCCCGACCGAGGTGCTGGTCGAGGTACGCGCGGCCGGTGTCAACCCGGTCGACTGGAAGGTGCGGGCCCACGGTGGGATTCTCGGCCCGCCGCCGTTCACCGTCGGTTGGGAGATCTCCGGCGTCGTTTCCGCGCTCGGTCCGGGAGTGACCCGGTTCGCGGTGGGGGATGAGGTCTTCGGCATGCCCCGGTTTCCCAAGGAACTCGCCGGCTATGCCGAGTACGTCACCGCGCCGGCCCGACACCTCGCGAGAACCCCGCGCGTCATGGGCCAGGTCGAGGCGGGAGGGCTCGCCCTGGGCGGGTTGACCGCATGGCAGACGCTCGTCGAGACGGCCAATGTGCAGCCCGGTCAGCGGGTCCTCATCCCGGGGGCGGCGGGCGGGTTCGGGCACCTGGCGGTCCAGGTCGCCAAGGCGCTCGGCGCGTACGTGATCGGGACCGCCAGTGCGCCCAAGCACGACTTCGTGCGCGGGCTCGGCGCTGACGAGGTGGTCGACTACCGATCCGAGGACGTCGGCGCGGTCGTCAAAGACGTTGATCTCGCGATCGCCACGGTGTCCGGCCAACTTCCGGTGCTTGCGGCAACGCTGCGCCCCGGTGGCCTCATCGTCGCGCTCAACAGCGCGGAGGCGACGACCGTTCGCGATTTCGGCGGACTGTTTCTCTTGGCGGAGCCCGACCGGGCTGGACTCGAGGCACTGGCGACGCTGGTGGACGCCGGCAAACTACGGGTTCACGTCGACAGAGTGTTTCCGCTCGCGGAGGCGGCCGAGGCACACCGGCGTGGTGAGACCGGTCGGACAACCGGCAAACTCGTCCTGGTGCCGTGACGGGAGCGTCGAGATGGGTCTGACGCCGGGGTCACCGCTTCGGGCACTCAGCGAGGAGGTCACTGTGATCGCGCAACGGCTGCGGGTCGCCGCGTACGCGGTGTGCTCGCGGGACGAGCATCTGCTGCTGGCCCGTTGGGTTTCGCCGGATGGGGCTCGGCGGCACTGGACGCTGCCCGGCGGTGGGGTTGAGCACGCGGAGGATCCGTTCGACGCCGTCGTGCGGGAGGTGGCTGAGGAGACGGGGTACGAGGCGCAGGTCGAGCTGTTGCTCGGCGTGAATTCGCGAACGAGGACCGTGGAGAGCTACGAGGGCGGGGTCGTCGACCTGCACATGCTGGGCATCTTCTACCGGGCCCGGATCGTTGGCGGCGATCTTCGACCTGAGACGGACGGCACGACCGACCTGGCACAGTGGATACCAATCGCGCAGGTCGCCACCCTGGAGCGTTCCGCGGTTGTCGACATCGGGCTTGACTTGCATCGCGATACGCCACCCACCGGGCACAGGGAGCCGATCCCGACGACCAGCCTCCAGCGGCACTGATCAGCGAGCACCGACCTGGTTGCCGCGCTAGGCGGTTGACGACGGTTGAGGAACATCACCAGGCCGGCAGGTCAGGGCAGGTCGGTCACGACCACCTCACCCGGCATGGCGCCGGCCTGCGCGATGACTGTCCCGTCCGGCGCCCAGAATCCGGAGCCGCCCGCGGTCAACAGCGGCCCGTCCGGCCCCGCGCCGCAGGACAGCACCACATGCATCCGGTGCGTGGTCGCGCGCTCGCGCATTCGCGCATCGCGTGGGTCGGTAGGTGAGTTGAGGGTGCTCGCAACGTATACGTCGGCGCCGGCCGTGACCGTCGCGGCCGCATGCTCGGCAAGCGAGGCGTCCCGGCAGATCGCCAGCCCGAGCCGTCGCCCGTCGAGGTCGAGCACGACGTGCTTGTCGCCCGGAGTGAACCGCTGGTCCTCCGGTGGGTGCAGATGGATCTTCCGATAGGCCACCGTCACGCTCTCGCCGTCGACCAGCAACGTCGCGATGTAGGCGTGGCCATCAGCATCAGCGAGCGGCGCGCCGACCAACGCGACCGCGTCGGCATCGGCGCACGCCGCCACGATCGGGACCAGCCGCGGATCGTCGCAAGTCAACGCTGGCGCGTCGAGGTTGTACCCCGTCAGCGACAACTCCGGGAACACCACCAGCCTCGCCCCTGCCGTGCGCACGATCTTCGCATGAGTGGCCACGTTCGCGGTGACGTCGTACGCCACGACCGCAGGCTGGGCGACGGCGATGCGCAAGATTTCCTCCACGAGCTGGCCGATCGGCAAGATCCAATTCTAGACCACGTGCGTACGCGACCCCGGATCGCTCCGCTCACATCGACGCCCAGATGGAGCCCGATCTCGTCAACGGAAGCGGCTGTTCTTCGGATCGAGGTTGTGCACCTGGTCCGTCACGGCTGTCAGGAGGGCGGTGAGTGACGGAGCGGGTGGGGTGTCTCGGGTGGCGGCGACCAGCCGGCGTCTGAGGGTGGTTTCGGCGATGTCTCGGATCGCGAGCGCGGGGTCGTTGCTGGGCAGGGTCAGGGCTGGCAACAGGGCGACGGCGGTGGCGGCCCGCACGAGTTCGAGTTGGACGTCGGCGTCGCTGGAGCGGTGCCGGAGGTCGGGTTCGTAGCCGCCGAGGGCGCGGCAGGTGCCGACGACCATGGCATGGTGGCCGGTGCCTTCGGCGGACGCGGTCCAAATGTCGGAACGCAGGTCGGTGACCGCGACCGGTCCGCCGGCCTGGGCGAGCGGATGCGCGGCCGGAAGCACGATCTTCAGGGACTCTTCCAGCAAGGGTGTGAAACACAGCCCGGCCGGGCGGGGGCGGGGGTGGCTGTCGTACTCATCGCCGATGACGAGGTCGACCGCGCCGAGGCGTAGACCTGGCAGGGACTGTTCGAGTTCCAGCTCGAAGATTTCCACCCGGACCTGCGGATGGTCGGCCTTCATGCGGGCCACGGCGGGGATCAGTAAGCGGCGGGCCGCCGATTGCAGGCCGCCGGCACGGACGGTGCCTCGGATGTCGCCGCTGAGGGCGGCGAGGTCGGCTTCTGCCGCTTCGGCGGCGGACAGCAGCACCCGGGCGTGCTGAGCGAGCAGGTGTCCGGCGTCGGTGAGCCGCACACCGCGCCCGGCTTTGTCGAGCAGCCGTGCGCCGACGTCCTTTTCCAGCAGGGCGAGCTGTTGGGAGATCGTGGACGGGCTGTAGCCCAGAGCCGCGGCGACCGCGGCCAGGGTGCCGCGTTCCTCGAACTCGCGCAGGAAGCGCAACCGCCGCAGGTCCAGCTCGATCATGCGGGAATCCTAACGATTCACCCCTGGAAATCATCGCTGGACCCGATGCGTCGGCTGTCCGATCCTCGGGTGCATGGGTGCAGCACTGTGTCTCTTGTCCGCGGCCTGCTTCGGCGTGATGGCGATCTTCGGCAAACTCGCGTACGACGCCGGCGTCTCGCCCGGGGCTCTGCTGCTGGTGCGCTTCACCCTGGCGGCCGTCCTGCTCGGGATCGTCTTGCTGGTGCGGCCAGGACTCCGCCGCGCGGCATCCAGTTCGCCCCTGCGTGGGGCGATCGGTCGGTCGACGATGACACGCGCCCGGGTGCTGTCCATCGCCGTCGGACTGGGCGCCATCGGGTACGCCACGCAGGCGAGTCTGTTCTTCTCCGCGCTGCAACGGATGGACGCATCCCTGCTGGCGTTGATCTTCTACACCTACCCGGTCATGGTCACCGTGGTGGCGGTGCTGGTCGGCCGTGACCGGCTCACCCCCGCGCGCGGCGCCGCATTGGCGGCCGCCTCGGGCGGAGCCCTGCTGGTCCTGCTCGGCGCCGGCGGCGTCAGTTTCGCCCCGACCGGGGCGCTGCTGGCCTTCGCCGCCGCGATCACCTACACCGTCTACATCCTCGTCGCCGACACCGTCGTGCACCGGCTGGCACCCGTGGTGCTCGCCGGGCTGGTGATGACCGGCGCGGCCGGCACCCTCGTCGCCCTCGCCCTGCTCACCGGCGGCGTCGACCTCGACTTCGAGGTGTCGGGATGGTTCTGGCTGGCCTGCATCGCCATCGTCTCCACCGTCGCCGCGATGCTGACCTTCTTCGCCGGCCTCAAGCGCACCGGCCCGTCGACCGCCGCCATCTTGTCCACCTTCGAGCCCGTCGTCACCTCGGCACTGGCCGCGCTCGTCCTCGGCGAGTCCCTGACTCCGGTGCAACTCGCCGGCGGCGCGCTGGTGCTGTCCTCCGTCGCCGTCCTCCAGCTCCGACGCAGCGGCACCCGCCGCCAGGAATTGGACCTGCGCCCGACGGCCGACCGACACGCCCTTGGAAACCACCAGGCCACGGATCCGGCACGTGACGACCATGCCGAGCCGGCCTTTCTGGCGCCGTAAAGCGGCGAGCGGCCGAAGAAGCGGCGCAGGGTTTCGTGTCGGTGACCGTGCTGGACGTGATCACTCTGCCCGCAGGCCCTGGTCGATCAGGTTGATCATCCAGGTGAAGCTCTCGTCGACGTCGGCGTCGATCTGGAAGCCGCCGGCTGCTTCGAGGGTTGCGAAGCCGTGCATCATGCTGCGGAACATCCGGAGAGCGTGGATCTCCTGCCCGGGCTCCAGCTGGTACCCCCGCAGCACGGCGGAGAGGGAGGCGAGCAGTCGAGTGCTCGCTGCGAGGAGCGGGTCGTCCGGTCCGGTCGAGCGGGCAGCGTTACCCGCCGCGTACCGGCCGGGGTGGTCCTTCACGTACGCCCGCATGGCCTGGGCGGCGGCGGTCAGTGCGTCGCCGCCGGCCCGACCCTGGGTGGCGTCGCGGACGGCGTCGCCGACCTCGATCATGGCCAGGATGGCGATCCGGTGCGCGAGGTCGGCCAGGCTGTCGACGTGTCGGTAGAGCGAGGGTGTCTTGACCCCGAGCCGTTCGGCGAGCAGGCCCATGCTGAGCTGGGCGAACCCGATCTCGTCGGCCAGGCTGGCGCCGGCTTCGACGACCGCCGCCGGGGTGAGGCCGGCCCTAGGCACGAGCGGTCACCTTGGCGAGGAAGGGCAGCGCCAGCGCGACAACCTTCTCGGGCGTCTGGGCGTGCGGGTAGTGGCCGGCGCCGTCGATGACCGCCAGCTCACCGATGCCGTCGGGCAGGTCAGCGATGATCTTCTCGCCCTCGGCGCGCGGGTCGGCCCAGTCGGGGTCGGCGCTGCCCTCGATGACCAGGACCGGGCAGGTGACGTTGGCCAGTTGCGCACCGGCATCAGCCGGGCTGGACTTGCACATGGCCTGCAGGGCCTTCATCCGGCCGGGCTCGCTCAGCTTGGCCTCGATACGCGCCAGCTCGGCGTTCCAGTCGGCCGGCTTCACGGGGTACGCCACGTCGAGGTACTTCTTCCAGCTCGACAGGCTTCCCCGGACCAGGGTCATTGCCAGGTGGGTCGACCCGGCCCGGTAACGCTTCACCCGTACCAGCCCGCCGAGGGCGATCGACTGGGTGCGGGTGAAGGGCGCCAGCTCGATGACGCCGGTGATCAGATCGGGCGCCGTGGCGGCGGCGATGGTCGCGGCGCCACCACTGATCGACTGGCCGACGATCACGGCCGGGCCGCCGAGGTGACGCACGACGGCAACAAGGTCGGCGGCGATGTCGGTGCGGCTGTAGCCGTCCCAGCCGAGGCTGGAGTCACCGCAGCCGCGGATGTCGACGTTCGCGACCCGGTAACCGGCCTCGACCAGGGCCGGGGCGACGAATCGGTAGGAGTGTCGACTGTCACCGATGCCGTGCGCGAGGACGACGAGGGGACCCTCCCCGGTCACGTCGAAGGCGATGGTGTTGCCGTCAATGCTCAGGTGCTCGGTCATGACATCCTCCAAGGGGATAACTAACTGCGTTAGCTAAAAACTAACGCGATTAGCTAGCCGTGTCAAACTTCTTCGGTACTCGGTACTACCGGATACCAGTACTCGGTGATACGGTCTAGTAGTACTTGGTACTACGAAGTACCGAGGTGCCAGGGGCCGAAGAGGAGGCGCGATGGACGACCTGACGGAGATGCTGAAGGGCACCCTCGAGGGCTGCGTGCTCGAAATCATCGACGGCGAGGAGACCTACGGGTACGCCATCACGCGTCGGCTGAACGAGCTCGGCTTCGCCGACGTCATCGAGGGGACGGTGTACACGATCCTGCTGCGTCTGGAGAGGAACGGACTCGTCCAGGTGACGAAGCGGCCATCCGAAATGGGCCCGCCGCGCAAGTTTTACGCGCTCAACGACGCCGGGCGCGAGGAGCTCGCGACGTTCTGGGCGAAATGGCAGTACGTCTCGGTACGCATCAACAAGCTCAGGGAGGGCGGGAGATGAGCTTCTGGGAAACCATCACGGGCAGCGATCTCACCAGGGAATCGAAGGTGCTCGAAGCCCGCGCACAGGCATTGCCGGCCGACTACCAGGCGGCATGGGAGCAGATCAAGAACAACCTCTATACCTACGGGGACTTCTCGGGTCGCAATCTGATGCCGATCTTCGACAACGCCCTGGGGCTGCTCGAAGAGGCGTCGGCCGACGGGCTGAGCATCCACGAGGTGCTGGGCGACGACATCCCCGGCTTTTGTCAGGCGCTCGCCGGCGGCAAGGAAGCCCGGACCTATCGGGACCGGTGGCGCGAGCAGTTGAACAGGAACGTCGCACGGAAATTGAAGCGGCTGGGAGGCTGACGTGGGCATCCAGGACATCATCGAAGGCAAGAAGCAGTGGCGGGCGCACGTCGCTCGGGTCAAGGCGCTCCCGCCGGACTACCAGATCGTCTACAAGGAGATGCAGAGGTACCTGTTCAAGGTCGGACCAGTAGACCTGCATGACGGGCCCCTGCTCCCCGGGATCGTCGACTTCTTCGAGGAGGGCGTCGCCGCCGGCAAGGGAGTCCTGCAACTCATCGGCAACGACGTCGCCGCCTTCTGCGACGAGCTGATCAAGGACACGCCCACCTACGCGGACGCCTACCAGGAGTCCATCAGCGCGAAACCCGGCACGGACAAGAAGTAGGCCGGGGCGTTGGCCGCACGACGCCGGGCGAGCTCCTCAGCTCGCCCGGCGTCGGCAGGCAGCCTGCCGACGCCGTAGGCCGTGGGCCGACAAGGCGCCACCACGTCAGAGATTCGAGGCGTACGCGAAGGTGACGGCCGTCGCCGCGAGCAGGAGCGAGTGCAGGATCATGTGTTCCAGGTTGGGCCGAGGGCGGTCGCCGATCCGGGGCAGCACGACGATGGTCTTGGCGTACGTGCGGGCGTGCAGCTGAGCCCAGGTCTCGCCGACGCCGGCGGTCGCCCAGGGAACGGTCACCCCGACCAGGTAGGGCAGCCACCACAGCGCAAGTCCACCGAGGACGATGAGCAGTTCGAGGCCGGCGGCAGCGTAGGCGGCGACGGAGGTGTGCAGTGCGGCCGCGACCAGGATCAGGACGGCGGGCAACGTCATGACGGGCGCGTTGACCGCGACCTCGATGGTCTTCTCGCGGCGAGTGGCGGCGGTGACGTTGTTGAGCGGAGCGAGGTCCACGAGGGTCGTCACGGCGAAGTAGGCGACGGTGAGCAGCACAAGCGTGATGGCGGCAGCGAACATTCCGGCTCCTCAGGGGGTGTCGACGCCGTCAAGGAAGGTGCCGACGGCGAGGTCGAACCACGCGTCGTAGTACGCGCGGGGGGCGGCGGGCTCGTGGGGGACGTCGCCGAACTCGGCCAGAGCCAGCCCCGCGACGAGGACGTAGAGGGACTGGGCCAACAGCAGCGCCCGGTCCACCGTGGTGTTCAGCGCGCCGGCCAGGGGTGGCCCGACGCGGTCGGCGATCTGCTGCGCGACCGTCGGCGAGACGCTCTTCGTGGCGACCACGGCGGTGAGGCCGGGGTGCGCGCGCAGGATGCCACGCAGGCGCACCGCCATCGCGGTGAGCATCGGCCGCCAATCGGCGGCGGGGTCCGCGTTGGCGTTGACCTCGTGGGCGACGCGGTCGGCGAGTGCCTGGAGCAGGGCTTCCTTGTTGCGTACGTGGTAGTAGAGCGAGGCCGCTTTGACATCGAGCCGGACCGCGATGGCACGCATCGACAGACCGGCGACGCCATCGCGGTCCAGGATGTCCATCGCCGTGTCGACGATCAGTGTCGGGCTCAAGGGTTGCTGGGGCACTCATGCCTCCTACCTAACGGTGTTAGATCAGCCTAACGCTGTTAGGTGAGAGGCGCAAGACACCGCTTTGCGCGATCGGAGTACCGGCGGGCCGACCCGCACCACGCAGCTCGCCTTGCGTGCAAGCGTCGCCCGTAGCGCTGGCGTCGCGACGAGGGCTATAGCGTCGCGATGATGAGATCGTTGACTGACACCACCACCGACCAGGCACCGGCTGATCCGGGCGCCGACGACGACTCCCTGGCCACTCAACCCATCGGGTACTGGAGTGGCGTCGTCCACGCGGCCGTCACCCGCCATCTGCGGGACGCCATGGCCAGGATCGACGTCACGCAGCCGCAGTACTGGGTACTCAACCGGGTGAACGGCGGGCCCGTGGCGCCGAGCCGCGAGGAGGTCGTCATCCAGTTGACGCCCCTCGCGGACGGGCCGCACGAGATCGCTCGTGTCGTCGACCAACTGCTCCACCGCGGCTGGCTTCGGATTGACGCCGGGCAGCGCCTACAGCTCACCGACGCCGGGGAGGCTGCCAGGTTGCGGCTGCGCGAGTCGGTGACCGAGCTGCGCGCCGTGGTCCACGAGGGCATCAGCGACGAGGAGTACGTGGCCGCGCTCAAGGTGCTACGCAGGATGGTCGCCAACGTCGGGGACAACGAGGGCTCCTAGGTTCTGCCTCTTCGGCTGCGTCCGGGTCCGGCAGGTCTCTGATCGGCCGGCCTGCGCAGGCGCTTCGGCTCCCTGCGGTCGGCGGCGCCGAGGCCTGGACGGCGTCGAGGGCGGGGTCGTGCCCGCACGCCGCCGCGGCAGTCGATCACCACGGCGGCGTGCGGGCGGGTTGACGCCTCAGGCCTGGCGGCCGAGCCACTCCCGATAGGCCGTGGGCGCGATGACGGCGTCGTCGGGGGCGATGAGGACGCCGCCGGGTGCGGCGGCGAACATGCCGGCGCCGTCGTCGGTGGTGACGGTGCGCTGGTCGCCGCGGGCGGCGAGAGTGATGCGACCCAGTTCGTCGAGGGCGAAGACGTCGGGGCCGGCGACGTTGCGGATGCCCTGCAGGGGCGCGCCCATGCTGACGTCGGCCACGGCCTGCGCCACGTCGGCCGCGGCGATGGGCTGCACGGGCGTGCTGGGCAGGCGGACCGTGGTGTCGTCGGCCGTCCACGAGAGGATCGCGTCGACGAACTCGAAGAACTGGGTGGCGCGGACGATCGAGTACGGAACGGGACCGGCCGTGAGGATGTCCTCCTGGAGGACCTTGGCGCGGTAGTAGGCCAGGTCCGGCACCTGGTCGACCCCGACGATGGAGAGCACCACCGCGTGGCCGACACCTGCACTCGCGGCAGCGGCCAGCAGGTTGTCCATGGTCGTCTGGAAGAAGGCGGGCGAGGCGTCGTCGAAGGTCGGCGAGTTGGTCAGGTTGACGACGACCTCGGCTCCGGCGAGCGCCTCGGACAGGCCCTGCCCGGTGAGGAGATCCACCCCGGTGGACAGCGCCAGCGGCACCGCCTCGTGCCCGGCCGTCTGCAGGATCTTCACGACCTGTGACCCGATGAGCCCAGTCCCACCCAGTACGGCGATCTTCATGTCAATGCACCTTCCCGTGACTATGCGGCCGGTTGTCCGGCTTGAAACAGCCGTTACTCGGACCCCTCTTGTCCGAGTAACAATACTCGGACATTCCCAGTCCGAGTAATCGGGGTTGGCTAGGGTGAAGTCATGAAGATGTCTGGCGGGGTCGAGTGGGCGCTGCACTGCTGCGTGGTCCTCACGGCCAGCAGCACGCCCGTCCCGGCGGCCAAACTGGCGGAGCTGCACGACGTCTCCGGCAGCTACCTCGCCAAGCAGCTCCAGTCCCTCGCCCGTGCGGGCCTGATCCACTCCGTTCAGGGCAAGTCGGGCGGTTACGTCCTGACCCGCGCACCGGAGAGCATCACCCTGCTCGACGTGGTCCGGGCCGTCGACGGTCCAGGCCCCACCTTCGTCTGCACGGAGATCCGCCAGCGCGGCCCCTTCGCGACTCCGGCCGATTCCTGCACCACGCCGTGCCCGGTCGCCCGAGCGATGTGGGCGGCTGAGGACGCGTGGCGCCAGGCGCTCGCCGCGGTCACGATCGCCGACCTCGCGCGTGACGTCGACACCAGTTCCGGCCCTGAGGCCATGGCCGGCATCCAGACCTGGCTGACCGGCGAGAAGGCCGGTTGAGCACGGGTCAGCCGGTGTGGCGTACCTCGCTGTCCCAGATCTGCGCCCACGGACGCCGCAGCCCTCGGCACACGTGGATCGGGCCGCCGTTCTCGTCGTTTTCCACCTCGACGCGCTGGTCCACCCGCCCGGCGAGCGTGCACTCGTCGAACCAGGTGTTCAGCAGGTCGGCACGCTCCCAGCCGACCGCGATGGCCACGTCCGCGTCGGCGGGCGGCTGACCGAAGTCGGCCATGCTGTTGTGCCCGGAGTACGCGCGGGGAAGATCACGGGCCGGACCGTAGCGGGCCAACGCACCCGCCTCGCCGTAGTTGGCGGTCAGGACGATCGCCCGGGAACGCTCCTCAGTGGGCAGACCACGGTGGACGACGGCGACCGAGTCGGCGAAGGCCGGCCAGCCGATCGTCTCGCCGGCGTCGTAGTTGACGTCGACCACGAAACCGGGCAACCGGTCGGCCGGCAGCACCGGCAGCAGCAGCACGATGTTGGGCAGCAGGAGCGGCACCGTGCCCAGCGCGAGCAGCCCTCGGCGCAACCGGATCGACCCGCGTGACGCCCACGCGACGGTGACCACCGCGCCGGCGGCGGTGAGGACCAGCAGCAGAGGCGCGTCGTAGTAGCCCTTGCCGCCGACGATCAGCACGAGGCCGACCACGACCACCCAGGCCCAGGCCACCGCCCGGTAGGCCCGCCACGCCGGTCGCCGCAGCAGCGCGACGAGGCCGGCGATCCAGATGGGTACGGCATAGGGGCTGATGATGACGAACTGAAGGGTGAACGCGTCGAGGCGGCCGCTGTAGGAGCTGTCGCCGTCGGAGATGGAGGCCGCCACGCCGAGCTGCGGGAAGCCGTTCGCCGCCTGCCAGATCAGGTTCGGCGCGGCCAGCAGCACGGCGATCCCGGCGCCGGCGAGCACCCACCGGTCTCGCAGCAGTCGGCGTGGCCCGGCGATGAGCACTCCGGCGATCAGGCCCACGGCCAGCAGCGCGGGCAGCACCTTGCTGAGCATGCCCACGCCGAGCGCCAGCCCGATGCCCAGGGCCCAGCGGCTGTCACCGGTGCGCAGCAACCGCACCGCGCACCACGCCGCGACCAGCCAGACCAGCAGGTCGACGGTGGTGGTGCTGAGCAGGTGCCCACCGGCTAGCACGATGCCGGACAGCGCGGCGAGGCCCGCGGCGAAGGTTTGCGTGCCCCGGCCGGCGCCCAACTCGCGGGCGATGGCGGCGACCAGCAGCACCGCGCCGCCGGCCAGCAACGCCGACGGGGTACGCAGCACCACCAGGTTGCCCGGCGCGATCGTGTCCAGCAGCCGGGCAAGCGCCGGGACCAGCGGGCCCTGATCGACGTAGCCCCAGTCGAGGTGTCGGCCGGCGAGCAGGAAGTACAGCTCGTCACGGTGGTAGCCGTAACGGCCGGCGAGCAGCAGCAGCGTCAGGCTGGTCGCCGCGGCTATCAGCCACGGGGCGCGCGTGGACGCGCCGGGCTCCGGTGGCCGCCCTGGCAAGGGCGACTGGGCCGGCTGGTGAGGTCGGTCGATGTCGATCGCGGGCTCACTCACCCGCCCATGATGACCCGCGAGGGCGGCGCGTGGGTGCCCGTGCCGGGGTCCGGCGGCCTCCATGTGCAGGTGGCCCAGCCGAGTGCGAAGATCAGCTTTGTCACTCGGACCGAAAGGACGATATGCGCTATCGCACTCTGGGCGCCACCGGCACGGTGGTGTCGACCCTTTGTCTGGGCACGATGACCTTCGGCGCGGAGACCGACGAGGCCGGCAGCTTCGCCCAACTGGACCGTTTCGTCGAGGCCGGTGGCACCTTCATCGACACCGCTGACGTCTACTCCCGCGGCGTCTCGGAGGACATCGTCGGTCGCTGGCTGCGGACGCGGCCCGACCTGCGTGACCGGCTGGTGATCGCCACCAAGGGGCGCTTCCCGATGGGCCCGGGAGCGAACGACGCGGGCCTGTCCCGGGTGCACCTCAGCCGCGCCCTGGACGCCAGCCTGCGGCGGCTCGGCGTCGAGGCCATCGACCTGTACCAGGCGCACGCCTGGGATCCGCTGACCCCCCTGCCGGAGACGCTGCGGTTCTTCGACGACGCGGTGCGCGCCGGCAAGATCCGCTACGCGGGGGTCAGCAACTTCACCGGTTGGCAGTTGCAGAAGGCCGCCCTGCTCACCCAGCACCTCAACCTCACCCCGATCGTGACCCTGCAACCGCAGTACAACCTGCTGGCCCGGGAGATCGAGTTCGAGCTGGTGCCGGTCTGTGAGAACGAGGGCATCGGCATCCTGCCGTGGTCGCCGCTGGGCGGAGGCTGGCTGACCGGCAAGTACCAGCGCGACAGCCTGCCCACCGGGGCGACCCGGCTGGGGGAGAACCCGCAGCGCGGGGTCGAGGCGTACGCGGGTCGCAACGCCGAGGAGCGCACCTGGCGGGTGCTCGACGCCGTCGGTCAGGTCGCGGAAGGACGCGGCGCGTCCATGTCGGCGGTGGCGCTGGCCTGGTTGGCGGCCCGACCGGCGGTCACCTCGGTGATCCTCGGTGCGCGCACCACCGAGCAGCTCGACGACAACCTGACCGCCGCCGACCTGGTCCTCGACGCCGAGCAGATGCGGCTGCTGGACGAGGCGAGCGCCCCGCTCGTGGGTGACTACCCATACGGCGAGCCGGGTGTGCGGCAGCGCGGCCGTGACCTGCCGACCTCGCCGTGATTCCCTTTCCTGAGCCCACTTCCCCCGCCGGCAGCCGCGCCGAGGTCTTCCTCCGCTACCTGGACTATTTCCGCGAGTCCACAGTGGCCAAGGTGTCGGCGATGGCCGAGCCGGAGCTGCGGCGCAGCCGGCTGCCGTCGGGGTGGACCCCGCTGGAGCTGCTCAAGCATCTGCGCCACGTTGAGCTGCGCTGGATCGAGTGGGGTTTCCAGGGTCGAGACGTCGCCGAGCCGTGGGGCGACCGCCACGAGGACCGCTGGTACGTCGCCCCCGACGAGACCCGCGCGGACCTGGTGGCGGCGTTGCGGGCTCAGGGCGCGCACACCACCGAGGTGGTGACGGCCCATGACCTGGCGGAGATCGGTGCGCCGGGCCCGCGTTGGAACGGCGCGGACCCGGCGTCGCTGGAGCGGGTGCTGTTCCACCTGGTGCAGGAGTACGCCCGCCATCTCGGGCACCTCGACGTGGTCGCCGAACTCGCCGGCGGTCCGACGGGGGAGTGAGGCGCGGCGACAATGGCGGAATGCCGCTGCTCGTCGCGCCCGCCCTGCCCGTCGGGAGCCTCGGCTCCCAGGAGCAACCCCACCTTCCGGTACGCCCCGGACTGGCGCTGCGGCCGTGGCGCGACGACGACGCCACGGCCGTCCGGGTCGCCTTCGACTGTCCGGCCATCCAGCGGTGGCACGTCCGCCGCCTCGACGGCGACGACGAGGCGCGGGCGTGGACAGCGCAGTGGGCGGGCCGCTGGCGCGACGAGACGGCCGCCAGTTGGGCGATCGTCGACGCCGACGACCGACCGGTCGGTCAGGTGGGGCTGCGGGGCGTGCTGCTGGCCGAGGCGCCGGCGCAGGTGTCGTACTGGGTTGTGCCGGCGGCGCGCGGTCGGGGGATCGCCACCGACGCGTTGGGGACACTGACCCGGTGGAGCTTCACGCGAGCCGGCCTGCACCGGCCGGCCCTGGAGCACTCGACCGCCAACACGGCGTCGTGCCGAGTCGCCACCCGGGCCGGCTTCACCGTGGAGGGTGTGCTCCGCGAGTCGGTTCGCCACATCGATGGCTGGCACGACATGCACCTGCACGCGCGGCTGGCGACGGGCCCCGCGTCACACCCCCTGGATCAGTTGTAGGCCTCGGTGTTCTGCACCTTGCCGAACCTTGGGAAAATCTTCTCGACCGCGAAATCGTGCTCGTCGGCGGCGAGTCCCGACATCGCGTCCGCGACGAACTCCACCTCGTAGCCGTGGTCACTGGCAGCCCGCGCAGTGGACTCCACTCCCATGGTGGTGACCAGCCCGGCAAGGACCAGGGTGCTCACGCCACGCTTCTGCAGCTGCTCGTGCAGATCGGTGTTGTAGAACGCGCCGATGGTGCGCTTGACGACCAGAATGTCGCCGCGTTGAACGAGGCCGTCGACGAAGTCGCTGCCAGGTGGTTGCTCGGACACGTTCGGCCGCTCCACCCGCACCAGCACCACCGGCCGATCATTCGCCCGGAACACCTCGGCCAGCTGACGGCAGCGCTCCAAGACCTCCTCGCCAGAGTGCGGAGCAACAGGCAGAGCAACGATGCGGGGCATCAGATCTATCAGCACCAGCGCGGAGGTCATGAAGATGATCATATGCATGAGCTGGCCGGCGCTTCGGCTGACGGGGGTTGAGTCAGGAAGCGGTCGGCACGCTTGTGGTGGTTCCGTTGGCGTCGGTGACGCGTACCTCGGTGGCCGTCGCGGGCAGGAGCGCTGCGTTGCGGCCGGCGTCCTGCCATTGGCCTTCGCCGACTCGGTAGCTCAGCGCTGACCCCTCGGCGGCGACGAGAATGCCCTGGTTGTCAGGTAGCCGTAACCGCACCGGTAGGGGCGCCGACCAGTCCGCGGTCGTGCTGGCCACCGCTTCGAAGGGGAAGTACCTGCGCGCGAGCAGCGCGATGACGCGGGAGGGTTCGTCGTCGTACTGGATGGTCTCCACGAGGAGTCGCCGTCCGTCGGGGGTTGCCCCGTAGACCCACAGACGGGGTGATCCGTTGTGGGTGTGCACTCCGACAGGGTCGATGTACCCGGTGAGAGCTTCTGCTGGCGCGCTCACGCTTTGAGCGGCCGGGTCGGTGCCCCACACCTGCTCCGCGCCGGCCAACGTGTGGCGGAAAACCGGTGGCTCCGGCCGATCCTTGTTGCCCGGGAAGAGGATCAGTTGCGCGTTGTCGATGTGAATCATGTTCTCCCAGCCAACCGGAGTCCTGGAGAGCGCGACGGTGAGCTTCGTAAGCTGTGGCGGCACCGACAGCACTGCTGCACCGTCTCGGAACACCACCGGCGTGAAGGTCCGCTCGACCTTGCCATCGGGCTTGGACCGCAGTTCCGCGGAGAACTGCACCGGTTGCCCGAAGTCGAGCACGAGGAGCACGTCGCGCTGCGATCCCAGCAGTGCCGCCTGCTCGAAGCCGTCTGTTCCGATATCGGTGACCTGCGTCTGGGTGCCGACGCGCGGTCCGTCGGCGGTGGGTTCGACGAATCCCACAGTTGTGCCGTGCGCGGTGCGCTGGGCGACGTAAGCGGCAGGGCCAGCAGGCGTAGCTCCTGCCCACACGATGTGCGACTCGCCGCGCGCCAGGTCCCCGACCTGCTTCATTCGGAGCTGCCACGCCGCGCGGACCTGCCGCAGGTAACCGTTGTCGGTGGCCAGGTCACCGCGAGTGGGCTCGTCAAGCAGTGGTGCGGCGAAAGGTGCATCTCCTGCGTCGCCTGTCAGTTGAAGTCTGCCAGCCACGGGCACGGCCACCACGGCCGCGCAGACTGCCGCCAACACGGCCCGCCGGCGCACCATCCGTCGTCGACCACCCCGGCGCACCTCACCGAGCAGACCCGGCGGGCTCACCAGGCCGTCCGTCGCGCGATGCAGGATGCCGCGCACGTCACTGTCGTTCATGGTCATCGCGAACTCCCGGTTTCAGTGATGGGCATGACGAGACTCGACTCGGCCAGCGCCTCTCGCAGCCGGGCCAACCCACGCGAGGCGTGACTCTTCACCGCACCCTCGGAGCAGCCCATCGCCGCCGCAGCGTCAGCGACTGGCAGATCTTCCAGGTAACGGAGCACGACAGCGGCCCGCTGCCGAGGCGGTAACGCCCGCAGCGCCCCGACGACCAGCTCACGAACCGCCACGGCATCGGCGTGGTCCCGGGCAACGCCGTCATGGTCACCGAGCGCCTGCTCCGGACGCCGGGCACGCCAACGCCACCGGTTGATCGAACGGTTGACCAGCGCCCGTCGCGCGTACGCCTCGGGGCTGCTCTGCACCCGACGCCATCGCACATACACCTGCTCCAGCACCTCCTGAAGCAGGTCCTCCGCAGCGTGCCGGTTCCCGGTCAGCAGGAAGGCAACCCGCAACAGCACCACCGACCGTGTGCGAACGAAGTCGTCGAACTCCGCCCCACGCGAATCCCTCATCTGACCTCCCGGCCTCGTCAACCAGCAAGACACCGCATCCGCTTGCGAGGTTTACCGAGCCTGCAACCTTGCTCGGATCAGTGCCGCATGAGCAGGCATGTCGGCTCGTCGATCCCGAACTCGGTTCAGGTCTTTGCGTACGCCTTCAGTGCCGAATGCACCCACTTGGAGAGCACCGGTTTGCCAGGTAGGTCCGCAAGGTCGACGGCCACCCACCGGGCCTCGGAGATCTCCCCGTTTGGTACCAGGTCTTCGGAAATGGCGTGCAGTCTGACAACTTTCTGGTAGCCCTGTTTGCCCTCGAAGGTGGTCAGGTGTTCCTCGAACAGAAGGGCGTACGACTCGGCCTTGATGCCCAGCTCCTCAGTGCACTCGCGCATGGCGGCTTGCTCTGGCGTCTCCCGGGTCGGCTTGTATCCGCCTCCGGGCAGGCTCC
Source organism: Micromonospora parathelypteridis (assembly GCF_014201145.1). NCBI lineage: Bacteria > Bacillati > Actinomycetota > Actinomycetes > Micromonosporales > Micromonosporaceae > Micromonospora > Micromonospora parathelypteridis. The sequence continues at coordinate 6,789,194 of NZ_JACHDP010000001.1, forward strand.
ACAGCGATTGGTCGCCGTAGCTGTGTCGGACGAGGAGTACCCGCCCGGAGTCCACCGGGTGAATGATCAGGACCTTCACGCCGTAGGTGGTCGGCTTGGCAATCCGCCAGTAGACCGTCCGGAGGCGATAGAGAAGTCGGAACGCGAACGGAGGAATCCTCATGCGGCCATGATCGATGAGCTAGACAATGCGGAATTTGAGCCGTGACCCCGAAGACGGTTCCTCGCGGGCTTCAGCCCAGCCGACGAAACGCAGCCTCGCGGCCGAGTACGGCCCACGGGAGGTTCGCTCTGCTCAGCGCAGACCGGCGGGTTCGGCCGGTTGCCGTTGCGGTTGCGGGGCCGCCGGCCAGGTGAGTCGGCGTACGCCGGGGACGAGCGCGGTGCCCGCACACGAGACGAGGACCAGCAGGCCGGCGACTGCCAGCGGTACGGGTGCGCCGAACGCGTCGGCGGCCAGCGGTGCCAGCGCGTATCCCAACGGCACGGCGGCCAGCGACACCAGCCAGTCGTAGGAGGTGACGCGGGCCAGAACCTCCGGCGGGAACTGATGCTGCACGACGGTCTCCCAGACCGGGTTCAGGTAACCGAGGGCGGTCAGCGCCACGGCGTAGGCGGCGATCACCGCTGGGGCGGGCGCGGCGACGGCGAGCAGGAACAGCGGCGCGGCGTAGCTGGCCAGCCCGAGGTTGGCCAGCAGCACCGGCCGGTGCAGCCGGACCCGCCCGGCCAGCAGCGAACCGGTGAGCATGCCGATCGCGCCGGCCTGCAGCAGCAGCACCCAGGTCGTCTCGCCACCGAGACGTTGGATGGCGATGGCCGGCCCCAGGGTCATCAGCACGGCGGCGGCGCCGTTCCACACACCGTGCCCGAGCAGGCTGGTCCAGAACCAGTCGCGGGCGCGTACCTCCCCGAAGCCGTGCCGCAGGTCGGCGAGGACGGAGCGGCGGGGCACCGGTACGTGGCGGACCCGTACCAGCGCGAGCAGGGTGGCGCTGAGCGCGAACGACGCGCTGTCGACGATGAACGCCCAGCCGGGCCCGGCGGCCCAGATCAGCGCCCCGGCCAGCGCCGGCCCGGCGAGTCGGCTGGTGTTGGCGGTGATCCCCATCAGGGCGTTGGCCCGCTGCCGGCCGGCCGGTTCGACGGTGCCGGCGACCAGCGGGGAGGCGGTCGGCATGGCGAACGCCGACGCGGTGCCACCGAGCGCGGACGCCACGACGACGGTGCTCAGCGACGGGTCGTCGCCGAGCAACTGCACGCCGACCGCGAGCTGGGTCGCGCAGCGGACCAGGTCGGCCAGCAGGGCGACCCGCCGGGCGTCGAACCGGTCGGCGACGACACCACCGAGGGGCAGCAGCAACAACCGGGGGACCATCGCCGCGGCGAGGACGACGGCAAGCGCGCCGGTGGAGCCGGTGGTCCGCAGCACGGCCAGGGCCAGCGCGGCGGGCACCACCGCGTCCCCGAGGGCGGAGACGGTGCGACCCAGGAACAGCAGCCGGAAGGAGCGGGTGCGCAGTGGGTGAGACATACCGACAACATACTTCGACGTCGAACCTTTCGCCATCGAATATTTCGACACTGAGGTAAGCTGGAGCCGTGACCGCCACTCCGGATGCCGTTGACCACCACATCGAGCGCTGGCTACCCGTGGTGCCCGGCCTCGACGCGGACGTCGAGGGCGCGGTGACCAGGATGATCAAGCTGACCCGGCACCTGCGGGCGGTCAAGGAGCGGGTCCTGGTCGATCTCGACCTGCCGGCCCACGAGTACGACACCCTGCACGTCCTGGCCGGCCGCCGAGGACGGGCGGCCCCCTCGGACCTCGCCGCGGACCTCGCGATGGCTCCCGCCTCGATCACGGCGCGCGTCGACACCCTGCTGCGGCGGGGTTTCGTGCGTCGGATTCCGTCGACAGTCGACCGTCGTCGGGTCGACGTCGAGCTGACCGACGAGGGTTACGCGGCGTGGCGCGGGGCGATGGAGATCCAGGGCGCGGAGGAGCACCGACTTCTCGGCGCGCTCGCCCCGACCGAGCGACGACAGCTGTCCGACCTGCTGCGCCGGGTGCTGCTCGTTACCGAGCGGCCGGAAGGCGCGCCGGAAGCCAACTGAGCGGGCCGAAATCGCCTGGCGGCCGCGTACCGCTGATGGAAGGGTGACCGGCGTGACTGCGCATGCACTGGCCGGGGCCCTGGCTGACGACGGACGGCGACGGATCTTCGCGGCGATCGTGCTGGGTGCGACCAGCACGGCGGAGGTCGCCGGACGAGCCGGCCTGCCGGCGCGGGTGGTGCTCACCGGGGTCCGCCGGCTCACCGACGCGGGCCTCGTCACCGGCGCGGAAGGCGCGTTCGCGGCCGACGAGGCGTCGCTACGGGCGGCCGCGCGCGACAACCGCCCGGCCGACGACGCCGAACCCGCCGCCGATCCGGTGCTGCGGACGTTTTTGCGCGCGGGCGTCCTGGTGGGCATGCCGGCGCAGCGGGTCCGGCGGCGGTTGCTGCTCGCGCACATCGCGGAGCGGTCGTTCGAGGCGGGGACGCGCTATCCGGAACGGGCCGTCGACGACGCGCTCAAGCCGTGGTGCGCCGCTGGCGCGTCGGATCATGCCACGCTGCGCCGGTACCTGATCGATGAGCAGTTGCTCACCCGCGAGCACGGCATCTACCAGCGGCCCTGATCGTCCGCCGCGCGAACCGTCTCGTCGCGGAGGATCTTGCTAGCCTCGGCGCATGACCTCCTGCACGCCCGGCGACGGCCCCGTTGACCTGTTGTTCCTGCTCTCCTGGGCGAGTCACGCGCTGCAGACCGAGCACGCCGCGGGCCTGGCCGAGTTGGGCATCTCGCCACGGGCGCACTACGTGCTGGCGCAGGCCCGCACCGGCGACCTGACCCAGCGCGAGATCGGCGAGCGGTGCGGTGTGGACAAGACCACGATGGTCGTGACGCTCGACCAGTTGGAACGGGCCGGGCTGGCCGAGCGCCGTCCCGTGCCGACGGATCGGCGCGCCCGGCTGGTCGCGGTGACACCAGCGGGGGAGCAGGTCCTGCAGCGCGCGCAGCAGGTCGTCCAGCGCATCCAGAGCGACCTGCTCGCGACCCTGCCCGCGCAGGACCGCGAGGTGTTCCTGCGTGCGCTCCTGGCGCTGGTGAGCGGGCCGCTGGCCAACACCTCTCCGTACGCTCCGGGCGCCCGCTCCGGCTGTTAGTCCCGAGAAAGATAGTTCCGAACAAGACTATCTGCTACGGTCGTACTCGTTCGTTTCCCCTGAACGAGGAGCCGTCATGAGTGCTGCCGCCGTCACGACCCCCGCCACCTCATCGCTGCGTCGCCGCGCCCTCGGCGTCGTCGTCGCCGTCGTGGCCTGCCTGGCCATCTGGTCGATCGGCGCGCTCGCCGGAGTCGACTACACCGTCAAGAGTCCGGGTCAGCCCGCCACGGACATCGGTCCTGGCGCGATCGTCGTGGTCGCCCTGGGCGCCGCACTGCTCGGCTGGGCGGCGTTGGCCCTGCTGGAGCGGTTCGCCGCGAGGGTCGCCCGCCCCGTCTGGATCTCGCTCGCCGGCGTGGTGACGTTGCTGTCCTTCGCCCCCCTGGCCGGCACCGAGGCCACCGGCGGCGCCAAGTTGGCCCTCGGTGCGACGCACGTGGCCGTGGCAGTCGCGCTGATCGCCCTGTTGCCGGCCCGTCGGCGCTGACGGGCCGATAAGCCGTTGACCGGGCGGTGATGATCGACAGGTGACCACCACCGCCCGACCGACATGGTTGACCAGCACCGTCCGACCCGACCACCCCGACGCGGTAGATCTGCTGCGCGAGTACATGACCGAGATGGTGGTTCGCTACCACCGCCGCCCGGCTCTGCCCGGCGAGGTCGACGAGGCGCTGGCCGAGATGCCCAGCAACGACCTGACGGACCCGAGCGGGCTGTTGCTGCTCGCCCACCACGGCGTTGACCTGGCCGGCTGTGCCGGGCTGCGCTGGCATCCGGGGTGGGCCGAGTTGACCCGGGTGTTCGTCCGTCCTGAGCATCGGGGCGCGGGAGGGGGCGCCGCGCTGCTGGCCGCCGTCGAGCAGCGGGCCCGGGCAGCCGGAGCGGACCGGATCCGACTCGACACCCGCAACGACCTGGTCGAGGCCCGCGCCCTGTACGCACGGCACGGCTACGTCGAGATCCCGGCGTACTCGCAGGGCCCGTACGCCGAGCACTGGTTCGAGAAGCAACTGCGCTGAGTTCAACGCGTGACCAGGATCGCCTGAACGACACCGTGCCGGGTGGGATCGGCGCGCCTACGCGCTGATCCCACCCGAGGCTGAGAGCCTTTTTCACATGGTGATCTCCGACGCTCCGGTGCTGACCCGCCCGACCGCGCCGCCCGCGCTGCCGAGCGGGCCGGTCGAGGTCACCGAGGCGTGGCTGCGCAACCGACGGTTGTCCGAGCACACCCGCGACGCGTACCGGCGCGACGTCACCGCCTGGCTCAGCTGGTGCGCCAGCCGGGACCTGGATCCGCTGCGGGCCACGTTCCTGCACGTCAACGAGTACGCCCGCGCGCTGGAGTCGACAATCGGCGCCCGCAGCGGCCGACCGCTGACCCCGGCGACCGTGGCGCGTCGGCTCTCCGCGCTCTCCAGCTGGTACGACTTCCTCGTCAAACTCGGCGGGGTGCCGGCCAACCCGGTCTCCGGCGCGGACCGACCCCGCGTCGACCGGGACCACTCCGCCACCGTCGGGCTCACCCCCGAGGAGGTGGACGCCCTGCTCGGCGCCGCCGACGCGGACACCGGCGCGACCGCCGTGCGCAACCGGGCCGCGATCGCGCTCCTTGCCGACCTCGGCCTCCGGGTCGGGGAGCTGATCTCACTGGACCTGACCGACCTCGGCACCGAACGCGGGCACCGCAGCGTGCGCTTCATCGGTAAGGGCGGCAAGCAGCGCCGCCGCGCCCTCACCCCCGGCACCGGCTACGCCGTCGACGCCTACCTGGCCCAGCGGGCCGCCGCCACCGGAGTGCCGGTGCCACAGCTGAGCGGCCCGCTGCTGGTCACCGCCAGCGGCGCCCGACTGGACCGGCACTCGGTGTTCCGGATGGTCCGTCGACTCGCCCGCGCGGCCGGCATCCCGGCCTGGGCAAAGCTGTCGCCGCACTCGCTGCGGCACGCCTTCGCCACCACCGCCCGCTCCGAGGGCGTGCCGCTGGAGGACGTGCAGGACGCGATGGGCCACGCCGACCCACGCACCACCCGTCGTTACGACAGGGATCGGCACAACCTCGACCGCGACCCGGCGTACGTGGTGTGGGCGGCCCGGTCCCGCCGCCGCGGCTGAACCCTCCGCGCCCGACGGAGGTCCTCCGCCGACCGCCGCTGGTCAGTCGAGAACCGCGGTGGCGTCGACCTCGACGAGGAGATCAGGCTCGCCCAGAGCACTGACACTGAGCAGCGTGATGGGCTTGACCGGGTCAACTCCCAGCTTCTCGGCCGCCCGAGCGACGCCTTCGCCCAACAGGGGCATCTTGTCGGGCGACCAGTCGACGACGTAGATGGTCAGTTTCGCCACGTCGTCGAAGGACCCGCCGATCGCAGTCAGGGCGGTGCCAACGTTGAGATAGCACTGCTCGACCTGGGCGGCGAAGTCTCCCTCACCGACCTTGCGCCCTTCGGCGTCACGGGCCACCTGACCGGCGAGGAACACCAGCCTGGACCCGGTCGCGATCGACAACTGCCGGTAGACGTCCGGCTTCGGCAAGCCGTCCGGGTTGACGAGAGTGATGGCCATGCTGACTCCTTTGTCGTTGCGCCGAGCCGTCTCAGCCCTGCGGGCGGGGGCAGATGCAGAACGGCTGCCCAATCGGGTCGAGGAGCACCACCCACCGCTCACCACCGGGCTGGAAATCCGGCTTGGACGCGCCCGCGGCGACGAACTTCTCCTCCGCCGCCGCGAGGTCGTCGACGTAGAGGTCGAGGTGGTAACGCTGGTCGCCCGTCGGGTCCGGCCAGGACGGCGGCCGGTAGCCCTCCACCAGGCCGAAGCCGATGGAGATGCCGCCGGACTTGATCATCGCGTACTCGGGTTGACTGTGGGTGATCTCCCAGCCGAGCGCCTCGTGGTAGAAGGCGGCGTGGCCGGCGGGGTCGGAACTGTCGAGGTTGACCATGGCGAGGTCCGCTGTGACTGTCACGCCCGCAGTATGTCGCGGGAGTCCGACAGGATCGGTCCAGCGACACTCGTTGCGGCCGAACGTCGCACCCTGCTCGTACGGTCGACGGATGAGACACGGGTTGGAGATCTCCTGCGGCGGCGCCGCCGTCACGGTGTCCACCCTGGTCGAGTTGGGTGAGCTCGCCGAGCGCGCCGGATGGGACGGCGTGTTCCTGGAGGACTACCTGATCCACTACTCCGGCGACGACCCGTCCACCTACGACCCTTGGCTGGTCCTCGCCGCGATCGCGGGCCGCACCGGTCGGGTGCGGCTGGGCACCACGGTCACCGCGCTGCCCCGGCGCCGCCCGGCGAAGCTGGCGCGGGAGGTCCTCACCCTCGACCACCTCAGCGCGGGCCGCGCCACCGTGGCGGTCGGCGTCGGCGACCCCGCTGACCGGGGGATGGTCGCGTTCGGCGAGCAGACCGAGGTGTCCCTGCGCGCCGCGATGCTCGACGAGGGGCTCGACCTGCTGACCGGGCTGCTCAGCGGCGAGCGGGTCAGCCACCAGGGCACCCACTACCGCGCCGACGGGGTGGCGCTGCGGCCTGCGCCGGTGCAGTCGCCCCGGGTGCCGGTCTGGGTTGGCGGCAGCACCCAGGCCGGGGCCGTGCGTCGCCGTGCGGCCCGCGCCGACGGCATCGTGCCGTACAAGCTCACCGACACCGACGGGTGGTCCGACTTCACCCCCGACGAGGTCCACGACCTGGTGCGCGCCCTGCCACCGACCCGCGCCGACGGCCAGCCGTTCGACGTGGCGATCGGTGGCCGGCGGCGCCGGTCGAACGAACGCGCCGAACGGGCGTACCTCGATGAGCTCGCGGCGGCCGGCGCCACCTGGTGGCTGGAGTTCATCCCGGTCGACGACCCGGAGACGATGCGCGCCGCCGTCACCCGTGGCCCCCTACGCTGAGCGTCGTCCTGGGGACGCGGTCGGGTCAGGGAGCGTCGAGCGGCCAGAGCGTCACGCGGGTGCCGTCGCGGCAGATGAGCCGGGGGCCGACCCGCCGGCAGCTGGTCAGCCCGGCCGGGAGCACCGCGATCACCCGGTGGCCATCCGGGCCCACCGTCGCGACCAGGACGCGCCGGCCGTCCGACGCCATGCTGAGCAGCACCAACGACTCGTTGGCGACCCGAGGGCCCGCGACGGTGTCCCAGTGCGCCCCGGCCGGCCACGTCCAACGTCGCGCGCCGGTGCCCGCGTCGATGGCCCACCGGCCCTGTTGGTCCTGCCCGCAGATCAGACCCTGGCAGGGCCGCAGGGTCAGCTCACCCGCCTCGACCGGCAGCTGCCAGCGCGGCGACAGGCCGGGCAGGCCGTAACCCGTCAGCGCCGCCCCGCTGCTGCCCCTCGGGTGCCGCAGCACCAGGTGCGCGCCAACGACCTGGGGGTTGTCCGGGCCGTAGTCGGCCGGCGGAAGCCACCCCCGCCCACGCTCGGTGCCGTCGCGGGTGTCGAGCATCCGGGCCAGCCCGTCGTCCTGGACCAGCAGTAACCCCCCGGGCGTGTCGGGCAGCACCCGCAACACGGCCGTGGAGGGCACCGGCACCGACCAACGTGTGGCGCCGGTGGCCGGATCGACGCCGTGCACGGTGCCCTCGACCCGGCGACCCGGCTCGGAGGCGCTGCGCACCTCGCTCACCGCGACCGCCGTGTCGCCGGCCGCGTACACGCGCTCGGGTCGTCGCCACACTGCCTCGCCGGTGCGGATCGACCGGGCGGTGGTCACCCTCGTCCCGCGTACCTGGTCACGTTCGACGACCAGCAGCACGTCACCGACGGCTTCGGCGGACCACCCGAAGGCTCGCGGCACCGCGACCCGCCACCGCGCCGGGTGGTGCGGCGCGTCCGCGTCGTAAGCACTCAGGGTCGGCGGGTTCGTGTCGGGGTCGACGACCAGCAGCAGCCGCCCCGCGCCGAGCACGGTCGCCCCGGCGGGCACCGCCGGCCCGAGCTCAGGCCTCAGGTACGCCGGCCCGGCGGCCCCGCCGAGCAGGGCGCACACCACCAGCAGCAGTGCCACCCGCCGACCGCGGGACGCCTGCCGCGGTGGCCTGCGGTCGTCCCGGGGCGCGCCCCGGTCGTCGCCCAGCTCGATCAGCACCGACATGCCGCCCCGCCCATACGCTCGCGTCGGCCGGTCAGCAGAGCAACTCCAGGTGGTGGTGGGCGTCCTCGGCGATCTCCTCGTGCCGCAGCCAGCGTCGCGCCCACAGCCGGGCCCCCAGTTCGGCCTGCTCGTCACCCCACGCGGCGTGCTCGACGAGCAACGCGGTGGTCAGCGCGTACGCCAGGCGCAGCGCCAGGCCACGGGCACCGGCTTGCACCACCGCGGCGCCCGGGTCGGCGGTGACCGAGGTGATGGTGTCGCCCAACTGCGCGGCGGAGGCGGCCAGGGTGTCGGCCAGCGCCGGCGACAGGGGCCGGGCCAGGTCGACGGCGGCGGCGAGCCGGTTGAGCACCGGAGTCCCGGCGTCCTCCCGGGTCAACGCGCGCAGCACGTCCAGGGCCAGCACATTGGTGGTGCCCTCCCAGATCGGCAGCACCTGTGCGTCGCGCAGCAGCCGGGGAACGCCGGTGTCCTCCACGTAACCGGCCCCGCCGAAGCTCTCCACGTACTCGCTGGCGGAGCTGACGGCGAGCCGGCCGGTGGCCAGCTTCGCCAGCGGCGCCACGATGCGCAACTCTGCCGCGGCCGCCGGGTCGGCACCGACCTCGACCCGCCCGAGCAGGGCGAACGCGTGCCCGGCCAGTGCGAACGCGCCCGCCGCGTCGACCGCGAGGGTGCCCAGGGTGGCCCGGTGCAGCGGCGAGGACGCCAGCGGGCCGCCGGCGACGTGCCGCACGTCGGCGTACGCCCGGGCGTAGTCGAGACCCCGTCGCATCCCGCCGGCCGCCGCGGCGGCGTTGTGCACCCGGGTCACCACGACAAGGGTCATCGCCCGGACCAGACCGGGCACCGCCGGGTCGCCCAGCGGTACCGCGTAGGCGTCGTGCAGTCCGATCTCGGCGGTGGGTAGCGCCCGGGTGCCGAGCTTGTCCTTCAACCGGCGCACGGTGACGCCCGGTGCGGGTGCGCCCGGCGCCACGCCATCGGTCAACGGTGAGTCGACCGCGTACCGGGGGACCAGGAACGGTGCGAGCACCCGGCTGCCGCGCCCGGCGCCCTCCGGCCGGGCCAGCGCCACCGCCATCGCCGCGTCGGCGGCGGAACAGAACCACTTCTCCCCGGTCAGCCGCCACGAGCCATCCGCTGCCGGCCGACCGATCGTGCTCGAACGGCCGAGGTCGGAGCCGCCCTGCGACTCGGTCATCCACTGCCCGCTGGTGATCGCCGTTGCCGGGTCCGTGGAGATCAGCCGGGGCAGCCACGCATCGCGGACCCCGGCGTCCACGTCGGGCATGCTGAGCAGCGCCGCGGCCCCGTCGGCCATCGCCACCGGGCAGGAGAACGTCGCCGACTCCGGCCCGTACAGGTGCAGCAGGGCGTGCTGGACGACCCGCGCGGCGGCACCCCAGGTGCCGCGGGCGTCCGCCAGGTAGGGCAGCGCGACCACGGCATGGCGGGCGGCGGCGGCGCGCTGCGCCTGCCAGCCGGCGGAGGTGTCGATGCGGTCGATCCGGGCACCCCACGGGTCGTAGCGGACCAGGGTCGGCGGGTGGGCCTCCGCGTCGGCGTGCGCCGCGCGCAGCGGCCCGCTGACGTCCGCGGCCAGATCGGCGAGGCGGCCCTTCGCGGCGGCGTGCCCGCTGGGGCCGAGGTGACGCTCCAGCCAGGACCGCAGGAGGGCATCACCGGCGTACGGGTCGACGGGGAGTGGTACCGGCTGCACGAAGCGGCTCATCGATCGACTCCTGGCACTGCTCGGGGGGTGTGCGCCGACGGTAGACGATCCGTGGCCGCCGCGAACAGGGCAGTCCCACCCACCGCGTACAGCCGATTTCCGGCTTGTCGCACTTTGGTGCGATTGCGTTCTCTACGGTCGGTAGTCGTGGGTGCCGGCCAGCCGTGGAGCCGACCGGCCCGGCGTCACCGCCCGATGCGTACCGGGCTGGCCTTCGCCGGGTTCGGCGTGGCGTTGTGCTGTGTCGGCGTGGCCGGGCTGGGCGCCTGGAACCTGCAGACCGTCCGCCAGGCCGCCGGCCCGATCCGGGAGACCGCCGACGGGTTCCTCAGTGAGGTGACCCTCGGCGACAGCGACGGCGCGTACGACCGGCTCTGCGCGGACGCGCGCAGCCGGTGGAGCGCGATCGGTTTCACCAGTTGGGTGCGTACGCCGCCGATGGTCACCGACTACGAGATCACCGACGTGTCGGTGGCGACCCGCAGCGGGCGGCCACACGGCACGGTGACCGTCAAGGTGACCCGTGACGGCGGGCTCACCGAGGAACGCCGCCTGCCAGTGGTCCGCGAGGGCGGGGACTGGCGGGTGTGCGGTGACCCCTTCTGAGCCGCCGGCCGCCGACCCGGTACGCCCGCAGCTACTGCGACCGCGCCAGGGGGTGCAGCCGACCACCTCGACGGAACTCTTCTTCGACCTGGTCTTCATCTTCACGATCACCCAGTTGTCGCACTACCTGATCGCGCACCCGGACTGGCGTGGCGCCGCGCGGACCGGGCTGTTGCTGGCGCTGGTCTGGTTCGTCTGGATCTACACCACCTGGCTGACCAACTGGCTGCAACCGGATCAGGGGCCGGTGCGGGCGATGTTGATCGCGGTGGCGCTGGGCAGCCTGTTGTTGTCGGCGGCGATCCCGGAGGCCTTCGGCTCGACCGGCCTGCTCTTCGCGCTGGTCTACGTGACTGTGCAGGTGGGCCGCACCCTGTTCGCGTTGTGGGCGGTGCAGGGCAGCCCGTGGCTGGTAGCCGGATTTCAGCAGTCGCTGCCGTGGATCACCGGGACGTCGGTGCTGGTGGTCCTCGGTGGCCTGGTCGACGGTGCCGCCCGGGGCGCGGTGTGGACGGCGGTGATCGTGATCGAGGTGGTCGGCCTATCGATCGGCTATCCCCTGCCCCGACGCGGGCGTAGCCGACCCGAGCGGTGGATGGTGGAGGGTGGGCATCTGTCCGAGCGGTCCGCGGCGTTCGTCCTGATCGCGTTGGGCGAGTCGATCCTGGTCACCGGGAGCACCCTCACGTCGCACGTGGACCTGGTGACGTCCGGGGCGTTCCTGCTGGCGTTCGCCGGTTCGGTGGCGCTGTGGTGGGTGTACTTCGCCCGCTCGGCGCCGGCCGCGACGGAGGTCATCGCCCAGGCCGGCGAGCGCACCGGCGCCCTGAGCCGGGTGGCGTTCAACTACCTGCACCCGGTGATCGTCGCCGGCGTGATCGTCACCTCGGCGAGCGACGAGCGGTTGCTGCGCGAGCCCGGCGCGCCTGCCACTGCGGTTGCCGCGCTGCTCACCCTCGGTGGTCCGGCGCTGTTCCTGGCCGGGCACGCCGCGTACAAGGCGCTGTTGTGGCGGATCCTGCCGATCAGCCGGATCGTGGCGGTGGTGGTGTTGCTGGCACTGATCCCGGTCTGTGTGGGGCTGGAGGTGCCCGTCGCGGCGTGCGCCGCGGTGGCGTTGGCGGTGACCGTCGCCGTGATCGTGACCGACCGGTTCCGAGCGGCCGCGGCGACTCCTCAGTCGCGGGGGCCGAGGTCGCCGCTGCGGTAGTGCCGGCGGCAGAGCACCTGGTAGCGCACCTCGGCGGTGTCCACGGTGTCGCCGATGACGACCTGCGCGCCCTCGCGGACGACCCGCCCGTCGACGACGCGGGCGTTGAGCAGCCCTTCCCGGCCGCACCAGCAGAGGACCTCGACCTGGATGCGGGCCACCTGGTCGGCCAACTCGAACAGGCGCTGCGCGGCGGGGAACAGGCGGGACCGGAAGTCGGTGGCCAGGCCGAACGCGAACACGTCGACGTCGTAGCTGTCGACCAGCTCAGCCATCTGCTCGACGTGCTCGACGGTGTAGAAGCACGCCTCGTCGCAGATCAGGTAGTCGACGCGTACCCCGTCGGCCCACCGGCCGCGGACCAGGGCCCGCAGGTCCAGGTCGTCGGTGACCTCGATGGCCTCGTGGGCCAGGCCGATGCGGGTGGTGACCTGCGGGCCCAGCGACCGGTCGATGCGGGTGGTGACCAGCCCGCGACGGCCCTGCCGGGCGTGGTTGTAGTTCATCTGCAGCGCCATCGTCGACTTGCCGCAGTCCATCGGCCCCCAGAAGAACTTCAACGCCGCGGCGTGCACCGGACGCCCGTCGAGCCCGCGCGCAGCCGCGCACCCGGCCGGAGCGTGCGGCTGGCCGGGGAACGGGTGGGCCAGGCAGGTCGGGGCGGTGGCGGCGTCGTCAGTCACGGTCGGGCAGCCTAGCCGATCGACCGGTCCTGATCTGTTGGGCGCGGGATGCGTGCTCAGAGCACCCGGGGTGGCGTGTTGCCGGCGGCGACGATGGCACGCCGGATCGGCACGGCGGCGAGGAGCAGGAACCCGACCACGAAGAAGATCAGGAGTGAGACCAGGCCCACCCGGTAGGAGGAGGTGAGCTGGAACACCAGGCCGAAGGCGAGCGGGCCGAGCCAGCTGGTGCCCTTGTCGCTGATCTCGTAGAAGCCGTAGTACTCGCCTTCCTTGCCGGCCGGGATGAGCTGGCTGAACAGCGATCGGCTCAACGCCTGGCTGCCGCCGAGGACCACGCCGATGGCCGCGCCGAGGATCATGAACTGCCTCGGCGCCTCGGCGGGCAGCCGGAACGCGGCGATGATCACACCGGTCCAGAGCACCAGGCTGAGCAGCACGGTTTTCCAGGCGCCGATGCGCTTGGCCAGCGCGCCGAGGCTCAGCGCGCCGCCGAAGGCGAGGAACTGCACCAGCAGGATCGTGACGATCAGGGTGTCCTGCTCCAGGCGCAGCTCCTCGGTGCCGTACTGGCTGGCCAGAGTGATGACGGTCTGGATGCCGTCGTTGTAGACGAGGAAGGCGAGCAGGAAGAACAGCGTCAACGGGTACGCCTTGATCTGCCGCATGGTGCGGCCGAGTTGCCGGAACCCGTCGGTGAGCACGTTGCCGCCGGCGGTCAGGGCCGCGACGGTCGGGTGCTCGCGCAGCCAGCGCAGCGGCACCAGGGTGAACGCCGCCCACCACACTCCGGCGGACACGATCGACCAGCGGGCCAGGTCCAGGGTGCGTTGCGGGTTGTCCCCGTCGTCGAACAGGGTGATCGCGACGAGGTTGAGCGCCAGCAGCAGACCGCCGCCCAGATAGCCCAGCGCCCAGCCGCGGCTGGAGATGCCGTCGCGTTCGTCGGGGCCGCCGAGTTGGGGCAGGAACGAGTTGTAGACCACGATCGCGGCACCGAAGGAGATGTTGGCGATCAGGAACAGCGCCCCGCCGAGCAGGTAGCGGTCGCCGGTGACGAAGGCCATCGCGATGGTCGCGCCGGCGCCGGTGAACGCGGCACCGCCGAGCAGTCGCTTCTTGTGCGCGGACCGGTCGGCGATCGCCCCGATCACCGGCAGCACGAACACGGTGAGGAACACCGACAGTGAGATCAGGTACGGGTAGTAGGACCCGGCCGCGACCTTGATGCCCAGCGGGTACACGAAGCCGTCGCAGGTGTCCGCGCCCAGCTCGCAGCCGGCGGCCAGCTCGGCGACGGTGGTCAGGAACGGGCCGAGGAACACGGTGATCACCGTGGTCTGGAACGCGGAGTTGGCCCAGTCGTAGATGTACCAGCCGCTGCGCTCACGGCGGGTGCTTGCCGGAGGCGGCGTGTCGTCCACCGTGGGGGTCACGGTCTCGGCCATCGGGGGTCCTTCGATGGTCAGGCGGCCCAGTGGCCGCGGCTGCGGTAGACGTCGCGCAGCACGCCGACGTGATCGGTCATGATGCCATCCACGCCACGATCCAGTAAGTCGTGCATCTGGGCGGGTTCGTCGATCGTCCAGACGTGCACCTGCAGACCGAGTCGGTGGCAGTAGTCGAGGAACCGGCGGTCCACCACCGGCACCCGCCCGTAGTGCGGCGGGACCTGCGCGGCTACCACCGACGGGGGCAACCGCAGTGGACGTCCGTGCAGGGAGGCGAGCCGCAGCCGGGCGACTCCGCGCATGCCGAGACTGGTCGCGATCCGCCCTTCGGTGAGCGCGCGCATCCGGGTCAGGCGGGCGTCGCTGAACGACGCCAGCAGAACCCGGTCGGCGGCGCCGGCCCGGGTCACGGTCGCGACCGTCGGTTCGACGCCGCCGTCGGCCTTCACGTCGATGTTGAAGCGGACCTGCGGCCAGGCCTCCAGCACCTCGTCGAGCCGGGGTACGACGGCAGCGCCGCCGACGCGTACCGAGGCGAGGTCGGCCCAGCTCAGATCAGCGATGCGCCCGGCCTCGCCGGTGACCCGCCGCAACGTCGGGTCATGGAAGATCACCGCCACGCCGTCCGCGGTGGCGTGCACGTCGGTCTCCACGTACCGGTAGCCGAGCCCGACGGCGCGGGCGAACGCCTCGGTGGTGTTCTCGTCGCCCTCGGCGGCGCCGCCACGGTGGGCGAACGCCAGCGGCGCGGGTGCGTCGAGGTAGCCGAATCGGGTCAACACGCGACGCAGTATGCCCGCCGCCGGTGGATCGTGGGTGACCTGCGGGCGACATTCGTCGTCCAGTGGCCCCCTCGACGCTCAGGCCAACCAGTCGCCACTCGCGAGTGGTCAGCGCCCCAGGAGCCGGAGCGTCTCGTCCCAGAGGCGGTCGGCGGCCTTCTCGTCGAGGGCGTACGGGAGCACGCCGCTTCTGCCGTCGGCGCGCTCGGCGATGATCGCCTCGTTGGCGTCCTCGAAGTAGCGGCCGGTCACGCCGTCGATCTCGGGGGACGCGGCCAGCAGGACCGAGGTGGCCGCGCCCTGCTGCGGGGTCTTCCAGCCCGGCGGCACCGAGAGGCGGTTGCCCTGCTCGTCGAGGGCGCCGACGAAGCGCAGCTGCGCGTCGTCGAGGTGTCGTTGCAGGTTGGTCATGATGCCGCCGGGGTGCAGGGCGTTGGCGGTGATGCCGTCGGCGGCCCATTTCCGGGCCAGGGCGACGGTGAACAGGATGTTGGCGGTCTTCGACTGGCCGTACGCGGACCACGCCTCATAGGGCCGAGCGGTGAAGTGGATGTCGTCGAAGACGACCGGCGACTGCTGGTGGGCCGATGAGCTGACGACGACGATCCGGGCGCCCCGCGCCGCGGTGAGCGCGTCGTGCAGACCCAGGGTCAGTTCGGCGTGGCCGAGGTGGTTGATCGCGAACTGTGTCTCCCAGCCTTCGACGGTCCGGGTCAGCTCCGGCAGGGCCATGACTCCGGCGTTGTTGACCAGAATGTGCAGCGGGCCTGTCCAGCTGGCCACGAAGGCGTCGATGGAGGCGCGGTGGGACAGGTCGAGGTGGTCGACCCGAACCTTGCCGGACGCCCCGCCCGCCGCGATGTCGGCGGCGGTCCGCTCACCGGCGGTGGTGTCGCGCACCGCCAACGTCACCTCGGCGCCGGCGGTGGCCAGGGCCCGCGCGGTTTCCAGGCCGATGCCGGAGGCGCCGCCGGTGACCACTGCCCGCCTGCCGGCGAGGTCGACGCCGGCGATCACCTCGATGGCGGTCGACTGGGCGGAGTAGGGGGTGATGATTCGTGACATTTCGGGTCTCCTGGGATGCAGGGTATCGGTACAGGTCCTCGGTGTACGACAGGGTCTGTCAGCGGTGGAGCAGCCGCAGCGCCCGGCGGATCCGGTCGCGGAACTCGTCCCTGGTCGCCGAGGTCGACTTCCAGGTCAGCGCGGCGGAGAAGAGCAGGTCCATCACGTCGTCCGCGGTTTGCTCCTCGCCGAGGAGGCCGGCCGGGGCGGCAGCGTCGAGGTGGGCACGCAGCGTCGCCTGCGCCCGCTCCTGGTAGTCGGAGAACATCGAGCCCAGCTGCGGCCCGCTGTTCTCCAGCAAGTCGCTGAGGTCGCGGGCCATCTGGGTGCCGATGTACGGGCCCATCAGCGCGTCCAGCCCGGCCACGATCTGCTCGTCGAAGCTGAGCGCCTGGTCGGCGAATCGGGCCTCCATGCCCCGCTGGGCGTGCTCCATGACGCCCTGCATGGTGGCGCGATAGAGCTGTTCCTTGTTCGGGAACGTCAGATACAGGCCGGGCCGGGAGATGCCGGCAGCCTTGGCGACCGCCTCCATCGACGTCTTCTGGAAGCCGTAGCGCCCGAACACCCCGACCGCCGCCGCGAGGACGGCGGAGCGCTTCGGGTCCGCGTCATCCATCTCCACGTTGCTCACGTTAGACACCTTAGACAGATTTCTGGAATCTGTCTAAGCTGTCAGCGATGCTTGTGACGGTGCACACGGCTTCGCGCCGCCACCCCCGGCCTCAGCGGGAGTGGCGGCGGTGCGCCCGGCTGAGGTCGGTCGGGCGGCCGGGGTCGATGTGCCGGGGCAGGTCGGGTTCGTCGGGGCGCAGTGGGGCGAGGGTGTCGGTGAGCGCGTCGATGATCCGGTCGGTGGCCCTGCGGGCGGCGCCGGGATGGGCGGCGGTCGTCTCGCCCAGGTCGACGGGCGCGCCGAAGTGCACCCGGATCACCGGGCGGCGCCACAGCGAGCGGGCGATGCCGCGCAGCATTCCCCGGGGCGCCTCGTAGGGCAGCACCTCGTGCGAGCCCCACTGGGCGATCGGGACGACCGGAGCGCCGCAGGCCAGAGCGAGTCGGGCGGCGCCGGTCTTGCCGCGTTCGGGCCACATGCCGGGGTCCAGGCCGATGCGTCCCTCGGGGTAGATGAGGATCACCGACCCCCGGCCGACGGCAGCGGCGGCATCGTCGAGTGCCCGGTGCACGGCGCTGGTGCCCCGGTCGACCCGGATGTGCCCGGCGTGGCGCATGGCGGCGCCGAACACCGGTACGCGGAACAGCCCGGCGGTCGCCATGATCCGGGGGGCGATGCCGCGGGCCTGGCAGGCGGCAGCCATCACCAGCGGGTCGAACGGGCTGATGTGGTTGGCGGCCAGCACCAACGGGCCGCGGCGCAGGTGCGCGGGAACGTCGCCGGTGACCTCGAGGCGGGCCAGCAGGCCGACCAGGCCCCGCATCAGTACGAGGGCGGTGCGCCAGATCAGCGGCGGCTGCCAGTGCGTGGTGTCCATCAGCGCGCCATCGTCGCACGTGGCGGCGGGGCCAGGAGGGCGGGTCCGGGGGACCGGGGTGATCAGAGTCATTCGTCCCGGGCCGGTTCGAGCCGCCCGACTTCTACGACGAGCAGTAGTATTTACTACGTCTCGTAGTACGGATGGCTGGGGGTTCGAGTGGACGCGTTGGACGTTGCCCGCTGGCAGTTCGGTGTCACCACCGTCTACCACTTTCTCTTCGTACCGCTGACCATCGGCCTGTCCGTGCTGGTGGCGATCCTGCAGACGATGTGGCACCGCACCGGCAACGAGCGCTACCTCAAGCTGACCAAGTTCTACGGCAAGCTCTTCCTGATCAACTTCGCCATGGGCGTGGTCACCGGCATCGTGCAGGAGTTCCAGTTCGGCATGAACTGGAGCGACTACTCCCGCTTCGTCGGCGACATCTTCGGCGCCCCGCTCGCCATCGAGGCGCTGGTCGCCTTCTTCCTCGAATCCACCTTCATCGGCCTGTGGATCTTCGGCTGGGACCGGCTGCCCAAGCGGGCGCACCTGGCCAGCATCTGGGCCGCCGCGATCGGCACCAACCTCAGCGCGTACTTCATCCTCGCCGCGAACTCGTTCATGCAGAACCCGGTCGGCTACCGGATCAACCCGGACAGCGGACGTGCCGAGCTGACCGACTTCCCGGCCGTGCTGACCAACAAGGTCGCCCTGATCACCTTCCCGCACACCCTGGCCGGCTCCTTCCTGGTCGCCGGGTCGCTGATCGTCGCCGTCGGGCTCTGGCACGTCATCCGCAACCGCGACTCCGCCGACACCGGCGCCTACCGCTTCGCCACGAAGTTCGGCTCCTGGGTGGTCCTGGTCGCCTCCGCCGCCGTGCTGTTCACCGGCGACATCCAGGGCAAGATCATGACGGACGTGCAGCCGATGAAGATGGCCGCCGCCGAGGGTCTCTACAGCACCGAGAGCCCCGCCTCGTTCTCCGTGCTCACCATCGGCAGCCTGGATGGCAGCCGCGAGGTGTTCGCGCTCAAGATCCCGTACCTGCTGTCGTACCTGGGCACCGGCGACCCGCACGGCACCGTACGCGGCATCGACGACCTGCAGGCCCAGTACGCCACCCAGTACGGGGCGGGCAGCTACACCCCGATCATCCCGGTCACCTACTGGAGCTTCCGCTTCATGATCACGTTCGGGTTGGCCGCTGGCGCGATCGCCCTGCTCGTGCTCTGGAGCCAGCGCAAGGGCCGCACCCCGAGCAGCAAGTGGCTGCTGCGCGCCGGGCTGGCCATGCCGGTGCTGCCGTTGCTGGCCAACTCCTTCGGCTGGATCTTCACCGAGATGGGCCGCCAGCCGTGGATCGTCTTCGGCGAGATGCTGACCCGCAACGGCGTGTCCCGCAGCGTCTCGCTGGCCGAGGTGCTCACCTCGTTCACCGCCTTCACGCTGATCTACGCCACCCTCGCCGTGATCGAGGTCAAGCTGCTGCTGCGCTACGCCAAGGCCGGCGTACCGGACGTCACCGAACATCCCCCCGCCGACGACACCGACGACGCCGAGCGCCCGCTCGCCTTCGCCTACTGATCCCGGAGCCCATCGTGGAACTGACCACCATCTGGTTTCTCCTCGTCGCCGTGCTGTTCACCGGGTACTTCATCCTGGAGGGCTTCGACTTCGGCGTCGGCATGCTGCTGCCCGTCCTCGGCCGCGACGACCGGGAACGCCGCGTCCTGATCAACACCATCGGCCCGGTCTGGGACGGCAACGAGGTCTGGCTGATCACCGCCGGCGGCGCCATGTTCGCCTCCTTCCCCGAGTGGTACGCCACCCTGTTCTCCGGCTTCTACCTGCCGCTGCTGCTGATCCTGCTGGCCCTGATCGCCCGCGGGGTGGCCTTCGAATACCGGCACAAGCGCCCCGAGGCGTCCTGGAAGCGCCGCTGGGACGCGGCGATCGTGATCGGTTCGCTGTTGCCGTCGGTCCTGTGGGGCATCGCCTTCGCCAACATCCTGCGCGGGGTGCCACTGAACGCCGAGCACGAGTACGTCGGCGGTCTGTTCAACCTGCTCAACCCGTACGCCCTGCTGGGCGGGGCGACCACCCTCGCCCTGTTCCTCACCCACGGCGCGGTGTTCATCGCCCTGAAGACCACCGGTGACATCCGCGAGCGCGCGGGCGCCCTCGCGGTGCGCCTCGGCGTCGGCGCCGCCGTGCTCGCGGTCGGGTTCCTGACCTGGACGTTGACCATCCGGTCCAGCGCGGCCGCCGTCGTGCTCGCCGTCGGCGCGGCCCTCGCCCTGCTCGGAGGGCTCGCCGCCGCCCGGGTACGCCGAGAGGGCTGGGCGTTCACCGGCACCGCCGTGGCGATCGGCCTGGCCGTGGCCACCCTGTTCGCGGCACTGTTCCCGAACGTGCTGCCCTCCACCCTGGACGCCGCCGGCACGCTGACGGCCACCAACGCCGCCTCCACCCCGTACACCCTCAAGATCATGACCTGGGTGGCGGTGATCTTCACTCCGGTCGTGCTGGGCTACCAGGGGTGGACGTACTGGGTGTTCCGCAAGCGCATCGGCGTGGCCAACATCCCGCAGCACTGAGCGTCGGGTGCGGGGTCGGTCGCGCCGGCCCCGCACCCGCCGCCCGCTCCGCCCGCGCCAGACGGACCGCCGGCCCAACCGCTCACCGGCTCGCCGGCTCGCCGGCAACGTGATCGACTCCATTTCGCCGACATGGCGGTATCCGCGGGCCGGGAAAGCGCAACGTCGGCGAAATGGAGTCGATCATGCCCCCGCGCTCCCGCTAGCCTGTGCCGATGCCCGATCCCGTACACGTTCGCGAACTCACCGCTGACGACCTCGACGCCGCCTGGGAGCTGGGCCGGTTCGCGTTCGGATCCGACCCGCAGCGCCCCGCGCACGCCTCGGCCGAGGTGCCCGGCCTGACCCGCTACGGCGCGTTCGACGACGCCGGTCGACTCGTCGGCAAGGCCGTCGACCTGCACCACGACCAGTGGTGGACCGGGCGCGCGGTGCCCGCCGCCGACGTCGCCGGGGTGGCGGTCGCCCCCGAGGCCCGTGGCCGGGGCGTGGCTCGGGCCATGCTCACCGCCCTGCTGCGCGGTGCCCACGAACGCGGCGCGGCGATCAGCGCGCTCTACCCGACCGTCGCCGCCCCCTACCGCGCCTGCGGGTGGGAGGCCGCCGGAGTGCTGCGGACCGTCGATCTGCGCACCGCCGCGCTGCCCCGACACCGACCCGCCGCGCATCTCAGCGTTCGCGCCGGCACTCCGGCCGACCTGCCCGCCGTCAGCGCCCTGTACGAGCGGGTCACCCGGCACCGCAACGGCATGCTCACCCGCCGGGGCGAGCTGTTCGACTCCTTCGCCGCCGACCGTGGCCTGCCCGGCGACGGGGTCACCCTCGTCGAGGCCGATGGCGACCTGGTCGGCTACGCCACCTGGCAGCGGGGCCGTGGCTACGGCGCCGATTCGGTGCTGACCGTCGACGAGGCGCTGGCCACCACCGCCGACGCCGCCCGGGAGCTCGTCGGGGTGCTCGGCAGTTGGGCAAGCGTCGCACCGACCCTGCGGTTCTGCCCGCTCGACGGGGACGCCGTGAGCACCCATCTGCCGCTGGAGTCGGCCCGCGAGCACGAGCGGGACCTGTGGATGCACCGGCCGGTCGACATCGCCCGGGCGGTGGGCGCACGCGGTTGGCCCGCCCACGCCAGCGGGACCGTCGACTTCGCCCTCGCCGATCCACTTGCCGAGTGGAACACCGGCACCTGGCGGTTGACCGTCGCCGACGGCGCCGCCGAGTTGAGCCGGATCAGCGGCGAGGCGGACCTGCGGCTGGACGTCCGCGGTTTCGCCCTGCTCTACGCCGGAGCGGCGCAGGCCCGGGCGGTCGCGCAGGCCGGGTTGCTGCACCACGCTGCCGGTGTCGACCCGAGCGCCCTCGACCTTCTGGGTGCCGGCGGGCCGGCGCAGTTGCTCGACTACTTCTGACGCGGCCCCGGTCAGGCACCGAATGCGGTGACTGCTGCCTGGCGACGAGTCCGGCCCCTACAACCCGTCAGGGCGCAGTCCCAGCCCGGTCGATCATGGCGCCAGTCGGTGACACTTCGGGAGGTGTGGTGCCAGTTCTGGCATCTTGCAGGCGCTTTGTCACCCACCACAACTCCATGATCGACGGGGTAGTGCGGCGCTCTGATCAAGCACGATCGTTCGCTGGTCAGGCCGGAAGGGCCGCCAGCTCGGCGTTCGCCCGTTGGGTGACCAGGGTGAGCACCTGGGCGGCAACGGTGGCCTCGTCGGTCGGGATGTCCCCGTACAGCCGGGTGGTGATGTCCGCGACGGCGGCCCCGACGCGGCGCTGTGTGGCGTGGCCGGCGTCGGTGAGCCGCACCTGCGGTTCGGCGGCGCCGTCGTCGATCCGCGCGAGGTCGGCGTCGACGAGCTGGGCGATCACCTCGTGCACGGTCTGCTCGTCGGTCTTGAGGGTGCTGGTGAGCCGGTGGACGAGCCGGGCCGGGGTGACAGCGCCGTCGGCGAGGACGTTGAGCGCGATCACCTGCCCGAAGATGAGCCCGAGGGGCGCGATGGCGCGGTCGAGCAGGGCCCGGGTGGCGTAGTGGGCCTGGCCGATGACCTGGCCGTTGAGCGTGGGAGCGGTGGACATGACGCCTCCTTCGGAACGTTGGCCGCGCCAACGTTGGTGCAGCCAACGTAACACAGATCGTGGGTCGCACCAACGATTACTGTTAGGGTGCTGCCATGGAGTTCACCGCCCCGCAGTCACCCGCCGGGCTCCGCACCACCCCGAGCTGGCTGCTCAACCAGGCCGCCGGTTACGCCGGCCGCCTCATCAGCGAGGGCTTCGCCGCGCATGACCTGCGCGGCTACCACTACCGGCTGCTCGCCTCGCTCGCCGAGGACGGGCCCGCCAGCCAGGCCGACCTCGGGCGTCGCTGCGGTATCGACCGTAGCGACGTGGTGGCGGCCATCAACGACCTGGCCGGCCGAGGCCTCGTGGTGCGCGCCTCCGACCCGGCCGACCGCCGCCGCAACGTCATCAGCAGCACCGAGGCTGGCGCCGACGCGGCCCGCCGGATGGGCGAGACCGTCGACCGTGTCCAGGACGACCTGCTCGCCCCCCTGTCCACCACCGAGCGTGAGCAGCTGACGCGACTGCTGACCCGGCTGCTGGAGCACCACAGCCGGCTTTGACCCGCCTCAGCGGGCCTCGCGCAGCTCCGCCAACCGGGCCTCGATCTCGGCCAGCTCCGCGCGCAGCTTCTCCGCCTGCTGCTCCGCCTCAGCCCGCTCGGTGCCGAGGATCTGCTCCACCGCCTCCTGCACGCCCGGCACGTCGACCAGCGCCACCATCTTCAACGCCTCGGCCGGCTTCACCACGTACGGCTTCGCGAGGGCCTTGCTGCCCTGCTGCGCGGCGACGGTCCACTCACCGTCGGCGTACGCCAATGTGACGGTGAGGCCCGCGGGGCCCTTCGGCTTGACGGCCTTGACCGCCCGCCGCGCCGGCGGCTTCTCCGTCTGCTGCTCCACCTTCGGCTCCTCCTGTCGCTGCGCGGGCACCCGCGGCGTGTCCAACACGAACTCCGGCGCGGGCACCGCCGGTGACTCCTGCGGCTCCGGCTCCGGTTTCGGCTCCGCCACCCGGCGACCGGCGCCCTTGGGCGCCACGGCCAGGTCGGCCGGGGAGAACGGCAACTCGTCGCGGCCGAAGCGCACCACCACGAACTCGTCGGACACCTCGGGGTCGGTCAGCTCGATCACCTGACCGACCTGACCGGCGATCTGCCCCGCCGACGCGGTGAACACCACCCGCGGTTTACGCCCGGCCGCCAACGCCTCCCGGATGCTCTGCACGTCGCTAGTGGACAAACCCTGGCCGGCATCCATCACAACCCTCTTCCGTACACCTGTTTGATTGCTGTCTTGATACCAGCCGGCTGCGACACCCGCCGCAGGGGGCTCGTGCCCCCTCAGCCGCCCAGCGCCCGCAGCGCCCGGTCCGCGTGGTCGTTCATGCTGACCTCGCTGTGGATCACCTCGATGACCCGCCGGTCCGTGCCGATCACGAAGGTCATCCGCTTCATGCTCAACGGCCCCAACGGCACCCGCCGCTTCACCCCGAGCTGCTGCGCCACCACACCGTCGGAGTCCGACAGCAGCGGGTAGTCGAAGCCGTGCAGCTTGGAGAACTCCGCCTGCTTCGCCACCGGGTCGCGGCTGATGCCCACCCGCGACGCGCCCAGCGCCGTGAACTCCGCGGCGAGGTCCCGGAAGTGGCAGCTCTCCGCCGTGCACCCCCGGGTCATCGCCGCCGGGTAGAAGAACAGCACCACCGGCCCTGTCGCCAGGAACTCGGACAGTCGCCGGGGCGTGCCCGTCTCATCCGGCAGCTCGAAATCCTCGACCACGTCGCCGACACCCACACCCGCCACCGCGCACCTCCGTTGTCCGATCGAACGCGCGGTGAGCGTAAGCGATCACACCCAGAGGTCCGTCACCTCGTCCACCACCGTCGCGGCCTGGGCCCGCCCGGCCCGCGCCGCGCCGGCCCGTCGGGCCGGGTCCAGCACGTTGCGGCCGATCGCCGTACGCGCCGTCGCGTCCGGAGTCACCACCGCCACCCGTGATCCGGCGGCCCGCAACCCGGCCACCTGCGCCGACAACCGGGGCATCGGCCCGAACGCCGCCGACGTCGGCGCGATCACCAGCACCCGCTGCGCGTGCGCCGCCAGGTCCGCGTTCACCGACGAGCGCATCCCCCCATCGACGTAGCGGCGCGTCCCGACCGTCACCGGCGGCCACACACCCGGCACCGCGCAGCTGGCCCCGACGGCGTCCACCAGGGACACCTCGCTGTCACGGTCGAACACCACGAACTCACCGGTGGCAGCGTCCACCGCCGTGATCAGCAGCCGCCGCGCCGGCCAGTCCCGGGCCGGCAGGCGGGCCTCGATCACCGCGCGTCGCGACGCCTCCGACGGGGTACGCGCCGCGACCGCCATCGCCCCGATACGGGCCCGTGAACGCACCGCGTCCCGGGTACGCCCACCGGCCCACACCAGCCGCGCCAGCGCCACGAAGCCCAGCCGTGCCGCCATCTCGCTCGACGGCGGGACCAACTGCTCCTCGTAGAACTGCTCGACGGGCAACCCGGAACACACCTGCGCGCCGACGACCGAACCCGCCGACGTGCCCACCACCAGGTCCGCCCCGGTGACCGGCACGCCCCGCTCGACCAGCCCCGCCAGCAGCCCCAACTCCCAGGCCACACCGGTCACCCCGCCACCACCGAGCACCAACGCCGTCTGCATGTGACTCTCCTCTCGACGACCGACCCGCGCCGGTCACGGTAGCGTCGGCGCGACCCGTACGCAGCCATCGTCGATTCCAGGGAGGGCGCTGTGGCACCCGTCACGATCATCACCGGCGGCGGTCGCGGCATCGGCGCGGCCACCGCCCGCCGTCTCGCCGGGGCCGGTCACCACATCGGCCTGTGCTACCGCCGCGACGATGCGGCCGCCGCTGCCGTCCTGGCCGACCTGCGCGCCGCCGGCGCGGAGGCCATCGCGGTACGCGCCGACACCACCGACCCCGACCAGGTGAGCGAGTTGTTCGACGCCGCCGCACAGCTCGGCCCGCTCACCGGCCTGGTCAACAACGCCGGCGTCACCAGCCCCATCGGGCCCTTCACCGAGCTGCGGGTCGACGACCTGCGCCGCGTCGTCGACGTGAACCTCGTCGGCTACGTGCTCTGCGCCCAGCAGGCCGCCCGCCGAATGACCGACGGCGGCGCCATCGTCAACGTCTCGTCGGCCGCCGCGACCCTCGGCAGCCCGGGGGAGTACGTGCACTACGCGGCGGTGAAGGCCGCCACCGACACCCTCACCGTGGGCCTGGCCAAGGAGCTTGCCCCGAAGGGCATCCGGGTCAACGCCGTCGCGCCGGGCATCGTGCGTACCGACATCCACGCCGACTCCGGCGTACCCGACCGCGCCGACTCAGCGGCCGGTCGCATCCCGCTGGGCCGTGCCGGCGAACCCGACGAGATCGCCGCGGCCATCGCCTGGCTGCTCGGCCCGGACGCCTCGTACGCCACCGGAACGGTGCTGCGGGTGTCCGGCGGTCTCTGACCACGCGTTCGCGGCCGGAGACCGCCGGACCCGGCTCAGTGCGTGAACAGCTTCGCCGCCGTGATGACGGTCTGCGCCACCCCGTAGCCGAGCAGCGCCGCCACCACCAACCAGGAGATCCACAACCGGGCCTGCTGCCCGTGTCGGCTGTCGTCGCTCATCGCGTGCCACTCCTCTGCACCGTCGCGTCCTCGTCCACGCTCTGATCCGCCGCCGCCGCCGGCTCGTGGTAGCGCTGCGGCACCGGCCGCACCAGCAGGTTCGCCACGAAGCCCACGGCCAGCACACCCACCATCGTGAACAGCGCCGGCCGGTAGGCCGCGGCCGTCAACGAGCCCGGCTCACCCTGCGCGTCGAGGAACCCGTTGACGATCAGCGGACCCGCGATCCCCGCCGCCGACCAGGCGGTCAGCAGCCGACCGTGGATCGCACCGACCTGGAACGTGCCGAACAGGTCCCGCAGGTACGCCGGCACCGTGGCGAAGCCACCGCCGTAGAACGACAGGATCACACAGGCCAACAGCACGAACAGCGCCGTCGCGGTCTGTCCGACCAGGGCCAGCAGCGCGTACAGCACCATGCCGACACCCAGGTACACCATGTAGATCGGCTTGCGGCCGATGACGTCCGAGGTGGACGACCAGACGAACCGGCCGGCCATGTTGAACAGCGACAGCAGACCCACGAAGCCGCCGGCCGCCGCGACGGTCACCGCCGAGGTGCCGTTGTCCCGGAAGAAGTCCTGGATCATCGGGCTGGCCTGTTCCAGGATGCCGATGCCGGCTGTCACGTTGCAGAACAGCACGACCCACAGCAGCCAGAACGAACGGGTCTTCACGGCGTTCGCGGCCGACACGTTCGCCGTCGTGACCAGCGGTTTCGCCGCCACGCTGGCGGGGTCGAAGCCGGCTGGCCGCCAGTCCTGCGCGGGCACCCGCACGTTGGCCACCCCGAACATCATGATCACGAAG
This sequence comes from Micromonospora parathelypteridis, assembly GCF_014201145.1. Taxonomy (NCBI): domain Bacteria; kingdom Bacillati; phylum Actinomycetota; class Actinomycetes; order Micromonosporales; family Micromonosporaceae; genus Micromonospora; species Micromonospora parathelypteridis. The sequence goes on from NZ_JACHDP010000001.1 coordinate 6,815,665, forward strand.
TAGCCCAGGCCGAGCGTCACGAACAGCCACACCAGGGCGTTGCCCGACGCGGTCGAACCCGCGTTGGCCGGGTCGTATGCGGGGTCGTAGAACGACAGCAGTTGCCGGGACAGGGGAGAGGCGACCATTGCCCCACCGCCGAACCCCATGATCGCCAACCCGGTGGCCAGGCCCGGCCGGTCCGGGAACCACTTGATCAGGGTGGAGACGGGGGAGATGTAGCCGATTCCCAGACCGATGCCGCCGAGCAGGCCGTAGCCCAGATACAGCAGCCACAGTTGTGTCGTGGCGATGCCCAGCGAACCCACCAGGAAGCCCGCCGCCCAGAAACAGGCGGAGACGAACATCGCCTTGCGCGGTCCGTTCGCCTCCACCCAGGTCCCGGCGACCGCGGCGGACAGTCCCAGCATCACGATCGCGATGCTGAAGATGACCCCGATCGCGGTCTGGCTGGTGTCGAAGTGGGCGATCAGCGAGTTCTTGTAGACGCTGGTCGCGTAGACCTGGCCGATGCAGAGGTGGATGGCCAATGCCGCCGGGGGTATGAGCCACCGGCTGTAGCCGGGTGGCGCGATGGTGTGCCGACGATCGAGTGCGGAAAGCATGCGCTGCTTCCTCTCCAATGCGGACGAGAAACGTCCCGCACAACGTGCCCACACCACGGGCACGAGGCAAACCTCATCATCGCCGGACGGTCGCTGCGCTGAGCTGAGCGGTCACTCAGCCCCGACGGCGAGCCACCGGGCGGCCGGCCACACGAGGCGGAGATCGACTCCTGATCGGCGACATGGGGGTGTCCCTGGCGCGGGACACCCCCATGTCGGTGATCTGGAGTTGATCACCCGCTGAGCCCGCCGGCGCGGGCGCGTCGGTCAGGCCGCGACTGCCGCCTCGGCGACCTGCTCGGCGTCGGGCCGCAGTTGCGGGGTGGCCAGTGAGATGACCAGGTTGACGATCGCGAACACGGCGGCGATCAACAGCCCTCGGTGGAACCCGTCGACCAGCGCCTGCTGCTGGCTGGCCCCGTGCCCGAGCGCGTCGGTGACGTGGGTGATGGACAGCGTGGTGACGATGGCCAGCCCCAGCGCCCCGCCCACCTGGTAGACGGCTGTCACCACACCGGAGGCGGCGCCGGCCTCGTGGTGCTCGACGTCGGAGACCGCGGAGATCTGGGCGGGTACGCCCAGAGTGGTGATGCCCAGGCCGAACAGCAGCAGGCCGGGCAGCAGTTCGGTGGCGTAGGAGCCGGTGGCGCCGGCGCCACCGAGCAGCAGAAGGCCGATCACGCTGAGCAGCGCGCCGATGATCTGCAGGGTGCGGGTGCCGAGCCGGTGCACCAGTTGGGTGGCGAGGGCGGCGCCGGCGATGGCTGTCGCGCCCATCGGCAGGAACTGCAGGCCGGCGGTCAGGGGCGAGGCCCCGCGTACCTGCTGCAGGTACAGCGCGGTGAGGAAGAACATCGACAGGAACGCGGCGCCGTTGAGCGCCAGGGCCCCACTGGACACGCTCAGCGCCCGGGAGTTGAACAGCCGCAGCGGCACCAGCGGCGCGGCCGAGCGCGCCTCGACGCCGACGAAGACGACCAGCAGCGCCACACCACCGACGAGGGCGGTGAGCACCTGCGCCGAGCCCCAGCCCGCCGACTCGGCGCGGACCACGCCGAAGACGACCGCGAGCAGACCGGAGGTGCCGAGGACGGCGCCAAGCGCGTCGAAGGTCCGGGGTCCGGGTGGGGAGTGCCGCACGGCCGCCACGAAGGTCGGGACGATCGCCACCAGCGCGATCACGATGGGCACGTTGACGAAGAAGACCCACCGCCAGCTCAGCGCGTCGACGAGCAGGCCACCGGCCACCACGCCCAGCGTGCCACCGAGCCCGGCGAGGGCGCCCCAGATGCCCATCGCGATGTTGCGTTCCCGTCCGTGCGCGAACGTGACGGTGAGGATGGCCAGCGCCGCGGGGGAGAGCAACGCACCACCCAGACCCTGCACAGCGCGCGCGGCGATCAGCAGGCCCGGTGAGGTCGCCAGCCCGGCGAGCATGGACATCGCCCCGAACAGCACCAGCCCGACGATGAAGATCCGGCGGGAGCCGAGCAGGTCGGCGGCGCGCCCACCGAGCAGGAGGAAACCACCAAAGAGCAGGGTGTACGCGCTGATCACCCATTGCAGGTTGTCAGCGGTGAAGCTCAGGTCGGTCTGGATGTTGGGCAGAGCCACGTTCACGATCGTCACGTCGAGGATGACGATGAACTGCGCCAACGACAGCACCGCCAGGGTTGCCCAGGGACTACGTCGCATTGCCTACCTCATCGGGGAAGGGACGACGCCGTATACGCCGTACATCTACAACGTATACCTACAGGTGTACGTAGTAGACTGGCCACGTGGTCAGTATGAGCAAGGACACCCCGCGCCTCGACCCCGCCGCGATCGTCACCAGCGCCATGCGCATCGCCGACGCCGAGGGCCTCACCGCGATCACCATCCGCCGGCTGGCCCAGGAACACGGAGTCACTCCGATGGCGCTCTACCGGCACTTCCGGGACAAGGACGACCTGCTCGACGCACTCGCGGCACGCCTGCTCGCCGACATTCGCCTACCCGCGCCGACGACCGCGCCCTGGGACGAGCAGATACGCGCCGTCCTGGCCGCCTGCCTCGCCGTGCTACGCCCGCACCCGGCCGTCGCCGGCCTCGTCCCCGCCCGCATCCTGCTCTCCGAGCCGGGCCTGACGCTGGTGGAGCGCACCCTCGCCCTGCTCGACGAAGCGGGCTTCGCGCCGGACCAGGCCACCGAGATCGGCAGCCAGGCCCTCTGTTCCCTGGTGACCCTCGTCGCCACCGAACCCGGAGCCGCCACCGAGAACACCGACCCCGACACCCGCGACGACGTCATCCGCGCCAAGCGGGCGGCGCTGCGCGCACTGGCCCCGCAGCGCTACCCGCACATCCTCGCCGCGGCCGACGCCCTCACCCTCTGCGCCGACCGGGACAACTACTACGACCTGGGCATCGAATTCGCCGTCGCCGGCATCCGCGGCATCCGCCCGGCGACCCGTACCTCCGGATGACCTGACCCGGCCCCGGTGGCGGGCAACGCCGCTACCGCAGGTCCGGGGCGTGCCAGCTGCCGGCGAGCGCCTCGGCGTCCGCCGGACCCCAGGTGCCCTTGTCGTACGACTGCACCGCGGCCGGCAGATCCAGGATCGGCTCGACGATGCGCCACTCCTGCTCGATCGTCTCCTCGCGCGCGAAGCGCAGGTGCTGACCATCCATCGCGTCGTCGAGCAGCCGCTCGTACGCCTCCTGCCGGCGGCCGAGAGCCGCGCCGAAGTCGACGGAGAGGTCCACCGGACGGCTGGTCACCTCGGCGCCCGGGCTCTTCGCCTGGATCGACATCGTGATGCCGTCACCACGCCCGAGCCGGAACCGCAGCAGGTTCGCGGGCGCCACGGCACCACCCTCGGCGGGGATGAGGGAACGTTGTGGCTGCTTGAACTCGACCACGACCTCGGTCGCCGTCCCCGGCAGGGACTTGCCGGTCCGCAGATAGAAGGGCACGCCCGCCCAGCGGGGGGAGTCGACCGTCAACCGGGTGGCGACGAACGTCTCCGTGTTCGAGTCCGGCGTGACGCCCGGCTCGTCGCGGTAGCCCGCGTACTGCCCCCGGACGGTGGACTGCGGCGACAGTGGCGCGATCTGCCGCAGCACCGCGACCTCTGCGGCGTTGAACGCGTCGGTGTCGTCGGCGACGGGCGCCTCCATCGCGATGAGCGCGACGACCTGCAGGATGTGGTTCTGCAACACGTCCCGGGTGGCGCCCACCGTGTCGTAGAAGCCGGCACGGCCCTGCGTGCCGAAACCCTCGGCGAGGGTGACCTGGATGTTGTCGATGTGCTCGTTGTTCCACAGCGGCTCGAACAGCCGGTTGGCGAACCGGAAGGCGTAGAGGCCCTCGACGGCTTCCTTGCCGAGGTAGTGGTCGATGCGGAACACCCGCTGCGGGTCGAAGGCCGCGCGCAGCGTCCAGTCCAGCTCCCGGGAGGACTCCAGGTCGCGCCCGAACGGCTTCTCCACGATGACCCGGCCGCGGTCGGCCAGGCCGGCCGACGAGAGGCCCTCGACGACGGCGCCGAACACCGCCGGCGGGATCGCCAGGTAGAAGACCGGCCGCTCGGCGCCCCGCAGGCGCTCAGCCAACCGCTGGTAGGTGGCCGAGTCCGCGTAGTCGCCGGAGATCATCGAAAGGTTGTCCGCCAGCCGGTCGAAGGTCTCGTCGTCGACCTCGTCGTTGGCTTCGGTGACCGACTTGCGGGCCGTGGTGACGAGTTGCTGATCATCCCAGGGGGAGCGGGCCACGCCGATCACCGGGACGTCGAGGCGGCCGCGCCGGGTCAGCTCGTACAGCGCCGGGAACAGCTTCTTCGAGACGAGGTCCCCCGTGACGCCGAACAGCACTACCGCGTCTGAGCGCATGTCCATGGCACTTCCATTCGATCATCTGATCCTGATCTTCCGAACGGACAACGGCCCGGCCCGCTCCGAGAATTCCCCGCGAGCGGCGCGCGTGAGGTCGGCGACAGCGGCGACCCCAACGTTAAGGAAGGTTTACAGTGCGTGTGTGACGCGGGTAACGTACGGGCCTGATCGACACACGTCGATCATGACGAGGCCTGGAGGTGCCCATGCGTCGCCGACACACCGTCACGCGACTACTGGCCATGACCGTGCTCGGACTGCCACTCATCCTGCCCGCGACCCCAGCCACCGCCGCACCCACCGCACCGGCCCGACAACTGGCCGACGTCATCCCCGCACCGGTCGAGACCCGACCCGACGCCCGCGGCACCTTCCGGATCAGCCCCCTGACCGTCATCCGCACCACACCCGGCTCGGCCGCCTCCTGGCAGGTGGGCCGCCAACTCGCCGAGACCCTGCGCCCCGCCACCGGCTACCCCCTGCCCGTCCTCCCCGTCCACTCCACCCCGCTGCCCGAGATCGCCCTGCTCATCGGGGGAGCGGACGGCCGCGTCGGCCAGGAGGGCTACCAACTCGACGTCACCCGCCGCGGCGTGACCATCCGGGCCAACACCCCCGCCGGCCTGTTCGCCGGCACACAGACACTGCGCCAACTGCTCCCGGCCACGATCGAATCACCCCAACGGCAACGCACCACCTGGACGGTCCCCGGCGGCCGGATCGTCGACTACCCGCGCTTCGCGTACCGGGGCGCGATGCTCGACCTCGCACGGCACTTCCACACCGTCGACGAGATCACCGCCTACGTGGACCTGCTCAGCCAGTACAAAATCAACTACCTGCACCTGCACCTGAGCGACGACCAGGGCTGGCGCATCCAGATCGACTCCTGGCCCCGCCTCACCACCGTCGGCGGCGGACCAGGCACCGGAGTCGACGGTGTCGGCCCCGGATACCTCACCAAGGCCGACTACAAGGCCGTCGTCGCCTACGCCGCCGCCCGACACATCACCGTCGTCCCCGAGATCGACATGCCCGGACACACCAACGCCGCCCAGTCGACGTACCCCGAACTCAACTGCGACGGCGTCGCACCGGCCCCGCGCACCGACATGGCCGTCGGCTACAGCTCGCTGTGCATCAACGACGACCTCACCTACCGGTTCGTCGAGGACGTCATCCGTGAACTCGCCGCCATCACACCCGGCCCGTTCCTGCACATCGGCGGCGACGAAGCCCACGCCACCACCGACGAGGACTACCGCACCTTCATGCAGCGGGTCCTGCCCCTGGTCGCCAAGTACGGCAAACGCGCATCCGGCTGGAACGAGATCATGCAGGTCGACCCGCCCACCGACGCCGTCGCCCAGTTCTGGGGAACCGGCACCACCAACACCGACCTCGCCGAAGCCGCCGCCCGCGGCAACAAGGTCATCATGTCGCCGGCGAACAAGGCGTACCTGGACATGAAGTACGACCGCACCACCCGCCTCGGGCTGAGCTGGGCCGCCTACATCGAAGTCTCCGACGCGTACGGCTGGGACCCCGCCACCCGCGTCACAGGCGTCGGCGAGAACGCCATCCTCGGCGTCGAAGCCCCGCTGTGGTCCGAAACGCTGCGCTCCCTGGACGACATCGAGTACATGGCCTTCCCACGCCTACCCGCCATCGCCGAACTCGGCTGGTCCACCGCCGCCAGCCACGACTGGGAATCGTTCCGGACGCGACTGGGGGAGCAGGCACCCCGCTGGCGCCTGCAACAGGTCGACTTCTACCCGTCACCCCAGGTGCCGTGGCGCTGAGTCGTACCCCATCTGACGCCTTCGCGGGCACCGACCGGTGCCCGCGAAGGCTGGGAACCACTCACCGCCCGGCAATCAGGGCGGCGGCCCCGACCAGGACCCGCGGACCGGTCGGACCCGGCCGGGCAGAAGCGGTGATTGTCGCCGGCTCGCCGAGGACATCACCCATGTCGACGGACAACCGGCCGAAGCCGCTGCCGGACAGGCGGGCCGCCAGGCAAGCCGTGCTGTTCACATTGGCGATGTCCTCGGGCACCCCGATCGACGGCGCGAACATCCGCGCCACCACACCACCCGAGCGTGTGGGCGCCGAATAGACGTAGCAGCCGAGCAACCCCAACCGATCACACACCGCGCGGAGCCGATCCAGACGCGGGCCGAGCCCAACGACCGCGTCGGGCGTGCTGACCGGCACCAGGATCCGAGCCCGGCCCAGCGAGGCCACACACGCCCCGGCGAGCAGGTGACCCGGGGCGACACCGAGGGCGTCGACGACAGGCCCGATCTCGGCCGAGGTGGCATCGCGTACGACCACCGGACCCGGGTCGAACGCGGCATGGATCAGATCGCCAGCACGGACCGCCCGGCCGACGAACGTACGGCCCGACACCCGCAGCCTGAACTCCTGCTCCGCACCAGGTCGTTGCGCGGCGAGGAACGCCACGGCGGCCACCGTCCCGTGCCCACACGCGGGCAGCTCTCCCTCGGCGGCGAAGAACCGCAGGCCCACGGGCTCGTCAGCCGACGCCCGCCGCACGAACACGGCATGCGAGGCCCCCACCCGGCCCGGCACCTGCCCCCGATCGGCGTCGGTCATCACGTCGGCCAGGGTGGGGGAGCCGGATTCATCGACGACAGCCGTGGGGCTGCCGCCGCGCCCCTCCCGAAGACAAGCGCGGACGGTGGTGATCACAAACGAGTCAGCGGAAGCCGCCTCCGCCAGCCCGTCGTCACCGCGCCAACCCACCCGTGAGACGTTGTCGCTCGGTGCCATCGCCATCATCTCCACAGGGAGTCGACCATGAACCTTGCGTATGACCAATCAGCGGGGACCGGACCGGAGGTGGTGTGCCTGCCCATGTTCAGCATGACCCGCACCGCCACGGCCACCGCCTTCGGCCCAGCCTTCGCCGGTGCCGGCCTGCGGGAGACGTACCTGGACCTGCCCGGCCACGGGGACACCCCCGCCGACTGCCCACCCACGTCCCAGGCGATGCTGGACACCGTGTGCGCGTGGCTCGACCAGCACGTCGACACACCCGTCCTGCTCGCCGGTGCCTCCTACGGCGCCTACCTGGCCGCCGGCATCGCACGCCAACGACCCGACCTCGTCGGCGGCCTGCTCCTCGTCTGCCCGGGCATCACCATCGCCCGCGAAAGCCGGGACCTGCCCCAAGAGCCGCCGCTCGCCGCGCCCACGGGTTGGCTCGACGCCGCCCCCGCCGCACTGCACGCCCACCTCGACGCCGCCCTGGGTCATCGCAGCGCAGCCGTCGTCACGACGGTGCTCACGGCACTGAGCTCGGGCGGCCCCGGTGACGCGACGTTCCAGGAGAAGCTGCAGACCGGCCCCGACTACGCACTGCCCGACGAGAGCGACGACGTCGTCTTCGACGGCCCGGTCACCGTCGTCACCGGCCGACAGGACGGGATCGTCGGCTACGCCGATCAATTCCGCGCCATGCGCCGCTACCCCCGCGGCACCTTCACCGTGCTCGACGCCGCCGGCCACTACCTGCCGTACGAACAGCCCACGATGCTGCGAACGCTGACCCAGGACTGGCTGCACCGTACGCGCGGCTAGGAACTCCCCCGTCTGCGGCGGTGCCGCTACGAGACCACCCCGGAGGGGCCGGGCCCGGCCAGTCCGTGCAGCAGCAGGTCGGTGAGGGTGTCGAGGGTCCTGTCGTCGTCACCGGCCGGCAGATCGGTGGCCGGCATCGCGTAGTTGAGGGTGGCGAGCATCGCGCCCATGGCTGCCGCGACCAGCAGCGGGTCGCCGGGCAGCGGGTGGTCACGGTCACGCAGGTACTCCAGGTGTTCGCGCAACGTCGTGGTCTGGTCGCGCAGGTCGCGCCAGGCGCTGCCGGAGGCGGGATCTGCGGCGATCATCGACTGGAACAGCGCGACCGTGACCGGGCGGTGCTGACGCATCACCGTCCAGGCGATCGCGAGATGGTCGCGCAACTGCGCCCGGTCGGTCAGGTCGTGGTCCTTGGGGTGATCGCCGCTGGCCATGTGCTCGTCAGCGGAGGCCTCCATCTCGGCCAGCAGCGCCTGCAGAAGCTCCTCCTTGCTGGCGAAGTGCTCGTAGAACGAGCCGGTGGCACGCCCCGCGGCGCCCGTGATGTCGGTGATCTTGGTGTTGAGGTAGCCGCGCTCGGTGAACAGCCGCCGAGCCGCGTCCAGCAGCGCGGTGCGCGTCTGGGCGGCCTTGACCTTGCGCGTGGCCGTCTCGGGCGTGGTTCCTCGGGGCATCTGCGTCCTTCCGCGTCAAGGGGTTGACGGGCCCATCCTAACGAACGTACCTTCACCGAAGACTGGTTCAGTGAATTAAAGTTCAGGGGAGCGGGGACATGAGAGCGATAGTCGTCGGCGGCGGCATCGCCGGAGCCACGGCCGCACTCGCGCTGCGGCACATCGGCATCGACGTGACCATCTACGAGGCGTACGAGGAACCGGCCGGCGACATCGGCTCGTTCGTCAGCCTCGCCAGCAACGGGCTACGCAGCCTGGACACACTCGGCTGCCTGGCCCAGGTCCAGGACACCGGCGTCGACATCCCACGGCAGCGGATGTGGTCGGCCGGCGGCCACCTGCTGGCCGACGTGCCACGCGGCCGGCGCAGCACCGAAACACTGCACAGCGTCACGCTCCTACGCGGACGGCTCGTCGCGGCGCTGCGCCAGGCCGCCACCGACGCCGGGGCGCGGATCGTGACCGGACGCGAACTCGTCGGCGTCACCGAGACACCGGAGGGTGTGACCGCCGAGTTCGCCGATGGCGAGCGGGCCACCGCCGACCTGCTCGTGGCCGCCGACGGCATCTGGTCGACGGTGCGCCGGCTGCTCGACGCGGCCGCGCCCCGCCCGGAGTACGCCGGCCTCTACGCGGTCTCGGGCGTCGCCACGATGGACGGCGTCGAGCCCGGGGTGTTCAACCTGACCTTCGCCCGCAACGGCGCCTTCATCCACCTGGGCGCCGGCGACGGCGAGGTGTGGTGGCAGGCGCAGATCGCCGAACCGACCCAGCCGGACCGCACCGGCATCAGCGAGGCACAGTGGCTGAGCCGCACGGCCGAGCTCTACCAGCACGAGGCGGTGCCATCCGCGGTCATCGCGGCGACCACCCGGCTGCACCCGACCGTGCTCTTCCACGCGGTCGACCCGGTGCCCACCTGGCACAGCGACCGCGTCGTCCTGATCGGCGACGCCGCCCACCCGGTCGGCGCCGGCCAGGGCGCCTCCATGGCGATCGAGGACGCGCTCGTCCTGGCCGCGGCCCTGCAGGCCGAGCCGACCCTCTCAGCGGCACTGACGGCGTACGACGCCGAGCGCCGCCCGCGCATCGTCAAGCTTCTCGACACCGCCGAGGACAACCGCGGGGCCAAGAAGGCCGGGCCGGTCAAGCGACGCATGCAGGCGCTGGTGATGCGCATGTTCGTGCCGCTGTTCTACGAGAAGGCCACCGCCTGGCTCTACGACTACGAGCCCGGCACGCTCGGCACGCGGTAGCCCCTGCCGATGTCCTCGGTCGGCTGCCCTTACGCGGTCGGAATTCGCCTGCGTTGCCGGTACGCGGCCGCCTTCGCCCGGTCTCCACAGCCGCGCATGCCGCACCAGCGCCGCCGCGCGCCCCGCGACCGATCGACGAACGCTCGGGTGCAGTGCTCGTCGGCGCACCAGCGCAGGGCGAGACGATCGTCGCTGGCGTGCAGTTCCAGACAGTCACGTGCGAGGACCGCGAGGACGGCGTCCAGGTCGCCGTTGCGGTGCATCCCGTCGACCTCCAGGCGCAACGCGGGCAGCGGCCCTGCCGCCGCCTCATTGACCAGCTCAAGGTCTGCCGCGGCCGCGTCAGCACCGTCGATCAGAGCTTGGACCAGGCGGAACATCGCCTCTCGGAGCGCCTTCGCGTGTCGTAGACCCGCATCGTCCACAGGAGGCGGTTGGTCGACGATGCCGGCCTGGACGGCCCAGTTCGCGAAATCTTTCGGGGCGGTCAGCTGCTCGACGTCAGTGTGACCGCGCTCGGCGAGCGTGGGAAGGAAGTCCAGTACCGGCCGATCGGCGGTGAACTCGAACCTCACGTCACCATATTGACCGGTGACGCGGGGCGATGCAAGAGTGGCTCGATGGCATCACCGGTTGAACAGGTGACGAGAGTGGATCCCGGTACCCGCCGCAGCGGCGGTCGGCTGGCCCACTATCTGGCCGCGGCACTACTGGCACGCACCGCTGACGAAGGCGCACGTGTCGCGCTGCTGATCTTCGCCCTGGAACGGACGGGCAGCGCCGCCGTCGGCGGGACGTTGGTCGCGACCCTGCTCATCCCGCATGTCGTTGCCGCGCCCCTGGTTGGCGCGCTGGTCGACCGGTCGCGACGCCCGGCAGCGGTCCTCGCCGGCGCGATTGCCGTCTTCGGTGGCGCCCTCGCGGCCCCGGTCGCCCTGCTCGGTCCCGCGCCGCTGTGGCAGACCTGTCTCGTCCTCGCGTTGGCGGGGTGCGGCGGGCCGGCGGTGACCGGCGGGCTGACCAGCCGGTTGGCGCCGCTGGCGGAACCCGGGCAGGAAGCTCGCGTCTTCGCACTGGACTCGTTGACCTACAGCGTCGCCGGCATGGTCGGGCCGGCGACCGTCGGGCTGGTGGCGGCGGTCGCCAGCCCGAGTACCGCCATTCTCACGCTGGCGGTCGCCGCCGGGCTCGGCGCACTCGGCGTCGCATCCCTGCGCCTGGTCGCCTCCGACACCGCGGCGGAGCCGACACGAGCGACCGACCTGTTCCACGGCGTCCGCGCGATCGTCCGGGTTCCGGCCCTGCGAACGATCACCCTCGCCACCAGCTTCGGCCAACTGGGCCTCGGCGGTCTCGCTGTCGTCGCCACCACCCTGGCCGCCGCCGCGCACGAACCCACACAGGCCGGCCTGCTCCTCAGCGTCACCGCCGCAGGCGCGTTCGTGGGCGCACTGCTCTGGACCTGGCGGCCGCTGCCGGCGTCCCGTGCGCCAGGCGTGACCGTCTGGGCCATGGTCGCGACAGGCGTACCTCTCGCGCTGGCCGCCGCGACGCACTCCCTGCCGCTGACCGCGGCGTTGTTCGCGCTGTCGGGGCTCTGCACCGGGCCGTTCGCCGCAGCACTGTTCCTGGCCCGCAACCAACTCGCCGCCGAGGCGATCCGTACGCAGGTGTTCACCATCGGCGCCGGGCTGAAGGTAGCGGCCTCCGCGATCGGCGCCGGCCTCCTCGGCCTCGCCGCCCACCTGCCGGCGAGCGCCCAACTGCTGCTGGTCGCCGGCTTTCCGATCCTCGCGGGGGTGGCGGGCGGCGTACTGCTGCGCCGTCAGCGGCCGGGGGAGAGGGCACGTATCGATGCTTGCTGAGTTTCTTTCACAAGCGTAGGAAGAACACCACCACCACCCACCGTCGGCCCCTGCATCGATCCGCCGTCCAGCGTCGAAGGAGATGCGTGTGACCACCTCCAGAGGGCTCCGCCTCGCCGTGTCCGTGCTGGTGACTGTGAGCACGGTCCTGCTCGGCACGGCAGCCGCCGCGGCACCGCCAGCGACTCCCGAACCGGCCGGGCGCCGGTCCTGCGACCCGATCGACCCGACCGCCTGCCTGCTGCCGTTCCCGAATGACTACTTCACCGTGCCGGACCGCACCAGCCCCACCGGCAAACGGGTACGGTTCGCGGCCACCGCGATGCCCGCGAACGTGCAGGGAGCCCCGATCGACCCGACCGAATGGAACCGACAGGACGGTTTCAGTCCCGGCTCGCCGATCCTGGTGCGCGTACCCGGCCTCGACGCCACGGCGACCGGGATCGCGCCGGTCACCGACATCGGCCGCTCGCTGGCGCCCGACGCGCCGATCGTCCTGCTCAACACCCGCACCGGCAAACGCACCCCGTACTGGGCCGAACTGGACGCGCACGCCGCAGGCCAGCCCGACCGGCAACTGCTGATCATCCGGCCGGCGGTGGCACTGGCCGAAGGCACCCGCTACGTCGTCGGCCTGCGCGGCCTACGGAACGGCACCGGAGCGTCGATACCCGCGCCGAAGGCGTTCACGGCGTACGTGACCGGCGCCGGCCTCGCCCATCGGGACGCTCGCGTGCCGCAGATGAGGCGCATCCTCGCCGATCTGACCCGGACCGGCGTCCAGCGGCACAACCTCTACCTGGCCTGGGACTTCACCGTGGCCAGCCGGCAGAGTCTGACCGGGCGGATGCTGGCGGTCCGGGACGACGCGTTCGCCGACCTCGGCCGCGCCGCGCCGCCGATCACCGTCACCCAGGTGACCAACTATCCACCGGAGCAGGAGCCACTGATCGCCCGGCAGGTGACCGGCACCATCGGCGTACCGTCCTATCTGACCGGCGACGGCGGGCCCGGCTCCCGACTGCACTACGGGCCGACCGGCGGCGCCGGCACACCGCCAACGCCGAACGCCCTGCCCACCCCGTCCGGCGCGACGGTCGCGGCGGACTTCGTCTGCAACATCCCGCGCAGTGCCTCCGCCGGTAGACCCGCACACCTCTCGCTCTACGGCCACGGGCTGCTCGGCAAGCCGACCGAAATCAACGCCGGCAACGTCAGGACAATGTCGAACACCCACAACTTCACCTTCTGCGCGACAAGCTGGATCGGCATGGCCGCCGCCGACGTCCCCTACGTGGCGGGCGCCTTCACCGACCTCAGTGCCTTCCCCGCGGTGGCGGACCGGCTGCAGCAGAGCTTCCTGAACTTCCTCTTCCTGGGCCGCGCGATGATCCACCCGAACGGATTCGCCGCCCACCCGGCGTTCCGGGACGCCACGGCACGACCGCTGATCAACCGAGTCGGCGGGCTGCACTACGACGGCAACAGCCAGGGCGGCATCAACGGAGGCGCGCTCACCGCCATCGCCCAGGACTGGACCCGCTCGGTGCTCGGCGTACCGGCGATGAACTACTCCACGCTGCTGCAACGCAGCGTCGACTTCGCCCCGTTCCAGACCGTGCTGGACGGCTACTACCCGGACAAGGTCGACCAACAGCTGATCCTCGCGCTGCTGCAGATGTTGTGGGACCGGTCCGAGGCCAACGGTTACGCCCAGCACATGACCGACCGGCCGCTACCGCGCACCCCGGCGCACCAGGTGCTGATGCACGTGGCCTTCGCCGACCAGCAGGTCTCACCCGCCGCGGCGGAGGTGCAGGCGCGCACCATCGGCGCCCGCCTGCATACCCCCGCGCTCGCCGACGGCTGGTCACTGGACGTGCGGCCGTACTGGGGCATCGCGCCGATCCGCAGTTACCCGTACACCGGCTCGGCGATCGTGATCTGGAACAGCGGCGCGGCCCAGGCGCCACCGCCGACCAACCTCGCTCCGGCCGGACCGGAGTACGGGGAGGATCCGCACGAGTTCCCGCGCGCCCAGGCCGGTGCCCAGAAACAGAAGGCGGTCTTCCTGCTCACCGGCAGGGTCATCGACGTCTGCGCGCGGACGCCCTGTCCCATGACGCCGTAGGCGAACGCGCCGGCAAGGCCCCTCGGGATCACCGTCCCGGCGGGCCTTAATCCTGATTCGATAATGCACATTATGTCAAGTAGCGTTATCTTGGCGGTCCCCTCGCGGTGACACGAGCAGCCGCTATTCGCGCGTCAGTCCTGGCGGCAGGGCGTCGTCATCGGGCCCGACACGGCGAGCGTTGATCAGCGGATTGCGGTGCAACGCCGCGACGAGGACGGCGCTGCCGCCAATGTCGGTCCAGGTGTCGTCCCACAGTGCGGAGACCAGCCAGGAGCGATCCGCGGGAAACAACAGGTCCGGCAGCGGCCCATCACCGCGCGAGTGACGGGTCCGCCAGGTGACCGCCTGCTCGGGTCCGGCTTCGACCAGCACGTAGGACCAGTCCCCGTACAGGGTCACCCGTGGAGCACGCGGGAAGACGACATCGTGGGCGCCGGTCTCGAGATAGCCCAGCCACCACGGCTGGTCAGGGGTGTACGCGGCCAGCTCGTCGACCAGGGCGCGCTCGTGGTCGACGAAGCTGACGCCGTCGGGTGGATAGAAGGTGGCGTACGCGTCGAACACCGGCGGAATCGCCGCGGTGATCGAGAGGCCCAGTGTGGTGCGGTCGGCGAGCCAGGCGACGTCGCTGGCCGTGCCGATCCGCCACACCCGACCGTCCCTGACGAAGTCCCTGGGGTCCGTCGACATCGACGCGTCAGCCGCATCGCGGCCTCCGGCGACAACGGTTGGCGTTGCCCAGGGGGCCCACCCCGGGCGGTCGGCCGCCCTCCACTCGTGCCCCTCGGTACAGGCCCAACCTATGGGTTCGTCGGGCTCCCGGTACACGGTCGGCCTGCCGGACCGGCCGCACTCGGGACAGGTGCCGGCTGGTGTCGTCATACCGGGCACGGTACGTGCTTCTCGATCAGCGCGACTCGTTCCCGCACCGGCCCGGGTGGCACGTCCACCAGTCGATGCCCGTACGCCTCGTACACCTGCTGGTGGATCCGGGCGAAGGCCAGTGACTCGGCGTAGCTGATCCGGCGCGCGGCCGTGCGTCGGATGAAGCCCAGCGGGGCGATCAGGAACACCAGCGGCTGGTAGGTCCCCGCGCTGGTGATCCGGTCGATCTCGGCGGCGAGGTGGGGGCCGACGTCGCGGCCCAGGTGTCGTGCCAGCGCGAGGGTGCACAGCGGTGATCGGTCGTGGATCTGCGCGCCGCCATGCGCGTCGGCGGCGAGTCGGCGCTGGTGCTGCAGGCGCGCGATGGCGTCGAGGAAATCGGGTTCCTGCCAGGGTTCGGCGCACCCCTTCGCCTGCCGGGCCGTGATGATGTCGGTTGCCGCCTCCCGGATCACCAGGTGTCCGCGGCGGCTCAGGGCGTCGATCAGTGTGGTCTTGCCGGCTCCCGGGGCTCCGGTCAGGACGTAGCGCCGCGGTTCGGTCACCGCACTCCCCCTCTCCTGCACTTCCGGGAAACCCGAAAATGCTGCATAATATCCGTTATGCATGACAAACAGGACGAATCGCTCATGGCGTTGATCGAGGAGTTCCTGACCGCCCGGGCCACCCGCAAGCCCTCCCCGCACACCTTGGCCGCGTACCGGCGGGACCTGCACGCGGTGGCCGCCCTGGTCGCCGAGGCCACTCCCCTCCCCCGGGACGCACTGTTGATCACCGACCTCTCCCCTCGGGTGATGCGGGCGGCCTTCGCCCGGTTCGCCGCACCCAGGGCGCCCGCGTCGGTGCACCGCGCCTGGTCCACCTGGAACAGTTTCTTCACGTTCCTGGTGGCCGACGGGATCGTGGCGGGCAACCCGATGCCGGCGGTCGGCCGCCCCCGGGCGCTACTCCCCCAGCCGAAGCCGTTGCGCGGCGCGGACACCCCCGAGGTGCTGCTCGCCTCGGCCGCGCGCGACGACGGTCGGCAGCGCGACCCGTGGCCGGAGCGGGACGTCGCGGTGTTGGCGGTGGCGCTCTGCGCCGGCCTGCGACTGTCGGAGCTGCTCGCGCTGCGGGTCGGCTCGCTGGGTGGTCGGCTCGGTGAGCGGCGGGTCGAGGTGGTCGGGAAGGGCGGGCGGCCCCGGGTGGTGCCGATCGAGGCGGATCTGGACCGGGTGCTGATGGACTACCTGGCCAGTCGGGCGCGGCGCTTCGGTTCGCGTTCGGTACGCCCCGACTCGGCGTTGCTGGTGGATCGGCACGGTGAGCCGTTGCGCCGTGGTGGGCTGCAGTATCTCGTGGAGTCGTGTTATCGGCGGGCTGGTATCGGTGACCGGGTGCCGCGTGGCGCGCGGTTGCACGCGTTGCGGCACACCTTCGCGACCCGGCTGGCGGAGGACGGGGCGAGCGCCGCGGAGATCATGCGGTTGTTGGGGCACGCGTCGTTGGCGTCGTCGCAGACGTACATCGAGGTGACGGCCGGGCAGCAGCGTGACGCGGTGCGGGCCAACCGGACCAACCGCGCGTTGGCGGGTCTGGTGCCCACGGACCTGGGCTGAGGGCGGTCAGTGGGCGCGGTGGTCGGTGCCGTCCGCGGTGACGGGCAGTGGGCCGAGCACGGCGTTGATGAGGTGGATGCGGGCGTTGGTGGCCTGGTAGTCGGCGCAGACCGTGTCGGCGCGGTCGGCGAGGCGGGTGGTCGGCCCGGTACGGGTGACGGTGATGGTGACGCCGTCGAGGGTGGTGGCGGTGCCGGCGCCGGCGAGGTCGTCGATCGGGTGGGCGTCGGTGATGAGGTGCGCCTTGAGCAGGGTGCGTAGCTGGTCGGTGTGGTGGGTCATGAGGTCGTCCCAGTTGTCCTCGGAGAACGTGGCGGCGAAGGCGTCGTCGGTAGGCGCCAGGATGGTGACGCCGGTGCCGGCGGGCAGGTCGGCGAGGACGCCGCTGGTGCGCAGGGCCGCTTCGAACGTGGTGAGGGTGGGGAGCCACCGCAGGGCCTCGTCGGCGGGTTGGCCGGCGAGGAAGGTCGGGTTACCGGGGTCGGTGCCGGTGGGCAGGGCGGCGCAGAGCGGCCCGGTGACGTGGGGTGCCGTGCCGTTGGCGGCCGGGGTGCGGGGCGCGGCGGTGCTGCTGGTGCAGGCGGCGAGCAGCAGGGTTGGCACGAGGAGGCTGAGGGCCCGCAGTCGGGGGTGCCGCGCTGCGGTGGCGGTGTGCGGCACGGCGGCCTCCACGGGTTCGGGGTTGGCGGGTGGGGTGTGCCGGCGGCGCGGGTGTCAGACCCGCGCCGCCGGCATGTTGGTGCGGCTAGTTGGTGGTCACAGTGCGGCGCACTGGGCGGTGCGGGGGCCGAGCACGGTGTTGGTGATGCCGAGGTTGCTCGGTGCGGGGCTGTTGCCGGCGCAGTTGAGCGGGCCGCGGATGGTGGAACCGACGAGTAGCGGGGTGTCGGTGCCGGTGGTGTTGGCGGACAGGTCGACCGGGCCGGCGACGGTGACGTCGATGACGGAGACGGCGTCGGTGGTGTTCGCGATGCGGACTGGCCCGTTGATGGTGCTGTCGGCGAGGAGCACGCCGGCGGCGCCGGTGGCGCTGACGGGGCCGCTGATGGTCGTTCCGGTCGTGACGAGTGTCGCGCCGGGCCGGACGGTGACCGGACCGTTGATGGTGGCGTTGGCGGCGCAGGTGAAGCCGGAGACGACCAGGGGTCCGTTGCGTCGTCCGGTGAGGGTCGGGTAGACGCGTTCGCCGTCGGTCAGCTTCTCCACGCCCAGCGTGTCGAGGAGCAGTGGGATGAGGCCGCGTTCGGGCTGGTTGAGGGGGACGTAGTAGCCGTCGGCGGTCTTGATGACCTTCCAGCCGTGTGCGGCGATGCGTTGCGCGATGGTGGTGCCGACGCCGCCGGGTCCGTCGGTGCGGGCTCCGTTGTACTGGGCGTCGGTGAGTTTGTAGGCGCAGGGGGCGTTGTCGAGGATGAGGTTGGCGGGGGGCGCGTCGAGCGGCGGGGGGCTGTCGCCGGGGTGGGGTGCCGGGTGTGCGGGGATGGGGCGGGAGCCGCGGAAGACCAGTCGGCCGGTGTTGGCGGCCTGGAATTCGATGGCCTCGGTGCGGGCCTTGAGGATGTCGCCGAGGTCCGCGCGGTGGTAGTCGAGGAACTGCTGGAACGTCCACAGGGCGGAGTAGGTCTTGCGGCGCCGGTTGTTGGCGCTGTTGCCCTCGTCGGGTCGGGTCTGGCCGCCGGAGCTGCGCAGTTCCAGGAGGGAGTTGGTGACGTTCTTGAGGCCGAGGGTGTTGCGCAGGATGGTTTCCTCGCTGAGGCCGACGTTGCCGCCGCCTTCGCAGCCGTAGGGGCAGGCCCACCAGCCGGCTTCGGCGCCCTTGGCGTACATGTGGCCTTCGATCATGTCCTGGGACTGGTCGAAGATGGGTTGGGCGACGTTCTGGTGGCGCGGCGGCAGCATCGGGAGGTCACCGGCGCGGGAGTTGCCGAACTCGTGGCCGTCGTAGCCGGCGACGGGTCGGTAGTCGCGGACCATTTTGATGTACGCGGCGGTCTCGGGTTGGCGGATCAGGGAGTAGTCGCGGTTGAGGTCCTGGCCGGTGGAGTTGCCGCGGGTGTTGGCGGCTCGGCCGTCACCGTTGATGGTGGGGACGATCAGGACGGTGGTGTGGCTGAGCAGGTCGGTGACGCGGGGGTCGGTGCTGAAGGCGAGTTGGCGGGCCATGATGAGGCAGGCTTCGCGGTCGCCGGGTTCGTTGCCGTGCACGTTGCAGTTGATGGCCACCGGGGCGGTCGCGGCGACGGCTGCGGGGGTGGCCGGTGGGGTGGGGCTGCCGATGACGAGCATGTTGATGGGTCGGTTCTGGATGGTGCGGCCGAGTTCGACGACGCGGACGCGGTCGCTGAGCGCGTCGATGGCGGCGGTGTAGGCGTACTCGTCGGTGTCGCTGGTGTATTGCGCGGCGTGGGTGGTTTCCCATTGGGTGCGCAGCTGCTGGCCGGGGTTTTCGGGGTTGCCCCAGGGGGCGGTGGTGGTGGCGGTGACCGGGTCGGAGTAGGGCTGTTCGGTGGTGCCGGTGCGGGCCCGGACCCGCCATTGGAAGGTGTCGCCGGGGTTGAAGCCGGCGTCGGCGAAGGTGGGTGCCTCCTGGTTGATCTGGCGGTTGGGTCGCCAGATGCCGACGATGGTGGGTGCGCCGGTGGGGGTGTTGTCGGCGTCGACGGGGGTGCGTTCGATCTGGTAGTCGGTGGCGCCGTCGACTGGTTGCCAGGCGAGGGTGGCGAATCCGTCGGCCTGGCGGACGGAGAGGGCGTTGACCTGGTTGGGTTCCGCGGCACGTTGGGCGTTGGCGGGGGTGGGTGCGGCGGTGAGGGTGAGGGCGATGAGGGTTGTTACCGCGATGAGGGTGGGTCGCTGACGTCTCATGTGGCCTCCGACGAGGTGATCGTGGCGTGTATCGGCCAGCATGATCGTCGGCGTCCGTCGATGCAATGATCTTGAGGGAATCTTGCGACTCGGCGGCGGCGCTCCCCCGTCGCGCCTACGCGGTGACGGTGGCGGTTTCACCCGGTGAGAGCCAGTGGATGCTGTCGCGTACCGAGGGCGGTGCGGCGGTGAATGCCCGCTCGATGACGTCGCGGGGTTCCTGGAAGTGCTGCCAGCCCTCGTAGTGCACGGGGATCGCGGTGTGGGGTCGCAGCGCGGCGCACAGTTGGACGGCCCGCCGGGCGGTCATGGAGTAGCGCAGTGGCCCCGTGATGGGGAACCGCACCCCGCCTAGGTGCAGCAGCACCGTGCCGATCGGGATGCGGGTGGCCACGTCGCGTACCCGGCGGGTCAGCACGGTGTCGCCGGTGATCCAGAGCGCGCCGTGTTGTTGTCCGGCCCAGCGTAGGGCGAAGCCGATGACGTCACCGACGATCGGGCCGCTCAGTGGCGGGCCGTGCCGGCACGGTGTCGCGGTCACCTCGATCGTCGGCCGTCCGGAGCGCGCGAGTCGGGTGTTCTGCCCGGCGCGCAGGCCCTGGGTGTCGCCGCCGAGCCGACGTGCCCCGGACACGGCGGTGAGGACGGTGTCCACGCCGGTCAGCAGCGCGCGACCGGTGTCGTCGAGGTTGTCGCCGTGGTGGTCGTGGCTGAGCAGCACCGCGTCGATCGGCCCGAGGTCGGCGGCGGGGATGGCCGGGCCGGTGACCTTACGCGATGAGGTGCCCCAGCCGAAGGCATAGCGGCGACCGGGTGCGTCGAACGTCGGGTCGGTGAGCAACCGCCAGCCGCCGACCTCGATCAGCGTGGTGGGGCCGCCGATGTGGGTGATGCGCAGCGGTTCCGCGGTGGTCACCGCGCGTGCCGCAGGGCCCAGTCGAGGGCGTCGTCGGCGATCTGTTGCCAACCCTGCTGCGCGGGCAGCAGGTGTGCGTACCCGTCGTAGAGCTGGACCTCGGTGATGGTGTTGTCGGCCTTGTAGTGCGCGGCGTTGGAGCGCTGCACGCTGGGCGGCATGATGTGGTCTTCGGAGCCGGAGATGAACAGCAGCGGCGCGCGCTGGTCGTTGTGGTAGTTGACGGCGATGTCCTGCGGGCCGGGCAGCAGGTTGGCCAGGACGCTGTCCCAGAGGATGCCGCCGGCGGCGGGGATGGCGTAGCGCTCGTACAGGGCGCGGGCCTCGTCCTCGGCGAAGGTGTTGGTGAACGCGTAGTTCCACTGCTCGAAGGTGAACCCGACGGCCCGGTGCCGGTTGGCTGGGTTCTTCAGCACCGGGAAGGTGGAGCGGAGCTGCGAGAAGGGGATCACCTTGACGCCTTCGGTGGGCGCCGAGTTGAGGGCGACCGCCGAGGCGCCGTACCCCCGGTCGAGCAGCACCTGGGTGAACGCCCCGCCGGCGGAGTGGCCCATGATGATCGGCGGCGTGGGTAGCGCTTCGACCACCGTGCTGAGGTGCTCGATGACCTGCGGTGCGGTCAGCGTCTCCAGCGGGCTGGGGTCGGCGTTGATCGCCTCGACCTCGACTTCCAGCCCCGGGTACGTGGGGGTGATCACTCGGAAGCCTTTGGCCTGGTAGTGGGTGACCCAGTGTTCCCAGCTGCGGGGGGTGACCCAGAATCCGTGGATGAGCACGATCGTGTCCGGCGTGTCGCTCATGGTCAGCTCCGTGGTGTCGGGGGTGGCGATGGCGCGTCGGCGGTGGTGTCGGTGCGTCCACCCTAGACATTCGTGACCCGCGATGGCGGCTTTACCGCGAGTCGACTCTCAGCCGAGGTCGACGAGCAGGGGCCGGTGGTCGGAGACGGTGGACGGCGGCGCGGTGACGGCCCGCACGGGTGGGAGCTGGTCGAGGGCGTGCCGGTCGGCGAGGATGTGGTCGAGTTGGACGCGGGGCTGCCCGGAGGGGTAGGTGGGGCGTCGGCCCAGGGGGTGCCAGCCGGAGATGAGCCGGGCCGGGCCCGCGGGCAGGTTGAGGTCGCCGAGCAGGACGCGGGGGGCGGGCAGCGCCCGCAGGGCGCGGACGGTCTGGCGGAGTTGGCGGGCGTTCCAGCCGGGCACGAAGGACAGGTGGGTCGCGGCGACGGTGAGCGGGCCGTGTGGGGTGTCCAGGATGGCGGCGAGGACGACGCGAGGTTCGTCGTGCAGCAGGATGAGGCCGCCGCGGGGGCCGGGGACGTAGACCGGTGAGCGGACGGGGGCGGGTTTGAGCCGGGTGACGTGCCAACTGCGGACCGGGTGTCGGCTGATCAGGCCGATGCCGTAGCAGGGTTCGCCGTGCCCGTCGTCGTCGTGGCGCAGCGGGCGGAACTGTTCGCCGGGGGTGCCGACGAGGGCAGCGGCGAAGCGGTGCTGGGGTGCGTCGAGGGCGCGGGCGGCGATGGCGGTGAGGTCGAGGTTGCCGCTGCGGTGCTGGTCGCGGTCGACCTCCTGCAGGGCGAGCACGTCGGCGTCGAGGGCGCGTACGGCGGCGGCGAGCCGGTCGGAGTTGACGAGCCCGTCGGTGAGGGATCGTCCGTGCAGCAGGTTGAAGGTGGCCAGGCGCACTCCTGCACCTTACGTGCCCGTGACATGGTTGCCCGGTGGTGAAGGTGCTGCTGTGTTCCATGCTGGTGTTCGTGGCGGTTGGCGCGTTGGGGGTGTGGTTGCGGCGTACGCGGGGTCGCTGACCGGGTGAGGCTGGCCACTCCGGTGCCGGTCGGGGGTGCCCCGGTGGGGAGAATTGCCGTCCGTGGACGCCGTATCGCTGAGTACTCTGCTGGCCGCTGCCGCGATGGCCGGGTGGGTCGACGCCGTGGTCGGCGGTGGGGGGTTGTTGCTGCTGCCGGCGTTGCTGGTGGCCGCCCCGGGGTTGCCGGTGGCGACCGCGTTGGGCACGAACAAGCTGGCCGCGATCTTCGGTACGGCCACGGCGGCGGCGACGTACGCCCGGCGGACCAAGGTCGACTGGCGGGTGGTGGCGCCGGCGGCGGGGCTGGCGGTCCTCAGCGCGGGTGTGGGCGCCGCGCTCGCCGGGGCGGTGCCGGCGTCGGCGTACCGGCCGGTGGTGCTGGTCGTGCTGGTGGCGGTGGCGGTGTTCGTGCTGCTGCGCCCCCGGCTGGGGGTGGTGGCGGTGCCGCAGCGGCGTACCCCGGTGCGGGTGGCGGCGGCGATCGCGGTGGCCGGGGTGGGCATCGCCCTGTACGACGGGTTGATCGGTCCGGGCACCGGCACGTTTCTGGTGTTGGCGTTCACCGCGCTGGTGGGCGCGGACTTCGTGCACGGCTCGGCGATGGCGAAGGTCGTCAACGCGGGTACGAATCTGGGTGCGCTGGTGGTGTTCGGGGTGACCGGGCACGTGTGGTGGTTGCTGGGCGCGGGGATGGCGGTGTGCAACATCGCCGGCGCGGTGTTGGGGGCGCGGATGGCGTTGCGCCGCGGGTCGGGTTTCGTGCGGGTGGTGCTGCTGGTGGTGGTGGTCGCGTTGGTCGCGAAGCTCGGTCATGACCAGTGGGTGGCCCGCTGATGCCGGTGCGGGCCGAGCACGACCGTGCGGTGCTGGCGCGGTTGCTGGGGCGTGACCCGGTGCTGCACGCCTACCAGTTGGGCGACCTGGACGACTTCTTCTGGCCGTACACGTCGTGGTTCCGCCGGGGTGAGCAGGTCGCGTTGCTGTACCACGGGGTCGACCTGCCGACGCTGCTGGCGTTCGCTGCGCCGGCGGACACGGGGTCGCTGGCGGTGTTGCTGGCGGAGATGGCGCCGGTGCTGCCGGCCCGGCTGTACGCGCACCTGTCCCCCGGTCTGGCCGATGCTCTGGCCGGGTCGTTCCGGTTGGCTTCCGGTGGCCGGCACCACCGGATGGCGTTGACCGACCCGGCGCGGTTGGGCGTGGTGGCCCCGGCGGGTGTGGTGCTCGGCGCGGCGGACCTGCCGCAGGTGCGTGAGTTGTACGCGCAGGCGTACCCCGGTAACTGGTTCGACGAGCGGATGCTGCAGACCGGGCAGTACCTGGGCGTACGCGAGGGCGGCACGCTGGTCGCGGTGGCCGGGGTGCACGTGTTCTCGCCGGCGTACCGGGTGGCGGCCCTGGGCAACGTCACGACGCATCCGCGCTGGCGGGGGCGGGGGCTGGGCGCGTCGGTGGTGGCGGCGTTGTGCGCCCGGCTGCGGGAGAGCGTCGAGCACGTCACGCTGAACGTGAAGGCGGACAACGTGGCCGCGGTGCGCCTGTACGAGCGGGTGGGTTTCACCCGCGTCGCCGACTACGACGAGTGGACGTTGACCGCTCTAGCGGCGGCGGCTGGGTGAGTCGAAGCGGCCGGCGCGGATCTCGCGCAGGGCGCGGCGGCGGGTGTCGCCACGCAGGGTGTCGACGTAGAGGGTGCCGCGCAGGTGGTCGGTCTCGTGTTGCAGGGCGCGGGCGAGGAACCCGGTGCCGGTGATGCTGAGCGGCTCACCGTGCTGGTCGACGCCGTGGGCGGTGGCGTGCAGGGCCCGTACGGTCGGGAAGTACAGCCCGGGGATGGACAGGCAGCCCTCTTCGTCGTCCTGGACGTCGTCGGACAGCTCCAGGGTCGGGTTGATCAGGTGGCCGCGGTGCCCGTCGGCGTCGTAGACGAACACCTGGGCGCTGACGCCGATCTGCGGTGCGGCGACGCCGGCGCGGCCGGGTTCGCCGAGCAGGGTGTCCATCAGGTCGGTGACGAGGGCACGCAGCTCGGCGTCGAAGGTGGTGACCGGCTCGCACTCGGTCCGCAGGACGGGGTCGCCGATGATCCGGATGGGCCGCATGGTCATGCCGGTCAGCGTATCGCCGGTGGCGCCGGGGTCAGCGTCCGGCCAGGGCGGCGCGGATCGGGGCGGTCTTCGCGGCGGCTTCGGCGACCTCGGCGTACGCGTCGCTGTCCCAGGTGATGCCGCCGCCGGCCCAGGTGTGCAGCAACTCGGCGTCGGCGGCGGCGGTGCGGATGGTCAGGCCGAGGTCGACGCGGCCGGGGGCGACCCAGCCCAACGCGCCCATGCTGGCACCCCGACCGACGGGTTCGAGGGCGTTGATCTGGGTCAGGGCGGCGTGTTTCGGCGCGCCGGTGACGGAGCCGCCGGGGCAGGTGGCGCGCAGCAGGTCGGCGAGGCCGAGGCCGTCGGCGGCGGCGGCGCGTACGGTCGACTCGGCCTGCCACAGGTCGCACCAGCGGCGTACGGCGAACAGGTCGTCGACGCGAACGGTGCCGGTGCGGGCGATGCGGGCGAGGTCGTTGCGTTCCAGGTCGACGATCATGATGTGTTCGGCGCGTTCCTTGGCGCTGGCGATCAGCTCGCTGCGGCCGGCGGCGGTGGCCGGGCGGGTGCCCTTGATGGGGCGGGTGATCAGCTGCCCGTCGGTGACTTCGACGAGGGTTTCCGGGGAGGCGCAGCCGATCGCCCAGCCGTCGCCGGTGAGCACACCGCCGTAGCGGGCCCCGGGGAGCGCGCCGAGGCGGCTCAGGGCGGGCAGTGGGTCACCGGTGTAGCGGGCGGCGGCGTGCCCGACGAGGTTGGTCTGGTAGACGTCGCCGCGGCCGATGGCGGCGCGGACCGCGTCGACGGCGTCGGCGTGCTGGCGAGGTGTCCAGCTCTCGGTCCACGCGCCGAGCCACCACGGCGATGGTGGGCCGGCCGCGGTGACCCGGGGACGGCCGTGGTCGTAGACGACCACGGTGAGGTCGGGCAGCGCCGGCGCGGGCTCGGGCGCCGTGGTGGGTGCGCCGGCCAGGTACGCCCCGGCCGCGGCGGACAGGTAGAGCGCGGCGCCGCAGGCCCCGGTGTCGTGGTGGGCGGGGGCGGGTCGGGTCAGGTCGTGCAGGGGCAGGCCGTGCGCGGCGAGGAATTCCTCGGCCAGTGCGGCGGGGTCGCCGCCGTCGCCGAGGCGCCACTGCAGGCGGGCGCGTTCGGTGAGCGCGCCTCGGCACGCGGCCGGTGCCGCGGGTACATCGACCAGCATTTGTGGGAGCGTTTCCACGCCGTACGGTCCGACCTTCCTCATCCGTTCAGTGGATTTCCCGTGCGCCAGGCCGACACCTGCTCGATGCTGGACACTTTCGCTTGGTACTGTGCGTCACTGGTCATGTGAACCATGACACAGTGCCCCCACAGTCCGGAGACCCTGATGTGCCAGCACCAACCGACCTGCCCCTCCGCTGAAGCCACCGACCGGGAAGCCGCACGGGTCCTCGCCTGCTTCCGTGAGCAGGGCTGGAGCCTGCTCTGCAACGGTGTGATCGTCTTCGAGGACACCGGCGAGCTGCTCCCCGACGGCAGCAGCATCGCACCGCACCGCGGCCCCGCCCGCCACGCCCTCGTGGCCTGATCGACCACCCAGCGTCACCAGATAGCCGCCGTCGACCCAGGCTAGTCCCCCGGTAAGGGACGTCCCCGCCCAGGTCGCGGCGCCCGCCGGGGCGGCCACACCGCCCGCCCCGGCTCGCCCGTGGTCAGTCCCGGGACGCCTCCGGCGTCGTCAGTCCTCGAACGCCTCCGGCGTCGTCAGTCCTCGAACGCCTCCGGCGACGGGCACGAGCAGACCAGGTTCCGGTCGCCGTACGCGCCGTCGATCCGCCGCACCGGCGGCCAGTACTTTCCGGCCCGGTCCACCCCGGCCGGGTACGCGCCCACCGACCGCGGGTACGGGTGCGGCCACTCGTCACCGCTGACCATCGCCGCGGTGTGCGGCGCGTTGGCCAGGGGGTTGTCCCCGGCCGGCCACGCCCCGGAACCCACCTGCTCGATCTCGGCCCGGATCGCGATCATCGCCGCGCAGAACCGGTCCAGCTCGGCCAGGTCCTCACTCTCGGTCGGCTCCACCATCAGCGTCCCCGCCACCGGGAACGACATCGTCGGCGCGTGGAAGCCGTAGTCGATCAGCCGCTTCGCCACGTCGTCGACGCTCACCCCGGTCGCCTTCGTCAACGGCCGCAGGTCGAGGATGCACTCGTGCGCCACCAGGCCCTTGTTGCCGGCGTACAGCACCGGGAAGTGCCCCCGCAGCCGCGCCGCCACGTAGTTCGCCGCGAGGACCGCCACACCGGTCGCCCGGGTCAGCCCGGCCGCGCCCATCATCCGCAGGTACGCCCACGGAATCGGCAGGATCCCCGCCGACCCGTACTTCGCCGCCGAGATCGCCGGCGTCGCGTCCGCGTGCGTGCCCAGCGGGTCACCCGGCAGGAACGGCGCCAGGTGCGCGCGCACCGCCACCGGACCCACGCCGGGGCCGCCGCCACCGTGCGGGATGCAGAACGTCTTGTGCAGGTTCAGGTGCGACACGTCCGCCCCGAACTTGCCCGGCTTCGCGAAACCGACAAGCGCGTTGAGGTTCGCCCCGTCGACGTACACCTGACCACCGGCGTCGTGGACCTTCGCGCACAGCGACGCGATGCCCGTCTCGTACACCCCGTGCGTCGACGGGTACGTCACCATGATCCCGGCGAGCGCGTTCCGATGCTTCTCGATCTTCGCGTCCAGGTCGACCAGGTCGACGTTGCCGTCGTCGTCGCAGGCCACCACGACGACCCGCATGCCGGCCATCACCGCCGACGCCGCGTTCGTGCCGTGCGCCGACGACGGGATCAGGCACACGTCGCGGTGCGACTCACCCCGCGACGCGTGGTACGAGCGGATCGCCAGCAACCCGGCCAGCTCACCCTGCGACCCGGCGTTGGGCTGCACACTGACCGCGTCGTAGCCGGTCACCTCCGCCAGCCACGACTCCAGCTGGCCGATCATCTCCCGGTACCCGACGGTCTGGTCGTCCGGCGCGAACGGGTGGATGTGCGCGAACTCCGCCCAGCTGACCGGCTCCATCTCCGTGGTGGCGTTCAGCTTCATCGTGCACGACCCGAGCGGGATCATGCCCCGGTCCAGGGCGTAGTCGAAGTCCGACAACCGCCGCAGGTAGCGCAGCATCGCCGTCTCCGAGTGGTGGCTGCGGAACACCGGGTGGGTCAGGAAGTCGCTGCTGCGGCGCAGGCCGGTCGGCAGGGTCGGGTCGACGGCGCCGTCGAAGCTCGGCACACCGAACGCCTCCCACACCGCCGCCAGGTGCGCCACGGTCGTCGTCTCGTCGCACGACACACCCACCCGGTCGGCGTCGACCAGCCGCAGGTTCACGCCCCGCTCGGCGGCCGCCGCGACGACCTGCGCCGCCCGGCCCGGCACCCGCGCGGTGACGGTGTCGAAGAACGCGACGTCCGCGACGTCCACGCCCCCGGCGAGCAGCCCGGCCGCGAGCCGCGCCGCCATGTCATGGGTACGCGTCGCGATGTCGCGCAGCCCGTCCGGGCCGTGGTAGACCGCGTACATGCCGGCCATCACCGCGAGCAGCACCTGCGCGGTGCAGATGTTGCTGGTCGCCTTCTCCCGCCGGATGTGCTGCTCACGGGTCTGCAACGCCAGCCGGTAGGCCGGGTTGCCGTCCGCGTCGCGCGACACCCCGACCAGGCGCCCGGGCAGCATCCGCTCCAGGCCCGAGCGCACCGCCAGGTAACCGGCGTGCGGCCCACCGAAGCCCATGGGTACGCCGAAACGCTGCGTGGTGCCGGCGGCGATGTCCGCGCCGATCTCCCCCGGTGCGCGCAGCAGCGTCAACGCCAGCAGGTCCGCGGCGACGGTCACCAGGGCACCGGCGGCGTGCGCCGCCTCGACGAGCGTCGCGTGGTCGCGCACCGCACCCGACGCGCCGGGGTACTGCAGGTGCAGGCCGAAGAACTCCGCCGGCAACTCGTCCCGCTCGACGTCGAGGACCCGCACGTCGATGCCGAGCGGCTCCGCCCGGCTGGTGATCACCGCGATGGTCTGCGGCAACGCGTCGGCGTCGACGACGTACACGCCGCTCTTGCTCTTGGACGCGCGGCGGGCGAGGGTCATCGCCTCCGCGGCGGCGGTGCCCTCGTCGAGCATGGAGGCGTTCGCGGTGGCCAACCCGGTCAGGTCGGTGACCATCGTCTGGAAGTTCAGCAGCGCCTCGAGGCGGCCCTGGCTGATCTCCGGCTGGTACGGGGTGTACGCCGTGTACCAGGCCGGGTCCTCCAGCACGTTACGGCGGATCACCGCCGGGGTGTGCGTGCCGTGGTAACCCAACCCGATCATGGAGACGGCGACGGTGTTGCGGGCCGCCAGGGCCCGCAGCTCGGCGATCGTCTCGGCCTCGGTGGCCGGGTCCGGCAGGTCGAGGGTGCCGTGCCAGCGGATCACCTCGGGGATCGCGGCGTCCATCAGCTCGTCGATCGAGTCGTGCCCGACGACCTCCAGCATCCGGCGCTCATCGTCGGGGCCGGGACCGATGTGACGGGTGGCGAACTGCTCTACGGTCATTGGGGGCACTCCCGGGGCGAGGTCGACGTGTCGGCCTCCCCCTCTGTCGCACCCCACAGGGGCGCTCCACAGTGCCTGCCCACGAGGTCCTTTTGCCTGAGAGGTTCCGGGGAGGATTTGCCCCTTCGGCGCCGCCCTGCGTGCTGTCGGGCGGTCTCTCCCACGTGGGTGTTACCGGCATGGTCAACGCTACCAGCGCCGGTGTTTCCGGCAGATGTCCTACCCCTGGCCCGTGCACACCGCGCTACACGCCGACAGCGTCACACCCCGACCGCCGTCGCGGCGTCACCGACGACCCGCGCGGCCAACTCCGGCAACAGCGCACCCAGCGACGCGTCGACGCACACCGTGGCGTGGCCGTCACCACGGGTCGGCCCCTGGTTGACGATCGCGACCGGGATGCCCCTTTTCGCCGCCCGAATCACGAAACGGCGCCCGGACATCACCGTCAACGACGACCCGAGCACCAGCAACGACCGGGCCTGCTCCACGGCCGCGAAGCAACGCGCCACCCGCTGCGCCGGCACCGTCTCACCGAAGAACACCACGTCCGGCTTCAACATCCCGGTGCCGCAGATCCCGCAGTCGACCGGCCGGAACGCCGCCACCTGCTCGTCGGGGAGATCAACATCACCGTCCGGGTTCACCGCGGCGACCTGCGCCACGAAGTCCGGGTTGGCCTCGCGCAGTCGCCGGTCCAACTCCTCCCGGGAGGTCAGGTTGCCGCAGTCCAGGCAGGTCACCTCATCCAGACGACCATGCAACTCGATCACCGACGTGCTGCCGGCCGCACCGTGCAGACCGTCGACGTTCTGAGTGATCACCGTGTCGACCAGACCGGCGTGCTGCAGCCCCGCCACCGCACGGTGCCCGGCGTTCGGCGCCGCACCCGCGATCAACCGCCACCCCAGGTGGCTACGCGCCCAGTAGCGCCGCCGCGCGAGGGGATCCCGGGTGAACGCCTGGAAGGTCATCGGGGTGTGCCGCCGCGCCACGCCGCTGGGCCCCCGATAATCCGGGATACCCGACTCGGTGGACAGGCCGGCACCGCTGAGCACCACCACCCCGCCACCGTCCAGCAGCGAGGTCAACGCGTCGAGGCTCTCCGTCACCCCTCAATGCTGCCTCAACCCACCCGCCGACGCCGAACCCCGGCAACCGCAGCTCGCTGGGCGGTCGCCGGTCGGGGTGCCGGCGGCGGGCGGGGTCGCGCGCTACGCGGCGATGACGTCGGCGACGACGCAGGCGATGTTGTCCGGCGCCCCTTCGGCCTCGGCCAGAGCGATCAGTGCCCGCACCGTCTGCTCCGGGTCGGTTGCCGCGCTCAGCGTCGAGAGCAGGTCGGCCCGGCCGACGACAGCGGACAGGCCGTCGGAGCACAGCAGGTACCGGTCACCGGGCAGGGCGGTGCGCAACGCAAGATCCGCCTCGACCTGCCGGCCGCCACCGAGGGCGCGCACCAGCACCGCGCGCTGCGGATGCGCGGCGGCCTGGTCCCGGTCGAGCCGGCCCTGCTCCACCTGAGCCTGCACCCAGGTGTGATCCTGGGTGAGCAGGGACAACTCACCGCCGCGCAGGAGGTAGGCCCGGGTGTCACCGACGTGCACCAGGGCCAGCCGGGAGCCACTGAACAGCAGCGCGGTCAGCGTGGTGACCGGCTGGTCCTCGTCGGTCTCCAACGCGCGCACGGTGCGCTCGGCGTCGGTGACCGCACCAGCGAGCATCGTCAGCAGGTCGGCGGCCGGGACGTCGGCCAGTTCGACCGTACGCAGCGCGTCGATAGCGGCAGCGCTGGCGGCAGCGCCGCCGGGTCCTCGCATACCATCGGCGACGGCCAACAACCGCCCGCTGGCGTACGCGGCGTCCTCGTTGCTGGCGCGCACAGCCCCGGTGTCACACCCAGCGGCGTAGCGGACGGCAACTGTGGGTTTCGCGTCAGACATGGTGGTGCCCCCTTCAGACAGGTGGTCCACGAGGACGGTGGCGAGTCGCGCCCGAGCGGCGGTATCGGCGGTGACCTGCTGCCAGTACGCGGTGACCGCCTCAGCCGCCGCCGCGGGCGCCAAGCCACACACGACACGGATCTGCGCCAGTGGCATGCCGATGCGGCGCAGTTGGGCGACCAGCCGCGCCAACGGCAACTGGTCCGGGTCGTAGAGCCGGTACCCGGACTCAGGATCGACCGCGGCCGGTGGCAGGAGCCCCACCTGGTCGTACAGGCGCAACGCCTTCGGCGTCAGCCTCGCCGCCTGCGCGAACGCCCCGATGGTCCACAGCTCCACGCCGAACATCCTCCTCGTGCCGGTCACACTGACCGGTACGCACCAGGCTGGGGGTTGCCCAAAGGTCAAGGTCAAGCTCGCCACCCAGGAAAACAGCCCCGCCGCCCCTGGTGTCGCCACTGCCACCAACACCGCCGGTAGGTTGGGCGCATGCGTGTCGTCATCGCCGGAGGCCACGGCAAGATCGCCCTACTGCTGCAACGCCACCTCGCCGGGCGCGGTGACACCGCCGTCGGGCTGATCCGTAACCCCGCGCAGGCCGCCACGCTGCGCGCCGCCGGCGCCACCCCCGTCGTCTGCGACCTGGAACACGCCGACGCCGCGGAGGTCGCCGCGCACCTCGCCGACGCCGACGCCGTGGTCTTCGCCGCGGGTGCCGGCCCCGGCAGCGGCGCCGCCCGCAAGGACACCGTCGACCGGGGCGCCGCCGCGCTGCTCGCCGACGCCGCCACCCGCGCCGGTGTCCGCCGCTACCTGCTGGTCTCCTCGATGGGCGTGGACGCCCCACCGTCAGCCGGCACCGACGACGTGTGGGCGGCGTACCTGCGGGCGAAGAAGGCCGCCGAGGACGACCTACGCGGCCGCGACCTGGCCTGGACGGTGCTACGCCCCGGGCGGCTCACCGACGACCAGCCCACCGGCCGGGTCACCCTCACCCGACACGCAGACCGCGGCGCGATCAGCCGCACCGACGTCGCCCACGTCCTCGTCGCCCTGCTCGACGAACCAGCCACTACCGGAGCGACCCTGGAACTCGTCGGCGGGTCCACACCGATCGCCGACGCCATCCACGCCGCCACCACCTGACCGCCCTCACCGAGGAGAGCAATGGACCCGCAACCACTCGACCACCGCTTCACCGCGCCCATCGAGAAGGACGGCGCGTTCGCCACCTACGTGACCGTGCCCGACTCCGCGGAGCTGCTCGGCACCCGCCGCGCCGTCAAGGTCACCGGCACGATCGACGGCCACCCGTTCAACGCCACCCTCATGCCCTCGGGCACCGGCCCGCACTGGCTGCCCATCCGGGCCGCACTGTGCAAGGCCATCGGCAAGAGCGAAGCCGGCGCCGAGGTCAACTTCCACCTCGAGCAACGCCTCAGCTGACCACCGCGGGTGGGGTTCACCTCAAGCGAACCCCACCCGCGCGGTGGTCACCGATGCTGGTGTCGCGGCAACGCCGACTGTCCCGCCGCACCGCCGACGAACGGCGCCCCCGGCGTCTCCGCCTGGATCCGGTCCATCGTGCGGGCCAACTGCTCGCTGCCGTCGTCGAGATGCCGCGCCGCCGCCTGCATGTGCGACACCATCATCTCGCCGAAAATCCGCAACGCCTCCCGCGTGGCCACCGTGTCGTCGAAGCTCGACCCGGCGGCGCTGCGGTACTCCGTCACCGCCCGCTCGGCCTCCCGCTTCGCCTCCGCCTCCGCCGCGTGCATGTAACTCTCGTACTGCACCCGGGCGTACTCGGCGACCCGCCGCGCATAGTCATGCGCCTGCGCGATGATCTGCTCCGCCTCCCGTTGCGCCGCGGACAGCAGATTCACCTCCCGCGCCGCCGGGACCTTCCCCGCCGCCCCCGTGCTCGGGATGACCCCGTGCCGGTGCAACTCCACCCGGTCGGTCAGCCGCTCATTCTCCGCCCGCAACGTCGCGATCTGCGTCGCCAGCAGGTCCAACTCGTCAGCGACCTGCACCCGGAACCGGTCCACGTCGGCATTGTCGTAACCGCGCCGCGCGAACGACGCGGCACCGAACTCCCACCGCCGAACCCGATCGGCGGTCATCCGCACCTGCACACCGCCGGAAACCTGCATCCCGTCGTACCGGCTGATCGGGGTCGCGCTCACCTGTGCCCGCCTCCGTTCGCGACTGCGGGGCTCGCAAGCTCACTCCTCGCGCTCACCTGTGCCCACCTCCCGAAGTGTCACCGACTGGCGCCTGCTGCACCGCCGTACGCCAGGCCGGGCCGTACCACTGATCACCCAGGCCTTCGTGGTGCACCTGACCCGGGTGGAAACCCGCCTGACCCAACGTCTGCACCGCGTGCGAAACCATCTGGTCCGACCCGCACACGAACACATGCCGGGAACGCCAGTCACCGTCGGCCAACGCCCGGTCCACCGCTTGCACGAACTCCCCCGGCCGGTTCACATCGGCACCCACCACGTAGGTCACCGTCAACCAGGGATACGACGACGCCATCTTGTCGATCGCGTCGCTGTCGTAGAGCTCACTGCGGGAGCGCGCCCCCACGTACAGGTCCACCCGCCGGCGGGAACCCTCCGCGGCGACCTGCTCCACCAACGCCTTCACCGGCGCCCAGCCGGTCCCCGCGACCAGCAACAACAGATCGCTGGAACCCGCCGACCACAACCCCAGCCGCTCTCCGACCGGCGCCGCCAGGTGGATCCGATCCCCCACCGCCGACCCGTACACCAGCCGCGACGACACCGCGCCACCCGGCGCGGCCCGCACATGCAACTCCAGGGTGCCGTCCGCGCGCGGCGCGTTCGCCGGCGAGTAGTACCGCCACGAACGCACCGACGGATGCGACACCCCGACCGACTGACCCGGGGTGAACGGCAACAGGTACTGCGGACGCACCGTCAACACCGCCACGTCGAACGCCCGCCGCTCGTGCGCCACGATCTCGGAAACCCACCACGGCGGGTTCACCGCCTCGGCGGCCTGCGCCGCCTCCGTCATCACCTGCGCGATCAACCCGTACGCGGCTGTCCACTCCTGAGCCAACTCGTCGGTCCACTGCTCCCCGAGGAAGTGCTGCAACGTCGCCAACAGCGCCTCACCGACCGCCGGGTAGTGCTCCGCGCGTACCGCGAACTTGCGGTGGTCCGCGCCGAGATCCTGCAGGAAACCCACCAGCTGATCCAACTGGTCCACGTTGGACACGATGTGCCCCAACGCGGTCACGAGGCGGTCCCGCTGCCCGGCCATGTTCGTCGGGAACATCTGCCGCGTCTCAGGATGAGCGAGGAACAACGTCGAGTAGAAATAGAGCGGCACCTGGTCGCCGTGCCCGGCGACCATCGACCAGCTCTGCTTGAGTCGGGCCGCGTCCACGCTCAGACGCCCGACCGGTTCCCGGAGGCCACCACCTGGTCCTGCACCTGCCCCAGCACGGTCTGCACGTCGGCGAGGATGTCGGCCGGCACACCCAGCTCGGTCAGCGTCGCCGTCAGGTGCTCGCCCACCTTCGCGTAGTGCTCCACCGGGATGTTCAACGGCTGGTGCGCCTCGGCCAACCCGCGACCGGTGTACTCGTTCGGCCCACCCAGCACCACGGTCAACATCAACGCCAGGTGCCGCCGCTGACCCACCATGTCCACACTGGTGAAGTAACCCGCCAACTCCGGGTCCGCCAACACCCTGTCGTAGAACAGCTCAACAGCCGCCTTGACCGAACTGGCTCCGCCAATGCGGTCGTAGTGCGAAGCGGTTTCTTCCGTAACCGTCACGGTCGTTCCTCCCGGGGATGAAGGGTCCAGAACCGTGAGGGACCATAGCGTGTCAACCGCCTCCGGTCAGCGCCCCCGTATCGGATTCCCGACAAGCGGACGACACGCTACGTCACCACTACTGACTGGAACTTCCACAACCGGCCACCGCAGCAACACCCACCGTATCCACAGTGGACAACACCGACCAGACGACCCCTGCCACCGTCACCGACGGTCGCGAGAAAACCAACCGGAAAAAACCGGGAACGCGACCGCTCAGCCGGCCCGACGCCGCGCCCGCCGCGCCGCCAACTCGTCGCCCACCGGATCCGACTCCGACGCCACCGCCGGCTCCACCGGGCCGCTCGTCGCCGGCTCCGCCGGCAGATGCGACAACGACCCCTGGATCTCCTTGAAAGCCCCGCCGATCGCGATCCCGAAGACGCCCTGGCCACCCTGCAACAGGTCGACCACCTCCTCCGGGGACCGACACTCGTACACCGTCGTCCCATCGGAGATCAGCGTGATCCCGGCCAGGTCCTCCACACCACGCGACCGCAGCGCCTCAATCGCCTTACGGATGTTCTGCAGGGACACCCCCGCGTCCAACAACCGCTTCACGACCTTCAACACCACCAGGTCCCGGAACGAATACAACCGCTGCGTCCCCGAACCAGAGGCGTCCCGCACGCTCGGCACCACCAGCGTCGTCCGCGCCCAGTAATCCAACTGCCGATAACTGATGCCCACCGCGTGGCAGGCCGTCACACCCCGGTAGCCGACCGAACCGTCACCCTCAGTCGCCACTCCTGGCGACGAGGCACCCGGCTCGTCCAACTCTCCACCCGGATCGGGATCCTGCGGCTCGTGCATCCGGACAACCTCCCCGTCAGTGTGGCGACGCGTCGTTTCCGGGACGCGCACCCCTCGACATGGAAAACCCTATAGCCACCGTCAGGGGTTACCACGGAGGAACCGACGCGACACGCCGCGCAGCCACCGAGAAAGATCACCAGCCGCACCGGAATCACCCACAGTGACAGCCGGGAACGGAGCCTCAGCCCGCGAAATCCTCCGGACGCACCTGGTCCAGGAACTCACGGAACTTCTCCACCTCGTCCTCCTGCTCGTCAGGGATGACGATCCCCGCCTCGCTGAGGACCTGCTCCGCACAACGAATCGGCGCACCGACACGCAACGCCAACGCGATCGAATCGCTCGGCCGCGCCGACACCCGCACCCCATCGCCGATCAACAGATCCGCGTAGAACACGTTCTCCTTGAGCTCGGTGATCTCCACCGCCTGCAAGGGCGCCTTCAACGCCGCCAACACGTCCCGCAGAAGATCATGCGTCAACGGCCGGGCCGGCTTGACCCCCTGCTGCTCATAAGCGATAGCCGTGGCCTCGACCGCGCCGATCCAGATCGGCAGATAGCGGTCCCCCTCGACCTCCCTGAGCAGGACGATCGGTTGGTTGCTGGGCAGCTCCACCCGAACTCCGACCACGCTCAGCTCGCGCACCGCCGCCTCCGTGTCGTTGTCACCTACGCCGCACCGCGCCCTTCCCTGCACGGTACACGGACCGCGACACGGCCGTCCCATGCGCTACAGCACCACGTCCGCGCCGGAAAGGGGTTACCCCGGCAAGCCTACGGCACGCTTCCCGGAAGAGATCTTTCCGCTCAGCCGCCACCCGCCGGGCACCCTCACCGACCCAACGTCGAACGCAAACCCACCCGCACCAACGCCGCGTGCAACTGCTCCGACAACGCCACCAACTCACGCGCCGTCTCCGCCGCCCGCGCCCGCGCCGCCGGATCACTCTGCCGCGCCAACGGCGCCACCAACTGCGCGAACAAACCGACCTCACGGTCCGCCGCCGTCCGAAAACCCCGCAGGTGCCGCGGCTCCAACCCGTACGACGCCAAACCCGCCACCGCCGACGCGATGATCAACGCGTCCGCGTCATACCACCCCGGCGGATCCGACACCAGCACACCGAGCCGCTCCAACTCCACCAGCGTCGACTCGTCGATCCCACTACGCGCCACCAGATCCACCCGGCCGAGCCGCACCTGCGACGACTCGGCCGGCTCCACCGGCTCACGACCCGGCACCGCACCATCAGGACCAACCGCCACCAACGCAGGCCGCGACCGCCCCGGCTGCTCACCGGACGAGTCCCACTCCGCCAACTGCTCACGGATCACCCGCAACGGCAGGTACTTGTCCCGCTGCGCGGTCAACACGAACCGCAACCGCGCCACATCGTCCCAGCTGTACTTCCGGTAACCCGCCGCCGTCCGCTGCGGCTCGACCAAACCCTCGGCCTCAAGAAACCGCAGCTTCGAAATCGTGGTGTCCGGAAAATCCACCCGCAACTGCCCAAGCACCTCACCGATGCTCATCAGCGGCTGAGACCGAGCCGCCCCGGGTGACGTGGAGGCCGCAGGCTCGTTCACCCCCGGCCGGCCTCCTCCTCCGGGCGCGGACCGGCGATGAACACCACCCGGAACTTACCGATCTGAACCTCGTCACCATTGCTCAACGTGGCCGCCTCGACCCGCTCACGATTCACGTACGTGCCATTCAGGCTGCCCACATCGCGCACCGTGAACGTGCCACCGTCACGGTGGAACTCCGCGTGCCGACGCGACACCGTCACGTCATCGAGGAAGATGTCACTGTCCGGGTGCCGGCCACTGGTCGTCACATCGTGGTCCAACAGGAACCGGGCACCCGCATTCGGGCCTCGACGAACCACCAGCAGCGCCATACCCGGCGGCAACGAACCGGACATCCGGCTCGGCACCACATCGGTGTCCGGCCCCTCCAGCACTTCGTCGAGCGAACCGAGATTGAGCGTCGAAGTGACGTCGAGCGGGGGGAACTCGTCGTCTGGCCGCGTCATGGGACCACCTCACGGATCTGTTCGGTCGGCGTCGGGTAATGGCGGGTCTGGCCGCCGGGCACTCGAACACCCGGCGGCTGGCTCCCCGTGCCCGGGAAGGCAATTCCACAACGCTCAACTATTGGGTTCTCGGTCGACTGGGCGAGCCTAGCCAGCGCCGAAATGCAGGGCAACCGGACGCGCGCAGACAGCCCACGCACCGGAACAAGCACACTCAGCCTTCGGTGATCTTCTGATAAGCGCCCGCCGTCAGCAACCCGTCCGTCGCCGTCGGATCATTCGGCGTGATCTCCACCAACCAACCCTCACCGTACGGATCAGTGTTGATCAGCTCAGGCGTGTCACCCAACGCCTCGTTGCGCGCCGAAACCGTACCGGCCACCGGCGCGTAGATCTCCGACACACTCTTGGTCGACTCGATCTCACCCAGCGAATCACCGGCCGCGACCACCGCACCCGCCTCGGGCAACTGCACGTACACGATGTCACCCAGCGCGTCCTGCGCGAAGTGCGTGATGCCGACCCGGATCGAACCCGTGCCGTCACCCGCCACCCACTCGTGCTCGGCGGTGTATCGCAGATCCTCAGGAATCACCAGACGCGTCCTTCATCCATCGGTGCCCCGGACCACCCGGGCCCGGCGCGGCCGCGCCGGTCAGGAGACCGGACGGGCGTGTTCCAACCTGATCGGAGCGTGCAGCGCCGAAACCTCGGCAACCTCACGCTCCCCAAACGTCACGTTACCGCCGCCGCCCCGGACCGACGCCACCACCCCACCAGGAATGTTCAACGCCGTACGCATCGTCGCCGGATCACCGATCACCGTGATCGTGTACGGCCCCGTCAACCGACGCCCCTCGACCACCAACGACCCGTTGTCCCCATCGAGGAAGTACGTCGATGCGATGACCCGCACCGTCGCCCGGTCACCACCGGAGATCTGCATCGCCTCCGCGCCGGCACCCCGCAACTCCTGCACCGCGTCCAGCACCCGGTTCGCCGTGATCGGCTTGAGGCCGGCATCGAACTGCACCGTCAACCCAGGCCCGACCGCCGGCAACGTACCCGCCAGGATGCCCAGCTCGTCCGCCCGCCGCGTCGCCTCGTCCAACGCCGCCTGACGGCCCTGCTCACCCGAGCGCAACTGCCGCTGACTGTCCTCCAGAGCACGAATGTCCTGCTGCAGACGACTCTCCCGCGCATCCAGATCCGACAGGATCCGGACCAGGTCCTCCTGGCGCGTCGCACCCAACGTCGGATCCGTCGACGTCGTCTTCAACTGCACCACCAGGGTGAAGCCCAACAACGCCAACAACACCACGATCATCGCCCCGGCAGTACTCCACCGCGACCGACCCGCCGCAACCGGCGCCGCCGACGCCCCGGCAACCGCCTCCGACTCCCCGGCCGGCTCCGCCAACCCGTCGGAACCCGCCACCGGCTCCCCCGACCGCGACACCGCGCTCAGGTCCACCGTCGCACCGTCATCGACCGGCTCCACACCCGGCTCCACCGCGGGATCCTCATCCGGCTCCTGCGGCTCCACCGGCTCCTGCGGGGCCAACGGGCTCAACTCGTCCGGATCCGGCGCATCCGGCCGCGGATCCGGCTCACCCGCCGGCCCACCCGGCCGCGCCGGACCCGCCGGCTGCGGCCACCCGGTCCCCGTGTCGGTCTGCTCGTCACTCATCGCTGTCAAACCTACGCCCGGAACAGGTGCCGACGGATCGCCGCCACGTTGCCGAAGATGCGAACCCCCAGCACGACGACCACACCGGTGGACAACTGCCCGCCCACCCCCAACTGGTCACCCAGATAGACGATCAGACCAGCAACCAGCACGTTCGAGATGAACGACACCACGAACTGCTTGTCGTCGAAGATGCGGTCCAACCTGGCCCGCACACCACCGAACACCGCGTCCAACGCGGCCACCACCGCGATCGGCAGGTACGGCTGCAACGCCGCCGGCACCGTGGGATCAAGCCACACACCGAGCACCACACCGGCGAGCAACGCCAGCACCGCGATCATCGGCCACCTCCGGAGGGGCTAGTGGTCGTCTTCGGGCCGGACGACCCGGGACTGCCGGACCGGACACCCGACGCGGAAGGGCTCGGACTGACCGACGGCTTCGCGTAGCGTAGCTGCGGCTCCGGAGCCGCCGGCAGGGTGAGGTCATCCGACTCCCGCACACCGAACGACAACCCGGTCTTCTGCGCGACCTCCCGCATCAGCGCCGCGTTACGGCTGTCCTCGAACTTGCGCCGCAACGAACCCGGACCGATCGCCGACACCTCGTACGGCCCGGTCACCGGCCGGAAATCCACAAGCATCGCCTCACCCGCCGACCGGATCGTCGACGTCGCCGTCAACCGCTGCCCGTTGATGGCGATCGCCTCCGCGCCGGCACTCCACAACGCGTTCGCCACCCCCTGCAGGTCGCTGTAGAGCACCCGCGACGGCCCAGCGCCGGCACCGGTCACCGCGTCCGCGTTGTCCGGTGCGTCCGCCAACCGCACCACCACACCATCGCCGCGCACCCGACCCAGCCCCGTGCTCGCCTCCAGGTCCCGCAGCCGGGCGGCGGCCGACCCACTCAACGCCGCATCCCGCTGCCGACTGACCTCGTCACGCAGCTGGTCCGCCCGCGTGGACAACCGGTCGGTCTGGCTCTCCCGCTCCTTGATCTGCGCCACCAGACCGGAGCGGGCCTGGCTGCGCCCCGGCTCGTCCTCCATCGTCTGTCGGTACGCGACCGCGAACAGGAACCCGAGCATCACCACCACGACCAGGCTGACCGAACGGGTCGGCCAGGCACGCCACCCCCGGGCCGGCTCGGTGGACGCCGAACGACGGCGGGCAGCCGCCGCGTCCGCATACCCCGGGTCCAGCGGGTTGCGAAACAGTTCGGTGAGGAAATCGGGCGCGTACACCCGGTCCTGGCGGGGTTTCCCGGGCCGGGGCGCGCTCACGCCGCCGCTCCCCGCCCGCGCGCCGCGCGCACCAGCCGAGCCGCCTGCACCACGTACATCCCGCCGGCCACCCAGTAGAGCACCAGCCCCCACCAGGCCAACGCCCAACCGATCGCGGCCGTCGCCGTCGCCGCCGCGCTCCACTCGGTGGCCAGCAGCAGCACCGGGAACGCCGCGAGCAGCAGGAACGTGGCGGTCTTGCCCACGTAGTGCACCGGCGGCGGCCCGTAGCCGAAGCGGCGCAGCACCGCCAGCGAGCCGAGCAGCAGCAGTTCGCGGGCCAGCAGCGCCGCGGTGAACTGCCACGGCACCACCTCCCGCGCGGTGAAGGCGATCAGGGTGGCGAGGATGTAGAGCCGGTCGGCGAACGGGTCGAGCAGCTCCCCGAGGCGACTCACCTGGTGCAGGCGGCGGGCGATCCAACCGTCGACCCAGTCGGTGGTGCCGCCGATGGCGAGGATGACGATCGCCGCGACGTCGGCTCGCTCGACCAGGAACAGGTAGAGAAAGAGCGGCACGCCCAGCAGCCGCACGAAGCTGATCAGGTTGGGCAGGGTGAGCACCTGGTTGCCGGGGGCCTCGTCACCGGTGTCCCGCGGTTGCTCTGCCCGAGCCGGCCGACGCGACACCGATCCTCCTCCACGGCACGCGGGCCCCCGGCCGACGTTGGGCGTGGCGGAGGGTCGTACGCGCTGTCGGGCCGGCCAGCGCCGGCTCCCCTGCGGCCCCGGGCGGGGCCTCTTCCCTGACGCGGCCCGTGATCTCGATGATCACGGGCCGGGTAAGTGCGTTGTCACTATATCGGGCTTCCCTCGGCTCCCTGGGCGCCGCCGTGGGCGGTTCGGTGCGGCTTTGCCGCACTGTGGCGTGGATCACCACGCGTAGAGCATCCTAGGATACTGGAGAACGGGGTGGCCGGGCTCAGGCCGTCTGCACCGCCGGGTCGGTCTGCTGCTCGGGCACCGACTGGGTCGCCGCCCGACCGAACGCGACCAACGCCAGCAACAGATCGTGTTGCATCCTCGCCGGCATCCGATCCAGCACCGACTGCACCGCCCGCTGCCGCTGTTCGGCCAACTGCCGCAGCAGGGTCAGCGCCGCGGCGGTCGCCACCAACCGCACCTCACGCCGGTCGCGTGGATCGGGCACCCGGCGCAGCAGGCCGGTCGCCTCCAGCCGGTCGCAGAGGCGGCTCGCCGACGACGGCACCACATTCAGCAGCTCCGCCAGGCCGTTGACATTGGTCTCCGGTCGGCTGCTGATCAGGGTCAGCACCCGCAACTGCGTGGGCGGCACCTGGTGCCGCGCCGCGGCCGAGTCGAGCACGGCGATCAGCGTCCCGGCGGCCGCGTCGATCGCGGCGGCGAGATCCGCAGGTCGCTCCACCTGATGTCCCCTGCCGTCGTCGCGCTGGTGCCCGCCCGACGGAGCGGCGGCGACCCTCACTCACTGCCCCGCTCACGCGGACCGTGCCAGTCCAGACAGACCACGACGGCGTCGTCGCGCAGATCGGAGTCCGCGTGGTAGGCGTGCAGTTCGCGCATCACCGTACCAACCGCCTCAGCCGCCGGCTGCAACCGTGTGGCGCGCAGGGAGCGGGCCATCACCCGTTGCCCGTACGGTTCCTGGCCCGGTGGCTCGGCGGCCCACACCCCGTCGCTGACCACGAAGAGGCGGTCGCCCGGCGTGAGTTGCAACTCCTGTAGCTCGTAGCGGGTCTCCGCGAACATGCCCAGCGGCAACTGCTGATCCAGCTTTATCGGCTCCACCACGGCCCCGCGCATCCGCAACAGGTGCGGGGAGCCCGCGTCGACCGCCCGCACCCGGCCGGTGCGAGTGTCCACTTCGAGCAGCAGGGTGGCCACGTACCGGTGGCCCCGGTGCTGGTAGAAGACCGTGTCCGAGGCAAGCTCGGCCTGCTCCACCAGGCCGCCACCCGAGCGCCGCGCGTTGCGCATCGCGTTCACCGTGACGGCCGTCAGCATCGACGCGGCCAGGCCACTGCCCTCGCCGTTGAGCACGGTCACGGTGAGCCGGTCGCCGTCCAGAGACCAGTCGAAGTGGTCCCCACCCACGGTGTACGCCGGCTCGAGCTGCCCAGCCAGGTGGAACGCGTGGTGCGCCACGCTGCGCCCGGGCAGCAGATCCCACTGCATCTCGGCGGCCATCGTCAGTCGCTCACGGCGTCGGGCCCGCCGGTAACGGTCGGTCTCCCGGTCCGCCGCACGCATCGCCACCGCCAGAGCACCGGCGATGTCGGCCGCTTGGCCGGTGACAGCCGGACCCGGGACGGCCGGAAGCTCGATCATCAGCACACCCAGCCGCTCCCCCCACACCGTCAACGGCAGGTAGAGCCGGCAGGAGCCGTCCCCGGCGCTGTCGCGCACCGGTTGCTGGCTGCTGAAGCACCGTTGGGCCACGGTGTGGCAGGCCAGGAACCCGGCCGCCGGCAGGTCCGGATCCAGCACCGGCCAGAGCCCGCTGATCCGGTAGTCGGCGACGAAGACGTCGGTGCGCAGCG
Source organism: Micromonospora parathelypteridis (assembly GCF_014201145.1). Lineage (NCBI taxonomy): Bacteria > Bacillati > Actinomycetota > Actinomycetes > Micromonosporales > Micromonosporaceae > Micromonospora > Micromonospora parathelypteridis. The sequence goes on from NZ_JACHDP010000001.1 coordinate 6,858,564, forward strand.
CGCCCAGCGTCGACCGGATCGCCCGGTCCGCAGCCTCCGCCAACTGGTCGGGCGGGGCCTCGCGCAACGCGCGCGACACCACGTCCGGCGGGTCCACCATGGTCGTCCTCTCCAGAAGCTTGCTACAGGGCAAGCATCATACGGACGACCCCAGACGGCGAATCCGGGCGGTCAGTCGCCGCCGCGGGTCGCGAGCACACCGTGGAACGCGTCGGGCACCTGCGCCGGCGGGCCCTCCGGCCGCCACTCGGCAACCGGGACGATCCCGTCCCCCGTCGGCGCCCACCGACCCAGCAGCGGCGCGAACGCCGCCGGTGGACGCATCCGGAACTGCGGCCCCATCATCGCCAGCGCCTGCGGATGACCCGCCAACTCCTCGGTGTCGAAATCCACCGCGAGCAGGCTGCCCGGCGCCGCGCCGGCGTACAACTCGTCGAGCGTGCGGGTCAGCGTAGCGTCGTCGAGGAACGCGGCGAGCCCGAGAAAGACCACCCCGACCGGTCTGCGGCCCCAACCAGGGACGAACCGGTGCAGCTGCGCCGGGTCGATCGTGCCGATGTCGGTCGCGTCACCGAAGCCGTAGCCGGCCCGGTCGCTGCCGGCGAGGATGCCCTGACCGAGCCGGATGGTCACCGGGTCGACGTCGGTGTAGAGCACGGTCGCGTCGGTGGCGACCTCGTGCACGTTGCCCATCGTGGGCACCCCGGCGCCGAACACCAGGAAACCGTCCACGCCCTGCCCGGCCATGGCCCGCACCGTCCGGCCCAGGAACGCCCGCAACTCCCGGAACACCGGCGCGCACGGACCGTACGCCTGCTCGAACGCGCTCGCGGCGGCCACGTCGACCGGGAAGTGGTGCGCCCCGCCGAGCCAAAAGTCGATCATACGTGCGGTGCTCGGCTGTTCCGGTTCACCCATCGACAGTGCTCCCTCCCCGACCGGTCGTCGCCAGCGTACCGACCCCGACGCACTCGGCGGTATCGCGGCGCGGAGGCGATCGCGCCCGCGATACTGGCCCCGGGCGGGAGGTGGGCGGTGAACTCGGCGAACAGCGCGGCGGTCGTGGTGGGCGTGGACGGCTCGGAACCGGCGCTGCGCGCCGTACGCCTCGCCGCCACGGAGGCGGCGCGCCGGCATCGGCCACTACGGGTCGTACACGGGTTCATCTGGCCGCTGCTGCACGTGCCGGTCTCCCCCGCCCCGGGCGCGCCGCCCGGCGGTGGGCTGCGCCACCGGGCCGAGGAACTGGTCCAGGCCGCGGTGGCCGAGGCCGAGGCGACCGTACCGGGACTGTCGATCTCCGGTGAGATCATCGACGGTGAGGCCGCCGCGGTGCTGGTGGGCGAATCCCCCACCGCCGCGCTCATCGTGCTCGGCGACCGCGGGTTGGGTGGCTTCTCCGCGCTGATCGTCGGCTCGGTCGCGGTGCAGGTCGCCGCGTACGCCGACTGCCCGGTGCTGGTGGCCCGCGGCGCGCAACGACCCGACGAGCCGGTGCTGGTCGCGGTGGACGGTTCGCCGGCCTCCCAGCTGGCGGCCGACTTCGCCGCCGAGACCGCCGTGTCGCGCGGCGTGCCGCTGGTGGCGGTGCACGCCTACCGGCACCCGGGCAGTAGCGGCCCGGGCGACATGCAACCCCTGGTGTACGACGAGGCGAAGCTGCACGGTGAGCAGGAGCGGATGCTCGCCGAGTGGGTGAGCGGGCTGACCGAGCACCACCCGGAGCTGCGGCTGACCTGCCGGGCGGTGCACGGCCGGACCGGTGCGGTGCTCGCCGAGGCGTCCCGCTCCGCCCAACTGGCGGTGGTGGGTGGGCAGGGGCGCGGCGAGGTGACCGGGTTGCTGCTGGGGTCGGTGAGCCAGTCGATGCTGCACCACGCGCAGTGCCCCGTCGCCGTCGTCCACGCGCCCCGCTAGGTCCCGAGGTTGGCGCGCCACCAGACGGGTAGACGGCCGCGGTACGCCCATGGCGACGAAGGAGGCTCCAGATGGCAGGACCACGGCCGGGCAGTAACGCCTACGACAAGCAGCGGGCGCGGTTGCGTAACGCGATCGACGACTCCGGACGCCGGGTGCCCGACGGCAAGGCCAACCAGGTCGCCAACAAGATCCTCCAGGAGGATCGCGGGCAGCGGGGCGTGGTGCGCGGCGACCGCACGTACGGCCCGAAGAGCGAGCGCGAACCAGGCGACCCGAAGTGAGGAGGGTCGACGTGGCCGACGGCGCCATCGCGGGCGCCGTCGGCAGCACCGCGCTGAACGTGGTCAGCTACCTCGACATCGCGCTGCGGGGACGGCCGGAGAGCAACGTCCCGCAGGAGACCGTCGACCGGTTGGCCGGGATCGCGCACGTGGACCTGGGGTCCGGGGACCAGGCGGCGAACCGCCGCTCGGGCCTCGGGCCCCTGATCGGCTACGGGCTGGGCATCGCCGCGGGCGTCGCGTTCGCGCTCTACGCGGGTGGTCGACGCCAGCCGTTGCCGATGGCCACCGGCCTGCTCGGCGCCGGCGTCATGACCATGACCGACGGGTCGATCACCGTGCTCGGGATCAGTGACCCGCGTACGTGGCGGCGATCCGACTGGATCTCCGACATCATCCCGCACCTGGCGTACGGGCTGACGGCCGCCGCCACCTGGAACAGGTTGCGGCGGCCGTCAGGTCGCAGTCGCTAGTTAGCGGGTGTCGCTGTCGTCGTCGGCCACCGGCTCACCGGCCGGGCCGTACGGCGACACCTGCCCCTTGGGTACCGGTCGACCGGCATCGCCGCCCGACGTGCCACGGTTGGCCGGGTGCCCGCCCGGGGCGGGGCCCTTGTTGTCCTGGCTGGTCGCGCCCAGTGCGTTGCGGCGAAGTTCCTGCTGCTGCGGGTTCGTCACGGGGTGTCTCCCTCCGGTACGGCAGGCGGCATCGACCGCCTGCACACCCCGGCATACCCGCCCGCTCCGGCGGCATTCCGGCCCCGGGCGCCGGCCGGACGGCTAGTGGAGCACGGATCGGGTACCCCGTCGGTGTGGGCAACGATCGAACGGTGGTGCGAGTCCTGCTGGACCGGCGTGGCCGCACGTACGCGGAGGAGGCCGGCATCCGGCTCTCCGACCGCCCCGGGCCGCTCTACCAGTTGTTGGTGCTGGCCACCCTGCTGAGCACCCGGATCCGGGCGTGCCTGGCGGTGGACGCCGCGCGGGAGTTGTTCGCCGCGGGCTACCGCACGCCACAGGCGATGGAGGCGGCCAGTTGGCAGGAACGCGTCGACGCGCTGGGCCGGGCCCATTACCGCCGCTACGACGAGCGGACCGCCACCATGCTCGGCACCGGCGCCCGACTGTGCCTGGACCGCTGGCACGGTGACCTGCGACGGCTGCACCGGGAGGCGCAGGGCGACCCCGCCGGGCTGCGTCGGCGGCTCACCGAGTTTCCCGGCATCGGCCCCACCGGCGCGGACATCTACCTGCGCGAGGCTCAGGCGGTCTGGTCGGACCTGCGCCCGTACGCCGACCGTCGGGCGCTGGCCGGGGCGAAGCGGCTGGGTCTGCCGGGCTCTCCGGACCGGTTGGCCGGCCTCGTCAAGGAACCGGACTTCGGCCGGCTCGCCTCGGCGCTGGTTCGCGTGGCGCTCGGCGAGGAGTCCGCCGGCGAGGTCACCCGCGTGGCCGCCCGCTGAGGCCCTACTTGACCGTCTTGTCCCCGGGCCGGGTCAGGTGCCACACCAGCAACGCGGCGAGCAACGCCAGGACGACCACCCCGCCGGAGATGCCACGGCCCTCCTCGGGGCTGCGGCCGGCGCTGCCGAAGTAGATCACCGCGAGGCCGGCCAGCACCGTGACGAACGTACGCAAACCTCGGTCCTTCACGTCTCGCACCGTAAGCGTGCCGCCCCCACCCCGGCGGGCATTTGGGCTTGTTGTCCCCCTTCTGGGGGTGGTCAGCGGTCGGCCGTGAACCCGCGCAGCCGTACCCGACGCACCGCCCGGTCACCGACCTCCACCACCTCCAGGGTCAACCCGGGCAGGCGCACCGTCTCCCCCGGCTCATCCGGCAGGTGCCGCAGCCGGGCCAGCACCAGCCCCGCCACGGTGGTGTAGTCCCGTGACAACGGGAAACTCAGCCGCACCCCCAGGTCGGGCAGGTCGTGCAGCGGGAAGTCACCGGGCACCAGCAGGGACCCGTCCGACTCCCGGATCACCCCGCGCACGTCGCGGTCGGTCTCGTCGTACAACTCGCCGACCACCTCGGCCAGCAGGTCCTCCATCGTGACCATGCCGTCGATGCCGCCGTGCTCGTCGACCACCAGGGCCAGTTGCTGATGCTCCTGACGGAGCTGACGCAACGCGTCGGCGACCGGCAGGGTGACCGGCAGCAGCAACGGCGGCCGGACCCGCTCGCCCACCGAGGCGGCGCCGGCCTGCACCAGGTCGCGGATGTGCACCACCCCGAGCACCTCGTCGAGGCCACCGGGACCGGTGACGGGAGCGCGGGACCGCCCGGCGGCGGCGAGCTGCCGCACCCCGTCGTCGGCGGTCAGGTGGGCCGGCAGGGTCGTCACCTCCCGCCGGGCCACCAGGATCTCGCGCAGGGTGCGGCCGGCGATGTCGAACGCTCCGGTCAGGATCTCCCGCTGCTGGGCCGACAGGCCGCGCTGGCTGGCCAGCATCTCCCGCAGCTCCTCCTCGGTCATCTCCTCACGGTTGGCCCGCGGGTCACCGCCGGCCAACCGGACGACCGCGTCGGTGGCCCGGCTGAGCAGCCACACCGCCGGTCGGGACACTCGGGCGAGCACGTCCAGCGGGCCGGCGCTCAGCAGCGCCCACCGCTCCGCCCGCTGCATGGCCAGCCGCTTCGGGGCCAGCTCCCCGAACACCAGCGTGACGAACGTCAGCAGCACGGTCACCACCAGCACCGCGGCCGGACGGGCCAACCCGCCGAGGAAGCCCAGCGGCCCGACCAGTGGCCCGGCCAGCGACACCGCGGCTGCCGCCGAAGCGAGGAACCCGGCCAGGGTGATGCCGAGCTGAATCGTGCCCAGGTACCGGTTCGGATCGCGGGACAGCTGCACCAACCGGTCACCGGCGCGGGTCCGTCGGCCCAGCCGCCGCAGCTGCCCCTCGCGCAACGTCACCAGCGCCATCTCACTGCCGGAGAGCGCGGCGTTGACCAGCACCAGCACGGCCACCAGCGCCAACTGCCCGAGCTGACCGCCCATCGCGCACCCCCGTCCGCCGCCTCAGGTCACTCAACCGCAGCGCGGCCGGCTCCGGGTCCGTTTCCGCCCCCCGCTCAGTCGACCTCCAGGTCGTCCAGCGAGATGGCGTGGGACATCAACCAGCGGGCCAGCGCCGACATGCCGAACAGCCACAGCGGCACGGACTCGGTGGGGCCGTTGGTGGCGTAGATGGCGAAGCGCAGGTCGGGGGCGCGGTACGCCTCGATCCGCCACCGGTGCTGCCGGTCCCGCCAGACCGCCGAAGGGTCCATGGCGTCACCGTAGGTGACCGCCGCCGACCCGGGGGCCGGTTAGCCCGGCACCACCGCGCCGGGCCGGGCACTCAGGTGACGACGATCCGGGCGTCGTCGGGCAGTCGCCGGGTCGCGCCCCGGCGGTCCAGCAGCTCCAGCAGTGGCACCGCCACCCGTCGGGTGGTGTCCAACGCCTGCCGGGCCGCGGAGAGGGTGAACGGTTGGGGCAGCCCGGCCAGCACCCGGACCGCGTCGTCGAGTGCGTCGGGCAGCAGCACCACGTTGTCGGCCAGCCGCAGCAGGGCGCCGGCGCGCACCGCCGCTCCGATCTCCCGGGGCCCCAGCCCGAGGTCGACGAGGTGGTCCGCCTCGGGGGCGCGGAACGGCCGGTCACCGTACTCGGCGCGGACCCGCTGCACGGCCCGGGCCACCGGCTCGGGCAGCGCGTCGGCGCCCGCCACCCCGACCCGCCCGGCGTGCAGCCGCAGCGGCGGCCGGACCAGCGCCTCGACCAGCGCCCGGTCGGGCAGGGCCAGGCGCTGGCGCAGCGCGTCCACCGGCATCCCGGGCTCCAACGGGTGGTCCCGGGCGTACCGGGCGACCTCCTCGGTCAACTGGTCGCCGAGTCGCCGCCAGTGCGCGGGGTCGGCCAACCAGTCGCCGGCCACCGGCGCGGAGTCCACCGGCACGCCCATCCGGATCAACGCACCGGCCTGGACCAGCCGACGGCGACGCAGCTCACCGGCCAGGTCCGGTCGACCGTCCAACTCGGCGAGGACCTGCGCGCGGGCGACGGCGGCGCCTCGGCGGGCCAACGGTGGCGGTGCCACGTCCAGCACCCGCACCCCGCCGGCCACGTGGTGGCGGCCCGGGTCCCGCAGCACAGCCCGGTCGCCGACCAGCAGCGGCAGGGGGCGGGCCAGCCGCAGCCGTACGGTGTCCGGGCCGAGCGGGCGGACCCGTACCGGCACCGCCGCCGATCCGACGTGCAGGGTGAGGGTGGCCGGCAGGTCGGCGGCCGGGTCGCCGGTGAGCCGGACGTCGACGAGGTCGGTGTGGTGGAACCGCCCCGGGGTCAGCAGCGCGTCGCCGCGGCCGAGTCGGTCGCGGGGCGTACCGCGCAGGTTGACCGCCACCCGGGCCACCGCCGTGGTCTCCGGTCGGGCCTCGCCGAGCGAGTGCAGGCCACGGACGCGGACCGGCTCGTCGGCGCCGGCCAACTCCAACTCGTCACCCACGCGGAGACGACCGGCGCCGAGGGTGCCGGTGACGACGGTGCCACTGCCCCGCACGGTGAAACTACGGTCGACCCAGAGCCGCACCGGGTCGTGCGCCATGGGGGCCGGCAGTCCGGCGGCGAGCCGGTCCAGGGCGCTACGCAGCTCCGGCAGGCCCGCGCCGGTCAGGCCGCTGACCGCCACCGCCTCCACCGCGCCGAGGCTGGTCGCGGCGATCTCGGCGCGGGCGTGGGCCATCGCCGGTCCCGGGTCGGCCAGGTCCGCGCGGGTCACCACCAGCAGGCCGTACGCGACACCGAGCGCGTCGAGCGCCGCCAGGTGCTCAGCGGACTGCGGCATCCACCCCTCGTCGGCGGCCACCACGATCAGCGCCGCCGGCACCGGGCCGACCCCGGCGAGCATGTTCGGCACGAACCGCTCGTGCCCGGGCACGTCGACGAACGCGACGGTGCCGCCGGACGGCAGCGTCGTCCAGGCGAAGCCCAGGTCGATGGTCATCCCCCGGCGGCGTTCCTCGGCCCACCGGTCGGGCTCCATCCCGGTCAACGCCCGGACCAGGGTCGACTTGCCGTGGTCGACGTGCCCGGCGGTGGCGACGACGAACACGTTCAGTCGTCCCCGGGCACGCGCAGCACAGCCACTCGCACGGCCTCGTCGGCGTCGGCGGGCACACAGCGCAGGTCGAGCAGGAGTCGGCCCCGCACGACCCGCCCGAGGATCGGTTGGTCGCCGGTGCGCAGCGGCGCCGCGTACCGCTCGGGCAGGCTCAGCGCCCACGAGTCCAGTTCGACCCCGGGTGCGCCGCCGCCGCCGACCACCGCGACGGCCGGCACCACCTCCGCCTTGCGGCCGTCCGCGCCGAGCCGGTCGCGCAGCCGCTCCACCCGCCGCCGCAGGGCACCCGGGTCGGCGTGCAGGGCCGTCCGGGTTGGTGTGTCCGGTTGGTGCAGGGTGGCGGCCAGCGCGGCCAGGGTGAGCTTGTCCACGCGCAGCGCCCGGGCCAGCGGGTGGCGGCGCAGCCGGTCGACCAGGTCCGCGGCACCGAGCAGCAGCCCGGCCTGCGGGCCGCCGAGCAGCTTGTCGCCGCTGGCGGTCACCAGTGCGGCGCCGGCGCGGAGGGTGCTGGCGGCGTCCGGCTCGTCGGGCAGCAGTGGATCCGCGGCGAGCAGGCCGGAGCCGATGTCGGCGACCACCGGCACACCGAGGGTGGCCAGTTGGCGTACCGGGGTGGCGGAGGTGAAGCCGGTGACCTGGAAGTTCGACGGGTGCACCTTGAGCACGAAGCCGGTCTGCGGGCCGAGGGCGGCGGCGTAGTCCGCGAGCGTGGTGCGGTTGGTGGTGCCCACCTCCCGCAGTCGCGCGCCGGTGCTCTCCAGCAGGTCGGGCAGCCGGAAGCCGTCACCGATCTCGACGAGCTCGCCTCGGCTGACCACGATCTCCCGGCCGGTGGCCAACGCGGTCGCGGCCAGCACCAACGCGGCGGCGCCATTGTTGACCACGTGCACGGCGTCCGCGTCGGGCACGGCGGCGGCCAACGCGTCGAGCGCGTCGCGGCCTCGCCGGGCCCGCCGGCCGGTGGTCAGGTCCAGTTCGACGTCGGTGTGCCCGGCGGCAGCCACCACCGCGGCGACCGCGGTGGGCGACAGGGGCGCCCGGCCCAGGTTGGTGTGCAGCACGACGCCGGTGGCGTTGAGCACGGCGCGCGGGCCGGGCGCGGGCAACGCCGCGACCGCGACGTCGCGTACCTCGTCGGGGTTGATCTCGCCGCGACGGGCCCGGTCCTGCGCCCGGGCGACGACCGCCTTGACCTGGTCTCGACCCAGCGTCGCGCTGGCCGCGGCCAGCAGCGGGTCGGCGAGCAGCGTGTCGGTGCGGGGCACCCGGCGTCGCGGGTCCACCGGGCCGTCGCCCATCGCGTCATCTCCTGCAACCGTTTGGCGGAGACGGACGGGAATCGAACCCGCCTGGCCCGGGTCCCGGACCACTCCGGTTTTGAAGACCGGGAGGGGCACCAGCCTCCTGAACGCCTCCGTCGGACATTCGATCACAACGGCGGTGTGGCCGCTCAGTCAGCCGCCAGATCCGCCCTCGGTCCGCCGAGCGTTCACCCGCTCGCGTTGCGGCACCACCGTGTACCGCGGGTCGCGGGCGGACGCGACGCCGCCGTAGAAGATGCCGAACCGGGTCACCGCCGACGAGGCCAGCAACGCAGCGCCGGAGAGCGCGCCGACCCACCGGCTGCGCCGGCCGAGCAGAGCACCGGCGACCCCGCTGACGGTGAGCAGCCGCCCGGCGCGCAGCAGCCGACCGGGCCGGCCCAACCGGTAGGGCTCGCTGAGCAGGCCGAGGCGGGTCTCCACCCGATGCGCGCCGTACAGCTCCAGGGCCGCGCCGGCCACCGCCATCCGCCGGGCCGGCCCGGCCTGGGCCGGCGGCGCGGCGAGCAGACCGACGCCGGCGCCGCTGGCCAGCGCGCTGCCCGCGAAGATGACCGGCAACTCGGGGTACGCCTCATGCCAGGACGGCACCGCCGTGTCGGCGAGCAGCACCCCGGTGTACGTGGCCAGCGCGGGCGCGGTGCCGGCGGCGAGCAGGCCAGCGGTGTGCCCGACCGACGGCAACACCCGACCGACCAGCCCGAGCCGGCCGTGGCGGGGCAGCCAACCGGCTGCCTCGGCGATCGCGGCGACACCGGCGGCCGGCCCGTACGCGGTGAGGATCCAGGTGCCCATCGACATCGGCGACGTCGGCTTGGCCACGCGGAGCATGTGGTGGAACCGCGCCGGCCTACCCAGGTCCCTGACCAGGAACACGGCGCTGGCGCTGACGGCGGCCAACGCCGTGACCCGCCCGGCGCGACGCAACGCCGGACGCCCGGTGAGCTGCCCACCCGCCGCGAGCAGCGACGAACCGGCGGCCAGCCCGCCGGTGAACAGGTACGCGGCGATGTCCCACTTCCAGACCGGCGCCTTCAGGATGGGCCGACCGTAGTACGAGGTGAACTCCGCCTCCGGCACCCGCAACTCCTCGCCGCTGCCGCGACGCCCGCCCCTACGGCCAGCGCGCCGGCCGGGGAGGTCGGCGGGCCGCTGCGGCGGCGAGGCCAGGTCCACCCCATCGTCGGTGCCCGCCGGTCCGCGATGCACACGGGCCTCCGGTCGCACCGGGTCGCCCGGTCGGTCGGAACCCTCGGCGGCCAGCCGGTCGCGGAAGCGGCGGAACAGGTCACCCACCGGCGGACGGTCTGGACTCACGAGGAACCTCCGACGAACGCGGCGACGGTCGCCGCCGCCATGGCCAGCGCGGCGAGGCCGGCGCGTTTCCACATCTTCGGCAGGTCGCGGGTGGTCACGACCGGGTCGGGTGGCAGCCCGTACACCTCGGGCTCGTCGAGGAGCAGGAAGAACGCGCCGTCCCCGCCCACCCCGTCGGTCGGGTCGTGACCGTACAGGCGTGCCTCGGGGACCCCCCGCTCGTGCAGCGTCTCGACCCGCACGGCGGCCCGCTCCCGCAACTCGTCCAGCGGCCCGTACTGGATCGACTCGGTGGGACACGCCTGCGCACAGGCCGGGGTCATGCCCGCACCCAACCGGTCGTAGCAGAGGGTGCACTTCCACGCCCGACCGTCGTCCTTGCGTTGATCGATCACACCGTAGGGGCAGGCGGAGATGCAGTAACCACAGCCGTTGCAGATGTCCTCCTGGACCACCACCGTGCCGAACTCGGTGCGGAACAGCGAACCCGTCGGGCAGACGTCCAGGCAGGCCGCGTGGGTGCAGTGCTTGCACACGTCGGACATCATCAGCCAGCGGAAGTCCGTGCGACCCTGCGCACCGGACCCCCGCCCCGGCGGCTGCGACCCCGGCATCCCGAGGAACTGCGGGCCCGCTTCGGTCGCGGCCGGCTCACCGAGCACGTCGGCCGGACGGGGTTGCTCGACGAACGCGACGTGCCGCCACGAGTTCGCGGTCAGCGCCCCGGTGTTGTCGTACGACATCCCGAGCAGGTCGAGCCCGCTCTGCGGGACGCCGTTCCACTCCTTGCAGGCGACCTCACAGGCTTTGCAGCCGATGCAGACGCTGGTGTCGGTGAAGAACCCCATCCGCGGCGGGGCGTCCTCGTAGCCGGCTTCCGGCGCCGGATCGAGCGGCCCGTACAGGCTGTTCGGGTCAGGAAGCACCATGCTCCTCTCCCGCGCTGTCGGTGGTGACCGCCGGGGCATGCTGGCCCGGGACGGTCCCGGCACGCCGCCGGTAATCGGTGACCAGATCGAGCAGATCGCGGCCCGTCGGGCGGCGCCCGGGTCGGACGTCGCAGGTACCGACCTTGCTCTCCTGGATCAGCACGTTCGGGTCGAGGCTGATCCCGAACAGGTCGTTGGCCGAGTCGCCGGTCACCAGACCCTCGAAACCAAAGTGGTACGGCAACCACACCTGGTGGATGATCCGGTCGTCGACCCGCAGCGGAGTGAGGCGATCCGTCACCAACACCTTCGCCTCGATGGCCGCCCGAGCGGTGACCAGATGAGCCCAGCCCAGGTGGTCGAGGCCGCGTTCGACCGCCAACTCCGGCGACACCTCGACGAACATCTCCGGTTGCAGCTCCGCCAACGGGCTCACCGTTCGGCTCATCCCACCGGCGGTGTGGTGCTCGGTGAGCCGGCTGACCGTGAACACGTACGGGAAGACCTGGCTGTGCTCCTCCGGCGGACTCGGGTTCACCGAGTTCACCGGATGCGCGTACATCTTGCGGGTCGGGTTGGCCTGCTGCCCGTAGAACGGGTTACGCACCGGCGACTCCACCGGCTCGTAGTGGGTGGGCAGCGGGCCGTCCAGGACACCGCTGGGAGCGTACAGCCAGCCCTTGCCGTCGCCCTGCATGATGAACGGGTCGTCGCCGGCGAGGCCCTCCGTCCCGGACGCGCCAGGTGGCGGCCGGTACGACGGCGGTTTGGTCTTCTCGAAGTCCGGCACGTCGTGGCCGGTCCATTCGGCCTTCTCGGCATCCCACCAGACGTAGCGCTTGCGCTCACTCCACGGATTGCCGTCCGGGTCGGCGGAGGCACGGTTGTAGAGCATCCGGCGGTTCGCCGGCCAGGCCCAACCCCACTCGGCGGCCACCCAGTCCTGCTCGTGGCGGGACCTGCGCCGGGCGGCCTGGTTCACACCGTCCGCGTACACCCCGGTGTAGATCCAGCAGCCGATCGCGGTGGAGCCGTCCGCGCGGGCCTCGGCGAAACTGGACAGCGGTCGGCCGGTCGCCACGTCGTACCCGTTGATCTCACGCAGCACCGACTCGGCGCTCGGCTCCGCGTGCGGACCGTGCGTGGGGTAGTCCCACGTGAGGTCGAGCAGCGCCCGGTCGCGCGGCAGCTTCGAGCCGGCCAGCTTCTCCCGCAGCCTGCGCCCCAGGTGGTAGAAGAACCACAGCTCGGAGCGGGCGTCACCCGGCGGCTCGACCGCTTTCTCCCGCCACTGCAACAGACGCTGTGTCTGGGTGAACGTCCCCTCCTTCTCCACATGGGAGGCGGCGGGCAGGAAGAACACCTCCGTACGACACTCCTCCGGCACGATCTCACCGGTGGCCACCTCGGGGCCGTTCTTCCAGAACGTGGCGCTCTCGATCTCGAACAGGTCCCGGACCACCAGCCAGTCGAGGTTGGCCATGCCCAGCCGCTGCGCCCGACCGTGCGCCGAGCCGACCGCCGGGTTCTGGCCCAGCAGGAAGTACCCCTTGATCTTGCCGTCGATCATGTCGAGCACCTGCTGGTACGTCCCGTGATCACCGGTCAGCCGGGGTAGGTAGCCGTAGCAGTAGTCGTTCTCCGGTGTCGCCGCATCACCCCAGTACGCCTTGAGCAGGCTGGCCGCGAACGACCGCGCGTTGCCCCAGAACCCCTTCTGCCCCGGGTGCCGGATGCTGTCCACCCACTCGTCGAAGGTCGGGTGCTCGGCGTGGTGCGGCATCGGCAGATAGCCGGGCAGCAGGTTGAACAGCGTCGGAATGTCGGTCGAGCCCTGGATGCTGGCGTGTCCGCGCAACGCCATGATGCCGCCGCCCGGCCGACCCATGTTGCCCAGCAACAGCTGGATGATCGCCCCGGTGCGGATGTACTGCACACCCACACTGTGCTGCGTCCAACCGACCGAGTAGATCAGCATTCCGGTGCGTTCCCGACCGGAGTTCGCCGTCCAGGCCTGGGCCAGCTCCAGGAACTTGTCCTGCGGAATCCCACAGACCCGCTCGACCATCTCCGGCGTGTAGCGGGAGAAGTGTCGCTTGAGGATCTGGTAGACGCAGCGCGGATGCTGCAACGTCTCGTCGCGCCGGGTCTGCCCGCCCACATGCGCGCCGTGCGACTCGTGCGCCAGGCCCGCGGCGCTGTCCCGCTCCTGGGCGGTGTGCCCGCTGCCGGACGAGCCCTCGTGCCCCTCGTACTGCCAACTGTCCTGCACATACGTGCCGGTCTCCGGGTCGAACCCGGAGAAGAAGCCGTCGCCGTCCTCGGTGTCGCTGAACTCGGCGCTGACGATCGTCGCCGCGTTGGTGTACGACAACACGTACTCCCGGAAGTCCAACTCGTTTTCGAGGATGTAGCGCACCACCCCGCCGAGCAGCGCGATGTCCGTGCCCGCCCGGATCGGCAGGTACGAGTCAGCCAGCGCGCTGGTCCGGGTGAACCGTGGGTCGACGTGGAAGACCTTCGCCCCGCGGCGCTTGGCCTCCATCACCCACTGGAAACCCACCGGATGGGCCTCGGCCATGTTCGAACCCTGGATGACGATGACGTCAGAGTTGGCGATGTCCTGCTGGAAGTCCGTCGCACCGCCACGACCGAAGCTGGCCCCCAGACCGGGGACGGTGGCGGAGTGTCAAATACGGGCCTGGTTCTCGATCTGAAGTGCCCCCATCGCGGTGAACAACTTCTTGATGAGGTAGTTCTCCTCGTTGTCCAGCGTCGCCCCACCCAGGCTGGAGAAACCCAGCGTCCGGTTGAGCGGCCGGCCCTGCGTGTCGACGTCCTCCCAGGTCTGCTCACGCGCCGCGAGCATCCGGTCAGCAATCATGTCGAGCGCGGTGTCGAGCTCCAGGTCCTCCCACTGCGTCGAGTACGGCCGGCGGTAACGGACCTTCGTCTGCCGCAGCGGACTGGTCACCAGACTCTTGCTCGCCGAACCCTTCGGACACAGCCGACCCCGCGAGATCGGGCTGTCCGGATCACCCTCGATCTGACTGACCTGCCCGTCCTTGACGAACACCCGCTGACCACACCCCACCGCGCAGTACGGGCACACCGAACGGGCCACACTGTCGGCGTCCTCGGTACGGGCGGTGAGCGCACGGGATCCGGCGGACTTGGCCGCGGCACCCCGGCCCAGCGGGTCAGTGCCGGTGAGCTGCCGGTAAACCGGCCAACCCTCAATGAAGGTACGCAGACCCATGCCCCGACACCCCCCTCCCACGCGAGCGACCCCATGAACATAGGTCAACTGAGACATGTTCGCGAGCGCGGAAAATCAGACAGCGCCGCCCCCGGCCATTTGGTCGGGGGCGGCGCTGGTGTCGGTGTGCAGGTCGCCTCTCGGCGAGTGGCGCAACACGGCTCCAGCCGAACGGTATTCCGCGAAGGCATTATTAGGTGAGGCCCGGGGACACTGAGTCACACCGACACTGTCCACAACCAGCCGGACCCCCACGATGTTCCCCACCGCCCAACCCACCCGATCGCCCGACGGCTCGGCCCGCTCGGCCCGCTCGGCCCGCTCGGCCGGCTCGCCCGATCGCCCGCCCGCTCGACCGCCCGGCCCGCACCATCGTTCGGCCCGCACCATGACCCGGCCGGCTCGCCCGATCGCCCGGCCCCTGGGCCGCCCCACTCAGCTCGGCGGCGCGGCCGCTCGGCGGCTCGGCAGCCGAGATCTTGGACAGTTTCCGTCAGCGGCTAACAGCAACTGTCCAAGATTGCCAGGGCTCGTGGCTGCGGGGGCGTGCGCCGTACGCCATCCCGCGTCGATCAAGGAGTTGTGGTGGAGGACAAAGCAGCCTGAAGCATCCTCGACCGGGCACCACAAGTGCATGATCGACGCGGGCACGGGTGCAGGACGGCCCGAGTGCGGCGCAGGCCCGAGCGCGGACACGGACGGCGGCGCGAGGCACAGGGGCATGGACGCGGTGCCGGCACGGACGCGGGCACGGACGGCGGCGCGAGGCACAGGCGCGGGGCCGGCACGGACGGGCACGGACGCGGTGCAGGCCCAGGCGCTGGCACAGACGCGGCGCGGACACAGACGCGGCGCGGACACAGACGCGGCGGCTCGGTGCGGGGCCGGGTGGGGTGCGGGCCGGGCCCGGAACGCTAGTGCGGTGCGGTGCGGTGCGGTGCGGTGCGGGGTGTGGTGTGGGTATGCCGCTGGCCGGCACCCCGGGTGCGGGGTGCCGGCCAGCGGTCGGTTGTTCATGTGCGGGGTCAGCTGTTCCAGTACTGGCCAACCAGGTCGGCGGCCTGCTGCTCCCACTGGGCGTACGCGTCCGGGTAGGCGGAGACCTGGACGGTCTGCGCGGCCTGGGTCAGGGGCATGTCCTGCCACCCGTCGACCTGTCGCAGACCCTTCAGGAACGCGGTGGTGGAGTAGGCCGGGTCGGTGATCTGCTCCGGGGTGCCCCAACCCGAACTCGGGCGCTGCTGGAACAGGCCGAGCGAGTCGTGGTCGTTCATGTCACCGAGGTGGCCGAGGTTTTCCAGCTTCGACTCCTGCAGGCTCGTCGCGATCGAGATGACCGCGGCCCGCTCCGGGAGGCCGGCCTTCTTCGTGGCGGCGATGATCGCCTTGGCGTTGGCGGTCTGCTCGTCGTTGAGGGTGATGCGGGACTGGTCGCCCTGGGTGCCGTGCGGGATCAGCTTGCTCGTGTCGGGCTTGTCGGCCTGCACGGCCACGGCGACGGGCTTGGCGTCGACCGGGTTGGCGTGGGCGGCGATCGGTCCGGCGAAGACACCGCCGGCGAACGCGAGACCAGCAACAGACAGCACACTCTTACGCATGATGGTGTTCATGGGGGTAGCTCCTTCGGGGGTAGGAACACCCGCACACCAACGGTGGTGGCAAGCGGGTGTGAGCACCTCGTCCGGCGCTGCACAAAACAGGGGAAAGTCTTAAAGGGGGTCGGCGCCCACAAGCGGGGGGCTCGTGGCGCCGGGATCGGCAGCCTGCAAGCCGAGCGGCTTGTGGCGCCGGGTCCAGGTGTAACGACCCGGGGGCCGGGGTCATTCCCGGGGGCGGCCGACGAGCGGAGGGGCTCGTGGCGCCGGGTCCAGGTGTAACGACCCGGGGGCCGGGGTCATTCCGGGGGGGGCGGCCGACGAGCGGAGGGCTCGTGGCGCCGGGTCCAGGTGTAACGACCCGGGGGCCGGGGTCATTCCGGGGGTGGCCCGTCCATCGGCACCCTCGTGGAGGCGGCGGGCGGGCGGTCGTTCGTGGGGACTGTAACGACCGGGCCCGGGTCGGCATTCCAACCCCGGGGGCGGGGCGGCGAGCCGGTGGTGCTGCGATCGTCAGGGTATGTAACGACCCCGGGCCGGCCATGATTCCGGGCCACGGGTGCGACCGGTCACAGGCCAGAGCACCCCAGACCGCGCAGATCGCCCAGAAGCCCGTCCGGAGCGGGGTGCCAGATCACCCGTCCCGGGGCAACGGCGACATCGCGGCGTCCGGGGCGCGGTGACACCCCGCCATCATCAGGACCGATTCGTTCACCGTGGCGTGGTGCCATCGCGGTCGGCTTCCGGAACACGGGGTCAAACCCGACGAACCGCGCGAAGACCCCACCACAGCCAGAGCGTTCCCACCCTGACACCGAGAGATCGACTCCATATCGCCGATATGGGGGTATCCGGGCGCAAGGACACCCCTACATCGGCGATATGGAGTCGATCATGATCAGGTCCGACTCCGGCACTGCATTTCGGGCCGGCTGGGACCAGGAAAAGCCTGGTGCGTGGTCGGCGGCGAAGATCTAACATCCCCGGTCATGCGTGGGTTCTTCGCGGTTGCGGGTCGGCGGCTTTCGTACCTGGACTTTGGTGGTCCGGGTACCCCGGTCCTGGCTCTGCACGGGCACTACAACGAGGCGTCGGCATGGGCGCCGCTGGCTGAGGCGCTGGCACCGCAGTGGCGGGTGATCGCACTCGATCAGCGTGGGCATGGAGAGTCGGACCGCGCCGAGAGTTATGAGCGGGACGACTATGTTGCCGACGTCGCCGCCTTTCACCAGCATCTGGGAGTCGGCCCCGTGGCGCTCCTGGGCCACTCACTGGGCGGAGTGAACGCCTACCAGTACGCCGCCCGGCACGCGGACCAGGTCACCGCGCTGATCGTCGAGGACATCGGCGCGGTTGTGGAGGTCGACTGGGTGTTCACCACCAAACTCACCCGCCACGCGCCATCCCGCGAGGCGCTGGCCTCGGCCTCGGGCGCGATGGCCCCCTACCTGGAGCGCTCCTTCCGGCAGACGGAGGACGGCTGGGGCTTGTCGTTCGACATCGAGGACACGGTGGCATCCCAGCAGGCACTCGACGGAGACCACTGGGAGGACTGGGAATCGGTGAGCAGCCCCACCCTTCTGATCCGGGGAACGCGCAGCGACGGACTGACGGCTGCGCACGCTCGCGAGATGATCGCCCGTCATACCGGCCAGGCCAGTCTTGTCGAGCTGCCCACCGGTCACGTCGTGCACCAGGACGCTCCGGTGGAGTTCGCCGCTGCTGTCCGCGCCTTTCTGGGATCGTCCTGAGCGACACCGACTCCGGTGGGAGTTACCCTGACACCATGCAGGCCGTCTCCCCCACCCCGACCGGCGTGACCTTCCTGGCACGCCCGGGTCGCCCTGCCGTGGTGGCGAGGACGCTCGCCGAGCTGTCCGGCCCCACCCGGGGTGTGGTGGAGTTGCCGGTGCGGCTGATGTGGAACGCCGAGCGCACCTTCGACCTCGGCGACCCCGACCAGCTGCTCTGGATGTACGAGAACGTGCTCCGCGAGACCACCCGCGCCGAGGACCTGCGCGCTCTGATCAATGGGCGGACGCTGCGCCGGGTGTGGCGACTGCTCAACCTGCCCCGGGGCGTACGCCAGGCGTGGGAGAGCCGGCACCGCGGCCTGCGCGCGGCGTGATCGGCCCTCATCTGCACGAGTTCTACCGGGAGGTGGCCCGGGTGGCGCTGACCGCTGCCGGGCCGTACCGGTTCGTGTTGGGTGGCGGGGTGGCCTGGGCGGCGCACGGTCTGGTCGCCCGCCCGACGGAGGACGTCGACCTGTTCGCAGACGTGGAGGGCGCCGCCGCGGCAGCGTCCGCCAAGGTACGGGTTGCCCTGGAGCAGGCCGGGTTCATCGTGAGCGATGCCGACCCGGACAGTGAGCTGCACGAGCTGTTCGACGGGTACGAGCAGGACATGAAGGACTTCGTGGTGAGCCGTGATGGACGGCAGATCCGGCTCAGCCTCGCCCGACTGGACCGCCAGCAGAGTCCCGTGGTGATGGACCTGGGCCCGGTGATGGACGTCCGTGACCTGGTGGCCAACAAGATCGCGGCGTTGGTCAACCGGCGGGAGGTCCGCGACTTCATCGACGTGGCGGCGGCGCTGGAGCACTACGACGTGACCGAGTTGTTGGTGCTGGCACGGCAGGTCGACCCCGTACTGGATCCGGCGGACGTCCGGGCCGCCGGCCGCTACCTGGACCGGCTGCCCGACCAGCGCTTCGGCCGCTATGGCCTGGGCACCGCCGACGTCGCCCAGATCCGGCACCGCTTCGCCGCCTGGCCGCGCTGAGCCGACACCGGACCGTCGACCCACATGAGGCCGGCGTGGCGGGAGTGCCGACCGCTGGTTATGGTGCGCGAGGCGCCCACAAGGCCCGTCCACCCCCATGGAAAGGCACGTCATGACCTCTCCCTCCGGCCCGTCGCGCCGTCAGGTGCTCGTCGCCGCGGCGGCGGCAGCCTCCGCCCCGCTGATCGCCGCCGCACCCGCGCAGGCGGCCGGTCCGGCCCGTCCCCGCACCTGGGACCTCACCCTTCTGGGCACGTCGGACACGCACGGCAACGTCTACAACTGGGACTACTACCGCGACGCCGAGTACGACGACAGCAAGCAGAACGACATCGGCGTCGCGAAGCTGGCGACCCTGATCAACCAGATCCGTCGGGAGCGGCGCGGCAAGGCGACGCTGGTGCTCGACGCCGGCGACACCATTCAGGGCACGCCGCTGGCCACCTACTACGCCAAGCAGGAGCCGATCACCGCCACCGGGGAGAAGCACCCGATGGCGCGGGCGATGAACGTCATCGACTACGACGCGGTGACGCTGGGCAACCACGAGTTCAACTACGGTCTGCCGTTGCTGGACCTGTGGATCCGTCAGCTCGGCTTTCCGGCGCTCGCCGCGAACGCGGTCAACGCGAAGACCGGCAAGCCGGCCTTCCTGCCGTACGTCATCAAGAAGGTCTCCCTCGGTTTCGCGGCGCCGACCCTGCGGGTCGGCATCCTGGGGCTGACCAACCCCGGTGTGGCCATTTGGGACAAGGGCAACGTCGAGGGCAAGCTGCGCTTCGACGACATGGTGGCGACGGCCGCGAAGTGGGTGCCGATCATGCGGGCCCGCGGCGCGGACCTCGTACTGATCTCCGCCCACGGCGGCGACAGCGGCACCTCCAGCTACGGCCCGGAGTTGCCGAACGAGAACCCGGTGGCGCTGATCGCCCAGCAGGTGCCGGGGATCGACGCGATCCTCTTCGGTCACGCGCACAACGAGGTGGTCGAGCGGTTCGTCACCAACGAGCGGACCGGCGCGCAGGTGCTGCTCTCCGAGCCGTCGAAGTGGGGCCAGCGGCTCACCCGGATGGACTTCACCCTCACTCGCGAGCGCGGCCGCTGGACGATCACCAAGAAGGCCGCGACCATGCTGAACACCAACACGGTGGCCGAGGACCCGAAGGTGCTCGCCGCCGTGCGGGCGCAGCACAAGAAGACCGTGGCGTACGTCAACCAGGTCGTCGCGCAGTCCACGGTGGAGTTGTCGGCCGCGGAGTCGCGGTACCGGGACACCCCGATCCTGGACTTCATCAACCACGTGCAGACCGAGGTCGTCGGCGCGGCGCTGGCCGGCACCGCGTACGCGGACCTGCCGGTGCTGTCGATCGCGGCGCCGTTCAGCCGTACCGCGGTCTTCCCTGCCGGTGACGTCAAGATCCGCGACGTGGCCGGCCTGTACGTGTACGACAACACGCTCGAGGCGGTCGTGCTCAGCGGCGCTGAGGTACGCGCGTACCTGGAGTACTCGGCGAAGTTCTTCCGCACCCTCGCCCCGGGCGCCACGGTCGACCCGGAGCAGATCAGCGACCCGGCGGTGCCGGACTACAACTACGACGTCTTCTCCGGCGTGGACTACGACATCGACATCTCGAAGCCGGTCGGCCAGCGGATCACCCGACTGGTGCTGGCCGGCACCGACACCCCGGTAGCCGACAACGCGCAGTTCGTGGTGGCGGTGAACAACTACCGGCGCAGCGGCGGTGGCAACTTCCCCGGCATCGTGAAGACGCAGGTCTACAACGCGCAGCAGGAGATCCGTCAGCTGCTCATCGACTGGGCGCAGGCCAAGGGGACGATCAACCCCGACGACTTCTTCCAGCCCAACTGGCGACTGGTACGCGAGGGCGTGCCGGTCTTCTGATCGCAGACCGCTGACGGGCCGTGGGTGGCGGCACCCGCGGCCCGCCGCGCGTTCTCAGCCCTGCACGTTCCAGCGGACCGGGTCCTCGGCCTCCTCCGGCCGGTCACGCCCGGGATCGGTCTCCGTCAGGGCGACGCGGTCCTCCGGGCGCACAGCGGGCGGTAGCTCTCCGAACCGGATCTGGCGCAGGAACGCGTACTCGTCCTCGGTAAACGGCTGCTCGGCCATCGGCACCTCCTGCTGCTCCCCCGCCATTGTCCAGCGGCTGGAGCGCTCGGCACCAGTGTCGGGTCACACCGTGTAAGGCATCCTAGGATCCTGGGTGAATGGCAGTGGGCCGGCGCGGACTGGGTAGCCGGTCGAGCACCGCCAGGGCAGCCCGGATCGGCCGGCGTCGCAGCATCTCGTCGAAGCTCGCCCGCCCCTGACAGAACTGGACGAACATCCGCCAGCCCGGCGGGGTCGCCAACAGGGCGTGGAACACGTCCGGCCGGCGGGTGAACACGTCGAGCAGCCGGAACCCCGCCCGCATCTCGGGCACCAGGTGCTCGGCGACCGCCCGCTCGTACCCGGTCAGGTCTCCGCCGGCCACCGCCGCACCCGCCAGCTCGCCGGAGCGCAACGCGAAGCTGATGCCCTCCCGGCTCCACGGCTCCAGCAGCCCCGCCGCATCCCCCACCACCAGCACCCGGCCGTTGCGCAGCGGCGAATCCTCCTCGCGGCAACGGGTCAGGTGACCGGAGTCGTGCTCCGCCGGCAACCCGGTCAGCCCCAGCCGGTCGACGAACTGCCGCAGGTAGTCCCGGGTCCCCTCCCCCGCGCCCCGACCGGCGATCACACCGACGGTCAACTTGTCGTTCTTGGGAAAGACCCAGGCGTACGAGCCCGGCATCGCGCCCCAGTCGAGTAGCAGCCGCCCCCGCCAGCGCTCCTGCTCGGCGGGCGGCACCGGAATCTCCAGTTCCAGCCCCAGGTCCACCTGCCGGTACCGAACCCCGACATGCCGGGCGGTCACCCCCGAGGAACCGTCCGCCCCGATCACCGTGCGGGCCGCGATCGTCGTACCGTCGGCCAGCCGCAGGCGTACCCCCTCGGGGTCCTGCTCGATCGCGCGGACGGCGACCCGCTCCCGCATCTGCGCGCCGGCGGCGACCGCCGCCGCGCGCAGCCGGTCGTCGAACTCCTCGCGGCGCACCATGGTCACCACTGGACTGTCGTTGCGGCGGGTGAACTCCCGGCGGCCGTCGCGGGTGAACGTGACACGGTCCACCCGGTCGTGCGCCGGCACCTCGATCCGATCCTGAACGGCCGCCAGGGAGGTGCCGATCAGACCACCGCCGCAGGTCTTGTACCGCGGGTGCGCGGCTCGCTCGACAACCAGGGTGGAGACACCCGCGCGGGCAGCGGCGTGTGCCGCGGAGAGCCCGGCAGGGCCGGCGCCGACGACGACGAGATCCCAAATGATCACGAAAGCAGCCTAGGGCACCACCTGAGGCGAGGGCCGGCCAGCACGCCGCCTCTACCGCCCGATCGGGTGTGCATCTTCAGTCACCGAGGGGGTAAGCGGCCCGGGGCAACCCGCCGCGATGGCGGGCGAGCGAAGGAGGAAACCATGCAGCAGGTGCAGTTGTCGGAGGCCGAGCAACGGGTGTACCAGGCGGTCACCACGCTTGAGGCACGCGGGCAGGTACCGTACCCGGACCTGATCGCCGAGGAGTCCGGGCTGACCGAGGAGCAGGTGGGCAGCCCCCTGCACCTGCTCACCGAGAAGGGCCTGCTGCATCGCGAGGACTCGCCGATGGCGGGCCTCGATTTCGGCCCCCGGTTCTGCGCACGCCAGATGGCGTGACCCGCGGAACCACCCGCGACGATTCGCCCCCCGGTGGCCCGGGTAGCAGTCAGCACATCGTAGTCAACGGTCAACGGGGGGCACGATGAGTGCGGCGCAGACGCCGCAGCCCGTGGACGAGGCCGAGGACCGGCGACGCTGGCAGGCCGTCGGCGTCGGGTTGGTCGCCGCGTTCATGACGCTGCTCGACGTGAGCATCGTCAACGTCGCGGTGCCGTCCATCGACCGGGCGCTGCACGCCTCGTCGAGCGACCTGCAGTGGATCCTCTCCGGGTACGCGCTCACCTTCGGCCTGGCACTGGTGCCCGCCGGCCGTTTCGGCGACGCCCGCGGTCGGCGCAACGCGTTCGTCTTCGGCATCGCGCTGTTCACCCTGACCAGCGCGCTCGCCGGCCTCGCCACCTCCCCGACGTGGCTGGTCATCGCCCGACTGCTTCAGGGCGCCGCGGCCGGCATCGTCAACCCGCAGGTCATCGGGCTGATCCAACAACTCTTCCGAGGACCGGAACGGGCCCGCCCGTTCGGGCTGCTCGGCGCGACCATCGGTATCTCCACCGCCGTCGGGCCGCTGCTCGGCGGACTGCTCATCGCCATCGGCGGCGAGGATCACGGGTGGCGCTGGGTCTTCTTCGTCAACGTGCCGGTCGGCATCCTCGCAGTGATCCTCGGCTGGCGCCTGCTGCCCGGCCGTGCCGCCCACCAACGCGGCTCGCATCGACTCGACCCGGTCGGCGTCCTGCTGCTCGGCGTCGGCGTGTTCCTGGTACTGCTGCCGCTGGTGCAGGAGCAGCAGTGGCACACCCCGTGGAAGTGGGCGCTCATCCCGGTCGGCCTGGCAGTGCTGATCGCCTTCGGGCTCTGGGAGCGGCGGTACGCACGCCACCACCAGCCCCTGTTCGACCTTCGGCTGTTCAGCTTCCAGTCGTACACCCTGGGGTCGCTCATCGCGCTCGTCTACTTCGGCGGCTTCACGGCGATCTTCTTCATCTTCACCCTGTTCCTGCAGATGGGTCTCGGCTACAGCGCGCTCGTCGCCGGCCTGGCCATCACCCCGTTCGCCCTGGGTTCGGCGGCCGCCTCCGTGCTGGGTGGCCGCATCGTCAACCGCTTCGGTCGACCACTTGTCGGCATCGGTCTGCTCGCCGTGGTGGTCGGGCTGGCCGCGACGGTGGTAGCGCTGCGCCTCGCGCCGGACGCCCCAGCGCCCTGGGTCACCGCCGGCCCACTGCTCGTCGCCGGCATCGGCAGCGGGCTGGTGATCGCCCCCAACCAGACGCTCACCCTCGCCGAGGTGCCGTTACCGCAGGCAGGCAGTGGCGCGGGCATGCTGCAGACCGGTCAGCGGATCGGGGCCGCAGCCGGTATCGCCGCCGTCGGCTCGCTGTTCTTCTCGTCGGTGGCCGACAGCCGCGGCAACTGGACCATGGCCTTCGAGAAGTCCCTCACGCTGGCGGCCGGCATCATCGCGCTCGCGCTGATCGCCGCGCTGATCGACATCGTCCGCAGCCACAAACACGAGAACTGACCGGGGTACGCCGCTGGCCGGCACCCCAGGTGCGGGGTGCCGGCCAGCGGTCGAGTGTTCATGTGCGGGGTCAGCTGTTCCAGTGCTGGCCGACGAGGTCGGCGGCCTGCTGCTCCCACTGGGCGTAGGCGTCGGGGTAGGCGGAGACCTGGACGGTCTGCGCGGCCTCGGTCAGGGGCATGTCCTGCCACCCGTCAACCTGCCGCAGGCCCTTGAGGAACGCGGTGGTGGAGTAGGCCGGGTCGGTGATCTGCTCCGGGGTACCCCAACCCGAACTCGGGCGCTGCTGGAACAGGCCCAGCGAGTCGTGGTCGTTCATGTCACCGAGGTGGCCGAGGTTCTCCAGCTTCGACTCCTGCAGGCTCGTCGCGATCGAGATGACCGCGGCCCGCTCGGGGAGGCCGGCCTTCTTCGTGGCGGCGATGATCGCCTTGGCGTTGGCGGTCTGCTCATCGTTCAACGAGATGCGCGACTGGTCGCCCTGCGTGCCGTGCGGGATCAACTTGCTCGTATCGGGCTTGTCGGCCTGCACCGCCACCGCGACGGGCTTGGCATCAACCGGGTTGGCGTGGCCGGCGATCGGACCGGCGAACACACCGCCGGCGAACGCGAGACCAGCAACAGACAGCACACTCTTACGCATGATCGTGTTCATGGGGGTAGCTCCTTCGGGGGTAAGGACACCCAGCCGCCCATAAGGGGGAAGGCGTGCCGGGTGTGAGCACCTCGTCCGGGCGCTGCACAAAACAGGGGAAAGTCTTAAAGGGAGTTGGCGCCTGACTGACAGCGCCGAGGTCGGCGGCCTACAAGCGGGGGGCTCGTGGCGCCGGGTCCATGTGTAACGACCCGAGGTCGGGGGTCATTCCCGGGGTGGCTCACGAGCGGAGGGCTTGTGGCGCCCGGGTTCGGCGGCCTGCGAGCGGAGGGCTCGTGGCGCCGGGTCTGTGTGTAACGACCCGGGGGCCGGGGTCATTCCGGAGGTGGCCCACCTATCCGCGACCTCGTGGAGGCGGCGGCCGGGCGGTCGTTCGGGGAGACTGTAACGACCGGGCGGGGACCAGCATTCCAACCCCGGGGGGCGGGGCGCTAGCCGGTGGTGCTGCGATCGTCAGGGTATGTAACGACCCCGGCCCGGCCATGATTCCGGGCCACGGGTGCCACCGGTCACAGGCCAGAACACCCCAGAACGGACACAACGCGCACGTCGGGGCCGCCCGTGTGGCCTCAGTCCGCCTCGCTCGGGGATGATCCACTCCAGATCGCCGATATTGGGGTATCCACGGCGCGGGACACCCCCAGGTCGGCGACCTCGTGTCGATCATGATCACGACAGCCTGCAACGGCGCACCCAAAGGCGGACATATCCCTCTTCGGGCCGGGGTGACCGAGGCCTCGCTCCGGGAAACCGCGCCGACCTGGAGTCGATCAGGCACCGCACCGCACCTCGCCGCGCCCGGCCACGAGTCGGCCAGGGGGATCTCGCGGGGAACTGGGGGCGGAAACCGGACAAGACGGGCTGGCGCCCGTCGGAGTGTTCCGACGGGCGCCAGCTTCGTGTGCAATCCGGGCACTGCCCGGTGGTGTGCGGGTTACTACGCAGCACCGCCGAGGCGCTGGCGGCGACGCCAGGCCAGGGTCAGCAGCAGCATGACCGCTCCGGCGCCGACCAGGCCGCCGCCGAGCTTCATGGGTGTGCCGAGGCTGTCACCGGTGACAGGCAGCGGCTGCTTCTTGTGCAGCACCCGCAGCTCGGTGCTGGCGGTACGGTCGGAATCCCGGCCCGTGGCGGTGAAGGTCAGCAGACCCGTCACCGACGGCTTGTAGCGCTTGCTGAAGCTACCCTCGCCGTTGGTTTGCGCCGTGAAGCTCAGTGGCGCGCTGGCCTGGTAGGCCACCGGGACCATGGCCACGGTGCTGCCGTCGCTACGGCGAGCGGGAGCCTGACCGCCGGCCGGAGCAGCCAGCGGGGCCACCGTCACCACGATGTCGACAGTCTCGTTCGGACCGAAGCCGGTGCCGGTCAGTACGACGGTCTCACCGATGAAGATCGTCGGCCGGTTGACGGTGAGCGACGGGCCGACCGGCGTGTACGGCGGCGGCTGGGGCGGGTCGGTGGTCGCGCTGGGCGCCGGCTGCGGCTGTGCCGCCCCCGCTGCCGTCGGCACGGCCACCACGGCCAGGCCGACCGTGAGCGCCATGATGATGCGGGATAGCCGCATAATTGGTTCCCTCCTACTGGTCACAGCTTGGTGCGGAATGAACTTGGGTGATCCAGGGGTTGGCGGTGGGGGTCAGCCACAGCTCGGCCTGCCCGACGCCGGTCTTGGCCGTCAGTACGGTGGCCTCCAGCACCCTCTCGACGCCGGGGCCGACGTCGACGCTGGTGGTCGCCACGTGACGGCGGCGTTCGGTGCCGCTGCCAAGCGCCGTCTCGGCCCCGTCGAGCCGGGCCTCGACCACCGCTCCACCAGCCGGGCTGAAGATCGACACCAAGGTGCGAACGGTGTACGGGTCGCCAGCCAGACCGAGGCCGAGGACGGATTCGCTAAGTCCGGACTTCGGCGCCGTCGAGCGCATGGTCACCCGCAGCCGGAGCTCGCGGCGACCGTCGGGCCGGCATTCGCCGACTGTCAGGTTCGCCGTCGGCCGCAGGTAGTAGCCGAGCTTCGCGCCGCTGCCGTCGTTGAGGAACACGCCGACAGTCGGCACGGTGTCCTGTTCCGGAAGCGTCCCGGCCATCCGACTCTCGCCGAATGTCCGCTGTTCCTCTGGTCGGGCACTCCAGAACAATATGCGACGTTCAGTGATAGCACGGTCGAATGCGGACAACAACACTCGCGGGTTGACATTCTTCTTGAAGAAGGCGTCGAAGACCGAAGCGGCTGACGCCGCGAAGAAATCGTCCTGCTGCTTGACGTTCAACCGCTGGTAGCTGTCGTTGAGCAGGGTCTGCACGACCTTCTCGCTGGCAAGCGGGACACCACCGGGCACCAGCACCGGACCGGTCGCCTTGAGCAGGTAGGACAGCACCACCGGGTCGACGGCAAGCACCCCGTCGACCGTGGTGCCCGTCGAGCGGCGGAACATCTCGCGGTACAGCGAGGCGGCGGTCGGGAAGTGCGGGGACAGATTGACGTCGGCGGGATAGATGCCGGGCAGGTCGGTCCAGAGCGCCCGGATCTCGCCGGGCACCTTCAGCGCCGGGGTGAACCGGCCGAGCGAGGCACTGCTGCCCTGCTTGCCCATCTTCACCGCGCCGTTCTCGGCCTCCAACATCGCATACGCGCCGAACATGCCTCCGGTGGCGCGCAGCTCGGCCAGGTTCTGCGAGACCAGCAGGTACCGTCGCGGTCCGTTCGCGCCGAGCAGCGGCGGCAGCAGGCGGGCGCCCTGGTCGGCGGCCGCGGTCAGGCTGGCCAGTCGGTCGATCTCGGCGCGTAGGTCGGTCAACGCCTGCCGAATCTGGCTGACAAGACTGCCGGCCGGCACCGCCGCCAGGTCCTTGCGGGTACGTTGCACCGACTCGTCCACCTGGGCCAGCTCGGCGGAGACAGCGGTGAGTCGAGCGAGATCCACCCGGCCACCGGCCGGCACCAGGCTCGTCAGATCCGTCCGAAGCAGAGTCGGGAACGCCTGCCGGGCCAGCTCGTCGATGGCGACGGCGATCCGGCGGACGGCGTCGAGATCGTCGCCGGCAATCGGCGTGCGCTGGCCGAACCGCCAACTCGGGTCGGCGGTCGCGTCCCGGGCCGCACCGGACTGCTCCTGCAGCGCCGCGAGCGTCCGCCGGGCGCGGTCGGTGTCCCCGCCGACCACCTGGGCACTCAACTCCCTGGCCAGGCCTGCGGCGTTGAGCAGGTGAGCACGCGCCTGCCAGCCGCGGAAGCCGATCCACCCGCCGGTCGCCAGCAGCAGCGAGCCGACCACCAGGGCGCCGAGAAGGGCCCGTCGCAGTCGGGCACGCCGACGACGCCGGGACCGGCTTCGTCGCCGGGTCGGCCGTTCGCTCTCCGTCACACCACACTCCCGTTCGCGGAACCGGACAGAAGGTCGATTCCCTGACGTTCTTAGCACGTGTCGGGGAACTTCGTACCGTTATTGCGCTACGCGTCCTTTATGCGAGTTTCCTTCGCGGCTCGGCAACGGGCTCTGCGACTCGCCCCGCGGCCTCCTGAAGCAGCCGCTCGATCCGGTCCACCCCGGCGGGCAGCGACATCTCCCGCAGGTACGCCGCCCGCCCCCGACGGCCCATCTCGGTACGCGTCGGCGGAGGAATGGTGGCGGCCAACCAGAACCGGTCGGCGAGCGCCGCCCAGTCCTCCGGTGGGCAGGACAGCCCTGCCCTGGCGCGTTCGACCAGCTCGGTCGTGTCCCCGCCGGCCGACGCCACCACCGGCGCGGCACAGGAGAGCGCGGCCTGGAGTTTGCCGGGCACCATGCCCCGCAGCTCCGGAAGGTCGCGCAACATGATCAGCTGGTAGTCGGCGGCGGCGTACAGCTCGGGCATGTCGACCGGCGACCGTCGCTCCACGAAGCGGACGTTGTCCGCGCCCAACTCGGCGGCGAGCCCTCGCACCCCCCGCTCGGCCGCCCCCGAACCCACCAGGACCAGATCCATCGTCCGATCCAGCGCCGCCGCCGCTCGGACCGCGGTTTCCAGCCCCTGCCGTGGGCCGATGGTGCCGGCGTGCATCACCACGCACCGACCGTCGCGGCGGACCAACTGGCGGGCCGCCGCGCCGGGCGTCGCCGGATAGAAGATCCGCTCGTCGGTCCAGTTCAGCACCAGCTGAACCCGGGACGGTTCGGCGCCGGCGGCGACAACCAGATCCCGCATCGACGGCGCGGCGACGGCGATCCGCGCGGCAGCCCGGTAGATCCGGGTCATCGCGCTGCCCATCCGCGCCACCCAGCGCCCCTCGCCCGCCTCGTCGGTGCCGTCACGGGTCCAGACGTCCTGGACGTGCAGCACCGTGGGCACCTGCCCGAGCAGCCGGAGCACCCCGGCTGCGGCGAATGTCGTGGCCGGAAGCTGGAAGACGTACAGCGCGTCCACGCCACTGAAATATCGGCGTGCGGCCAGCGTCGCGCTGCCGGCGAACGAGAGGTAGCTGGCCATCCGGGCTCCGGTGGACGTGGCGCCCCCGGGGTAGCGGGGCACTCGTCGGACGGTCAACCGTTCGCTGTGCGTCTCGTGGTGCCAACGCTGCCGCCAGCCGGGATAGACGTGCCCGCCGGGGTAGTCCGGGAACCCGGTGAGCACGCGAACCTCGTGCCCCCGCGCGGCCAACTCCTCGGCGAGGCTGCCGGGGATGAACGCGGGCTCGGGTGGAAAGTGGTAGGACAGGATGCCAATCTTCACTGGTACGCCCCCGTCCACTGCGGATCGACATCGGCCGGCGCGGCACCCTGACCGACGGGCGGACGGCGCGCGTACGATGCCGACAACCCCTCCCTGCGCGGCCGCCGGCACCGACGCACCGTCCTCGCGGTGCGTCCACCCGCGTCCGCACCGATGAGAGGGGCACCGATGGCTGATCGCGTGTTGTTCGTCTGCCACGCCAACCTGTGCCGGTCACCGATGGCCGAGCATCTGGCCCGCCGGCTGCTGGCCGACCGGCCCGTCACCGTGGCCAGCGCCGGCACCGACGCGATGGACGGGCTGGGCATGCATCCGTACGCCATGGAGGTCGTGGCCGAGAGCGGCGCGGACGCGGCGGCGTTCCGGACCCGAGCGTTGCGGCCCGAGTACCTGGTCGATGCGACGCTGGTGCTGACCGCGACGAGGCGCCAGCGCTCGATCTGTACCGCGCTGGCGCCGAGCGCCCTGCACCGGACGTTCACGCTGCACCAGTTCGGCCGGCTGGCGGCGGCGGCGGAGCCGCCCGTCGAGTCGGCCGACGACCCGTTGCGGGCGGCGGTCGCCGCCGCCGCCCAGGCCCGGGGACGGCTGCAACCCGCCGCCCCGGACGAGGACGACCTTCGGGACCCGATCGGCGGCGCCGCCGCCGACTTCCGACGCTGCGCCGAGGAGATCGAACGGTCGCTGCGACCCCTCGCCGCGCTCATCGGGGCAGCCGGGTGAGCTCCTGGGTGTGGTCGGCGACGCCGTTGACCCCGGTGGTGGTCCCGCTGTGCCGGCCGGCCGTCGCCCGCTCGGACGGCGCCGATCCCTTGGATATCGAGGTGACCACCCGGTAGGCCTCGTACTGGTACGCCTCGGCCTTGGCCACCTTGGCCATGTTCAGCACGCAGCCGAGGAGCCGGACCGAGACCGAGTGCAGTGAGCGGGCCGCCGCGGCCACCTGACTGCGCGAGGTACGGCCCTGCTGGGTCACCAGCAGCGCACCGTCGGCCTGCACGGCCACGACCACGCCGTCGGTCACCGCGAGCAGCGGCGCGGTGTCGATGATCACGATGTCCGCCGACTCCCGCAGCGCCAGCAGCAGGTCCGACATCGCCTTGGAGCCGAGCAGCTCGCTCGGGTTCGGCGGGGCGGAACCGCTCGGTAGCACCAGCATCGACTTGTCGCCCCAGCGCTGCACGACGTCGCCGACCTTCACGTCACCGACGAGCACGTCGGTGAGGCCGACGCCGGCGTCCAGGCCCAGGTACTCGTCGACCTTCGGGCGGCGCAGGTCCGCGTCGACGAGCAGGACCCGCCAACCCGCCTCGGCCAACGCGATGGCCAGGTTGCAGGAGAGCGTGGTCTTGCCCTCGCCCTGCAGAGCGCTGGTCACGGCGATGACTCGGGCCGGCTCGTGGACGTCCACGAACCGCAGGTTCGTCCGTAGCTTGCGGACCGCCTCGGCGCGCGCCGAGGTCGCGGCGTCGCCGATGATCAGCGGCTTGGCGCGGGCGCCGCTCTCGAAGGGGATCTCGCCGAGGAGCGGACTGCCGGTGGCCCGCTGCAGGCCGGCGGAGTCACGCAGCCGCACGTCGGCGACGCCGCGCAGGATCGCCAGGCCGACGCCGAGCACCAGGCCGATCAGGCCGCCGAGGGTGAGGTTGCGCGCCGGCTGCGGCGAGACCGGGCTGGCGCTGACCCGTGGGCCGCTGACCACCTCGATCTTGAGCGGGGCCTTGCCCTCCGGGGTCGTCTCGACCTTCTCCACCAGCTCGACGAACTTGGTGGCGAGACTCTCTGTCACCCGCAACGCCCGGGTCTGGTCGGTGTCGTTCACCGACGCGCGCAGCAGGACGGTGCCGGTCTCGGTGGAGGTGGTGACCCGGCTGCGCACCTCGTCCGCGGTGAGGCCCACCGGCGTCTCGGCCACCACGCTCTGCGCCAGCCGGTCGCTGGTGAGCAGGTCGGCGTACGACTTGACGCGCTGTTGGAGGAAGAGTCCACCCTGGTAGGCGTCGCTGACGCCGGAGTTGGGGGTGGTGACGAAGAAGGTCACCGTGGCGACGTACCGGGGTTGGGCCCGTACGGTCAGGAACGCCGAGACGCCCAGGAGCACCATGACCGTGACCAGCACGACCCACCAGTGCCGACGCACATGGCGCAAGTGGCGGAGCAGTTCCATCAGGAGCGCCTCCGTGTCGGTCCGGTTACGCCAAAAAACTTCACGAAAACCCCCAAGGTCGTCTGCCAACTCGTGAAACCATTAAAGCGGTTCATAGGGCTTATGTCCGGAGTTAGGTACTTTCTGACTCCGACACATGCGCCCGCATAACCAACCGGACAAACGGGCATTCGGCTGCGGCGATACCCGGGAAAAAGTCAGCGAGCGAACATCTCTGCGGTCGCCGCCGCGCACGAACCCGGATAAGGTCCGTGGCGGTGTGCCGGGAAGTCTGGTCGGCGAGTGGATTCCTGCCGTCCTGATTCCCGAGGTGAGCACCGCAGATGACCTCCCCCCCGCCGGAGCGGCGGCCGAAGGCGCGACTGTTCTCGCGATCGACCTGGCCCGAGGCCCGGCACCTGGCCGACGTGCTGCGTACCGAGACGGTCGGTGGCGCGTTGCTGCTGCTCGGCGCCGTGTCAGCGCTGATCTGGGCCAACTCGCCCTGGTCCGACTCGTACACCCGGCTCGGCGGCTGGGTGCCCTGGCCCGGCGGCGCGCCCTGGCACCTCGACCTGGACCTGGCCAGCTGGGCGGCGGACGGCCTGTTGGCCATCTTCTTCTTCGTGGTGGGCCTGGAGCTCAAGCGGGAGTTCGTCGCCGGCGAACTCCGCGACCCGCGCAGGGCGGCGCTGCCCGTGGTGGCCGCCCTCGGCGGCATGCTGCTGCCGGCGCTGATCTACGTGGCGGTCGTGGTAACCGCCGGCGGGGCAGGGCTGCGCGGCTGGGCCATTCCGACCGCCACCGACATCGCCTTCGCGCTCGCCGTGCTGGCGCTGGTCAGCTCCCACCTACCCCAGGGGCTACGCGCGTTCCTGCTCACCCTCGCCGTGGTCGACGACCTGTTCGCCATCACCATCATCGCGGTCTTCTACACCGCCGACTTCCGTCCCGTTGCGCTGCTCGCGGCGCTGGCGCCGATCGGGCTCTTCGCGTTGCTGGTGCAGCGCGGCCGTACCTGGTGGTGGGCGCTGATCCCACTCGCGGCCACTGCCTGGGCCTTGGTGCACGCCTCCGGTGTGCACGCCACGGTGGCCGGTGTGCTGCTCGGCTTCACGGTCCCGGTGCTGGCCCGCCGACCGGCCGGGGCCGCCGGCGGTACGAGGTCGGACGAGGGCGGACTCGCCGCGCACCTGGAGCACCGCTGGCGGCCGGTGTCGGCCGGCATCGCGGTGCCGATCTTCGCGCTGTTCGCCGCCGGGGTCACCCTGCGCGGCACCGACCTGGGCGCGCTACTGACCGACCCGGTGGTGATCGCCATCGTCGCCGGACTGGTGCTCGGCAAGAGCATCGGCATCTTCGGCTCGACGTACCTGCTGGCCCGGTTCACCCGCGCCGAGCTGGACGAGGACATCACCTGGTCGGACCTGCGCGGGATCGCCCTGCTGGCCGGCGTCGGGTTCACCGTGTCGCTGCTCATCGGCGACCTGGCCTTCGGCACGGGCAGCACGACCGACGACCGGGTCAAGGTGGCCGTGCTGCTCGGGTCGGTGATCTCCGCCGGGCTGGCCGCCGCGGTGCTCGTCCGCCGCAACGCCACGTACCGCGAGGTGGCGGAGCGGGAGCGGCTGGACGCCGACGGCGACGGCGTACCCGACGTCTACCAGCGACCCGCCGAGCGCTGAGCGCGGCCGGCGGGTCGGGAACCGACTCCGGTCAGTGGCGGCGTTCGGCGGGCGGCAGGTCCTCGGTCTCGTCGACCAGCGCTTCGGCCGCCGGTGCGGTGAGGTCGTCGCCCGGCACCGCCACCGCCTCGGCACGATCCTGCTCGTCGGGCTTCCCGCGGGGCGGCGGCTCGGGAGCGGTGGGGTCACCGGAAAAGCCGTACTCGTTCGGTTCGTCGTGCCGGCTCATGTGGTTATCCTCCCGTTTTCCCCGGTTTCGCCTCTAACGCCAACGGTAGGTGCTGATCGTCGACTGCGCAGCGCGCCGGGGATTGTCGCCCGGACCACGGCGGCCGGGTGTTCAATGCCGCCCCGAGCAGCTGCCGCAGGGCGATGATCGCCGCCGCGCCGGCCAGACCGTTCCAGCCCGGATCACCGGCGAGCCGGAGCAGGCCGGCCGCGGTCAGCAGGTCCAGCAGGACCCGAACGGCGGTCCGGAGCGCCACGGTGGTGAGCGCGATGACCACACCGACGACCAGGGCCAGCGCGGTGACCACCGTGGCCAGGGTGCCGATCACGTGCGGCGCTCCCGCTCGGCGACCTGCCGCTGCTCCTGGCCGATCTCCCGGCCCAGGAAGTAGTTGAGGGCCGTCCGGATCGTGGCGATCGCCGCGAGTTGGCCGATCTGGTTGAACGACGGGGACACCGCGGTCCGCAGCACGTCGGCCGCCAACTGGAATTCGAGACCGAGGGTCAGAAACCGGCCCAGCGAGAGCCGGATCGGGGTGAAGACGGCGGCGGTGCGGTGTCGTAGCCCTTCGACCACGAACCGCACCGCCGCCCAGACCGCGCCGACGAAGATCACCAGAGCGCCGGCCACCTCCACCACGGCAACCAGCACCTGGTCGCCGTGTCGCAACAGCTCGGCCGGCTCCACCCCGGGCCGTTACCCGCCCTCGGGGCGGCTAGTCGGCGCTCAGGTCAGCTCGTTCACCGCCTCCAGGATCAGCCAGAGCCCCGAGATGGCGAACAGGATCGCGGCACCGTACTTGATGACCTTCTCCGGCAGCCGGCGACCGAGCATCCGGCCGACCAGGATGGCAAGCGCGTCCGCCGCGACCATGCCGATGGTGGAGCCGAGCCAGGTGCCGAACCAGCCGTACTTGGTGGCGAGCGTGATCGTGGCGAGCATCGTCTTGTCGCCCAACTCGGCCAGGAAGAACGCCACCGACACCGCCACGATCGCGGTCTTGCTGGTCTTCTCCGCCTTGCGCTTCTCCTCCTCGGTGAGCTTGTCCCCGCGCAGGGTCCACGCACCGAAACCGAGGAACGCCACGCCGGCCACCAGGGAGATCCAGTCGGTGGGCAGCACCGCACCGAGACCCACACCGATGGCGACCGACGCCAGGTGCACCACCGCAGTGGCGACGGTGATGCCGATCAGCACCGGGATCGGCTTGAACCGCGTGGCGAAGGTCAACGCCATCAACTGGGACTTGTCCCCCAGCTCGGCGACGAAAATGACGCCGAAGCTGATGACCAGCGCGGCGAAAAATCCCTCCATGACATCCTTCCCGTTCAATGCCGGGAGGAGGTACAGGGGCGCCCTCGACCCGGCTGCAACAGCCTGAGTCGAAGGTCTCGCCCGCCCCGGAAACCCGAGGCCGCGTGGCCGGATGCGGAACGCACCAGTATGTCGACCACGACATTGGGGGCTACTCCCCTTCGCGCGACCAGCCTAACCGATCACCGCGGGCCCGGTCGGGGTGGGTGGAAAGGCTCACCGTGCCCGGGCCAGCGTGACCCCGAAGAGCCCGTCCACGTCGGTCCAGAACTCCGTCGTGACGAAGCCGGCCGTGGTCAGCTCCGCGGCGATCCCCTCCGGGTGGAACTTCGCCGAGACCTCGGTACGGAGTTGCTCCCCCGCGGCGAAGTCGACGGTCATGTCCAGGGTCCGCACCTGCACACGCATCGGGCGGGTCGCCCGCAACCGCATCTCGATCCACTCCTGGGCCGGGTCCCAGAGAGCGACGTGCGCGAACGCCCCCGGGTCGAAGTCGGCGTCCAACTCCCGATTGATCACGTGCAGCACATTGCGGTTGAACTCGGCGGTGACCCCGGCGGCGTCGTCGTACGCGGGCACGATCACCGACGGGTCCTTGACCAGGTCGGTGCCGAGCAACAGCCAGTCGCCAACCTCCAGCGCGGCGCGCATCGCCGTCAGGAACTCGGCCCGCTCGGCGGGCAGCAGGTTGCCGATGGTGCCGCCGAGGAACACCACCAGCCGACGGCCGCCGGTGGGCAGCCGGTCCAGTTGCCGGGTGAAGTCACCGACGATGCCCCGGACCCGCAGGCTCGGATAGTCGGCGGCGATCTGGGCGGTGGACCCCCGCAGCGCGCTCACCGACACGTCGAGCGGGACGAACGTGCCCAGCCCGCCCCGACGGGCGAACGCGTCCAGCAGCAGCCGAGTCTTGTCCGACGAACCGGAGCCCAACTCGATCAGGGTCTTGGCCCCGGTCAGCTCCGCGATGTCGGGGGCGTGCGCGGCCAGCACGGCCCGTTCGGCCCGGGTCGGGTAGTACTCGGGAAGTCGGGTGATCTCCTCGAACAGCTCGCTGCCCCGGGCGTCGTAGAACCACTTCGGGGGCAGCCACTTCTGCCCGGCGCTCAGACCGGCCCGGACGTCGTCGCGCAGGCCGCGCTCCAGGTCACGCTCCTCGAGGTAGATCTCCAGCGGTTCCGCGGTCATCGGTTCGCCTCTCTGCTCGATCAACCGTTGCGTGCCCGACCGGTGCGCTCACCGGATCGGCAGTGGACGTACCAGCACCTCTCCCGGGGCGGCGGTGACCAGATGCCCCTCCGGCACCACCCGCCACCCGGGATCGTCGTCGTGCGGCTCGGAGGCGAGCAGCACCGAACCCGGCGCCTCGCGTACCGACAGCGCGTGCCCGGCCACGCTGGCCACCACCCGGCGGCCATCGGTGAGCAGCAGGTTGAGCCGGGACCCGGGGGCAGCCGCGGCGACGTCGGCCACCGTCCGCCCGACCGCCTCGGCCGGGTCCTCGCCAGCACGCAGCCGATGCCGCACCAACGCCCAGAGCAGCGCCGAGTCGGTGGCGGCGTCCAAGGTGAGCAGGTCGCGCACCGGCAGGTCGGCGGCGAGCGGCACCACGGCGTCCGGCCAGCCGCGGACCACACCGTTGTGGCTGAACAACCACCGCCCCTCGGCGAAGGGCGCGGCCGCGCCGTCGAGCACCGCCATCCCGACGGTGGCCGAGCGCACCGCCGCGAGTAGCGCACCGCTGCGGGTCACCGCGGCAAGCTGAGCGATGGTCGGGTCGCTCCAGATCGGCTGCGCCCGCCGATAACGCACCGGCTCACCATCGCCCGGGTACCAGCCGACCCCGAACCCGTCGGCGTTGATGGTGCCGCCGCCGCGCATGTCGCGGGGCGCCCACGACTGCCGCGCCAGCGAGTGCGCGGGGTCGAACAGAACCTCGGCCAGAGTGACCGGCGGCCCCAGGTAGGCCAGGTGGCGACACATCAGCGCACCCCGCCCGCCGGGCCGCCGCCCGCGCGGTGACTCACCGGTACGACTCCTCCGGTCGGGCATCACGGGCGCAACGGAAACCGCTGAAGATCTGCCGGCGGATCGGATAGTCCCAGTTGCGGAAGGTGCCCCGGCAGGCCGAACGGTCGGTGCCGAACGAGCCACCGCGCAACACCCGGTGGTCGTCGCCGAAGAAGACCTCCGAGTATTCGCGGTAGGGAAACGCGGTGAAGCCGGGATGCCCCTTGAACGTGGTCGACGTCCACTCCCACACGTCACCGATGAGCTGGTGCACACCCAACGGCGAGGCACCAGCCGGGTACGCGCCCACCGGCGCCGGCCGCAGATGGCGTTGGTCGAGGTTGGCGTGGGCCTCGGTCGGGTCGTCATCGCCCCAGGGGTAACGGCGGGACCGACCGGTCTCCGGATCCCACCGGGCCGCCTTCTCCCACTCCGCCTCGGTCGGCAGCCGCTTGCCGGCCCACGCCGCGTACGCCTGCGCCTCGTACCAGCACACGTGCACCACCGGCTCGTCGGCGCGGACCCGACCCCACTGGCCGAAGCGCCGGTACGACCACTCGTCGCCGTCACGGCGCCAGTGCATCGGCGCGCTGAGCCGCTCCCGAAGCCGATGTGCCCACCCGGCCGGGCTCCACCAGCGCTGATCGGTGTAGCCGCCGTCGGCGATGAAGGCTGCGTACTGACCATTGGTGACCGGAGCGGCGTCGATGACGTACGCCGGCAGGTCGACGCGGTGCGCGGGACGTTCGTTGTCCAGAGCCCACGGGTCGGTGTCGGTGCCCATCATGAAATCGCCGGCCGGCACCAGCACCTCCGCGCCGACCCGAACGGACGGCTCGGGCGGCGGCGGAGCGTGCAGCACCGCCGACCCCGAGCGCAGTTGGTGGGTGGCGAGCATGGTCTCGTCGTGCTGCTGCTCGTGCTGGACGATCATGCCGAAGGCGAACCCGTCGGCGACCAGCGGCCGCTCGGTGAACGCCACCGCGTCGAGCAGGTCGTGCACCTTGTCCCGGACGGTGCCCAGGTAGGCGCGCGCCTCGGCGGGCGGCAGCAACGGCAGCGCGGGGCGATCCCGTCGCGGCTGCTTGAACGCGTCGTAAAGCTCGTCGATGTCGCACCGGACCGGCTCGCGGCCCCCGACGTCGCGGACCAGCCAGAGCTCCTCCTGGTTGCCCACGTGGGCAAGGTCCCAGACCAGCGGCGACATCAGCGGTGAGTGTTGGCGCATCAGGTCGGCGTCGTCGACCACCTCGGTCAGCAGCATGGTGCGGGAGCGGGCCCGGGCCAACTCCGCCGCGATCCGCTCACGCAACTGCTCCCCGTCGACGTGTTCCCTCGTGCTCGCGGTCACGGCGTCACCTTTCGTTCGCGACTGCGGGGCTGTCGATTCGCGGCGGCCAGCCGTCGTCGTACGCCTCGCTGGATCTCGTCGTGGATGCCGGCCGGCAGGTCCAGCCGGGGCAGCGTGGTCAGGGCCAGGTCGAGCAGCGCCGCCGCGGCGGCAGCCAGCGCCGGGTCGGCGAGGCCGTGGCGAGCGGCGGCCGACCAGCGGTGTGCCACCGGTGCGGCGATCGCGTACGCCGCGCGCACCGTGCCCGGGTCGGTGAACAGGGCGGTCAGCACCGCCAGCGGGAGCCGCCAGTCCCGGTCGGGTTGGGCGTCCAGGTAGCGCAGCTCCAGGTAGCCGCGCGGCCGCACGGGCGGAAAGAGGGTGCTCACGTGGTAGTCGAGGTCGTCGGTGGTCGGCGGGCGGGGCAGTGCGCCGTCGAGCCAGTCGGCGAACGTCACGTTCGGGGGCGGTGCCCAGTCGGGGCCCTGCCGGCGCAGGCAGAGCAGCGGCGCGGCGAGCACATAGCGGATCCAGCTGGCGGTCGGGTCCTCGTCGACATCGCCGGGCATCCAGACCGGGCGGGTGCGGGCCGGATCGATGGCCAGCCAGGCGGCCATCCGCGCGGAAGCCCACCCGGTGCGGCGCCCGGCGTGCCGGCTGGCCGAGGCGAACACCGCGAGCAGCGGCGGCCCGACCGCGTGGGCGGCCGCCCAACGGGCCGCGACCTGCTCCGGCTCGCCGGCGTCGAGGCAGACCTGCAGGCCGGCGGTGCTGTACATCATCGTGCGGCCGGCCGGACCGTGCCGGTCGAAGGCGCCGCGCATCGCGCGGTAGCGGGGAGTTTCCAACACCGGGCGGGGCCGTCGGTGTGGGTCGATGCCGCTGCGGCCGAGGATCAGCCCGGCGGCGGCCAGCAGGTCGGTGACCTGGGCGATGTCGGCCTCGGTGGCCTGGATCAACGCGGTGACCGAGGGGCGGGGCGGGGTGGAGATCTCCAACTGGCCACCCGGCTCCAGGGTCACCATGCCGCCGTGTCGCAGCGGCTCGGCCGGGCTGGTGGCATCAAGCGTGGCGGGGCTGTGCCGCCCGAGCGCCGCTCGCAGCCGCGTCGGGTCGACGGGGCGGGCGGGATCGGCGGCGTCGTGCACGGTCCATTCCAGTTCGACGCCGGTGAGTGTCGGTGGGCCGGTCTTGAAGCAGATCCGGGCGAGGTGCCGGCCTGCGGCTGCGGACTCGCGCAGGATGGCGCTGCGGTCCAGCTCGGGTGACGTCACCAACGGTCGGGGCCCCCTCTCCGTCTGCCGGCTCCGGGACACTGTGCCACCGTAAACCCGCCCACCGACACCGTCGGGGGCGTGTACGACGCCACCAACCTCTGTCTAACAGACGAATTTCCCGTGCAGGGCGGAACGGAAACGCGCCAGCCGCCGACCATTTACCTCGGGGCGGGGTGGCCCGTCGGTGGGGGTGAGGGCTTGGGCTTCACCGATTCGGACGGCTTGGGCTCGGGCACCAACCGCTGGCAGTACGCCTCCACCTGGTCGGCGCTGCCGGCGGCGGTCACCAGCCTCTTGAAGGCCGGCGTCCGCAGCGCCTTCTCCCGCTGCTCGGGCTTCTTGGCCTGCCAGGCGCGGCAGAGGCCGTGCAACTGGCCCTCGGGCGGGGTGTGAGCCGGCGGGGTGCCGGGAGGCGGCATGCCGGGGGACGGTGGGCCTTGGGACGGCGTGCCGGGCGACGGCGTGCCCGGGGACGGCGACCGTCTGGGGTCGCCGGACGTGGACGCCCCCGTATCAGGGGTCGGTGACGTGCTGGTCGGCGCCGGCGGGACCGGGTCCGGCGCCCAGTCCCGGGTGGTGACCGCGGCGAAGGCGGCGCCCGCCGTGGCGGTGGCCGCCACGGCGCCGATCCAGGCCACCGCGCCGGTGGTCAGCCGACGACGGCGCGGCCGGTGCGGCACCGAGGGCGCCGGGTTCTCCCGGGCGGCCCGGAACGCGGCCAGCGCGGCTTCCTCGCCAACCAGCTCTCCGGGCCGGATCGGGCCGGCGGCCGCGGCGAGCAACCCGGCCACCGGCTCGGCTGGGGCAGGCACGCGGACCTGAGGTGACGTCACGTCCCCGACGGGCGGCGTGGCGCGGCGGACCTGATCCGACGTGGTGGCCACGGTGGCGCGGGCCGAGTCGAGCAGCCGTTCGGTCTCGGCGTGGTCGGCCCGCCGGAACGGGTTCATCCAGAATCCCCTCACGTCAGCCGTCCGCCGGCTCGGCGTGCGGTGCCCGCAGGGATGGGCCGCTGCCCGTACGGGGCGGCGGTATGCCCTCGACCCCGACCGACGGCTCGGCCGCGGCCTGCCGCTCCAGCAGGGCTGCGAGCCGTCGCAAACCTCGGTGGGCGGCGGTCCGGACGGCACCGGCCCGGCGGCCCAGCACCCGACCGGCGGATCCCGCGTCCAGCCCGATCACGGCCCTCAGCAGGACTGCTTCGGCCTCGCGGCGAGGGAGGGTGGCGATCAGCGCCAGGGCGGTCTCGGTGCCGATCGTCTCGCTGGCGCCCTCGGCCGTGTCCTCGTCGCTGGCCAGGTCGACGAGCGCCTGCACCGGGACCGGCAGGGACGGTCGGCGGCGCAGCCGGCGCAGGTGGTCCATCGCCCGGTTGCGGGCGATCGTGACGGTCCAGGCGCGGAATTCGCCACCGGTGAAGTTGGGCAGGTCGCGGGAGATCTGCAGCCAGGTTTCGGAGGCGACGTCCTCGGCGTCCGCGCCGACGAGGGCGGTCAGATACCGCAGCAGACCCGGCTGCAGGCTGCGGTAGAGAAGACGGAACGCGTCCTCGTCTCCGGCCTGCGCCGCGCTGACCGCCTCCGACAGCTCGACGGTCATCCGCAGCCCGCGCAGTGTCCGGCGGGTGCCGGCCCGATCGGCCACGGTGCGCCAGACCACGCGGTGCGAATCGTCCGCCCGATCAGCACCCGCACCGCCCTCCGCCGATCTGATCCCATCCGTCGGGCGGACCCGAGCCGGGCTAACGCTAGGACGGGCCCAGCGGCACGACAAGTCGGCACCTCGTCACGGAAGAGTGACAATTATCTGCCCTGCGGGACGGCGTGTCGCCGTCACGGCCTGTAACCGAGGGGCGCGGACCGCCTCTGGAGGCGCTCTGTCGCCACCGTCCGGCACCCGTACGTCGAAATATGTCGGGTTTCGTCACGGCAAGTCGTCACGCCGTCACAGAGACGCAGCGTCCACACAGGTCAGGCCGGATGAACCGACCCGTATCACTCGTTCGGCCGACCGGCCGTGATGCACCCCCGCGCGCCACTCTGGGTACGGTATTGCGGTGTTGTCATCGGAGGTCGTGCTCAGCGGTCGGTACCGCTTGGACGAACGTGTCGCCACCGGCGGTATGGGCGACGTCTGGCGTGGCTCAGACCTGATCCTCGGCCGGCAGGTCGCGGTCAAGGTTCTGCTGCCAGCACTGGTCTCCGACCCCGACTTCATCGCCCGGTTCCGGGCCGAGGCCCGGATCATGGCGGCGCTGCGGCACCCCGGCATCGTGCAGGTCTTCGACTGCGGAGCCGACGACCTGCCCGACGGCGGTCG
Source organism: Micromonospora parathelypteridis (assembly GCF_014201145.1). NCBI lineage: Bacteria > Bacillati > Actinomycetota > Actinomycetes > Micromonosporales > Micromonosporaceae > Micromonospora > Micromonospora parathelypteridis. The sequence continues at coordinate 6,900,028 of NZ_JACHDP010000001.1, forward strand.
GGCGGACTACCTGGTCATGGAGTTCGTCGCCGGCGAGCCGTTGTCCAAGCGGATCGAGACGGCCGGCCGACTCGACGTGGCCGAGACGATGTCGGTCGTGGCCCAGGCGGCCGCGGCACTGAACGCGGCGCACCGCGGCGGCATCGTGCACCGCGACGTCAAGCCCAGCAACCTGCTGGTCCACGAGGACGGCACGGTTGTCCTGGTCGACTTCGGCGTGGCCCGTTCCACCGACATCACCAGCATCACCAGCACCAACGCGGTGCCCGGCACCGCCCTCTACATGGCCCCCGAGCAGGCCGCCGGCCGGCCGGTCAGCGGTGCCACCGACATCTACGCGCTGGGCGCGGTCACCTACTGCTGCCTCACCGGCAGTCCGCCGTTCACCGGCGACAACCCGCTCCAGGTTGCCGTTCGACACCTGGACGACGAGCCGCCGGAGCTGCCGAACGAGATCCCGGAGGCGGTCCGCGCTCTGGTGTCCCGGGCCCTGGCCAAGGACCCGCAGGATCGATTCTCCAGCGGCGCGGCGATGGCCGAGGCCGCTCGGACCGCGGTCACCGGCGGCGAGCCGCCGACAGCGATGGCGGCAGCCGTCCCGCTGCGTGATGCCGGGCCGGGCACCCGCACCGACGTGCCGGCCGGCGCGGCGGTGGCGACTGGGCCCCATGCCGGGCGTCAGCGACGGCGTGGGCCGCTGGTCGGCGCGGGGGTGGCCGTGCTGGTCGCGCTGGTCGGGCTCGGCGCGGCACTGGGCGCGGCACGCAATGCCGGCGACGATCCGGCGGTCAAACTGCCGACCACCTCGCCGACGGTGACACCGACTGGCCCGCTGGACCTGCCGGCGGCGAACGAGCACTTCCCCAGCGCCGACCCGGGTCGGCCCGACCGGCCGCCGGCGCCCGGCGTCTCCCCGTCCGTCTCGGTCTCCACCACGGCGAGCACGCAGCCCAGCCAGACATCCAGCCCGCCGACGCCGACGGTGACGCCGACGATGACAGCCCCGCCGACCACTCCCCCGACGAATGAACCTCCGACGACCCCGCCTGCATCTCCCGAGCCGAGCACCCCGGAGAGCCCGACGAGCGCCCCGGGCGGGTCGGAGGCCGGCTGAGGGCGGCTCTTTCGCCCGCCGCGACAGCCCCACCAGCACCGATATCCCCAAAACGGACTTGAGGAGTCGAAAGCGCCTCTAGGCTCGCAACAGGCTATTTCCACCAACTGCTGCGGGAGCCTGGGTGAGCGCTGAAAAGCTGGTCGTGATCGGTCAGGGGTACGTCGGACTGCCGCTGGCAATGCGCGCCGTCGAGGCAGGGCTGGACGTCGTCGGCCTCGACGTCGACGCCGACCGGGTGAAGCGTCTCGCTTCCGGCGAGTCGTTCGTCGAGGACATCCCGACCGACCGGCTGGGCCGGGCGTTGGGGAGTGGCCGGTACAACCCCAGCACGGAGTACACCGATGCCGAAGGCTTCGACATCTGCGTCATCACCGTCCCGACGCCGCTGCGCGACGGCACTCCCGACCTGAGCTTCGTCGAGCAGGCCGGCGTCGGCATCGGCCCGTACGTACGCCCGGGCTGCACGGTGATCCTGGAGTCGACCACCTACCCCGGCACCACCGAGGAACTGCTGCGCCCGCTGTTGGAGTCGGCGAGCGGGCTGCGCAGCCCCGGCGACTTCCATCTCGGCTACAGCCCGGAGCGGATCGACCCGGGCAACCCGACCTGGCGGCTGGAGAACACCCCGAAGGTGGTCTCCGGCGTGGACCCGACGTCACTGGCCAGGGTCGACGAGTTCTACCAGCGCCTCGTGGAACACACCGTGCCGGTGGGCTCCACCCGCGTCGCCGAGCTGACCAAGCTGATCGAGAACACCTTCCGCCAGGTCAACATCGCGCTGATCAACGAGCTGACCATGCTCTCGCACCACCTCGACATCGACGTCTGGCAGGCGATCGACGCCGCCGAGACCAAGCCGTTCGGTTTCCTGCCGTTCCGGCCCGGACCCGGCGTCGGCGGGCACTGCCTGCCGATCGACCCGTGCTACCTCTCGTGGCAGGTCAAGCGCCGCCTCGGCCGGCAGTTCCGCTTCATCGAGCTGGCCAACGACATCAACCACGAGATGCCCGAGCACGTCGCGCAGCGCATCATGGCGGGGCTGAACCGGAACGGCCGTGCGGTCAGCGGCGCCCGGCTGCTGCTGCTCGGACTGGCGTACAAGAAGAACACCGGCGACATGCGGGACTCCCCCGCTGTCGACGTGGCCCGCCGGCTGCAGGCCCTCGGGGCCGAGGTCCACGCGGTCGAGCCGTACGCCGAGGCGCACCAGATCCCGGCCGGAGTCACCGTGGTCGGTCTCACCGAGCGGGAGGTGCGCGCCGCGGACGGGGTGGTGGTGGTCACCGACCACGACACCTTCGACTACGACCTGGTGGTCCAGCACGCCACGTACGTCTTCGACACCCGCAACCGGTGCGTCGGCCCGATGGTCGAGCGCCTGTAGGCCCGGCACCGCTGGCCGGTCCCGCCGCCGGGGAAGACGGCGGGGCCGGCCGGCGGATGTCCGTCCGTTCGCCCCGGGCGGCGGCGGGGCCGATCACTGGTCGGCGAGCGCCTCGACGACCGGGCGGGACAGCGCACGACGGGCCGGCAGGACCGAGGCGAGCAGGGCGGCCAGCACCGCGACGCCGAGGACCAGCCCGAGTTGGCCCAGCGGCAGCACCACATGGAAGTTCTCGTCGAAGCGGGCCAGCAGAGCCATCGCGGAGGCGCTCACGCCGGTGCCCAGCCCGACCCCGAGCACCGCACCGACCAGCGCCATCAGCGCCGCCTCGACGGCGAGCACCGCCCGCATCCGCGCTCGGGTGAGCCCGACCGCCCGCAGTACGGCGTTCTCCCTGGTCCGCTCGACCACGGACAGGCTCAGCGTGTTCGCCACACCGACCAGGGCGATCACCACGGCGAGGCCGAGCAGCGCGGTGACGAGTCCCAGCACCATGTCCACCGTGCCGGTGAGCATCTTCTTGTACGCGTCCTGGTCCATCAGGTTCACCGTCGGGTAGCTGCCCAGCACCGCCTCGATCGCGTCCCGGGCCCGCTCGGCGCTCACCCCGGCGGCGGGGTCGATCTCGGCCAGGAAGCCCCGCTGACCGGGGAAGAGCGCGGTGAAGTCCGCGTCGGCCATGTCGATCACGTGACCGGCGGGAGCGCCGTTGCCGGGCGTGTCGTCGGTGACGACGGCGGCCACCCGGAACGACCGGCCCCCGACGGTCACCGGCGAGCCGACCTGCCAGCCGCGTGCCTGCGCCAACTCCCGATGCACCAGCACCTGCCCCGGCCCGACCTCATTGGCGGCGCCGGACAGCACCCCGCTCAACGTCCGGCCGACCAGCGCCGGGTCGGCCGCGCGGATCTCGATGTCGGCGGCGACCGTGCTGCGCTGCTCGTGCACCACGCCCAACTCGGGGCGGGCGGCCAGCTCACCGACGAGCGCGGCGGGCAGCTCCTGACCGATTCCGACGACCACGAAGTCCGTCCCGATCTGGGCGTCCACGCTGTTCTCGATGCTGTCCTTGGTGCTGCGTCCGCCGACCATGAAAGCCGACACGAGTCCGATCCCGATCACCAGGGCGGTCGCGGTCGCGGCGACCCGCCGCGGATTGCGGACCGCGTTGGCCACCGCCAGCGCACCGATCGTCCCGAGCGCCTTGCGCGCCGGCCAACCGAACACCCGGGCCAACGCCGGGACGAGCACCGGCCCGAACAGCACGATCCCGAAGAAGGCCAACACCCCGCCGAGCGCCACCAGCAGCAGCTGGCCGGCGCTGGCGGCGCCGACCAGCGCGGCGACACCGACGGCCAGCACCACCGCGCCGAAGGTCAGCCGAACCCGACCAGCACCTTGGCTCTGCTGCACCGCGGCGTCGGTGAGCGCGGCCACCGGAGCGACCCGTGTCCCCCGCCAGGCCGGGAGCAGGGCGGCGCACACGGTGAGCGCGGTTCCCAGCAGCAGGCCGGTCAGCACGGTCGAACCGGTCACGGTCAGGCCCCCGCTGACCGGAACGTCCAATTGGGACATCAGCAGCCCCAACCCACCGGCGAGGGCCACCCCGAGCAGCACACCGAGCGCGGAGGCGACCAGCCCCAGCACCGCCGACTCCAGCAGTGCGGCCCGGAAGACCTGCCCGCGGGTGGCGCCGATCAGGCGCAGGAGCGCGGTCCGCCGGGTGCGCTGGGCCAGCACGATCGCGAAGGTGTTGGCGATCACGAAGCCGGCCACCACCACGGCGACCCCCACGAAGATCAACAGCAGCATCCGGAACTGGTCCACGTTGCGGACCGCGTCCTCCACGGCCTCGTCGAGAATCTGCTGGCGACCCTTCACGGTGAACTCGCCACCTGCCACGGTGCGTAGCTCGTCGGCCAGCGCCGTAACGGAGGCCTCCGGTCGGGCCGCCACCATAATGCGGCCATAGCCCCGCTCACCGGTGAGGGCCAACGCGTCCGGCCCGACCAGGCCGACGAACGGACCGCCGACGTCGCGGACGGTGCCAGCCACGTCGACGGTGCCAACCAGGGTGTACGAGCGGGCCGCTCCGCCGGTGCTGCCGACGCGGACCGGAGCGCCGAGGGTGAAACCCTCGTCGGCCACCGTCGGCGCGTCGAGCACCACCTCCCCGGCACGGTCGGGCAACCGGCCGGCGACCACGTCGTACGAGCGCAGAGCGTCCTCGGTCGGGATGGCGGCGAGCATGGTGAAGCCCAGGACCGGGCGACCGTCGGCGCCGAGGAGCCCGGCGGTGTTGGTCAGCTCACCGGCCGCGGCGGCCACCCCGTCGACCGCGCGCACCCGGTCGATGAGGGTCGGGGGCAACAACTCCCGGCCGGCCGAGTAGACACCCAGGTCGGTGTGCCGGTCGAAGGTGCCGGCCCGCTCGTACGCGCCGGCGCTCATCCCGTCGACGAAGATCATGGTGCCGGCGACGAACGCGACACCGAGCACGACGGCCAGCGCGGAGAGCAGCATGCGCAGTGCCTCGGCGCGCAACGAGCGCAGGGTCAGGCGGATCATGCGGGGCTCCCGGTGCAGGTGGCGGATCGGACCCCTCCGACGCTATGGCCGGAGCTGGTCGGTCGATCTCCACCTGCGCGCTCGACCTGCGTGCGACCCGGGTCGCGGTGCGCCCGCCGACCCCTACGACCCAGGTCGTACGCGGAGTCATCCGCCGGGTGTCACCAGCCCGCTCTCGTACGCCAGGACCACCGCCTGGACCCGGTCGCGCAGCTGGAGCTTCGCCAGGATCCGCCCGACGTGGGTCTTCACCGTCGCCTCGGCCACGTGCACCTGGGCGGCGATCTCCGCGTTGGACAGCCCCTGGGCGACCAACAGCAGCACCTCCCGTTCCCGTTCGGTGAGCTGGGTGAGGCGAGGGTCTGCGCTCGGGGCGGCGCCGAACTGCCCGGCGAACCGGTCCAGCAGCCGCCGGGTGATCGACGGGGCCACCACCGAGTCACCCTGGGCCACCACCCGGATCGCGGCCAGCAGCTCCTCCGGCGGGACGTTCTTGAGCAGGAACCCGCTCGCCCCGGCCTGCAGGGCGGCGAACGCGTCAGCCTCGGTGTCGAAGGTGGTCAGCACCAGCACCCGGGGCGGGCCGGCGGGCCGGTCGGCGCAGAGCCGGCGGGTCGCCTCCACACCGTCCATGGTCGGCATCCGGATGTCCATCACGACCACGTCGGCCTCGGTGCGGGCGAGCACACGCAGGGCGTCCGCGCCGTCGATCGCCTCCCCGACCACCTTCAGGTCGGGCTGGGAGTCCAGCACCATCCGGAACCCGGCGCGCACCAGCGCCTGGTCGTCCACGATCACCACCCGGACCGTCATGCCGCGATCACCTCCGTTGCCGGGTCCGACGGTAGCGGTAGCCGGACCTCGACCTGCCAGCCCCCGGCCGGCCGGGGGCCGGCGGTGAGGCTGCCGTCGTACACCGTCACTCGCTCCCGCATGCCGAGCAGACCGTGACCGCCGGACGGTGCCGGGCTGACCACCGGGCGGCCCCGACCGTCGTCGCGCACCCGGACCACGACGGCCTCGGCGGTGTACGTCAGGGCGACCTCGACGCCGGCGTCGACACCGGCGTGCTTGAGCGCGTTGGTCAGCGCTTCCTGCACCACCCGGTAGACGGTCAACTCCAAGCCAGGGGGCAGGGCCGGCGGCTCACCGGTGACGGTGCTGCGGATGTACAGCCCGGCGTCGCCGAACCGGGCCAGCAGGTCGGGCAACTCGGCCAGGGCCAGGCGCCGGTGCTCCGGGTCGGCGGCCACCGCGAGCCCGTCTCCACCGGACGGTCCGGCGTCGCGCAGGACGCCGACCAGCCGGCGCATCTCCTCCAGTGCGGCCCGGCCGGTGTCCGCGACCACCTTCACGGCGGTGCGGGCCTGGGCGGGGTCACGGTCGAGCATGAACCGGGCGCCGTCCGCCTGGACGATCATCACCGCCATGCTGTGGGCGACCACGTCGTGCAGCTCGCGGGCAATCCGGGTGCGCTCCTCGGCGACCGCCGCCCGGGACTCGGCCTCTCGTTCGCGTTCCAGGGTCGTGGCCCGTTCCTCCAGGCTGAGCACGTAGAGCCGGCGGGTCCGCACGTTCAGCCCGACCAGCCACACCGCGCCGGTGACCAGCGCGTACCACAGCGCGGTCACCCACCAGCTGATCAGCCCCGGGGTCTGCACGGCGGCGAGCACCACGCCGACGGCGGCGGCCACGCCGGCGAGCACGGCGCCGCGCAGCCGCTCGCCATACTTCACCACGCTGTAGAGCGCGATCAGGACGGCGACGTCGAAGGGCAGCGGACCCCACTGGGCGATCACCTGCACCAGGCCGAGCGCCGCTACCGCCACGGTCACCGCGCCCGGATGCGCGCGGCGGAACAGCAGCGCCACGGCCATCCCCACACAGACCAGCGCGGCCGCCCAGCCGCCCGGCAGGTTGACCGCGCCGGCCAGGCCGATGAGGGCCACCACGGCGGAGACGGCCACGTCGAAGGCGACGCCGCGCAGCGGGCGACCGAACATCGTGCGTGTCACGGTCACCCAGCGTACGTGCCGCAGGGCCCGTTCAACGGGAGAGGACCTCGCGCATTCGCCCGATCTCGACGGTCTGCTCGGTGGCGACCGAGTTGGCGAACTCGTTGAGCGTCAGGTCTGAACCGACCGTGAGCAGGTTGGTGGCCAACTCGATGGCGCCCTCGTGGTGCGCGGTCATCATCTGGACGAAGAGCCGGTCGAAGTCCGCGCCACGGACCGCGGCGAGCTGCCGCATCGCCTCGGGTGACTGCATGCCGCGCATGGTGCCGTGGTCGTGCCCCTGGACCTCCGCCGGGAGGCCACGGGTCTGCAACCAGCCACGCATCATGCCCATCTCCGGTCCCTGGCTGGCGCGGATCCGATCGGCGAGGGCACGGATGTCGGGGTTGGCGGCGCGGTCGGGCGCGAGCTCCGCCATGGCCAGGGCCTGCGCGTGGTGCGGGATCATCATCCGCACGAACCAGACGTCCATCGAGTTGTGCGGAGCGGGGCCGGCGTCGCGGACCTCGTGGGCCGCGCGGGTGGCCGCCGTCTCACCCGGGCGGCCGGGCGCGATGACGGTCAGGTCGGTGGGCACCGGGCTGACCGTCGGCGTCGTGGCGGGCGCGGGGGTGGCGGGCTCGGGGATGGCGGACACGGAGGTCGACCGCGCGGCGCCGGTCGTGGAGTCGCCGCCGGAGCGGCTCACAATGAACGCCACCAGCGGAAGCACGAGCGCCAGTGTGACGATCGCCAGGGTTCGTGCGCGCCGGTCGGTCATGGGCCACTCCCTGGGGTCGAGGTCATCGCGATGCTATCTATTGAAGAACCCACTTTGGTGTGAGCCAGGTCACATCGACGTTCTTCGTCGGGCGGTAAGGTGTCGACCATCGTCTTCCCCTTGCGAAGGGCCTCGCCGATGATCAGACTCCACAAGCCTCGGTTACGACAACTCCGCATCGTGGCGCTCGCCGCGACCGGCCTGCTCGTCGCCAGCGCGCTCGTCGCCCCCGCGAGCAACGCCCAGGTGGTGCCGCAGTCGGCCCCCACCAACACGATCCCCGGCGTCGACGAGATCGTGAGCAGCCCCAACCTGCGCCAGATCGCGAACGTGCCCAAGGTCGCGCCCCTGGACGCGACCAACAGCGACATCGCCTTCCAGGGCAAGTACGCGTTCGCCGGCAACTACAACGGTTTCGTCATCTACGACATCTCGCGGCCCAGCGCGCCGACGGTCAAGGCCCGGGTGCTCTGCCCGGGGTCGCAGAACGACATCTCCATCCACGGCGACCTGCTCTTCCTCTCCACCGACTCGTCCCGCAGCGACGACTCCTGCAACAGCACCGCGCAGGGGGCGGACGTGAAGGGGTCCTGGGAGGGCATCAAGGTCTTCGACATCAAGGACAAGGCCAACCCGCGGTACATCAAGTCCGTCGAGACGGCCTGCGGCTCGCACACCCACACCCTGGTGCCGGGCAAGGACCGCAAGGCCGTCTACCTGTACGTGTCGTCGTACAGCCCGCGGGCCGAGTTCCCGGACTGCCAGCCGCCGCACGACTCCATCTCGATCATCAAGGTGCCGCTGAAGAAGCCGACCGACGCGGCCGTGGTCGCGACGCCGAACCTCTTCCCGGACGGCGGTTTCCCCGGCAGCACGACGGGCTCGGCGACCACCGGATGCCACGACATCACCGCCTACCCGTCGAAGGACCTGGCCGCCGGCGCCTGCATGGGTGACGGCGTCCTGCTCGACATCAAGAACCGGGAGGCGCCCCGGGTCATCAACCGAGTCCGGGACGAAACCAACTTCGCGTTCTGGCACTCGGCCACCTTCAACAACTCCGGCACCAAGGTGATCTTCACCGACGAGCTGGGTGGTGGCGGGGCGGCGACCTGCAACGAGACCGTAGGACCCAACCGGGGCGCGGACGCCATCTACGACATCACCGGCCGCGGTAACGCTCGGAAGATGAACTTCCGCAGCTACTACAAGATTCCCCGGGTGAACGCCGACACCGAGAACTGCGTGGCGCACAACGGCTCGCTGATCCCGGTGCTCGGTCGGGACATCATGGTCCAGGCGTGGTACCAGGGCGGAATCTCGGTCTGGGACTTCACCGACTCGGCCAGGCCCAAGGAGATCGCCTTCTGGGAGCGCGGCCCGCTCTCGGCCGACTCGTTCGTCGGCGGCGGCACCTGGTCCGCGTATTACTACAACGGCCACATCTACTCCAACGACATGGTGAAGGGCCTGGACGTCCTGGAGCTGAACGACTGGCGGACCTGGACGGCCAAGCTGACCCGTTACAACGAACTGAACGTGCAGACCCAGCCCAGCTACCTGGGCTGGTAGGCACCGCGCACCACACCAGGCCCGGTCCCCGATCCCGGGGGCCGGGCCTGGCCACGTTCAAGCAGGGTGGGGCCGGTCACCTGGACGGGGGTTGACGACCGACCGGCCAGGCGCTGTGCCAGCGTGAGCAGCCGTGAAGCCCGCAGCCCCGCCCGAGCCGACCGTGCGCTGGCGTCCACACCCGCTCGACCTGGTGGCGGTCGTCCTCGCGGTGGCCGGCGCGGGCTGCGCGCTGAGCGGGCTGCTGCCCCGCGCGGAGACCACCACCACCCTGCACCGGATCCTGCCGCTGCTGCTCTTCCTCGGCACCGTGATCGTGCTCGCCGAGCTGACCGCCGTGGCCGGCGTCTTCGACGTCCTGGCCAGCCGGTTGGCCATCGCCGCCCGAGGCAGGTGGGCGGCGCTGTTCCTGCTCTGCGGCGGCCTCGCCACGCTGACCACCCTCGTGCTCAACCTCGACACCACCGCCGTACTGCTCACGCCGGTGCTGCTCGCGTTGGCGCGCGCTCTGCGCGTTCCAGCCGCCCCGCTCGCGGTCACCACGGTCTGGTTGGCGAACACCGCCAGCCTGCTGCTGCCGGTGTCGAACCTGACCAACCTGCTGGCCGCCGACCGGGTCGGCCTGACACCGCTGGCCTATGCCGAGCGGATGGCACTGCCGCAGGTCGCCGCGGTGACGGTCACCATGGCGCTGCTCTGGTACGCGTGGTGGCGGCGGGAACGGCCGGCCGGTGGGCGCTTCGTCCCGCCGGCCCGGCACGTGCCGGCCGACCCGGTGCTGCACCGCATCGCGCTCGCCGGCTGCCTGCTCTTCGTCGCCGGCATCCTCGCCGGGGTGGAGATCGGCCTCGCCTCCACCGTCGCGCTCGCGCTGGTGCTGATCGGGTTCATCGTCCGGTCCCCCGCCACGCTGCGCCCGGGGCTGGTGCCACTGCGGTTGCTGCTCTTCGTCACCGGCCTGTTCCTGGTGGTGCAGACCCTCGGCCAGCACGGGCTGGACGACCTGGTCCGCGATCTCCTCGGTGTCGAGGGCGGGGCTGGCGGCGCGATCCGCGCCGGCGGGACCGGGGCACTGCTGGCCAACGCGGTGAACAACCTGCCCGCCTACCTGGCCGGCGAGTCGGTGCTGCCGACCGGCGACGTGACCCGCCTGCTGGCCCTGCTGATCGGCACCAACGTCGGCCCACTGGCCGCCCCCTGGGCGTCGCTGGCCACCCTGCTGTGGTTCGAGCGGTGCCGGGCGGCCGGGGTGGCCGTGCCGTTGACCCGGTTCGTGCTGACCAGCGCCCTGCTCGCGGTCGTCGGCACGCTCGCCGCGGTCGGCGCGCTACTGCTGGTCGGCTGACCCGAGGAGCTCCCGGCCGCCGAGCCCGCCCGACCTGCCGAAATGTGGTATACCAGATATCGCCTTATGTCGATATAACTGAGTTGGTCTCGGATTCACCCCCTTTTCAGTACGTCCGGTGCCGCAGACCCGAAAGGCAGGTTGGATGTCACTGTCGTACCGTCTCCGGGCACCGGTGGGACCGGCACTCACCCCCGCCGTGGTCCTGCGGTGACCGTCTCCCCCGGCCTCGCCGTGCGCTGCCTGGCCCTCGATGCCCTGGCCGTGTCCACCAGCGACGTGTTGCGCCGACACGGCGTCGACAGCATGCTGCTCAAGGGGGCCGGCCTGGCCCGCCGGCTCGGCGTCGACCGGCACTACGCCGACGTCGACCTGCTCGTCGCGCCGGACAGCGTCACCGCCGCGCAGGACGCCCTCCACGCCGCCGGCTACCGGCCGAAGCTCCCTGCCGACCTGCACGTCGTCGCGGCGACGTGGCACGAACAGCCCTGGCACGCGCCCGGGCCACTGCCGCTGACCATGGAGCTGCACCGCGGCTTCGCCGGGGTCGGTGACTACGACGAGCTGTGGCGGTCGCTACGCGTCGGGGCGGACCACCTCGACCTGGCCGGCGGGCGCGTCCTCGTACCCGACGAGGCCGGCACCGCCCTGATCGCCGCCCTGCACGCCGCCAGTCCCGCCGGCTTCGGCAAACCAGCCCGGGACCTGGCCCACGCGTTGGCGGTGTTCTCCCCGGACACCTGGGAGGCGGCCGGTCGGCTCGCCGCGCGCTGCGACGCGGTGCCGGCGTTCACCGTCGGGCTCGGGCTGCTGCCGGCCGGTGTGGTGGTCGCGGCCCGGCTCGGCCTCTCGTCCACGCGTGGCCCGTCGTCGGCATGGCTCGCCGCCCGCCTGGCCAGTCCCACCGCCGTCGGTCTGGCGCACCTGGCGGATGTGTCCGGGCCGGGGCACCGCCTGCGGGTGTTGTCCCGGCTGGTGCTGCCGTTGCCGGTGCACCTGCGGCAGTTCGACGCGCGGGCGCACCGCGGCCGGCGGGGCCTGCTGTGGGCGTACGTCCGGCGCATCGGCCGGCATGTCCGGCTGCTGCCCCGGGTGCTGCGGGAGCTGCGGACCGCGCAGCGACGGCATGGCTGACCCGGTACGCGCGCTGCGCGCCCTGGCCCGGGTCATCCGCCGGCACGGGCCGCTCGGCCTGGCCGTGGTGGCGTGGACGCTGCTGGCCTGCCGGCGGGTACGCCGTCAGCTCGCCCGGGGCGGCCTCGATGCGGTACGCCTCCCCGCGCCGCCCCCCGGTGGCAGCGACGCCCTGGTCCGGCGGGCGCTGGGCCGGGGCGGCGGCAACTGCCTGGAGAGCGCGCTGGTGCTCCAGCGCTGGTTCGCCCGGAGGCGGGTGGCGCGGACCGTGGTGATCGGGGTCAGCTCGCCGGGGGCTGGGTTCCACGCCCACGCCTGGCTCGACGGCGATCCGGACCCGCACCAGCACGAGCTGGCGGAGATTCTGCGCCGCCCCGTCCCGAACTCGTGGCTGCTCTGACCGCGCCGCCGGCGCAGCTCGACCGTTCCTGGGTGGTTCTCGACGTGCTGCGACGTTTAGGCCTCCAATGGCATCTAAAGCACCTGATGACCGTTTATGCTGGTAAAACACCGAACGACTAGGGAGAACCAATGACATCGAACCGCGAGCCGGACACAGCCCAGACCGCCGCTGCGGACTACCGGCCGCCGACCATTCAGCGCCTGGGCACCCTCGCCGAGTTGACCAAGGGCGGCACCGTAGGTCCAGACGATGGCCTGGGTGGCGGCGGCGACGGTTCCCTCTGATCCGTCGCCGCCCGACATCGTGGGAGGACCGCCGATGCTCACGGTCCGCCGGGCACAGCGTCGGTTCGGGCGTCGGGTGATCTTCACCGATCTGGACCTCGACGTTCCGGTCGGTGCCCGAGTGTTCCTGGGCGGCGGTAACGGATCCGGTAAGACCACGCTACTGCGGTGCCTGTCCGGCACGCTGACCCTCAGCGCCGGACAGGCCACCGTCAGCGGCCACCCGGTCGGCTCACTGCCCGCCCGGCGCCTGACCGGCGTCTGCCTCGCCCCGGAGCAGGGCCTGTACGAGAAACTGTCGGCGCGCGAGAACGTGGCCCTCGTCGCCCGACTCCGACTGCCACGACGGGCCGTCCGCCCAGCCGTCGCCCGGGTCGAATCCGAACTGGACCTCACCGGCTACGCCACCGTCCCGGTGGAACGATGCTCGGCGGGAATGCGGGCCCGGGTCAGCATCGCGCGGGCGCTCGTCGCCGAACCAGCGCTGCTGCTCCTCGACGAGCCCGGCCGGTCCCTCGATGAGAGGTCCCGGCTGCTGCTGTGGCAGGCACTCGATCGGCGGCCCGAGCTGACCTGCGTGATCGCGTCGCACCTCGCCGACGACCGCAGCCGGTGCCAGTCCGCGCTGACCCTCCCGACCGCCCAATGACGACACCGACCACGGCGGTCACGACCACCGCCCGACCGGTCGGTCGCCGGGCCGTCGGTGCGAGTGCGGTCGGGATGATCCTCGCGCTGGTCCGCCGCGATCTCGGTGACCCACGGCAGTTCCGGCTGCCGCTGCTCCTGGACCTCGCCTTCGGGGTGGTGAACCTGGTCGTCTTCCTGTTCATCTCCCGGGCGCTCACCCCGTCCTCCGGCACCGACCTCGCCCACTCGCCGAGCTACTTCGACTTCGTGGCGGTCGGCATCACCTTCCTGCTCATCCTGCAGGCCGCCACCACGCAACTGACCAGCCGGGTGATCCGGGAGCAACGCGGCGGGACGCTGGAGTTGCTGGCCGCCCAACCCGTGCCGGTCACCGCGCTGACCATCGGGACCGCCGGCTACCCGTTCCTGTTCGCCCTGCTGCGCTCCTGCGTCTACCTGGCGATCCTCGGCACCCTGCTCGGCCTGCGCACCGAGCGGGCCGACTGGTGGGGAGTCGCGGTGATGCTGATCGCCGGCACCGCGTCCTTGATGGGCATCGGCATCGCGCTCGCGGCGTTCACCGTCGCTGTCGGGCACGGCGACGCCGCCGCCCGGCTCTTCGTCGTCGGGCTCACCTTTGTGTCCGGCACGTACTTCCCGGTCTCCGGACTCCCCGGCCCACTACCGGAGCTGACCGCGGTGCTGCCCAGCCGGATCGCCCTGGACGGTCTGCGCGCCGCACTGGCCGGCGGCGAGTGGGCGTGGTCGGCCGGCACGCTGCTCGGCGTCACCGCGCTGCTGCTGCCGGTGTCGAGCTGGGCCTTCGCGCGGGCGCTGCGGGTCGCCGCCGGCCGCGGCACCCTGAAACGCGATTGAGGTACGACATGCTCCGTCCGACCCCGTTCGACCTCGCCACCGGCACGCTGCTCGGTGTCGCTCCACCGCCGCGTCGGCCCGTGCCGGTCGTCGTACCGGACCCGCTGGCCGCGCTCGACGCCGCCGTGCTGGCCGGCCTGTCCCGGCCCCCGTGCGTGGTCAGCTTCTCGGGCGGGTTGGACTCGTCGCTGATTCTCGCGGTGGCCGTCCGGGCTGCCCGGCGGGAAGGGCTGCCGGATCCGGTCCCGGTCACCTGGCGATTCACCGGGGCCCCCCGGGCTGACGAGTCGGACTGGCAGGAACGGGTGATCGGGGCTCTGGGGATCGGCGGATCGTGGGAGATCCTGCGGGCCGACGACGATCTGGACCTGGTCGGGCCGGTGGCCCGTCGACTGCTGCACCGCCACGGGGTGGTCCATCCGGTCAACCTGCACCTACACCTGCCCATCGCCGAGCTGGCCTCCGGCGGTTCACTACTCACGGGCGCCGGCGGCGACCAGATCCTGGCCGGGTGGCGTCGCCCGCCGGCGGCCTCGCTGCGCGACCGACTGTGGTGGCTGCGGCACGCCGCGCGTACCCGTCAAGGGCCCGCCGCGATGTTTCCCTGGCTGCGCCGGTCGGTGGCGCGGGAGGCGCACCGGGCGCTCCGCGCCGAGCAACGGGCCGAGCCGCGCGAACTGCGGCACCGGGTTGCCTGGCACACCCGGCGCCGTGACCTACGGATGACCTGCTCGGCGCTGGCCGCGCTGGCCGCCGAGCACCAGGCCACCGCGATTCAGCCGCTGCTCGACAAGGGATTTCTGGCCGCGCTGGCAATGCTGGCGGGCGACCGCCGGAACATCGGCCGGGACCGGCTGCTCGCGGAGATCGTCCGGGGAGCCCTGCCGGCCGAGGTCACCGCGCCACGCCGCAAGGCCCGCTTTCTCGAGGTGTTCTTCCGGACACCGACCCGGGAGTTCGTCCGCTCCTGGGACGGCTCCGGCGTCGACCCGAGGCTGGTGGACCCGGACGGTCTGCGTCGACTGTGGTCCCACTGGCCGATCCCCGGCGGCACGGCAAGCCTGGTCCAACAGCTCTGGCTGGCCGCCAACCCGGCTGGTGCCGCCGGCCGGCCGGAGCGTTCCGACATCGATGTGGAGGTCAAGTCGTGACACAGCATGAGGCCGTGCACCGGGTCGACCCGGACCGGGTGGCCTGGCGGTTGGCCGGCGACGAGGTGGTCGTCCTGGACACCGCCAACTCGGTCTACTTCGGGCTGGATTCGGCGGGGGCGCTGCTCTGGCAACGACTGGTGGCGGGTGCCACCAGCACCGAGTTGGTCACCGCACTGGAGGAGACCGCCCCGGTGGATCGGGAACGAGCCCGAGCCGACGTGGCCGCCTTCCTGGAGGACCTGCGCGGGCACGGGCTGCTGCTTCAGCGGCCCTGACCGGAGCCCACGGCCCGGCTCGCGGCGATGGTGTCCGCGAGCAGTCGGTGGGTGTCGTCGAGCGCTGCCCAGTCGCGCGGCCGGGTCAACTCCCACGCCGGCAGGGCGGCGATCGACAGCAGCGCCGCCGGGTCGGAGCGCAGCTGTCCGAAGGACCGTTGCCCGGCGAGCCGCGCCAGCAGGGTGGTCCCGGGCAGTCGGGTCAGGGTGACCGCGTCACCCCAGCACAGGAACAGCCAGCCGCCCAGTGGGACGCGGGGCGCGATCGGGGGCAGCCCGACGCGCAGCCGGTCGCCGGCCCGGGCCAGCCAGGTCGGCAGCGCCGCGCCCGGCACGGGCTGCCGCAGGTCGACGCAGCGAGGACCGGCGAAGGCTTCGACGCCGTCGACGACCAGGATGTCGTCGGTCAGGATCGGCACGCCCCGGGCGGCCAGGGCGGCGAGCAGGCTGCTCTTGCCCGCGGTACGCGGGCCGAGCACCGCCCAGGCCCGATCGGCGAGTACAAACGCTCCACTGTGGAAGGTTTCCCTCCCGGCCCACCGGTTGACGGTCGTCGCCACCGGCGCGAGGTACGGGTGGGCCAGCACGTCCGGGGTGAGCGCAGGGCCGTAGAAGATGGCGGTGCCCGCCAGCCGGTCGAGGGCGAGGGTCCGCCCGTCGGCGAGGACCCGGGTGCCCCGCCGGTCGTCGAGCGGCACCGGCGGCGGTGGCGGTGCGTCGAGTTGGCGGACCCGCACCGCGGGCCACCCGAGCGCGGCACCCTCGGCTGGCAGCAGCTCGGACACCTCGTCCAGCCCGTGCACCCGCAGCCCGTAGACACCTCGTCCGGGTGTCGGCATGTTCTCCCCGTTCATCGCCTGCTCAACGATCATGGTCGACGACGCGATGCGGGTGGCGCTCGTGGTGACGCGCCACCCGCACCCTCAACCGACGAGCGTCAGCGCAGGGTTCCGCTGTCGACGCTCAACTTGCGCGACTCAGCCAGTCGCTTGGCGTCCGCCGCGCGCTGCTTCGTCGCCTTGGCGCCCTTCGCCGATGCCGCGACCGTGGGGACGACTCCCCCGCCGATCGCATCGACGTCGTACGCCACCCACCACGATCCGGGTGTGTCGATCGCGAAGCTCAACGCGATGTGCACCGACGCACCGGGCGCCAGACCACCCAGGTCGAACGGGATCGTCAGCGTCGTGCCCAGCCCACCACCCGGCGGGGTGGTCGCCGGCGAATCCATCGACAGATTGCGGGACAGGAGGGTCCGACCGTCACTGATGATGATCGGAGTGGTCGGGTTGATCGGGTTGACCAACCTCAGGTTGGAGTGCACCGCCGGCGACGGTCCACCGGGGTACGGTGCTCCGTTCTCCGCGCTCAGTGAGGTGATCCGAATCCGGGCCTGAGTGATCGCGGCGTTGGACCGGTTGGTCAGCGTCCGCCGGATCACCAGGCTGTTCGCGGTGCGCACCCGGTTGGGCGCGACCGACACGGCCACGTTCGGGTCGAACAACGTCGACTGGATGGAGGCGTTCTGCTGGTAGGTGCCGAGCGTGTTCTGTGGAGACGGGCTGCCGAGCGTGGACGGGACCCCGTTGATCGGGCCGAGCACGGTGGCGACCAGTCGGAAGTCGGCCTGGTTGTTGGCGGTGTCCTGGAGGTTGCCGGCGACCCGGAGTCGGTTCCAGGAGTGGGGCACGAACGGCGGTGCGTTGAACGCGGGCAGTGGCGGACCTTCGGAGAAGCCCGGTGTCGAGCCCGCCCGGTCGGTGACCGTGTTCGCCGCGTCCGGTGCAACCACCCGGAACCCGCCCTGGCCGAGGCTGGGGACGATGAGGTCGGGTTGAATGTTGTACAGCGAATAGTTGGCTGCCGCGATCAGATAGCCCCGTCGGGGACCGAGCGGCCGGGCGCTGCCCGGGATGGTGATGGACAGCCCACCGGGCGCCTCGACCTTGAAACCGGCGATCGGCAGGTTGATCGAGGTGCTGTTGACGATCGAGACGAACTGGTCGGTGAGGCCGCTGATGCCGGACTGTGCGAACTGGTCGATGACCACCTGTCGGGGCGCCGCCGAGACCTCGACGACGATCTCGTTGGACACCGCCTCGCCCAACGGGCCGGTCCCGTCGTACTGCGCCCGGAACTGATTGTGTCCGAAGGCCGGTACGTAGATCTCGAAGTGGGCCACGTTGAGGCTCAGCGGGAAGGTGCCGAGCGGGGTCTCCACCCCGTTGGGCAACTCGTCGATGAGGGTGACGCTGCCCTCGGCGACGCCCGGGCCGACGAGAACCGTGAACTGCACCGGTGTGCCGAAGGTGGTGGCGTTCGTGGACGCCGTCAGCGTGGCCACGCTCGCGGCCTGGATCAGGATGCGAATGGCCCGGGTGGCGGTTTGGCCGTTGGCGTCGGTCACGCGGACCGTTGAGGGGAACGCGCCGATCAGGGTCGGCCGGCCGGACAACAGGCCGGTCGCCGCGTCGAGTGTCAAGCCGGGCGGCAGCGACCCGGTGGCCAGCGACCAGGTGAACGGCGCTGTGCCGCCCACCACGTTGAGCTGCTCGGCGTAGGGAGCGTCGACCTCACCCAGCGGCGGTGCTGGGAAGGTGAGGGTGGGTGCCAGGTTGACCACCAGCACGATCAGCCGGGTGCCGGTCTGGCCGTTCGCGTCGACAACCCGGATCACCACCGGGTAGTTCCCCGCAGTGGTCGGTACGCCCGAGATGCCGTTGGTCAGCGGGTTGAGCAGCAGCCCCGGTGGCAGGACGCCCGAGGCGACCGACCAGACGAAGGGCGGCACGCCGTGGGTGATGTTCAGGGTGGCGACGTAGGCGATCCCGACGGTCGCCTCGGTCGGGTGGTTGAACAGCAGTGTCGGCGACACGTTCGCGATCACCGTGTCCGACAGCGCCGAGTCTGGGCCGGTGCCCTCGACGGTGCGGGCGGCCACCGTGAACCGGTAGGTGGTGGTGGGGGTCAGCCCGGTGACGGTGTTGGTGGTGGTCGGTCCGAAGGTCTGGGCGGGCTGACGGATGCCGCCGACCCAGGGTGTGACGATGTAGTTGGTGATCGGTGAGCCGCCGTTGGGTCCGGGCGTCCAGCTCAGCAGGGCGGTGGCGGTGTCGGCCGTGACCGCGATGATGGTCGGTGCGCCCGGCAGAGCCATGATCTTGGCGCCCTTGGATGCCTTGCTGGCCGGGCCGGTGCCCTCCGCGTTCTTCGCGGCGACGGTGAAGGTGTAGGTGCCCTTGGCGGTCAGACCCGAGATCTTCTGGGTGGTCTTCGACGCGTCGAAGGTCACCGCCTTCGCCTTCTTGCCGTTGCGGTACGGCGTGACCACATAGCCGGTGATGGCGGCGCCACGGTCAGCGGGCGCCTTCCACGTCACCGTTGCCGTGCCAGCGCGCCAGGACGCGGTGGGCGCGGCCGGGGCGGCCGGTGGTTGCGCCGGAGCGGCCGCCTGGGCGACGCGCTCCATGGTGACGGTCGGTGCTGTCAGCGGCGCTGTCACCGGCGCCGAAGCGGGTGTGGGGGCACGGCTCGGCGCACGGGCCGAGGCCGCCGTAGGTGCGACAAACAGACTGATGATCAGCGCCAGGATTGCGGCGCATGCCGTGACGGCCCGTGGTCGGGCACGGAGCACTGGGGACATGAATGTTTTCTCCCTCTTCCGGGGATGAGGACCACAGCGGATGGAGGAAGGAGACGGGCGACCGGCTGATTAGTCCTCGGCGGCCACGCGCCTGATGCCCCCCGGCCGCAGGGCGACTGGCGGAAACCCGACCGCCGCTCACGCAATGGATCTCACGTATTGAGCGACGATCCTCTATCAACTTCTACCAGTTTTCCCAGGTCAAAGCGCGTTTCGGCGGTGGGGAATTCTTCCGGTGGGCGAGGGCTGTCCGGAACCCGACTGCCGTCGCGCCCCGATTCGGGGGCACGACGGCAGGGTCGCGGTCAGTCCTGGTGGACGGCGACGGGTACGTCCTTTGTGGCTGGCGCTCAGCGGCGGGCGGGACGAGGGCCGACCAGGCGGCGGACCACCGGCGCGGCGTTCCACTTCGCCGCACCGACCAGGTCGCGGGCGTGCTCCAGCACGGTGTAGTCGGGCCGGTCCAACCCGTCGGCGATGGCCCGGTCGAGGTCGTTGCCACACCGGCTCAACACGGTGTCGAAGTCCCGGCGCACCGGCTCCTGCAGGTCGTAGCCGAACGAGCGGTGCAGCCGGGCGAAGAGCGGCTTGTACAACCGGACCCGCTCGTGCAGCCCCGACGAGTACGACATCGGGTTCTTCGGACGGCGCAGGATGTAGTCGGGCAGCACGTCGGCGAACGCCCGCCGGACGATCCACTTCTCCTGCCCGTGGCGCACCTTCAGATCCAGCGGCAGCCGCATCGCCAGCTCCACCACGCTCAGGTCGAGGAAGGGCACCCGAGCCTCCACCCCGTGCGCCATGGCGGCCCGGTCGACCCGCTGCAACTCCGTACGGCACAGGTTGCGGATCCGGTGCAGGAACAGTCGGCGGGCCGCGGCCGGAGCGACCTGGCGGTACATCGGGTACCCGCCGAACAGCTCGTCGGAGCCGTCGCCGGTGAGCACCACCTTGATGCCCAGGTCGCCCAGCCGCCGGAAGATCGGCACCGAGACGACCGCGTTGATGATGTCGCCGTACTCGGTCAGCTCGGAGATCCGGATGGCCTCGCGCACGTCGGCGAGGCGGATGTCGCGCGGACGCAGCTCGACCACGACGTGCGGCACGTCCAGGTCGGCGGCGAGCCGCCGGGCGTACGCGACGTCGGGGCTGTCCGCGACACCGACCGTCACCGCGACGCAGTCCGGGTGGATGTCGCGCACCTGCCGCAGGGTCAACGAGCTGTCCAACCCACCGGAGAGCACCACCCCGACGGTCAGGTCGGTCTCCACCCGCATCCGGATCGCGTCGCTCAGCGCGGCACGGACGAGCAGGGCGGCCTCGTCCGGGTCGTCGATGACCGGCAGGCCCTCACCGATGGTGAGCAGGTCGACGTACGGGCGCAGTCGCACGTGCCCGTCCGCCTCCGCCCAGCCGTGGTGCCCGGGTGGCACCTCGGCGATCGGGGCGCCGTGCCCGACAAGCGCCTTGACCTCGGAGGCGAGGTGCAGGCAACCGGGCCGACGGGACCAGTACAGGGGCTTGACCCCGAGTGGGTCGCGAGCCAGGTACGCCCGGCCGGTGGCCCGCTCGACAACGGCGAACGCGTACTCGCCGCGGAGCCGGGTCACCGCGGCCTCGCCCCACTGCTGGAACGCGGCGAGCAGCACCTCAGTGTCGCTCACGGTGCGAAACGCCTGACCCAGGCGGGTCAGTTGTGCCCGCAGCTCCCGGTAGTTGAAGATCTCGCCGTTGAAGCACAGCAGCCAGCGCTCGTCGGTCGAGGTCCACGGCTGCACCGCCCGGTCCCGGTCGACGACCCGGAGCCGGCGGGTGCCGGCGAGCAACCCGCTCTCGGACCGGGTTTCGGTGACCTCACCGCGAGGGGCCAGGACGGCGAGCATCCGCCGGAAGGTCGCCGGGTCGGCCTCGGGGCCGATGCTCAACGCGATGCCGCACACCGACTCAGACCCCCATCTCGGCCTCGTACGCCCGGCGGAGGCGGCGCCGGGCGGTGGGCGCGAGGCACAGGTGCCAGGCCTGCCCCTCGTCGATCACGTTGATGTCCCCGGTCTCCTGCCGGGCCAGCAGCAGCTCCGCCAGCGCCTCCCGGGCGCCGAAACGCTCGAACCAGGTCAGCTCGACGTCGACGGAGTAGCCGAGGCAGTGCCCGCTGGGCAGCATGGCGGCGTAGCCCAGGCGGCGTAGCCGGTACTGGTGTTCGGCGCTGCGGACCAGGCTGGTCACCCACAGCGGCGGAGTGTTCGGTGGCGCGGCGGCGGCGAATTCCCGCGCGAGGTCGTTGAGCAGCGCCACCACCTCCCGGCGGGCGCGACGGAACAGCAGCCCGGCGGTCTGCGGGGTGGCGTCCGGGCGCAGTCGACGTCGAAGTCCGCGGGCGGCGCGGCCGAGCATGGTGGCGGGCTGCTCCTGGTAGCGGAAACGCAGCAGGTCGCGGCGGCGCAACCACTCCAGGTCGACGAGGTCGGCGCTGCCGTTGACCTGGTCGTCGGTGACGAACGTCGGAGCGTCCTGCCACCACAGCACGTCGATGCGGGAGAGCAGGTAGATCCGGACCAGCGCGGTGAGGTCACGCGCCGAGGTGCGCTCGTTCGGGTGGTAGCGGGCCATCTCCAGCAGCAGCGTCTCGCGCGCCCCGATCAGCCCCTGCGGGGTGGCGTCGAGGACGGCGGCGAGCGCCGGCTCCCGCAGCCGCTCGTCGATGAGCACCTGGCGAGCCCGGGTGCTGGCCGCGTCGGCCAGGGCGCCGACCTCGACCAGCAGTTCGGCGACGGCCGCCCGGTAGGCGGCCAGATCGGGCTCGGTGGCGGAGAGGCGGCGGGGGGCCGTGCCGGAGGGCCGACGGCGGGCCGGCGCGGTGGGCGAGACGGGCGAACCGGGTTGCTGTCCCGGGCTACGGCTGGGCACTCGCATGACGGGGTCCCTTCTCCGGTCACGGCACTGGGTGTTCGCCCTGAAACACACCGTAATCAGCCGGACCGGAAGGGACCGAACAATCCTCCGATTGGCCCCGAAGGGAGCCGGACCTCAGGTTGTGCGCCCGACGGCGCGACCCCCAGCGGGCCAGGTGGGAGCCGTCAGTCGCCGTCCGTCGGCACCAGGCCCTGCACCTCGGCGTACGACGGCAGCCCGGCCGGCACGGCTGGCCCGTCCGGCGCCGCCAGCCCGCTGGCGCGTACTCCGTCGGCGACGGCGACCGCGGCGGCCAGCGCGGCCCGGAACAACAGGGAGCCGGTGCTGACCCGGGCCACCCCCGCGCGGCCCAGGTCGCCCAGCCCTGGGCCACCCGGCTGGTACAGCGCGTTGAGCGGAGCGTCGATCTCCTGGGTGAGCACGCGCAGCGTCGCCAGGTCGACGGTGCCGGGCACGAAGATCCCGTCGGCGCCGGCGGCCCGGTAGGCAAGGGCCCGGGCGAGGGTCTGCGGCAACGGGTTGTCCACCCCGAGCCACCAGGTGTCGGTGCGGGCGTTGACGAACAGGTCCGGCACCGCTGCCTTCACCGCGGCGACCTTGTCGGCGGTGTCCTCGGGGTCGGCGAGGGTGCCGTCAGCGCGCCCGTCCTCCAGGTTGATCCCGACCACACCGAGCCCGGCCAGCTCGGCCACGTATTCCGCCACGGCCGCCGGATCAGCGCTGAAGCCGGCTTCGACGTCCACGCTGAGCAGCACCGGCAGTCTGCTGAGCCGGCGAGCCAGGGCCAGGGTCTCGGCGGCGGTGGCCCCGGTGCCGTCGGGTCGGCCCGCGGCTGCGGCGACGCCGAGGCTGGTGGTGCCGATCGCCCGGTGGCCGCGCGCGGCGAGCGCCGCCGCCGAGGCGTGGTCCCAGGCGTTGGGCAGCAGCAGCGGTCGGCCGGTGTGGTGCAGGGCGCGGAACTCCGCACGCTGATCGGTCATCGGACGCTCACCTCGAGGTTCGTCGGAACACGCAGGGTGGGGTGCGGCTCGTGACACAGCGGGGCCCGAGTGCGCTCGCAGCGTTCGCCCAGCACGTCGAGCACCCCGGTGGCGAGGGCCAGGGCATGCCGGTCGCCGGGGCAGCCGCGCTCCCCCGACCCGAAGGTCAACAGACTGGCACCGGGTCGACCGGGCCGGAACGTCGCCGGCTCGGCGAACGCCTGCGGGTCACGGTTTGCCGCGTCGAAGCGCAGGAGCACCGGGCTGCCCGCCGACAGATCCCGCCCACCCAGTCGCACCGCGGATGCGGTGACCCGCCGGGTCGCCCGTACCGGCGGGTCGAGCCGCAGCACCTCGGCCACCAGCTCCGTCGTTCCCGCCACGCCTGGCGGGTCGCCGCCCGGTAGGCGGCCGTGCGGAGGCAGCAGATGGAAAGCGGCGGCACCGATCAGGCCGGCGGTCGCGTCACACGCCTGGACCAACAGTCCGATCAGGTTCGCCCGAACCTCCGGTCCGGCCGGCGGCGCCAAGGCCAGCAGCGTCGCCACCGCCCGGTCGGCCCGCTGCGCCAGGGCCAGGTCAACCCCCGGGTGGTACGCCGCAGCGACGACCGCGACCGCCGTCCCGGCGGCTGCCGGTTCGGCGAAACCGAGGCGCCTGGCCAGCACCCGCAGCGGCACCGTCCGGGCCACGTCACGCATCACGTCCAGGCGGTCCCCGGCCCGATCCAGGACGGCGGCCGTCCGCCGGGCCGCCTCGTGCCGAAGATCGTCCACGTCCAGGGCGCCCAGCGCGTCAACCACGATCGCCCGACGTTCAGTGTGCCGCCGCGACGAACTGAACCGGCTGACCGAGGCTCGCAGCCAGGCGAGCGTGCCGTACGGACCGCTGTCGACAGCCGGCACCTCGAACGCCGGGTGCGTCAGCGCCGCCCGCACGTCGACGTGCCGCGTCACCGACCAACCGCGCCCCGGTTCGAACGAGGGCGGGCCGCACGCCGGCGTTCCCGCAGGGGGCGCGATTTCAGTCCACGTGTCAGTCACCGGCCGACCGTAGAACCCGAACCCTTCGCCCCCCACCGAACAGTCCCCCGATGTCGCGCCCTGCGCGGCGCGCGGTTCGCGGCGCGAGAGTCAGGCCCGGCCGCTGGCGGGTGCCGGGGGCGGGGTGGGCGCGAGGGTCTGTTCGGAGACGTCCAGGGTCTCGGCGAGGGCGGTGCGGCCGGTCGAGGTGAGTCGGACCGCGCGACCCGCGCCCGGCGTGATCCAGCCCAGGTCGGTGAAGCGGCGGCACAGCGCCGCGCCGAGCGCTCCAGCCAGGTGCGGCCGGCGCTCGGTCCAATCCAGGCAGTCACGGACCACCGGCCGCCGAGCGGTGCGCAGCACGTGCACCGGTACGCCCAGTTCGGCCGCCCACGCCCACCCCTCGGTCGTCAGCGTCAGGCCGCTGGAGCGATCCAGCCGTCCATCGGCCAGCAGCGCGTCGTACATGAGCACGCCCAACCGTCCGGCCAGGTGGTCGTAGCAGGTCCGGGCGTACGCCAGGACGGCGCTCGCGTTGGCTGCGCGCAGCGACCCGGCCGGCGCGGGTGCAGCCGGGGCGTGCCCGGCCAGGTCCTCGATGAGCTGGGCCACCGACGGCCCGGCCAGCCGCAGGTAGCGGTGGCGGCCCTGCCGCTCCTCGACCAGTAGACCGCCGCGGACCAGTCGGGTGAGGTGGTCGCTGGCTGTCGACGGGGCGACCCCGGCCCGCCGGGCCAGCTCGCCGGCTGTCCAGGCACGGCCGTCGAGCAACGCGACGCAGATGCCAGCCCGGGTGCCGTCGGCCAGCAGGGCTGCCAGTTCGGCCATTGCCCGGCCCTCGGTGCCACCACTCATTGCGTCATCATCGCCTGGACGAGCAGCGCCCCGATCATCTGGGTCCAGAGCACGAGCTGGCTCTCATTATCGGAGCCTGCCCCTTTACAACGTTGTATCCAACGTTGTAAGAACGTGGAGCACACCGCCAACTCCCCCAAGGTAGGTCCACATGCGACAGTTCCGCCGCGGTGGCGTACTCGCCGCCGTGCTCGGCCTGATCCTGGCCGCGACCGCGCCCACCGCCGCCGCCGCCGGCTCGGACAGTCCGTCGCGCTACCGCAACCCGATCTCCGTCGCCGTGGGCGACACGTTCGCGGACCCGGTCATCGTCCGCGGCGAAGACGGGTTCTGGTACGCGTACGGCACCACTGACCCGCTGCACGAGGGTGAGCGGGAGTTCCACCGGGTGCCGATCGCCCGCTCGGCCAACCTGGTCGACTGGGCGTACGTCGGCGACGCGTTCGGCCCCGACCAGCGCCCGCCGTACGCCGCTCCCGGGGCTGCCTTCTGGGCGCCTGATGTGCGCCGCCTCGGCGACCGGTGGGTCATGTACGTGACGGTCACCGACACCACCGTCTCCGCCGAGGGCAGCGACTACGCCATCGGCGCGGCGACCGCCCCCACCCCCGCCGGGCCCTGGACCTTCGCCGCGCAGCCGGTCGTCAACCCTCGTGCCGGCGGTGGCGGCGGCTACCTGTGGACCATCGACCCCACCCAGTTCACCGACATCGACGGCCGCAGCTACCTCTACTACGGCAGCTACTACGGCGGCATCTCGGTCACCGAGCTCACCGCGGACGGGCTGGCCGCCGTCGGCACACCGACGCTGGTAGCCGTCGACAACAAGTTCGAGGGCAGCTACGTGTTGCGCCACGACGACTGGTACTACCTGTTCGCCTCCACCGCGAACTGCTGCGCCGGCCCGGCCACCGGCTACTCCGTCCAGGTTGGACGCGCGCGCAGCCCGCGCGGCCCGTTCACCGACCGGGAAGGCGTCGCGCTGACCGCGTCCCGGGCGGGCGGCACGCCGGTGCTCACCCAGAACGGCAACCAGTGGATCGGGACGGGGCACAACGGGTTCCTCACCGACCTGTCCGGTCAGGACTGGATCGTCTACCACGCGATCGACCGTGCCGACCCGTACCTGGACGAGCCGTTCGGCATCAACGAACGCCCCATGCTGCTGGACCGGCTGGACTGGTTCGACGGCTGGCCGACGGTGAACGCCGGCGCCGGCCCGTCCGACGGCAACCGCCCCGCGCCGGTGACCACGGGCCGGGTCGACGAACGGTTCGACACCGCCGGCCTGGCCGGCTGGCGACGCGCATCCGGCGAGTGGCGGATCGCCGACGGCCGGCTCACCGGCAGCGGCGCGCTGACCAGCCGTACCACCATGGGCGGCGACCTGCGGGCGGAGGCCGACCTGCGGCTGACCGGCGCGGCCTCAGCCGGGATCACCCTCGCCGACCGGGTCGAGGTCCGGGTGGACGCGGCCGTCGGCCGGCTCGTCGCCAGCGACGGCCGCCGTCGCGCCAGCGCGGCACTGCCCGCCGGGTTCGACCCGGCCGACCGACACAACCTGGCCATCGAGGTACGCGGCAAGCAACTGGTCGCCGAGCTGAGCCCGGCCCGCCTCGGTGACCAGCTCGCCGTGGTGTCGCTACGGCTGGACCGCCCGGTCGCCGGCCGACCCGGACTGACCGCCACCGGCGGGCCGGCCGAGTTCGACAACGTGAGCGTGGCCCGGCTGTACCAACCGCCTCGGCGACCGGTGCCCGAGCCGCGGGCCGGGGCACCACTGCCGGCGTACTCCGACGAGTTCGACGGCGGGCTGGACGGCGACTGGCAATGGGTACGTGAGGACCCGGCGGCCACCGTCGCCGGCGGCGCGCTGCGCTGGCCCGTGCAGGCCGCCGACCTGACCGGCACCGGCAACACGGCGGGGGTGCTGCTGCGTGACGCACCGAACGGCGACTACGTCGTCGAGACGAAGGTGACGCTGGACCTGGGTGAGGAGACCGTCCGCAACTACCAGCAGGCGGGCCTGGTCGCCTACGTGGACGACGACCGGTTCGCGCGGCTGACCCAGGTGGCGATCTGGAACACCCGCCAGGTCGAGTACGGCTACGAGCTCCCCTTCGCCGGTCAACCGGTCTACGGCGGCAGCATCGTCGGCGCCCCGGCCAGCACCACCTGGCTGCGGCTGGCGCACCACGTCGACCCGGCCACCGGGGAGCACGAGTACCGGGCCGGGTCCAGCCGGGACGGGCGTACCTGGACCTGGGGTGCGGTGTGGACCTTCCCGGCCGACACCACCCCGCGGATCGGGCTCGTCGCGCACGGCGGCGCCGCACCGGCGGTCAGCGCCGAGTTCGACTACCTGCGCTTCTACCGCTAGGTGGCGAGGCCCCCTGCCGCCGCTCGGCGGTGTGCAGGGGGCCTTCGCTTGTCTACTGCCCTACCCTGGAGGGGCCGCGGCGCCACTTCGGCAAGTCGTGGCCTTAGAGCTCGCACCCTGGGCGGATGGAAGTAGCCGCATGATCTGGACGCCGTTCAGAAGCGACCGCACCCCTCGCCGACTCCGCGCAGTGTCCAACCTGCAGTTTCCTGCCAGCGGGCGTGAGCACCTGCGCAATCAGTACCCCCATCTCAACGACGACGACATCGTCCTCGTCGAAACCGCGACCCGGCAGTGGTTCCGGATCATCGCCCGCCAGCCCAGAGCGAAGCTGGCGATGCCGTCGGTGGTCGTGGACGATCTGTGGCAGGCGTTGACCCTGCACGCGGAGGACTACGCCACCTTCTGCGACGCCGCGTTCGGGCGTCTGCTGAACCGCCAACCGAGGTCGGCACCAAACGGCGACACGACCAACGCCGATCGCAGCGCCCTGCTGCTCGCCACGCTGAGTCACGGCCGTCAGGACGAGGGGTGCGCCGCGACCGACCTCCCCCTGCTGTTCCGGGTGGACCAAGAGCTCCGCGTCCACGACGGCAACCGCTACCTGGCCGACTGTGGAGGCCGTGGCGAGTGCTTCCCGGTCTCCGGCCGCGTCTGCCTGCAGCACCTCGAAGGGCCGGGTAAGCGGCCCAAGTCAGGCGGCATTCGCGGCGATCTGCCCTTCAACGACGGCCGCCACGGCTACGCCGGCGGCGCGGGCGGTGGCGACGGCGGTGGGGGCGGCGACTGAGCCTGCCGACCCACTGCCCGAATTGATCCGCTGACCCGCTGCCCCTAGCCGAGCCGGGTCAGCGGGGTCACCGTCCGGTCCGTGCCGTCGTAGCTGCGGGCGGCGGCGAACTCGCCCGCCGGCCGGTGCCCGTCCGCGACAGCCCGGGCCAGCCGCAGATCCGCGTTGCGGAACCGCAGTGCCAGGCTCAGATGCGGCACCCACTGCCCAGGGGCATGCCACGGACGATGCCCGTCGGCCTCGGCGAGGACGTCCCAGACGGCGGCGTGCAACGAGGTCAGTGCCGGCGTTGGTCGTACGAGCCAGACCAACGGGGCGCTGCCGTCGAGCACGACAACGCGCTCGAGTGTGACCGGCACCGGCAGCGCGGCGTCGAACAGCTCGGCCAGGCGGTGCTCGACACCGGGCGGAAAGTCGTCCACGGCGGCGAGGGTGAGGTGCGGCCGGTTGGTCGGATGGATGTTGCGGGCCAGGCTGGGCAGCCCCGCCTCCGCCAACCGCTCCCAGGTCGACCGGACCTCGGCGTCCAACCCGGCCGAGCAGAGCAGTTCCACCGTACGCACCCAGATACGCTAGCGGAGCAACGGACGGCGGGGTGGCGTGGTCAGAGCCAGCCGTTGTCCCGGGCGGTGCGTACCGCCTCGGCCCGGTCGGCCGCGCCGAGCTTCTGCACGGCGGCGGAGAGATGGTTGCGCACCGTGCCGGTGGACAGGTGCACCCGCCGGGCGATCAGCGCTACCGGGGCACCAACCTCGGCCAGCCGCAGCGTCTCCAGTTCCCGAGGGGTCAGTGGGCACGGGGGCAAGGTCAGCGCGTCGGCGGCCAGCGAGGGGTCGACGTAGCGGCCTCCGGCGTGCACCCGGCGGATCACATCCGCGAGCGCGCCACCCGGCGAACCCTTGCGCAGGAACCCCCGGGCGCCGGCGGTCAGCGCCTGGCGCAGGTGCCCGGGTCGGCCGTGCCCGGTCAGCACGACCACCGCGCATTCGGGTCGGGCCCGGGTCAGCTCGGCGGCCACCGCGATGCCGTCCAGGCCGGGCATCTCCAGGTCCACCACGGCCACGTCCGGGCGGTGCGCCAGTGTCGCGGTGACGGCCGTCGGCCCATCGGCGGCGTGTGCCACCACCTCGATGTCCGGCTCCAGGCCGAGCAGCGCGGCGACCGCGACCCGGATCAGGTCCTCGTCGTCGGCGAGCAGGACGCGGATCACGACGGCACCGGCACGGTGGCCTCGAGGGTGAACACCGTGTCCTCCCGGCGTACCCGCAACTCGCCCCCGGCGGCGGCGAGCCGGTCGGCCAACCCGCGCAGGCCGTGGCTGTGCGCGTCCGGGCCACGGTCGTCGGCGCCGTCGTTGGCCACCGTCATTCTGGCCACGTCGTCCTCCCGATCGATGCGGATCCGGCACCAGTCGGCCCGGCTGTGTCGCAGCACGTTGGTGCTCGCCTCGCGCAGCACGGCCGCCAGTTCGGCGGCGGCGGGCTGCGGCAGGTCCGCTGGCAGCGGCAGGACCGTGCACCGTACCCCAGAGGAGCGCAGCACCTCCGCCACCGCGGCGAGTTGTTCGTCGAGGTCGACGACCCGGTAACCGTGCACGGTCTCCCGCACCTCGGTGAGCGCGGACGCGGCCAAGCGTTGCACCTCGGCGGCTTCCCGCCCGGCCCGTTCCGGGTCGACCGAGGCGAGCCGGGCGGCGAGTTCGGCCTTCAACGCGATCACCGTAAGGCTGTGCCCCAGCACGTCGTGCACGTCCCGGGCGAAGCGCAACCGCTCCTCGGCGGCGGCCAGCCGGGCCTGGGCGGCCTGGCCCTGCCTGGCCTGCACCAGCAGGTCCCAGAACCAGACCTGGAACCCGTTCACGGCGGCGACGCCCACCCCGATCCCCCCGGTGACGGCGAGGTGACGCGGGACGGAGCCGCCGGTCCACCAGGCGACCGCCACCGCCACCACCAGCACACCGGCCGCCACCGCCAACGTGGCCCGCAGTCGCACCAACAGCAGCGGCGCCATGCCGATCAGTGCCGCACCGAGCCAGGCCCAGGTCGGCCAACTGCCAGCCGCCACCGGACCCACGAGCGGAACGCTCAGCACCGCCATCCCGGCCAGGCCCACCTGAGCGCGGCGCCGCCAGCGCGGGTCGAGCCACGGCGTCACGGCCGCGTACAGCACAACGGTCTGGGCGACCGTGAACGCGAGGATGCCAACCGCGCCGAGCACCACCCGGCCCGGATCGGGCTCGCGGGTCAGCCCGACCGCCGGGAACAGGACGCTCGCCCAGACGCCGGTGGCCAGCGACAAGAGCGTTGCCCGCCGAGCCCGGCGCAGCCGGCGGTCCGCCCGGGCCGTCACCGCCTCGCTCGCCACGCACCGATCCTAGGGCCGCCCGCCGCCCGGTCCACCCAGCGAACCGTCACGGTTGGACCATGCGACCCGCACGGTTTTCCCGTGCCGAACGGGTCTGCCCACCGCGCCGGGGACGCCGGCAGGGTCGAGGCATGGAAAAGACACGGATGTACGCGGACAGCGTCGCCGCCGTACCGCCGCCCGGGCCGCTGCCGACCGACCAGCCGGCGCCCTCGGACGCGGCGTCCCTCAACCCGGCGTGCCCCGTAGCGGCACCCTCGGACGCGGCACCGACCGGCGACACACGGCCGCTGCTGTGGCACCTCGGCGAGATGGCGCTGGCGATGCTCGCCGGGATGCTGCTGCTCGGAGGGCTGTGGGACGCGGCCGGCGCCTCGTTGGGGCTCGCCGGGCCGCTGCGCCGGCCGGACGTTGCCGCGCTGGTGATGGCCACGAACATGACCGTCGGGATGACGGTGTGGATGCGCTACCGGGCGCACCACTGGCGTGGGGTCGGTGAGATGGCCGCCGCGATGTACGTCCCGTTCCTGCTGCTGCTCGTACCGTGGTGGGTCGGCCTGCTGGACGCGGACGCGCTGCTGCTCGGCGGTCATCTGCTGATGGTTCCCGCGATGGTGCTGGTGGCGCTGCGCCATCGGCACGACCCGCCGGTGGTGGTGCGCCGGCACCCGGCCGTGGTGGCGCTCGCCCGCCGCTGGCCGACCGGGCTGGCGGTGCTGATGACCGTGGACCTGTGGGTGGAGCCGAGAGTGTTCAGCCCGTGGACGATGCTGGTGCTGCCCGGCGGCTACCTGGTGATCGGCGTGGCCCGCCGTACGCTGCGTGGGCCAAAGGTGCTCGCCACCCAACTCGTCGGGCTCGGCGGCTGGGTGGCCCTGACGGTGGTCGCCGTCACGGTCGACGGACAGGTCGCCGCCTGGTTGGTGGCGTTCGGGTGGCTGGCGCACGCCGGGTGGGACCTGGTGCACCACCGCACCGGCCGGGTGGTGCCGCGCGCCTACGCCGAGTGGTGCGGGGTGCTCGACGCGGCCCTCGCCGGCACGATGATCCTCGCCATCCTCACCACCTACGCGTAAGGCGACCACGGCCGCCGAGGAGCGAGATCGGGCGCGCGCACCGGCGCGGGGGCCGTGCGGCCCGGGAGTCGGCGCGACTCTTGTGCCGGTCGGCGCAGCGGCCCGGACGGCGTAATGAAAGGCTTGGCACATGAGTTCCGCACCTGCACAGCACGACGCACCGACCGACGCACCGCTCGACGCCACCCCCGCCGGCACCGACGAGGTGAACGCCTTCACCGAGCTCGGGCTGCGCGCCGAACTGCTGGGCGCGCTCGCCGCCCTCGGTTACGAGGAGCCGACCCCCATCCAGCGGGAGGCGATTCCACCGCTGCTGGAAGGTCGGGACCTGCTGGGTCAGGCGGCCACCGGCACCGGCAAGACGGCGGCGTTCGCGCTGCCGCTGCTGAACCTCATGACGGCACACCGCCGGGGCGGCGATCCGGTCGCGCTGGTGCTGGTGCCGACCCGGGAGCTGGCGGTGCAGGTCTCCGAGGCGTTCCACCGCTACGGCAAGGACCTGGGCGCTCGGGTGCTGCCGATCTACGGTGGGCAGCCGATCGGGCGGCAGCTGCGGGCACTCGACAGCGGCGTGGACGTGGTGGTGGCCACCCCGGGTCGGGCGCTGGACCACATCGCCCGGGGCACGCTGCGGCTCGGCGGGCTGGCCACGGTGGTGCTCGACGAGGCCGACGAGATGCTCGACATGGGCTTCGCCGAGGACATCGAGGCGATCCTGGAGCACGCTCCCGCGCAGCGTCAGACGGTGCTCTTCTCGGCCACCATGCCGTCCCGCATCGACGGAATGGCCCGCCAGCACCTGCGTGAGCCGGTCCGGATCGAGATCGGCCGGGAGCAGACGGTCGCCGGTGAGGCGCCCCGGGTGCGGCAGAGCGCGTACATCGTGACCCGTGCGCACAAGCCGGCCGCGCTGGGCCGGGTGCTGGACGTGGAGTCGCCCACGGCGGCGATCGTGTTCTGCCGCAGCCGGGAAGAGGTCGACCGGCTGACCGAGACGATGAACGGCCGGGGTTACCGCTCCGAGGCGCTGCACGGCGGCATGAGCCAGGAGCAGCGTGACCGGGTCATGGGCCGGCTGCGGGCGGGCACCGCCGACCTGCTGGTCGCCACCGACGTGGCGGCGCGTGGGCTGGACGTCGAGCAGCTCACCCACGTCGTCAACTACGACGTGCCGTCAGCTCCCGAGTCGTACGTGCACCGGATCGGCCGGGTGGGTCGGGCCGGGCGCGAGGGCGTGGCGATCACCCTCGCCGAGCCGCGCGAGCACCGGATGCTCAAGACCATCGAACGGGTGACCGGCCAGCGGATCACCATCGACAAGATCCCCACCGTGGCCGACATGCGTACCCGCCGGCTGGAGCTGACCCAGGCGGCGCTGCGGGAGAGCCTGCTGGAGGACGACCTCGACCCGTTCCGGGTGATCGTGGAGACGCTGACCGACGAGTTCGACCTGATGGAGGTCGCCCTCGCCGCCGTGAAGCTGGCCCACGAGGTGACGTCGCCGGGCTCCGACGACGAGGAGGAGATCCCGCAGGTGCCGGTGCGTGGGCCGCGCGAGGGTCGACCGGAGACCGGCGGCCGGGGTGGCGATCGGCGTGGTGGGGGCCGGCCGCGCTCGGGCGGCGGCAACACCGTCCAGGTCTTCGTCGGCCTGGGCCGGCGCGCGGGGGTGCGCCCGCAGGACCTGGTCGGCGCGATCACCGGCGAGACCGGGATCCGTGGCCGGGACATCGGCTCGATCGAGATCGCCGACCGGTTCTCGCTGGTGGAGGTGCCGCAGGGGGTGGCCGACGAGGTGATCTCCGGGTTGCGCCAGAGCACGATCAAGGGCCGCAAGGCCACCGTGCGCCGCGACCGCGGGGGCGACGAGCGCTGAGCACGCCGCCGGCGACCGCCGTGGTACGACGGTCGCCGGCGCGGCAGCTCAGAAGGAGTACGGGCCGAAGCGGCCCCACGCCACCACGGCGGCGAGGAGGAGCAGCACCGCGCAGAGGATCCCGCCCTGGATCTCCAACCGGCGGGCGGCCTCCGTGTCCCGCTTCTTGAAGTCGCGCCGGTGCACCAGGATGCCGCCGATCATGACGATGACCAGCCCGACGGCGGCGAGCGGGGTGAGCACGGTGGCGATGCCGGTGAGCGGAGGCAGCACCAGCCCGATGGCGGCCAGCACCTCGACAGCGCCGAGGGCCTTGACCTGGGTCGGCGGAACCGGGTCCACCCAGGCCATCCGGTCGCGCAGTTTCTCCTTGGGCTGGGTCAGCTTGCTGACGCCAGCGCCGGCAAAGGCGACGGCGAGCATGATCTGGATGATCCAGAGCACCAGGTTCACGGTTGTTCCTCCAGGGGCCGCCTCGCGGCGGAGAGGTAGTTGAGGGTTCAAGCGAGACAGTAGACCTCCCTGCGCGTACCAAAGGACCCCCGCCGTCTCGAAGACGGCGGGGGTCCTTTGGTACGGAACGTCAGACCGTGAAGAGCGCCGGACCGTCCAGCGCCGGCACGTCGGCCGGGCGCAGCGCCAGGGCGAGCACGTCGGCCACGTCGGCCAGGGTGTGCACGGTCAGCGCCTCGCGCACCTCGGTCGGCAGGTCGTCCAGGTCGGGCTCGTTACGCGCCGGGATGATGACCTCGGTGAGGCCGGCCCGGTGCGCGGCGAGCAGCTTCTGCTTCACTCCCCCGATCGGTAGCACCCGACCGGAGAGCGTCACCTCGCCGGTCATCCCGAACTCGGGGCGGACCGGTCGGCCGGTGACCAGCGACGCCAGAGCCGTCACCATGGTGATGCCGGCGCTCGGGCCGTCCTTGGGCACCGCGCCCGCCGGGAAGTGGACGTGGATCCGGCGTCCGGCCAGGACGTTCGGGTCGATGCCGAACCGACGTCCGTTGGAACGCAGGTAGGAGAGCGCGATGTGCGCCGACTCCTTCATCACGTCACCGAGCTGACCGGTCAGGGTCAGCCCCGGCTCGCCCTCCATGCTGGTCGCCTCGATGAAGAGCACGTCCCCACCCGCGCCGGTGACGGCGAGGCCGGTTGCCACGCCGGGCACCGCGGTGCGCTCGGCCGATTCCGGGGTGAACTTCGGCCGCCCCAGGTAGCCGGTGAGGTTGTCGGTGTCGACGCGTACCGGGGTGTCGTCGGTCGCGAGCGTCACCGCCACCTTGCGCAGGATCTTGGCGAGGCCACGTTCGAGCTGCCGGACGCCGGCCTCCCGGGTGTACTCCCCCGCGATCAGTGCCAACGCCTCGTCGGCGATCTGCACCTCTTCGGCGGTCAGCCCGGCCCGCTCCCGCTGCCGGGGCAGCAGGTGGTCGCGGGCGATGGCGACCTTCTCGTCCTCGGTGTAGCCGTCCAGGGTGACGAGTTCCATCCGGTCCAACAGCGGGCCGGGGATGGACTCCACCACGTTGGCGGTGGCCAGGAACAGCACGTCGGACAGGTCGAGGTCGACCTCCAGGTAGTGATCCCGGAAGGTGTGGTTCTGGGCCGGGTCGAGCACCTCCAGCAGGGCGGCGGCCGGGTCGCCGGCGTAGCCGGCGGCCAGCTTGTCCACCTCGTCGAGGAGCACGACCGGATTCATCGAGCCGGCCTCGCGCAGCGCGCGGACGATCCGGCCGGGCAGCGCGCCCACGTAGGTGCGCCGGTGACCGCGGATCTCCGCCTCGTCGCGGACACCACCGAGCGAGACCCGGACGAAGTTGCGCCCGAGCGCCCGCGCCACGGACTCGCCGAGGCTGGTCTTGCCGACTCCGGGAGGACCGGCGAGCGCGAGCACCGCGCCGGAGCCGCGACCGCCGACCACGCCGAGGTTGCGCTCGGCCCGCCGGTTGCGCACGGCCAGGTACTCCAGGATGCGGTCCTTCACGTCGGCCAGACCGGCGTGATCGGCGTCGAGCACAGCCCGGGCCGCGGCCAGGTCGGTGTTGTCCTGGGTACGCGTGCCCCACGGCATTTCCAGCACGGTGTCCAGCCAGGTGCGGATCCAGCCGGCCTCCGGGGAGGCGTCACTGGCCCGCTCCAGCTTGCCGACCTCGCGCATGGCCGCCTCGCGGACCTTCTCCGGCAGCTCGGCTGCCTCGACCCGGGACCGGTAGTCGGCCGAGCCGTCCGGCTCGTCCTCGCCCAGTTCCTTGCGGATCGCGGCGAGCTGCTGGCGCAGCAGGAACTCCCGCTGCGACTTTTCCAGCCCTTCGCGGACGTCACTGTTGATCTGCTCAGTGACCTCCTGCTCGGCCAGGTAGTCCTTGACCCAGCCGACCAGCAGCTCCAACCGGGCGGTGACGTCCGGTGCGGCGAGCAGCTCGGTTTTCTGCTCCAGGGTCAGCCAGGGCGCGTAACCGGCCGAGTCGGCCAGCTCGGACAGGTCGGTCATCCGCTCCACCGCGTCGATGACCTGCCAGGCGCCCCGCTGCTGAAGCACGGAGGTCACCAGGGCGCGGTACTCGCGGGCGAGTTCGCGCGCACGGCCGGCGGGGGCGGGTTCGTCGAGTTCGGTCGCCTCGACCCAGAGTGCGGCGCCGGGGCCGGGCACACCGGAGCCGATCCGGGCCCGGGACAGGCCACGGATGACGGCGGCGGGCTCACCCTCGGGCAGCCGGCCGACCTTCTCGATGGTGGCGACGACGCCGACCGGGCCGTACTCGCCGTCGATACGCGGCACGGCCAGCAGCTTGCGGTCGCCGGTCGCCCGCGCCGCGTCGATCGCGGCCTGGGTGGTCGGGTCGAGGGTCACCGGGATGACCATGCCGGGCAGCAGCACGGCGTCGGTCAGGGGAAGTACCGGAAGAGTTGCCATCGAACACCTGCTATCGCGTTGAGTTGAGCGTGTCTCACTCAAGTAACAAAGCGTTCCCCTTGTTCCGATCTGTGACCCAGGACACTAGATGGAGCCGGCCGCCTCCGGGTTCGTGCCGTACAACCGCGGATCTCCCGGGGGCAGCAGGGGCTCCGGGGCGTTCGCGCGCGGGTTGTCGTCGTACCGGAACTCGCCCTTGCCGTCCGGGCTCGGTCCCGCCGCCCACCGACCCTCGGCGGCGTCGGTGCCCGACGAGAAGCCCAGGTAGGTGTGGCTGTACTCCGCGGTGAACTCGCCGGAGTCCGGGAACGCCTCCGGCACCGGCATGTCCTCCAGGCCGTCCTCCTTGAGCTGCTCGATCGCCGCGAGCCACATGTTCTGGTGCATCGTGTCGCGAGCCAGCAGGAAGCGCAGCATCTGTTTGACGCCCGGGTCGTCCGTCATGTTGAACAACCGGGAGACCTGGAGCCTGCCCTGCGCCTCGGCGGTGACATTGAGCTGGAAGTCGGCCAGCAGGTTTCCGCTCGCGGTGATGAACGCGCCGCTCCAGGGCACCCCGTTGGCGTCGGTGGGCAACGCCCCGCCACCGCCATGGATGAAGTGCGCCGGGTTCGATCCGGCGTAGATCGCCCCGCCTCCCGGATTGTCGGCGACGGCCTCCGACAGCGACAGCGGCGCGTTGTCCAACAGTCGCGTGATCATCGTGACGATCATCTCGACGTGGCCCATCTCCTCGGTGCCCACGTCGAGCAACAGGTCCTTGTACTTGCCGGGCAGCCGGCAGTTCCAGCCCTGGAAGAGGTACTGGTTGGCGACGGTCATCTCGCCCCACTTGCCGCCCAGCACCTCCTGCAACCGGCGGGCGAACGCGGCGTCCGGGCCGTCCGGCCTGGCCTCGAACTGCAGGTCCTTGACATGACGGAACATCCGACCTCCTCCTCGGTACCCGACATCGGGTAGCGAGGCCGTTCCCGTCCCGGTGGCCCGAACGCGCCAACCCACGTCCCCCTCGGGTCAGCGCACCGGGCCGGCGATCGGCAGCAGCACCTCCAGCGCCACGCCGCGCGGCTGCAGCCGGTGCACCCGCAGCGCTCCCCCATCCGTCACGACGAGCTGCCGCACGATCCACAACCCGAGACCGGACATCCCGACGGCCGGCGTCGGGCGGCGCAACGCGACCAGCAGCGCGTCGTCGACCCCACCCTCGTCGGTGACCAGGATGCTCAGGCCGGCACCGCGCAGCGTGGCGTAGAGCCCGATCTGCCCCTCCGGCGGCCCGTGCCGCAACGCGTTCTCCACCAGGTTGACCAGCACCTGCCGGGTCCGCCCGGCCGGCACCGGGCAGGAGCCCGCCCGCCGGGTGGCCCGCGCACGCCGCCGACCGGCCGGCACCAGCGTGGCGACCTCACGCAGGATGCCCGCCAGCGCGACGGCCGGCTCCGGCTGGGGGACCAACGCCAGCGCTCCGATGCCGGCGGTCGCGTCGCGCAGCAGGCTCTGCAGGTGGACGGCCTGGTCACGGGCCAGCTCGGTGATCGCCCGCCGGTCGGCGCCGGTCAGCTCGCGACGCTCGTCGGCGAGTGCGCGGATCAGCGACGTCAGGGTGCTGATCGGCGTGCGAAACTCGTGGCACAACACCCGCAGCAACAACTCGGAATCGACCTGCGGCTCCCGAATGTCGCCGGGCACCGGCTCGATTCGGCGCAACCCTCGCAGCAGGCCCTGCAAACCGTGCCGTGCGCGCATCCACCCGACTCCCCTCGTTCGGTGCGTACCCGCATGATCGGTACCCGCTGGGGAACGGCGCAGACATGCCGGGAGCCTCCACCATGCGACTCGTTGTCGTGGACGATCACCCCCTCTTCGTCCGCGGCCTGGAGTTGCTGCTCCCGATCACCACCGAAGGCCGGGCCGAGGTCGTCGCCTCGACCGGCGACGCCGCCGCCGCGGCGGCATTGGTCAGCCGCTGCCACCCCGACCTGGCCCTGGTCGACCTGCACATGCCGGCACCCGGTGGCATCCGGGCGGTGGCCGCGATCCGGCGGACCACCCCGGGGGTACGAGTGGTCGCGATGTCCGGTTCCGCCGACCCCGCACCGGCGCTGGAGGCGCTGCGAGCCGGCGCCGAGGGGTTCCTGCCGAAGACCAGCGAACCGGAGGAACTACTTCCCCCGCTGGTGGCCATCCTCAACGGCTGGGCGGTGCTGCCGGCCGGACTGCTGCGCGCCATGCTGCGACCCACGCACGCCACACCGGTCGACCTGGACGGCGAGGAACGTCGGCTGTTGCGGGCGATCGCCACCGGCCGCACAACCGTCGACATCGCCGAAGAACTGCACGTCTCGGAGCGGACGGTGAAACGGATGACCGCCGCGTTGCTGCGCAGGCTGCGGGTGTCCAACCGGGCGGAGGCGGCCGCCGTCGCCGGTCACACCGGTCTCCTCGGCGATTGAAGCCCCCTTCATCGCACCGATTCGCGGTTTTGTTGGGTAACGGAATCGCGACGCGCCGAATGAATGGGAGGCATATTGTTGCGGATTACCGGGGTGATAGGTCAGACTTTGGACACATCCCGCCGCACACAGGGAGTAATCGGCAATGGCGAGAAAAGTAATCACGGTCCTGACCGACGACCTGGACGGCGGCAAGGCCGACCGGACGGTCGAGTTCAGTCTCGATGGCGTGGCCTACACGATCGACGTCTCGGATGAAAATGCCGGCGTCCTGCGCAAGGCACTGGATCCGTACATCAATGCGGGTCGGCGGATCGGGCGCGGCCCGGTGGACAGCACCCGTTCAGTCCGGCGGCCGGGGCGACCCACCGGTGCCGGAATGGATCGGGAGCAGAACCGGGCCATCCGGGAATGGGCCGTCAAGAACGGCTACAAGATTTCCGAACGGGGCCGGATCCCGGTTGAGGTCGTCGAGGCGTACAAGGCGCGCTGACACAGGAGTTCACGACGGGGTCCCGCCGGAAACGGCCGGACCCCGTCAGATTGTCCGGGCACCGAAACGACGCGGCGGCCGGTCACCC
Organism: Micromonospora parathelypteridis; assembly: GCF_014201145.1. Taxonomy (NCBI): domain Bacteria; kingdom Bacillati; phylum Actinomycetota; class Actinomycetes; order Micromonosporales; family Micromonosporaceae; genus Micromonospora; species Micromonospora parathelypteridis. The sequence continues at coordinate 6,939,392 of NZ_JACHDP010000001.1, forward strand.
AGGGATGTCGCCCTGGATGACCGGCCGCCGTTCGTGCAGTCGGATCAGTTGACGTCGATACGCACCGAGTCGAACGCGGGGGTCTGGTTGGCCCGCTCCATCATCGGCAGGCGGTGCGAGCCGTCACCGGCCCAGACCGAGCACTGCGCGGTGCCCGACTCCGGCAGGCCCGGAATCTGAATCGTCACCTCGTCGGGCTGGGCGCCACCGCGGCCGTCCTCGGTCGCGACGAAGAACGCGGGCACCTCCTGCGGCTCCGGCGGGGCGGTCAGGCTGTCCAACATCCGGCATGCGGTGTGGAAGTGGCCCCGGACCAGGCCCTGGGCGTTGAGCAGCGAGCTCTCCACGTAGTAGCCACCCTGACCGGCGGCCAGGAAGCGGTCCCGGACCAGGTTGCGGGTGCTGACCCGCAGCGTGAACGCCTGGTTGCGGCCGACCTGGTCGGGGAACTGGGTAATCAGCAGGGACGGGTTGTTGGCGGCGGCGCCGACCTCACCGAACTCGGTGCTCACACAGCGGTTGCCGATCTGGAAACCGTCGTGCGGCTGGAGCTGGCTCTCGTCGCAGTCGTTGGCCAGCACGCCGAGCCCGGCGCCGGGGGCGTTGCCACCGTTGTTCCCACCGCCGTTGTTGCCACCACCGTTGTTGCCGCCGTTGTTGTTGCCACCACCGTTGTTGCCACCGTTGGTGGGACCGCCGCCGTTGCTCCCACCACCGTTGTTGCCGCCCGTGTTGCCGGTCGGCTGCACCTGGCAGTCGGCGAGCTGCGCGAGACCCTGCGGCCGAGGCCCGACCCGGTCGATCGCGGTCGTGATCCGGTCCAGCACCGCGCGCCGCTTGTCTCTCAACGGCTGCAGAATCGCGCTACGGATGAACGCCTCACCCTTGTTGCCCTCGGCTGCCAGCCGTCGGTCCGCCTCGGCGATCTGGGACTGCAACTGGGCGAGGCCCCGATCCACCTCGGCCCGCGCCTGGGCCGGCACCTGCGGCAGCTTGGCCGTCACATCGGGACAGGCAATGGCCGTACCGGTGCCCACGGTGCCGTCCTTGCCGTCCTCGCACTCGGGGACCGACTGCTGTCCGTCACCCCAGTGATTACGCACCCACCGACCGTTCTGCCAGGTTCGGCTGGTCGAGCTGCCAGCCGGCGCGGTCGAGCCCGGGCTCGGCTCCACGCATTGCCCAGCAGCCGGACGCGGCTTATTTGTCCGCCGGTCCTGGGCCGACGAAATCTGGGTCACGGCGACGACTCCGCCGAAGACCACGAGCGTGCCGACAACGGCCAGCAGACGCTTGCTCCGCGCGTTGCCGGATGACCGGCGCGCCCGTGTGGACCTGCGCATCGAATTGCTCTCCTTCTCGATCCGGTAGTGGATTCCTGCCCTCGGCGGACCGACGGATGTGAGATGGCACGCCACGGCGGCGACCACCGTGACCTACCCGGTAATGCGTCGATGGCCGACGATGCCCTTTCCGCACCGTCTCCCGCGTCAGGTCGACGCGGATGGGGAGATCCTGTTCATTCGCGCAGGAGTACGGGACGGCGACCGGGAAGGTTCAACCGGCGCACAGGAAATTGCCGCGACCCGACGCGGAGCCGGTGCGGAGCAGGAATCAGCAGGTAAAACGCGCGCCCGTCAGTCGGCGCAGAGGTGGTCGAAGGCGAACCCGCCCACGAGTTCGTGGCGGCGCCGGCTCAACTCGACGATCTGCGCGGTCAACTCGGTGCGCGGCAGCAGGTCCGTGAGCCCGTTCGTACGCAGCCGCTCACCCACGGCGACCGCGGCGAGATCCTCGGCCAGTCGGGCCGGGTCGATGCCGCACGAAAAGCGGTGCTCGGTCACCGAGACCCGCTCGACGAGGCACGCGTCGGGGCGGACCTGCACCCAACTCCACCCCTGCGCCGGCCCGTCCGCCCAGCGCACGTGCAGGCCTCGCACGATCGGGTCGGCCACCCGCCCGGCCACGTACGCCTCGACGGCCGCCGCGCGGGTCAGCGCGCCGAGGTCGTTGACCGGCCCGGTACGGCCGTCCGGCAGCCGACCGAGGATGTCCCGGAAGCCCACCGGGGCAGGTTCGTCCTCGGCGGCGGTCACCCCGGCACCGCCCGCCGCGTAGGCGCGAGCGTCGATCACGTACTCCACGAGGCGTCGGCCGTGCTCGGCCGCCCGCAACGTCGACGATCCGATCCGCAACACCGGCAGCCCGACGGCCGCGCTCACCGCGTCCTTGAGTCGCTCGACGCGCTGCTCCGCCGAGCCGGCGGCCGCGACCGGACCGATCTCCACGGCGACGATCGCCCGCCCGGTGTCGGCGGCGCAGACCACGAAATCGAAGCTGGCGCGGCTGGCGGAACTCCACTGGCTGCCAGTGACGCCGGGTGGGCGACCCTGCACCAGGTCGCTGAGCCGGCGCGCCGGATAGACCCGGTGGTCGGCGCGGCTGAGCATCGTGTCGCGTCCACCGTCGGCGGGCACCGCCCGCAGGAAGCCGCGGTCGTCGCTGCCGATGCTCGTCATCTGCCTGATCCATCCGCCGGTCGGTCGAGCCGGGCCGAGTCTAGGTGGTCGATCATGGTCCACCGACTTCGGGTGTGATCGGGATCACAGTCGTGCGACGTTCCAGGGATGGCCCCCGGGTGTATCCAGCGACCGCCGGTAACGGGCCGGCCGGAGGTGACCATGTCGCGACAGCAGTTCGGCTTCCTCGCCGGGTTTCTCGCCGTAGCGGTCTGGGCGCTCGCCGGCGCCGGCGTGGCCGCCCTCGCCGTACTCGCAGGCCTGCTCGGCTGGCTGGTGGTCCGGGTGCTCGACGGCGACCTGGCGGTGACCGGCCTCGGCGACCGCCACGCCGAACCACGGCGACGCCGATGACCACCGGCCCGTCCGCAGGGACGAGCCCCAGCACCAACCTGGCCACCGGGCCGGAAAGACGCCCGGCCGACGCCACCGGGCCGGAACGACGCCCGGCCGACGCGGCGGACGTCGCGCGGATCGCGGTCCAGGCGGCCGGCCTGGTGCCGGGCGTGGCCGTCGTCCGTCCGGCGGCGGTCCGCCTGGACGACCGGTCCGTCGGACTCGACCTGCACCTGATCACCTGGTACGGGCACAGCGTGCCAACCATCGCCGAGACGGTCCGGGCGGTGGTCGCCGACCGGGTGACCGCGACCACCGGGCTCAGCGTGGCGGTGGTGACTGTCACCGTGGACGACCTGCTCGTCCCCGGCGTCGACGTCTCCGCGGCCCCCGCGACCCTCCTGCCGAAGGACGGCTGAGATGCGGAGCGTCAACCGGGTCGCCTCACTGCTGCTGGCCACCGCGCTGCTCGTCGGCGGGTCGCTGTCGGCCGTCCAGGCACTGCTGCTCGCCCTGGACCGCCCGGCGCCACTCGACACCGCCGGCTGGTTCGCCGCCCTGAGCAGCACCCCGTGGCGCGACCCGACGGTCCGGGCCGTGGCCGGCGCGGCCGTGCTGCTGGGTCTGGCCATCCTGGTCGCCCAGCTGCGCCCGTGGACGCCGGTGCGGTTGCGCACCGACGAACGCGACGGCTGGTACCTGCACCGGCGCTGTGTGGAGCGGCGGCTGGCCGACGCCGCCAGCGCCGTCCCGGGCGTACGCCGCGCGCGGGTCCGGGTCCGGCGACGCGGCGGCCAGTGGCGCCCCCGGGTGCGCGCGACCGGCGACCCGGCGGCCCGGGCGGAGATCGAGTACGCGGTGCACCAGGAGTTGCACCGGCTCACCGCGCCGCGCCCGGCCCGGGTCGACGTCCGGCTCCAGCCGCGGAGGCGGCCGGCATGACCAACGCCGGGCACCGGCTGCTGTGGACCATCATCGCGCTGCTGCTGGTGGCAGCCGGCGCAGCGGCGCTGGCGGCCGGGTTCGGCACCCTGCACGGCGCCAGTCCTCAGGCGACGCTGCTCAGCGCCGGGCTGATGGACCGGTGGCGGACGGCCGCGCCGTGGAGCACCCTGGCCGCGGCAGTCGCCGGGGTGCTCATCGCCCTGGCCGGGCAGCGCCTGCTGGCCCGAGAGCTGCAGCGACCCGCCGGCAGGCTGCGGGGCACCCTGAGCCATCCCGGACGCCGACCGGGCCGGACCCGGCTGGCCGCCGACGTCCTCGCCGACGCGCTGGTTCGCGACCTGACCGGCAACCCCGGTGTACGCCGGGCCCGCGTGGTGCTCACCGGCGAGCCGCCGCACCCCGACGTGTGGATCCGGGTGGACCTGACGGCCGACGCGCCGGCCGCAGGCGTACGCGAGCACGTCCGCGCGGCGGTCCGCCGATTCGCGGCGACGACCGACTGCCAGCCGGCGCACCTCGACGTGACCGCCCGCATCGAACCCGGCCAACCCTGAGCCAAGGCCGGACCGGCCCAGCGGGCATGATCGGTGCCGGTACGGGTGGCGGACGGAGGTAACCGGGATGCGGGTGGTGTCGCTGGTGCCGTCGCTGACCGAGGCGGTGGCGATGACGCTGCCGGGGGTGCTGGTCGGCGCGACGGACTGGTGCAGCCACCCGGTCGGGCTGGACGTCGCCCGGGTCGGCGGCAGCAAGTACCCGGACCTGGACCGGGTCCGCGCGCTGCGTCCCGACCTGGTGCTGCTGAACGTGGAGGAGAACCGCCGGGCCGACGCGGATGCGCTGCGGGCGGCCGGCGTGCCGGTACGGGTCACCTATCCACGTACCGTCCCGGGCGCGTTGACCGAGTTGGGCGAGCTGCTGGCCGAGCTGGGTGCGTCGGCGGAGCCGGCCTGGCTGCGGGCCGCCCGTCGGGCGTGGGCCGAGCCGCCCCGGCTGGCGCCGCCCCGCCGGGCGGTGGTGCCGGTCTGGCGGCGCCCCTGGGTGGTGCTCGGCGGTGACACGTTCGCCGGTGACGTGCTGCGCCGGCTCGGCGTGGTCAACAGCTACGACGAGCACCCCGATCGCTATCCCCGCCCGACCCTTGCCGAGCTGCGCGAGCGGGAGCCGGAGCTGGTGGTGCTGCCCGACGAGCCGTACACGTTCACCGCCGACGACGGGCCGGAGGCCTTCCCCGGCGTACCGTGCGCTCTGCTCTCCGGTCGGCACCTCACCTGGTACGGCCCCTCGCTGGCCGAGGCGCCCGCGGTGCTCGCCGACCAGCTGTCCCGGCCGGTTCTGGTCGGCTGACCCCGGCGTTTCCGCGCACGGCCCGGCGGCTCAGCCGTGGGCCCCGGGGCGGCGCGGGAGCACGACGCTCGCCCCGATGGAGACCGCCAGGGTCAGCACCACCACCGCGAGGGTCAACCAGACCGGCAGCTTGCCCACCGGCGTCTCGGCGAGGATCAGCTTCAGCCCCGCGAAGGCGAGCAGCAAGGCCAGCCCGTAGCGCAGGTAGCCGAAGTGTCGCAGCAGGCCGGCCAGGCAGAAGTAGAGGCTGCGCAGCCCCAGGACGGCGAACGCGGTGGCCGACCAGACCAGGAAGGTGTTGGTGGTGATGGCGAGGATCGCCGCCACCGAGTCGATGGCGAAGACCACGTCGGTGGCCTCGATGGCGACGAGCGCCACCAGCAGCAGCGTCGCCACGCGCCGGCCTGCCACCCGGGCGGTGAACCGGTCGCCGTGGTACCGGGCGTCGGTGGGCACCAGCCGGCGGAACAGCCGGACCACGACGTTGCGTTCCGGGTCGACGTCCGGCTTCCCGCGTACGGCCAGCCGCCAGCCGGTCCAGATCAGGAAGGCGCCCAGCACGAACCCGGCCCAGGCGAGCCGGTCCAGCAGCTCGGCGCCGGCGAAGATGAACAGCAGGCGGAAGACGAGCGCCCCCACGACGCCCCAGAACAGCACCTTGTGCTGGTAACCCGGCGGCACCTGGAAGTAGCCGAAGAGCAGGGCGAAGACGAACACGTTGTCCACCGAGAGCGCCTTCTCCAGCAGGTAGCCGGAGAAGTACGCGATGGCCGGGTCGCCGCCGAGGCCCCACCACACGACCAACCCGAACAGCAGGCCAGCGCCGATCCAGACGGCGCTCCACACCAGCGCCTCGCGGAGCTCGATGACGTGGTTGTCCCGGTGCAGGAGCACGTCCACGGCGAGCATCACCGCGATCACCGCGCCGACCGCCGCCCAGGCCCACAGCGGGACCGCGACCGTCGCCTCAGCCACCGACGCCCTCCGCATCGACCACGGTGCACCCGCCCGCTACCCCGCCGGCCGGCCGTTCCGAGCCTAGGGGAACGACCGACCCGCCGTCCGCGCTCCGACGGGTACCTCACCCGCCAGTGCGGCCCAGCCCTCGTCCGGTTGCCGGACAGGACCGGAGGGGGGTCCAACGTCCCGGGTCGTTGCGGTCTGTCGGCCCTGCCACCGACGGCGCCGTGAGCGTCCACTGGAGATGCCACCGGGAAGCGCGGTGCGAAGCTGAGAAGGGACGTGGAGACCATGACTGCGACGATCGGGCGGGTCACCGCCACAAACACCGCTCCGAACGCCGGCAACGCTGAGAAGCGACCTGTCCGGTACCTCCTGGCCGGCATCCGTCTGGCGCTCGGCTGGATCTTCCTCTGGGCCTTCGTCGACAAGGTGTTCGGCCTCGGAATGGCCACCGAGTCGAAGGGCGCGTGGATCAACGGGGGCAGCCCCACCAAGGGCTTTCTGACCTTCGGCGTGACGGGCCCGTTCACGGACGTCTACACCGGGATCGCCGGCGCGGCCTGGGCGGACTGGCTCTTCATGGCCGGACTGGCCGGGATCGGCGCCGCTCTTCTGCTCGGTGTCGCCATGCGGGTCGCCGCCGTGGCCGGTGGACTGCTGCTGGTCCTGATGTGGACCGCCGTCCTGCCTCCGGAGAACAACCCCTTCGTGGACGATCACCTGATCTACGCCGCGGTGCTGGCGGTCCTGGCGCTGGTCAATGCCGGCGACACCTGGGGCCTAGGCCGGGTATGGGCGAGGCTGCCGATAGTCCACCGGCTGCCCTGGCTCCGCTGACCCACCGCAACACCCCCGAGGACGGGCGTCACCCAAACCGGTGACGCCCGTCCCCCCGTCCCCCTCCCCCCGTCCCGCCGATCTTGCGCTTCCTGCCCCGACGAAAGGTGCGATTCTTCGCACTTCGGCGACCGAAAGTGCAAGATCGGCGAGGGGGTGGCGGGGCGGGGAGCGGGTCTGCCGCACATCGGTGAGGGGTGATCCGGCAGGATCGACGGTGACCGGACACATCACCCAGCACGGCAGGAGACCCCGCATGAACCAGGCAGCAGGCGCCCGATCGGGCAAGCCCGAGGTGGGTCCGATCGAGGGTGCGCCGCCGGCCGACCTCGTGGTCGAGGACATCACCGTGGGAGACGGCCCGCAGGCCGAGCCCGGCCAGCTGGCCAGCGTGCACTACGTCGGCGTGTCGCACTCCACCGGCGGCGAGTTCGACTCGTCGTGGAACCGGGGCGAGGCGTTCGAGTTCCCGCTCGGCGGCGGTCAGGTCATCGCCGGCTGGGACCAGGGTGTCGTCGGCATGCGTGTCGGCGGCCGGCGCCGCCTCACCATCCCGCCACACCTGGGGTACGGCGACCGCGGCGCGGCCGGCGTCATCAAGCCGGGCGAGACGCTGGTCTTCATCGTCGACCTGCTCGGCGTGCGCTGACCGATTCCCGGGGGTCGTCGGCTCACGCCGGCGACCCCAGCGCGCGCTCGGCCCACGCCGGCGACCCCAGCGCGGGCTCGGGCCCACGCCAGCGACCCCAGCGCGGGCTCGGCCTAGGTCAGGCGGCCAGCTGCAGGTGTGCGGTCGCGCCCACCGGGCGACGCGCGGCCTCAACCACCCGGGCCGGCTCCAGAATTGACATCACCCGGTGCAGACCGGTGGCACGCAGCACCCGCGCCACCACCGGGCTCGGGTCGACCAGGACGAGCTCGCCACCGCAGGCCCGGACGCGCAGATGCGCGGCGAGCAGAGTGCGGACACCGGCGGCGGAGAGCAGCCGCAGCTCGGACAGCTCCAGCTGGAGCACCGGGCGGGCAGGCGCGGACCACAACGCGGACCGGAACGCGGCCACGGTGGCGATGTCGACCTCGCCGGCCACCCGCATGACGACCACCTGATCACCCACGCTGACCTGCACGTCGAGGCGGTCGCTGTGCTCTCCCATGCCCAGAAATCTAGCCGCCACCACCGACAGTTTCGCCCCTCCGCGGAGTGATTCCGGGTACGCCCAGGGTCATACCCCGAGGCGCCCCTCATCCCCCTCGGGGTGGAGGCCGGGGGCAGCGGCGTGGGCGACCCCGAAACGCCTGCCCGGGTCATGATCCACTCCAGGTCGCCGACATCGGGGCATCCAGGTCAGCGGAACACCCCCACCTCGCCGATACGGTGTTGATCACGCCCGTCGGCACGCCGCCTGAGCGACGATTCGGGGACGGCCGGCACCGGCGGTGGAGAATAGGCCGATGCTGATCCCTCGGCCCCGACCACCCCGGCTGATCCGCCCCGTCCGCGAGCCGGCAACCGTTCCGCCCGCGCTGGCCGGGGCGTGGGCACCCGACGACTGCCGGCTCGACCACGCTGAGTTGCTGCCCCTCCCCGAGGGTGCCGTCGGCCCGGAGGACGTGCTGGTCGACGGCGCCGGCCGGGTCATCAGCGGGGACGAGGACGGGCGGCTCTGGTGGTGGCCGGCCGACGCGCCGGCCGGCACCCGACCCCGGCTGCTGGGCGAGACCGGGGGCCGGCCGCTCGGCATCGAGTTGGACCCGTCCGGCGAGGCTCTCATCGTTTGCGACGCGTACCGCGGGTTGCTGCGGGTCACGCCCGACGGCGCGGTACGCGAACTGACCGGGACGGCGCCCCCGGTGCACCTGGCCAACAACGCGACGGTGGGCCGTGACGGCACCATCTACTTCACCGACAGCTCCGACCGGTTCCCGGTCTCGCACTGGAAGCGGGACCTGCTGGAGCACCGCCCCAACGGTCGGGTGCTCGCCCATCATCCGGGCAGCGGCCGCACCGAGGTGGTGGCCGACGGGCTCTACTTCCCCAACGGAATCGCGCTGACCCCGGACGAGTCGGCGCTGATGCTGGTGGAGACCAGCACCCACCGCCTGCTCCGCGTAGAGCTGAGCGGCGGCGTCCGGATCCTCGCCGACCTGCCCGCGTACCCGGACAATCTCGCCGCCGTGGGCGACGGGACGTACTGGATCGCGCTGCCCAGCCCCCGGGTGCCGATCGCCGAGCGGTTGCTGCCGCACCCGCGACTGCGCCAGGTCGCCGCGCTGCTGCCGGACGCGATGCAGCCGCAGCCACGCCGGTACGGGCTGGTCGCGCTGGTCGATGGCACGGGCGCGGTCCGCCGTACGCTGCACGGCCCGACCGGGCACTACTGGATGATCACCGGGGTACGCCAGCACGGCGATCAACTCTGGTTGGGCAGCCTGATCGGGCCCGGGGTGGCCCGCGTACCGCTGGACTGAACGCCCGGGGTGCCACGGACGCCGAACCGATCGCTGGCAGCTCAGCAGGGCGGCGCTCGGCGTGTCGCGTCGCCCGGATGCCAGCGATCGGTTCGCTGGCAGCCAGGAGCCGGCCCGCCGCGGTGGCGGGCCGGCTCCGAAGGCCGGACTCAGCGGCCGCTGACCGAGGGCGCCGGGGCGGGTGACCCGCCGGCCACCGCGCCCGGGTGCGCCGGGCCGACCGGCGCGGGTTTGAGTCCGGGCGGCACCGGCAGGGCGCTGCCCCGGGCGAACTCGTCCCAGCTCACGTTCCACGCGGTCCAGCCGTTGCCCGGTTGCAGCTCCACCTCGGTGCCCTTGACGGTGACCAGGTCACCGACCTGGGTCACCCCCATCAACCAGTCGGCCGCGGTGGCGGAGACGTTCGCGCAGCCGTGTGAGACGTTGGTGTTGCCCTGGTCCCCCTCCGACCAGGGGGCGGAATGGATGAACTCGCCACCCCAGGTGTAGCGCTGGGCGTCGTCGACGTCGACCACGTACCCACCGTTGGGCTCACCCCGGGTGTCGAAGGTGGTCCGCTCGTGCTTCTCCATGATCACCATCTTGCCGCTGGAGCTCGGCGTGCTCGGCTTACCCAGGCTGACCGGGATCCGGCGGACCTGCTTGCCGTCGCGCAGCACCGTCATCTGCTTGGTGGCGTTGTCGATCTCCAGCGAGACCTGGCGTCCGATCTTGGAGGTCGCGGTCCGCTCGGCGTCGCCGACCCGGTCCTTCCCGATCGGCAGACCCTGCAGGCCGGCCCGGACGCTGACCGTGGTCCCCGGCTTCCAGAAATCGGGCGCCCGGTAATAGACCTGACTTCCGTCCTCGAGCCACGACCAGGTGCCCGGCTGCGGGGGATTCGTCTTCACGAACAACCGCCGCTGGACATCCGCTCTGGCCCCTTTTGGAATTGCCGGGTCGAACGCGACGGTTACCGGCATCGCCGTGCCGTACGTCCGATTGCCGACGAAATACAGCGTGCTGGTGATCTGCGGTTTGGTCGATTTCGCCATCGTGGTGAAGGTGGTGGTGCGAGTGGTGGTGGCACCCGAGTCACCGGTCGCGGTCACCTCCGCGGTGTACGTCCGTCGCGGTTGCAGCGGCGCGCTCGGCACCCAACCCGAGCCGTCCTCGCGCGGTTCGGCGTTCACCTGCTTGCCCTTGTCGTCGGTGAGGCGTACGCCGGTAACCCGTCCGCCCTTGACCACGGTGCCCACCTCGGCGCTGACCGGGACGTCCCGGGCCTTGTCCCCCGGCGTCACGGCGAGCTCCGGGCCGGCGACGTGTTTCTTGGCCGAACCAGTCGCCGACTCCCGGTCGGCGGTGCATCCACCCAGGACGAGTGGTGCGGCTGCGATGGTTACCGCCAACAGCGTCAATCGCCGCCTAGACGTCATGTTCAGTCCCCCCGTTTTCGACTTCCCTCTGCCACATCCTCGCTTCTTCGACAGGGGCGTCCACGGCATTCGGAAATAATCGTCGGCGCATTTACCGACGCATTTTCCCGCAATGCTCCACTTGGCAGAACAGGGGTTCAAGCGGCCTCTCTCACGTCCTCTGCTCCACTTCGGCGCGCGCGACACCGGCTGTCCGGATACCAGGCCCCCGGTGGCGCCGCCTGGGACGAAGCCGAGCGACGGCGGCACGCCCCGGGATCGCCGCCCCGGCGGAGATCGGGCACAGCCAGGCGACTGCGGCGGAGGTAGTGGGCCGCAGCCGGTGGCGCACGGCGGGGGCGGACTTTTGTCGACTGGAGCGAAACTTCTGCCGCCCGCGACGAAGCTTTGCCTTCGTCCGGGGGCAAGGGTAGGGTCACGATCCAGATAGAGGGTTGCCCATTTGTCGATCAGTTTGCCGCCACCCCTGCCGGGTCGCCGCGTTCCGCTCCCGATGGGGCTGGGCCGCACCCGCACGCCGTCCCTCACCGTCCAGCCGAAGCCCGTCTCCGGCCGGTTCGGCGCGCCCGGGCGACGGCAGCCAGGTCGACGGCGACCAGGTCGACTGCCGCCGACGGCGTACCTGCCGTCAGGAAGGGACCACCACCATGGATCAACAGATAAATCGACCAGAGCCAGCACTGGCGTCCGAGCCGGTCAGCCGGCGTGGAGTGCTGCGCGCCGCGACCGTCTCGGCCGCCGCCGTCGGCGCCGCCGGCCTGCTCGCCAGCCCGGCCACCGCCGGGCCCGTCGGGCAGTCCCAGGGCCGGCGTCGGGTGCCGGTCGACCGGATCAGCATCCAGCTCTACACGCTGCGCGATCAGCTCGCCGCCGACCTGCCCGGCACCCTGGACGCGTTGCGCCGGATCGGCTACCGGCGCGTGGAGCACGCCGGTTTCGTCGGACGCACCGCCGCGCAGTTCCGGGCCGCGCTGAACGAGGCCGGCCTGCGCTCCACCTCCGGGCACACCGGCATCCCGCAGCCCTTCGACGACGCCACCTGGGAGCGCGCCCTCGCCGACGCGAACATCCTGGGCAGCAAGAAGATCGTCCACCCGTACTTCGGTCGGGACGCCAACGGCCAGGCGATCCGGGACCCAGCCGTCTACCGTGCCCTGGCCCGGGACCTGAACCGCGCCGGTCGGCTCGCCGAGCGCGCCGGGCTCGACTTCGGCTACCACAACCACCAATTGGAGTTCACGCCGTTGACCGACGGCTCGACCGGCTTCGAGATCCTCACCGGGCAGACCGACCCGCGCCTGGTCCACTTCGAGCTCGACCTCTACTGGACCTGGCGGGGCGCGCACGACCCGATCGACGTGATCCGGGCCAACCGCGGCCGAATCCGCCAGGTGCACGTCAAGGACCTCGACGTCGAAGGTGGTTTCGCCGACCTCGGTGACGGCCTCATCGACTTCGGCCGGATCTTCGCCCACGAGCGGGAGGCCGGCATCGAGGAGTACATCGTGGAGCGCGACGACGCAGGCACCTCGCCACGCTCCCCCGCCGACGCCCTGGACACCGCCCGGGTCGGCTTCGACTTTCTCGCTTCACTCCGGTACTGAAACCACCTCGGGGGACGACCTGATGAACAGGACCGCATTCGTGTCCGCCCTGCTGCTGGTGACGGCCGGCCTGGCCGTACCACCATCGGCGGCGGCAGCCGCGCCCGCGCCGGCCGCGCCGCCGGACAGCAGCTTCCAGAAAGTGACACTGAACGACTTCCCGGGCGAGCCGATGAGCCTCGCCGTCCTGCCCGACCTGCGGGTGCTGCACACCTCCCGTACCGGCGAGGTCCGCATCCACGACCCGCGCACCGGGCTGAACACCCTCGCTGCCGACGTCCCGGTCTACGAGCACGACGAGGAGGGGCTGCAGGGGGTCGCCATCGACCCGAACTTCGCCCAGAACAAGTGGGTATACCTCTACTACTCGCTGCCGTTGGACACGCCGGTGGACGACCCGGCCACCCCGGACGTCAACGAGGGCGACGCGCCACTGGTCGGCACCGAAGCCGACTGGCAGCGGTTCAAGGGCGCGCTGCGGCTGTCCCGGTTCAAGCTGGAGGGGATGAAGCTCAACCTCACCACCGAGCAGAAGATCATCGACGTGCCCACCGACCGGGGCATCTGCTGCCACGTCGGCGGCCAGATCGACTTCGACGGCAAGGGCAACCTGTACCTGTCGACCGGTGACGACACGAACCCGTTCTTCTCCGACGGTTTCATCCCGATCGACGAGCGGGCCGACCGTAACCCCGCGTTCGACGCCCAGCGCACCTCGGCCAACACCAACGACCTGCGCGGCAAGCTGCTGCGCATCCGGGTGAAGCCCGGTGGTGGCTACACGGTGCCGGCGGGCAACCTGTTCAAGCCGGGCACGGCGCAGACCCGCCCGGAGATCTACGCGATGGGGCTGCGCAACGCGTTCCGGTTCGCCGTCGACCGGCGTACCGACAACGTGTACCTGGCCGACTACTCCCCGGACGCGTCCTCGTCGAACCCCGAGCGCGGGCCGGCCGGGCACGGCCGGTGGATGCTCATCGACAAGCCAGCCAACTACGGCTGGCCTTACTGCGTGACGCCGACGATCGCCTACCGCGACTACGACTTCGCCACCGGCACGTCCGGTCCGAAGTTCAACTGCAAGCGCCCGGTCAACGACTCACCCCACAACACGGGCAAGCGGCAACTGCCGCCGGTCGAGCAGCCGGAGGTCTGGTACCCGTCCGCCGCGTCGGGTGAGTTCCCGCAGCTCGGCACCGGCGGTATCGGTCCGATGGGTGGCCCGGCGTACGACTACGACGGGACCAGCACGTCGCGGACCCGGTGGCCGGCCTACTACGACGGGGTGCCGCTGTTCTACGAGTGGACCCGGGACTACATCAAGGAGTTCCGCCTCGACGAGGACGGCGACGTGAAGGACATCCGGTCGGTGGTGCCATCGGTGGTGGTGGACAACCCGATGGACCTGGAGTTCGGCCCGGACGGCGCGCTCTACGTGCTGGAGTACGGCGATGGCTACTTCGCCGAGAACCCGGACGCCCAGTTGTCCCGGATCGACTTCGTCCGCGGCAACCGGACGCCGATCCCGAAGATCAGCGCTGACCCGACCGTCGGGCAGGCTCCGCTGACCGTCGCGTTCTCCAGCGCCGGCACCACCGACCCGGACGGTGACGCGCTGCGCTACGCGTGGGACTTCAACGCGGACGGCTCGGTGGACAGCACCGCTGCGAACCCGACCTGGACGTTCCAGGAAAACGGCTCGTACACGCCGACGGTGAAGGTGACCGACCGCACCGGACGGTCGGCGGCGGCGACCCTGCCGCTGGTGGTGGGGCCAACGGCGCCCATCGTCGAATTCGTCACCCCGGTGGCCGGGCAGCCGTTCCAGTTCGGGCAGACCGTCGCGTACGAGGTGAAGGTCACCGACGATCTGCCGGTGGACTGCTCCCGGGTGACGGTCACCTACGTGCTCGGTCACGATGAGCACGGGCACCCGCTCTCCACGTCAAGCGGGTGCTCCGGAAGCATCGTCACCTTCCTGGACGGCGGGCACAGCGGCGCGGACAACCTGACCGGGGTCTTCGTCGCCGAATACACCGACACGGGCGTACCGGCACAGTCCGGCTCGGACACGGTGGTGCTGGACCCGACGCCGGTGGCCGGTCTGGCCGGCTGACCAGTTCACCATGACAGCGGCGGCGGCCGGGACACTCCGGCCGCCGCCGCTCGTCGTTGCGCCCCGCCCGTCGCGGGTGCCGGCCGCGGCTCAGCTCCAGTCGCTGTCGACGTGGTTGTCCCGCCAGCGTCCGCCCACCGGTGGGGTGTCCAGCCGCATCCCGTCGTCGGCGTTGCCGGCGAGGTCGTTGTCCTCGACCCGGCAGTCCACACAACTGCCCCGCTCGGTGATCCACAGCCCGTGCGTCTGGCTCTGGTCGTCGTTGCCGTCCCAGATCCGGTTGCCCCGGATGGTGGCCGAGTCGAACGGCGCTTCGATGGTGATACCGGCCCGCCGCTGTGGTGCGGCAGACAGTTCGTATCCGCATCCCGGTGGAGGGACGTCCCCGCTCCACGCGCTGAACGCGTCGGGGCGGACCGGGGCGAGGGTGAGTTCGTCGCCGGTGTTCGAGGCCACCAGGGCAACGGATCGCCCGACCCGTAGGACCTTGCCCCGGTGCCCGTCGTGTGGCCAGTTGGCCGACCGGTCCACCAGGCTCCGCTCCCCGTAGTGGACGGCATCACCGCTGCCGCCCGCGCCCTGGGCGCACTGCCGCCCGTTGTTGCGGATCCGGTTGTTGAGCAGCACCGCGTCGGTCATCTGGTGGTCGATCCGGATCGCGTCGAGCCCGTTGCCCCAGAGCTCGTTGCTCTCGATCACGACGTCGCGGATCGAGCCCTGGTAGCCGCGCCCGAGGTCGAGCGCGTGATAGCCGTGCCGGCCGTTGCCGCTGATCCGGTTGCCCCGGACGGTGTACGGGCCGGGGCTGTTGCCGATCCTGACGCCGTCGCGCAGGTTGCCGTCGATGACGCAGTCGGTGAGCAGCCCACCCCGGCCGGCCACCGACGAGGTGCCCTGCGCCGACACGTCGAAGCCGGTCTCCAGGTTGCTGGTCATCGTGCAGGCGGAGACGATCAGCCCGTCGGCGCCCCAGTCGGAGATGCCGAACCGGTTGCCCTGGCTGTGGCAGCCGACGATGCGGTAGCCGCGCGGCTGTTCCCAGTAGTCCTTCTGCAGCTCCAGGAAGATCCCGTTGGTGCCGTTGGCCAGCGCGGTGCAGTTGGCGATGGTCAGCCGCTCCTCGGCGCCCCAGCCGCCGATGCCGACCCCGATGCCGGCGCCACCGATCTGCTCGCCGTTGTCCAGCCTGCCGCAGCCGACCACCACCACCCCGTCGATGAGGGAGTCCTGAAGGAAGTCGCAGCCCAGGCCGGTGGCCGCGGTGTGGTGGATGTAGAGGTTGCGGAACACGCCGCGCACCACGTACTGGAGGCCGAGCCCCTTGGCCAGGTAGCTGTACTCGGCCATCGCCACGCCGGAGCCGTCGATCTGGAAGTCGGAGAAGGTGCAGTCGGCGATGTGCCGGTCGCGGTCGGCGCCGTGCTGCACGGTCGTCCAGAAGGCCAACGGAGTCGGGTCGGCCCGGTTGCCCTCGTTGCTGAGCATGAACCGGGTCGCCGCCGGACCGGCCCCGACCAGTGACACGCCGCTGCGCCACACCGTGCCGGCATCGCGGATCGAGTAGATGCCCGGCGGGCAGTAGATGACCCGGGCCCGCCCGTCCGCGGCGTAGCCGGCGCCGAGGCGGTCCACGAGGGCGGCCAACGCTGGCTGGTCATTTGTCGCGCCGTCGCCGGTCAGCCCGTACTCCCGGGCGTCGCAGTAGAGCGGGGCGCCGGCCGAGGCGGGCCGTCGTACCCGGACCGAGTTCAGTAGCAGCTCGTTCGCCACGGCCACGGGCCGGCTCCCTTCGACGCGTTCGGTGCGTTCCGGCGGGGCCGACTTCCCGGTGGAGCCGCCGGGAAACCCTGGACGCGCGCCGGCCCCGGCGCCGCAGAGGCGACGCCGGGGCCGGGGTACGCCGTCAGACGGCGGCGATCAGCAGCGCAGGGCGCTCCACGCAGTCGGCGACGTGCCGCAGGAAACCGCCGGCCACCCCACCGTCGCAGACCCGGTGATCGAAGGTGAGGCTGAGCTGGGTCACCTTGCGGACGGCGAGCTGCCCGTCGACCACCCACGGCTTGTCCACGATCCGCCCGACCCCGAGCAGAGCCGCCTCGGGGTGGTTGATGATCGGCGTCGAGCCGTCCACGCCGAACACCCCGTAGTTGTTGAGCGTGAACGTGCCGCCGGTCAGCCGGGCCGGCGGCAGGCTGCCCGCCCGCGCGGCGGCGGTGGTCGCCGTCAGCTCGGCGGCCAACTCGGCGGTGGTGAGCCGTTGGGCGTCGCGCAGCACCGGCACCAGCAGACCCCGGTCGGTCTGCGCGGCGATGCCGAGGTGCACCCCGGCGGACTGGACGATCCGCTGCGCCTCGGTGTCGACCCGGGAGTTGAGCTGCGGGAACCGGCGCAGCCCACTGAGGCAGATCCGGGCCAGCAGGGCCAGGATGCTCACGGGTGCGTCGGGCGTCGCCGCGTTGATCGCGGCCCGGGTCTCCAGCAGCCCGGTGGCGTCGACGTCGACCCAGATGGTCACCTCCGGGATCTCTCGCCGGCTGCGCGAGAGCTTGTCGGCGATCGCCTTGCGGACACCGGTGAGCGGGATGATCACGTCGCCGTCCGTGGACGGGGCCGGGCCGACGTGCGGGTCCGGCACGGCGGCGAGCCGTGCGGCGGGCGCGGTCAGCACCGCCTCCACGTCGGCGCGGCGGATCACCCCGCCCGGCCCGGTGCCCCGCACCGTGCCCAGGTCGATGCCGCGCTCCCGGGCCAGCCGCCGCACGATCGGCGAGATGACCAGGGCGGTCGACGACCGTGTCGGGTCGCCGGACGCGGTCGCCCCGGCAGGAACACCGCCGGCAACCGCGCCAGCGCCGCCGGTCGGGCCGGGCACACCGCTGGGGCCTGGCACACCGGTCGGGCCAGCATCGGTCGGGCCGGCCACACCGGCCGGGCCAGCATCGGTCGGTTCGGGGGCCAGCACCAGACGGGGTCGACGCCGACGCCGGGTGGCACTGCCGTGCCCGGTGCCGTACCCGATCAGCACGTTGCCGGAGCCGGCCCGCTCCTCCTCGCGGTAGGTGGCGTGCCCCGCGGGCTCGTCACCACCGTCCAGCGGCGCGATGGTGATCAACGGCTGGCCGACCGGGCGTACCTCACCGGCCGCGCCGTGCAGGGTGACGACCCGGCCGGCGTACGGGCAGGGCACGTCGACGACCGCCTTGGCGGTCTCCACCTCGACCACGCTCTGGTCGACCGTGACCACGTCGCCCACCGCGACCCGCCACTCGACGATCTCGGCCTCGCTCAGCCCCTCGCCCAGGTCGGGCAGGAGGAAGACCTGCGTCCGTTCGACGGTGGTCATGCCGCGCTGCCCTGCGCCGCCCAGCGCGGGTCCGGCTGGTCGTCCCACTGCAACCGAGCCACCGCGTCGAGCACCCGGTCCACGCCGGGCAGGTGGGTGTGCTCCAGCATCGGCGCCGGGTACGGGATGTCCAGCCCGGCGACCCGCAGCACCGGGGCGTGCAGTGCGTGGAAGCAGCGTTCCTGCACCCGGGCGGCGATCTCCGCGCCGACCCCGGCGAAGCCGGGAGCCTCCTGGATCACCACGCACCGACCGGTACGCCGGACCGAGGCGGTGATGGTGGCGTCGTCGAACGGCACGATGCTGCGCACGTCCACCACCTCCAGGTCCCAGCCCTCCTCGCGGGCGGCCTCGGCGGCCTCCAGCGCGACCGGCACCGCCGGCCCGTACGCCACCAGGGTGGCGTCGCGTCCCGGGCGGCGCACGACGGCCCGGCCGAACGGCTCGGTCCGTGCCGGCAGAGACGCGTCGGCGCTGGCGAAGTAGAGCTTCTTCGGCTCCATGAAGACCACCGGGTCGGGGTCGTCGATCGCCTCACGCAGCAGCGAGTACGCGTCCTCGACGGTCGCCGGCGTCACCACCTTCAAGCCGGGGGTGTGCGCGTAGTACGCCTCGGACGAGTCGCAGTGGTGCTCGACCCCGCCGATCCCGCCCGCGTACGGCACGCGGATGACGATCGGCACGCTCAGCGCGCCCCGGGTCCGGTTGCGCAGCTTCGCCACGTGCGAGGCGATCTGCTCGAACGCCGGGTACGCGAACGCGTCGAACTGCATCTCGACCACCGGTCGCAGGCCGGACATGGCCAGGCCGACGGCGAAGCCGACGATGCCGGCCTCGGCGAGGGGGGTGTCGAAGCAACGGTTCTCACCGAACCGGGCCTGCAGACCGTCGGTGATCCGGAAGACGCCGCCGAGTTGGCCGACGTCCTCTCCGAAGACGACGACGCGATCGTCGGCGGCGAGGGCGTCGGCCAGCGCGGCGTTGAGCGCCTTGGCCATGGTGGTGGCCATCAGGCGTCACCCTCCTCGTCGCGAGCGGCGGCCAGCTCGGCGCGGACCTGCTCGCGCTGTTCGATCAGCTGCGGGGTGGGCTGGGCGTAGACGTGGTCGAAGAGGCTCAGCGGGTCGACGGTGGGCTGGTCGTTCATCCGGGTCCGCAGGTCCGCCGCGTACGCCTCGGCCTGCTCGGCGACCTCGGCGACCGCCGCGTCGTCGAGCACCCCGCGGGCCCGCAGGTAGGTCTCCAACCGGGCGATCGGGTCCCGGTCACGCCAGGCGTCGACCTCGGCGCCGTCGCGGTAGCGAGTGGCGTCGTCGGCGTTGGTGTGCGGCTCCATCCGGTAGGTGTGTGCCTCGACCAGGAACGGCCCGTTGCCGGCCCGGGCGTGGGCGACCGCGCGGGTGAGCACGGCGAGCACCGCCACCGGGTCGTTGCCGTCGACCTGCTCGCTGGGCACGCCGTAGCCGACGCCCTTGTAGGCCAGCGACGGCGCGGCGGTCTGCCGCGACAGCGGGACGCTGATGGCGTAGCGGTTGTTCTGCACGAAGTAGACCACCGGCGCCTTGAACACGGCGGCGAAGTTGATCCCCTCGTGGAAGTCGCCCTCGCTGGTCGCGCCGTCACCGATGAAGGCCAGGGCCACGGTGTCGCGACCCTGGTACGCCTCGCCGTGCGCCAGTCCCGCGGCGTGCACGCACTGGGTGGCGAGCGGGGTGCACTGCGGTGCCGTCCGCACCTCGGTCGGGTCGTAGCCGCAGTGCCAGTCGCCGCGCAGCAGGGTGAGCACCTCGACGGGATCGATGCCCCGGGCAACCAGCGCCATCGATTCACGGTAGGTGGGGAAGACCCAGTCGGTGTCACGGACCGCGAGGACCGCGCCGACCTGGCACGCCTCCTGGCCCCGCGAGGACGGGTAGACGGCCAGACGGCCCTGCTTGGTCAGGGCGGTCGCCTGGATGTCGAATCGGCGGCCGAGCACCATCCGGCGGTACAGCTCGCGCAGCACCTCGACGGGTGGTTCCGGGTAGTCGGTGCGGGCGGGCAGCGGGGTGCCGCTCTTGTCGAGCAGGCGGACCGGCTCGGCGTCCGGCAGCAGCGGGCGCGCCGGGTCGGGCGGGGTGGCCGCCCGACGGGTGCGCGGGGATGCCCTGCGGACCGCCTGGGGAGTGGTCGTCACGGCGGAACCTCCTGGGACGTGTGGTGAGCCTATGCTTCCGCTTGTCGGATGATTGACTCAAGATCCACGCGGAAGGCGGGACGATTGGTATGCGGAGGATTCACCTGTGAGCCAGGAGACCGCCGACGAAGCAGCCCGGGCAGCGGGATCGGGACGATCGGTCCGAGCTCTCGACGAGGTGGACCGGCGGATCCTCGACGAGCTGGTCCGGGACGGTCGGACGTCGGTACGGACCCTCGCCGAGCGGATCCACATTTCCCGCACGAACGCGTACGCGCGGGTGGAGCGGTTGGTGCGCGACGGGGTGATCACCGGCTTCCGGGCCCAGGTGGCGCCCGAGGCGGCCGGGCTGGGCACCTCGGCGTACATGGCGTTGACGATCGAGCAGAACACCTGGCGGGAGGTGTCGGCCGAGCTGGCCCGGGTCCGCTACGTCGAGCACGTCGCGTTGCTCAGCGGCGAGCACGACGTGTTGGCGCTGGTCCGGGCCCCGGACAACGCCGCGCTGCGGGACGTGGTGCTGGACCGGGTGCAGCGCATCGCGGGGGTGCTGTCGACGCGGTCATGGCTCGTCTTCGAGGAGTTCGGCGGGACGCAGAGCCCCTGGCAGTAGGCCAGACCGGTCACCGCTCGGGCGGGGCTTCCAGCCCTTCCCGGTCGGCCAGCTCCAACAGCGGCTCCAGCGAGTGCCGGTCACCGTCCAGGCCGGCGTGCGGGTCGCCGCGCTCGGCGAAGCGGGCCGGCACGGACAGCACGTCGAAGTCCTCCGGTCGGGCGTCGTCCAGCTCCGCCCACTCCAGCGGCGCCGACACCAGGGCTCTGGGCGTGGGCCGGATCGAGTACGCCGAGGCCATCGTGTGGTCCCGGGACATCTGGTTGTAGTCGACGAAGACCGGCCGGTCCCGCTGGTCGCGCCACCAGGTGGTGGTGACCAGCTCCGGCAGCCGGCGCTGCATCTCGCGGCCCAGGGCGAGCACCGCCCGACGGCAGTCGCCGAAGCTCCACCGCGGCTCGATCGACAGGTAGACGTGCAGGCCCCGCCCGCCGGTGGTCTTCGGGTAGCCGGTCAGGCCCAGCTCGGCGAGGAACGCCCGCACCTCCCGGGCGACCGGCACCACCTGCTCGAACCCGACGCCGGGCATCGGGTCGAGGTCGATGCGCAGCTGGTCGGGTCGTTCCACGTCGGCGGCCGTGACCGGCCACGGGTGGAAACGAAGGGTGCCCAGGTTCGCCGCCCAGATCACCACGGCCAACTCGCTCGGTGCGACCTCGTCGGCGGTACGACCGCTGGGGAAGGTGATGTGCGCGGTGCGCACCCACTCGGGCGCGCCCGCCGGCAGTCTCTTTTGATAGAACGCGTCGCCCCGGTTGGTCTGCCGGGTGGCGATCGTCGCGCCCTCGAAGACACCACGCGGCCAGCGTTCCAGCATCGTCGGCCGGTCCCGCAACGCGCGCAGGATGCCGTCACCCACCGCCAGGAAGTAGTTGACCACGTCCAGCTTGGTCAGCCCACGCTCCGGGAAGTACGGCTTGTCGGGGCTGGAGACGCGGACCAGCCGCTCCCCCACCTGGATCTCCTCCGCCGCCGTCGCCACGCCCCCGAGGGTACGACGCCGGAGCGGTCCGGAGGCTACCGGCCGGAAACCAGCGTGGCGGGCTGCTGCGGCAACTCCTGCGTCGGACCACCGACCTGCGCCGGCGGTGTCCCGGGTGGTTCCTCGGCCACCGCGGTCTGCTGCTCGACCGGCACCCGCTGCGACGACCGGCGGGCCACGAAGCCCGGCGTCCAGTCCTTCAACCGCAGCGCCGGCCGCTCGACCAGCTTCCAGGAGAGGAAGGCGGCGGCGAAGGCGACCGCGACCGACATCGCCGCGAACGGCACGTACCCCCAGCGGCTCCAGCCCAGGCTCGTCATCACCTGTTGGAAGACGAAGCCGTAGATGTAGATGCCGTACGAGTAGTCGTTCTTGCGACCCACGAAGTGCAGCTGACGCGGCATCCGCACCGACAGCCAGACCAGCAGGTACGCGAACGCGGGCAGCCCGATGGCGAAGAAGCCACCGAAGAGCAGCGACAACCCGAGCGCCACCGCCGAGCCGATGCCCAGCGCGTCGTTGATCGGCACCCGCTCCCGGTAGAGGTCCATGGTCGCGCCGGCGGCGAAGAGGAAGCCCAGGTAGACGATGTAGTAGAAGGACATCCCGCCGACCAGGGGCGAGTTGAAGCTCCAGCTCGCCGTCGACGCCGGGCCGCTGAAGTGCCCGGAGGTCACCCAGTCGTGCAGGATGCTCAGGTAGAGCGCGGCGGTCAGGAACAGCACGAACCGGCGGGCGTTGCGCAGCACCGCGGTCACTGCCAGCACGCCCACCACGACGTAGCAGAACATCTCGTACTTGAGCGACCACAGGGCGCCGTTGAAGACGCTGTAGTTGACCTTCTCACCCCACGGGGTGGTCTCCACGAACAGGTCCCGGACGCCGTACTGACGGACGCCGGTCCACCAGTTGGCCTGCAGGTAGGCCAGCGGGCCGCCCCGGTCCCAGGGATTGTCGAAGAAGCCGGCGACGGTGCCGTGCTCGCGCAGCGCGACCAGGGGGGCGATCACCAGCGCGCTGATCAGCAGACAGACCCAGAGACCGGGGAAGATGCGCAGGGCCCGGTGCCAGGCGTAGCGGATCAGACCGGTACGCCGCGCACTGCGGGTGATCAGCAGGCCGGAGAGCACGAAGAAGCCGTAGACGGCCATGGTGCCGACGTTGGTCTGCCGACCGGTCAGGTAATAGCCGAGGTCGTGGGCACCGAAGCCGAGCGGCTTGGAGTGCGACAGCACGACGCCGACGGCGAGCAGGAGCCGGATCAGTCCGATGCCGTTGCTGCGGCCGGAGAGCAGGTCGGCAAGCGTGCCACGGGACCTGACGAGGGCGGGGGTAGTCATGCGGTCAGGAACCTCTCGACCATCAGGCGGGCACCTCGGCGCCGGCGTGCTCCCACAACTGCTTCATCTCGGTGTGTAGATCATCGCTCGGCGACCAACCGAGCACCTCGGCGGCCAGCCCGACGTCGAGCCGCTGCCAGTTGGTCTCGGCGGGGCCGGTGTGCTCGGCCTCGACGAGGTCGGTCGGCACCTCGCTCACGTCGATGAGGAGTCGGACCATATCACGCGCGCTGGATGCCACCCCCCGACCGATGTTGATCACGCGGCCGGCGGCGTTGGGGCGGGTCACGGCCAGCAGCACGGCGGCGACCACGTCACTGATGCCGATGAAATCGCGTCGGGAACCGAGCGGCGCCAGCTCCAGCCGTGCCCGCTCACCGGACCGCTGGGCTTCGCGCAGCCGGCCCGCGACCACCCCGAGCAGGCTGTGCCCGGGCTGGCCGGCGCCGATGACGTTGCCGACCCGCAGCGTGACGCCCTCGATCCGGCCCTGCCGGTCCGCCTCGATGATCGCCGCGGTGCAGCGCAACTTGAACTCGCCGTACGGCATCACCGGCGCGGGGGTCATCTGCTCGGACATCGAGGTGTCGACCGGGACCAGCCCGTACTCGTGCACACTGCCGATCTGGACCACGCGGGCCCGCCGGGGCAGGCGGCCCACGGCCTCCGTGAGCCGCTCGACCAGGGTGACGTTGACCGCGAGCATCTGCGCCTCGCTCAGCCCCCACATCCCGCCCGCCGCGTTGATCACCACGTCCGGGTCGAGGTCACGCAGCACCGCGGTGATCTCGTCGACGTCGGCGGCGGCCAGGTCCAGCGCGCGGACCACGACGCCCGGGCCGATGGCCTTCGGGTTGCGCGCGACGGCGACCACGGTGTGGCCGTGGTCGGCCAGCGCGCGGCAGATGGGGCGGCCGAGGAATCCTGTGCCGCCGAGCACCACCACCCGCAGCGCCTGTCCTGCGTCCTCCGTCGGGCGTCGTGGTGTGACGGTCATGGCGTCTCCCTGGCTGTCGTCGTTCATCGGCCCGGCCCGAACGCGTGCCGGGACAGGCTCCGTACGCCGGCCATCTTGCCCGAGAGCACCGCCGTCGGCAGCATGGTGATGGCGTGCAGCCGGGACGAGGTGTAGCGACGGGCCGCCCGGGCCGCCCGGGGCCAGCCCTGCTCGTCCATGCGCCGGGCGACATCGACGAAGTACGCCCGCGCCTCGGTGAACCGGGAGCCGTTGACCGCGTCGGCGGCGGACTTGCTGACCGCGTGCCGCCGGTACTGGAAGCAGAGGGTGTTGTCGACCGCCATCTGCTCACCGCGCTGGATCAGGTCGATGACCAGCGCCAGATCCTGGATGACCTGGAACTCGTCGCGGAAGTCGACGGCCTTGAGCGCGTCCGTGCGCCAGCAGATCGACGGGAAGTAGAACCAGCAGCCGCGCAGCAGGCTGGCCGCCAGGTCCTCGCCTCCCATCAGCTCGCGGGAGTCGATCCGGGGGGCGTAGAGCCGCCGCTTGGCCTCGTCGACGATCGTGTTGACCACCGTGCCGTCGGCGTCGATGACCTCGACCCCCGGCTGGACCATGCCGACGCCCGGGTACTGCTCGATCACCGATCGCACGGTGGCGACGTAGTTGGGGTGCATGATGTCGTCCGTGCCCATCATCACCAGGTATTCGTGCTCGGCGAGACCGACACACTTGCGGTAGTTGGCGGTGATCCCCAGATTGCGCTCGTTGCGCTGGTAGCTGACCCGCTCGTCGTCGATGCCCGCGAACCACTCCGGCACCCCCGGCGCGGTGCCGTCGTCGACCACGGTGAGGCGCCAGCCAGGGTCACTCTGCGCCATCACGCTGCGCACTGCCGCCTGCATGAGGGGCACGCTTCCGTAGTACGGCAGCATTATGTCGACAATCATGGGGTCGGCAGGCCTAACTGTGCGTGGTGGAAGTAGCTCGACAGGCGCGGGCCACATTATCAGGCTCGCCCCGGCGATCGACCATCGCCGAACCGGCCGGGTGTCCACTCCACCGCGCCGATGACGGTCCGACGCCGACCTCGGCGGGCGCTATCATCGTCGCGCCCGTAACCCCCCGCCCCCGGATCGGACGCCAATGTCAGACCGCGCCGTCGCCACAGACGCGCATCCCGCGCAGATCGACGCGGGGAGTCCGCCCCGGCCCGTCACCGGGCCGAGCCGTCAGCTGGTCGCCCTCCCCCGGCGGCTGGCGCTCAGCGTCTGGTTCTGGCCGACGGCGTTCGCCGCACTCGCCGTCGGGTGGCGCCTCGGCAGCCCGGAGATGTGGCACGACGAGCTGGTCACCGTCGACGTGGCGACCCGCTCCACCCGGCAGATCCGGGGCATGCTGGCGAACGTCGACGCCGTGCACGGGGCCTACTACCTGTTCATGCACGGCTGGACGACGCTGTTCGGCACCGGCCCCGCCGCGGTGCGACTGCCGTCGGCGCTGGCCATGATCCTGGCCACCGCCTGCGTGGCGCTGGCGGCGCGGCGGCTCTTCGACCACCGGGCGGGTGTCGCCGCCGGGTTCGTCTTCGCCCTGGTGCCCACGGTCACCCGCTTCGGGCAGGAGACCCGTTCGTACGCCTTCGTCGTCCTCGCCGCGGCGGCGGCCACCCTGTTCCTGCTCCGCGCGCTGGAGCGGCCGGGGTGGTGGCGCTGGGCGGCGTACGCGCTCGCGGTGGCCGGCATCGGCCTGGTGAACGTGGTGGCGCTGACCCTGCTGCTCGGGCACGGGACGGCCGTCCTGATCCACTGCTGGCGGGAGCGCCGCTGGTGGTCGCTGGCCTGGTTCGCGCTCGGTGCCGCCGGTGGGGTGGCGATCGCCGCGCCGGTGATCCTGCGGGGCATGAGGCAGGCCGGGCGGCAGGTCAGCTGGATCCCGGACAGCCCGCCCTGGACGGTCTGGGAGCAGGCGTACGGCTCGACGCTGCTCGCCGTCGCGGTGACCGCGCTGGCCGCGGTGGGTGTGCTGACCCACCTGCGCCGCGACGTCCTCGCCCGGTCGGTGAGCGCGGCGCTGGTCGCCGTGCTGCCGGTGCCGGTGATCCTGCTGGCCTCGACCGGCGACATCAACTACTTCTTCTCCAAGTACCTGCTGTTCCTGCTGCCGGCCTGGGCCGTGCTCGCCGGCGCGGGGATCGCCGTGCTGCGCCGCGCCCCGCTGGTGGCGGTGGCACTCGTGGTCGTCGCCGCGCTGTCCGTGCCCGGTCAGCTCGCGCTGCGGGGGGAGTACTCGCACGGCTGGTACACCTATCCGCAGGCACGGGCGTTCAAGCCGCTGTCCTACTCCGAGGCGGCACGGATCATCGAGGCCGACTACCAGCCCGGTGACGGCCTCGTGGCGGGCGGCCCCTGGTGGTGGATGCACGAGCCCGGGGTGCGCTACTACCTCCCGGCGGACGTCGCGCCGCGCAACGTCTTCGAGCAGCGGTCCGCGGCACAGCGCAACGAGCTGTTCGGGGCGGCGTGTGCCGACCCGGCGAGCTGTCTGCGGGACGAGCCGCGCATCTGGGTGCTGCTGCCGACGGTCACCGACGCGCCGCTGACGGGGCTACCGAAGAAGCAGGCCACCGTGCTGACCGAGCGCTACGAGGTGGTTCGGGTGACCCACGCGACCGGGATCACCGTCGCCCTGCTGCAACGGCGCGGCTGAGCGCGCGCGGTTACCGCCGACGGTGCCCGGGTAGGGGGATCGGCATGGCGGAACTGGCGACGCTCTGGATCATTCGGCACGGTGAGAGCACCGCGAACGTGGCGGCGACACACGCCGAGGCGTCCGGCGAGGAGCTGATCGGGCTCAGTCACCGCGATGCCGACGTGCCGCTCTCCCCCACCGGCGAGGAGCAGGCCCGGGCCACCGGCCGTTGGCTGACCGGGCTGCCCCCGGACCGCCGGCCGGACGTGGCGGTGGTGTCGCCGTACCTGCGGGCGGTCTGCACCGCCGAGTTGGCGCTGCACGGCACCGGCGTGCCGGTGAGCCGGGACGAGCGGCTACGCGACCGGGAGTTGGGCATCCTCGACGGCTTGACCGGGCACGGGGTGCGCCGCCGGTATCCCGACGAGGCCGAGCGCCGAGCCCGGCTCGGCAAGTTCTACTACCGGCCGCCGGGCGGGGAGTCCTGGACCGACGTGGCGCTGCGGCTGCGGACACTCCTCGGCGACCTGCGCCGGGACCACGAGGGCCGGCGGGTTCTGCTCTTCGGCCACGACGCGCTGGTCTTTCTGCTGCGTTACCTGGTGGAGGGGTTGACCGAGACGGACCTGATGGCGCTGACCCGCGAGCACGTCATCGCCAACTGCTCGATCACCGACTGGTCCGCCGACGCCCAGGATCGACTGCTCCTGGGCGGATTCAACGAGGTCGGCCACCTGCACCGGCAGGGCGCCCAGCCGACCAGGGAGGACGAGGTCAATGCCGAACCGGTCTGAGGTGAAGGTGATCACGCCGGGGCTGCTACGGGACTGGGCGCTACCGGTGCCGGTCGGTGGCAAGCAGAGCCGGGGCACCGTGCTGGTGGTCGGTGGGTCACGCTTCACCCCCGGCGCGGTGCTGCTCGCCGGGGTGGCCGCGCTGCGCGCCGGCGCCGGGGTGCTCCAGCTCGCCGCCGCCGAGTCCACCGCCGCCACGCTCAGCATCCAGGTGCCCGAGGCGCTGGTGGTCGGGCTGCCGGAGACCCCCGACGGCGCGGTCGCCGCCGACCGGGAGGGCCAGCTCGGCGAGCTGGTCGCTCAGGCCGACGTGGTGGCTGTCGGGCCGGGGTTGAAGGCGATCGACGAGACCAACCGGCTACTGAGCCTGGTCCTGGACGCCGCCCGGCCGCAGACGTCGCTGGTCCTCGACGCGTACGCCCTCGGTGCGCTCAGCCACGCGCCGGACCTGCTGGTCGGCTCGGGCCGGCCCGTGGTGCTCACCCCGAACGTCACCGAGGCCGGGCACCTGCTCGGGCGGGACCCGGGCGACGACCTGGACGCCGAGGCGGCCGAGCTGGCCACCCGGTACGAGGCGGTCGTCTCGCTCTACGGGCACGTGGCCGCCCCGGACGGCCGTGGTTGGCGCGAGGAGAGCGGTGACGCGGGGCTGGGCACCTCCGGCAGCGGGGACGTGCTCGCCGGGTTGCTGGCGGGGCTGCTGTCCCGCGGCGCGGACCCGGCGCAGGCCGCCTGCTGGGGCTCGTTCGCGCACGCGGTGAGCGGCCAGCGGCTGATCCCCCGGTACGGGCGGATCGGCTTCCTCGCCCGGGAGCTGCTCGACGAGATCCCGGGAACGCTGGCCACCGTCTGACCGAACACCGGCGTGTCGCCCACGGAGGCCGGCCGGGGCGGTGGTCCCCTCCCCCGGTAGGATCGGACCGGGCCGTTACTGGCGCGTGGGGATGGACAACCATCGGGGAGCGGCCCCGTCACGAGGACGTTTGCCGAGCGCCTGGGCCTTCCCGCACGTCTGTTGGAGGTCGTATGTCGCGCAACGCCGAGTCCACCGCATTCCGGAGCGCCCTTGAGGTGATCCGCGCTGTCGAGCCGCGGGTGGCCGACGCCATCGGCGCCGAGCTGACCGACCAGCGGGAGTCGCTCAAGCTCATCGCCAGCGAGAACTACGCCTCCCCGGCGACGCTCCTGGCCATGGGCAACTGGTTCAGTGACAAGTACGCCGAGGGCACCGTGGGGCGCCGCTTCTACGCCGGCTGCCAGAACGTCGACACCGTCGAGGCGCTCGCCGCCGAGCACGCCCGGGAGCTGTTCGGCGCCGCGCACGCGTACGTGCAGCCGCACTCGGGTATCGACGCCAACCTGGTCGCGTTCTGGGCGGTGCTGGCCGACCGGGTGGAGTCCCCCGCGCTGAAGAAGGCGCAGGTCCGCCAGGTCAACGATCTCACCGAGGCCGACTGGTTCGCCCTGCGCCGGGAGCTGGGCAACCAGCGGATGCTCGGCATGTCGCTGGACGCCGGCGGCCACCTCACCCACGGCTTCCGGCCGAACATCTCCGGCAAGATGTTCGACCAGCGCAGCTACGGCACCGACCCGGCGACCGGCCTGATCGACTACGACCGGGTGGCCGAGGCGGCCCGCGAGTTCAAGCCGCTGATCCTGGTCGGCGGCTACTCGGCGTACCCCCGGAAGGTGAACTTCCGGATCCTGCGGGAGATCGCCGACTCGGTCGGCGCCACCTTCATGGTCGACATGGCGCACTTCGCCGGCCTGGTGGCGGGCAAGGTGTTCACCGGCGACTTCGACCCGGTGCCGCACGCGCACATCGTCACCACGACCACCCACAAGTCGTTGCGCGGCCCGCGCGGCGGCATGGTGCTCTGCCAGCCGGAGCTGGCCGACCAGGTGGACCGGGGCTGCCCGATGGTGCTCGGTGGTCCGCTGCCGCACGTGATGGCCGCCAAGGCGGTCGCCCTCGCGGAGGCCCGCCGCCCCGACTTCGCCGACTACGCCCAGCGGATCGTGGACAACGCGCAGGCCCTCGCCGAGGGGCTGCTGCGCCGGGGCGCGAAGCTGGTCACCGGCGGCACCGACAACCACCTGGTGCTGATCGACGTGTCCGGCTACGGGCTCACCGGCCGGCAGGCCGAGCAGGCGCTGCTCGACTCGGGCATCGTCACCAACCGCAACTCGGTCCCGCAGGACCCGAACGGGGCCTGGTACACGTCCGGCATCCGGATCGGCACCCCGGCACTGACCACCCGCGGCCTGGGCACCGCCGAGATGGACCAGACCGCGGAGCTGATCCACACCGTGCTGACCCAGACCACCGCTGGCGCGAACGCCGACGGCACCGCCTCGAAGGCCAAGTACAACCTCGACCCCGACCTGGCCGACAAGATCGCCCGCCAGGCCACCGATCTGCTGGCCCCGCACCCGCTCTACCCGGCCATCGATCTGGCCTGACAGCTCGTTCGGACGGATCGGTGACGGTCGCGTGAATGAGCGATATACCGCTGAGTCATAAATGCGACTCAGCGGTATATCGCTCTTCCAAGTAACTGCGCGGCCACGCCGAATCTCAGGCCAGCGGGCGCTTGAGGTGGTAACGGTGAACTTCGGTGCTGCCTTGGACGTTGTTCACGTCTTCGGCGGCGGAAACCAGCTCCCACCCCTCCCGGCCAGCGCGGTTGAGGTGCGCGATGGCGGTGTCACCGAAGGCGGTGATGTCCTTGCGTGACCCGTCCGGGGCGTACCAGACGAACGAGACATGGAAATTGCGGCCCTGTCCCTGATAGCGGCGGACGAGCAGGGCGTACTCCCAGGCAACCATGCGGCCCATTATGACCGTCCACCCAGGACGGCGGTACGCGGGCCGTCGCGCTTTGCCATCCGGTGAACGCGATGTGTCAACCGACGGGTGGTGCCGATCGGGGACGGTCGCGCTCAGCGCACCTCGACCGTGCGCAGTTCCCCCGCCGCCGCCGGGTCGGGGCAACCGGCCAGGGTCAACGCGTCGGTCAGCTCCGCGGCGAGCAGGGCCAGCGCGTCCCGGGCGGCCGGCTGGCCACCGACGGCCAGCGCCCAGAGCAGCGGCCTGCCGATCAGGACCCCGGAGGCTCCCAGCGCGAGCGCCCGCAGCACGTCGGTGCCGCTCCGGATGCCGCTGTCCACCAGCACCTGGCACCGGTCGCCGACCGCGTCGAGCACCTCCGGCAGCATGGTGATGCTGGCCGGCGCCCCGTCGAGCTGCCGGCCGCCGTGGTTGGAGACGACCACCGCGTCCGCGCCGACCCGTACCGCCTCGACCGCGTCACGGGGGTCCAGCACGCCCTTGACCACGAGCGGCAGGTCGACCTGCTCCCGTAGCCAGGCGAGGTCCGCCCAGCGCAGCGCCGGCGCGAACGACGCGGCGACCGCGGCCACTCCCGGTGCGCCGGCGTGCGCCAGGGCGGCGCGGCCGTCCGGCAGGTTCGCGGCGACCACGTCGGCCGGCAGCCGGAACGCGTTGCGAAGGTCCCGGGGGTGCCGGCCGAGCACCGGGACGTCCACGGTGAGCATCAATGCCCGGCAACCCGCCGCGACGACCCGGTCCAGCAGATCACGGACCATGGCACGTTCACGCAGCCAGTAGAGCTGGAACCAGATCTCCGCGCCCGCACCGGCGATCTGTTCGATCGGTGTGCTGGCCAACGTGCTGGCCACGTAGGGCACGCCGGCCGCGCCGGCCGCCGCCGCGAGGGCCAACTCCCCGTCCGGGTGCAGGAGTCGCTGGTACGCCATGGGCGCCACCCCGACCGGCATGGCGTACGGGCGGCCGAGCAGCCGGGTGCGGAGGTCGGCGGCGCCCACCCCGCGCAGCACCCGGGGCAGCACGGCGACCCGGTCCAGCCCGCGACGGTTGGCAGCCAGGGTCACCTCGGCCGCGCTGCCGCCGGCGACGTAGTCCCACACGTCCGGCGGCAGCACCGCCCGGGCCCGCTCGGTGTAGTCGTCGAGCGACACCGCCGGGCGGTCGGTCAGCACCGGTCGGTCGGTCAGCATCGGCTCAACCACCTCGCACCCCCGTGCCCGCCCTCGGGCCGTCTGCTGGCGGTCTCCACGCCGACGATGGTTTAGAAACCTAGCTCCGCCGACGATGAGCGTCAATCGGGGTGATCAAGCGGCGCGAATTCGATTGCGGGACGTCGGGCGGTCCCCCCAGGCTCGGACGGATGAGTGCGCAGCCCCTCCCCGACATACCCGGCGCCAACGACCGCCTGGCGGGGCGGCCCACTGTCCACCACTGTGGATAACCGAGATCCGGCCCGGGCTGCCGAGGCCCGGCACGTGCTCGGCGAGTTGCTCGTTCGCCGCCCGTTCGCCTGATGGCCGGGCGGACGTCGGCCGGGCCGGCTAGCCTCGGCCGCCGTGGCCGCGCCGGACCACGTCGGCCCGAGGACGGCCGGCGTCGGCCGCGGGAGCACCCCGGCGGCGTACGCCACGCTCTGCTCCTTCCGTGCCCAGGAGGCCGCCGCGCATGACGTCGTCACCCACCCGTCGCCGCACCGCCGAGGTCACCGCCGTGCGGCGGATCGGCGACAGCGCGCCGCACAGCGCGTTCACCGACCTCGTCCGGTACGCCGGCACCTGGTTCTGCGCCTTCCGCGAGGCGCGGACCCACCTCTCCGACGACGGTGTCATCCGGGTGCTGACCTCGGCCGACGGGCGCTCGTGGACCTCGGCGACGACGATCCGCCAGGCCGGTGCCGACCTGCGCGACCCTCGGTTCGTTCCGCGGCCCGACGGGCGCCTGCAACTGCTGGCGGCGGCGAGCAGCGGGAGCCCCCGGACCTTCGACACGGTGGCCTGGCTCTCCGACGACGGGCACACCTGGGGCGACCCGATCGGTGTCGGTGAACCGGGTGTCTGGGTGTGGAGGGCCGCGTGGCACGACGACGTGATGTACGGCGTCGGCTACGCCACCCGTGAGCCGCGGTTCGCCCGGCTCTACCGCAGCGTGGACGGCACCGACCTGGAGCCGTGGGTGCCGACGCTGTTCGAGGGCGGCTACCCCAACGAGTCGGGGCTGGTCTTCGACCCGGACGGCACGGCCTTCTGCCTGCTGCGGCGCGACGGTGACAACGCCAGCGCGCAGCTCGGCCTGGCCCGGCCGCCGTACCGGGAGTGGCGGTGGACCGACCTGGGCGTCCAGGTGGGCGGGCCGGCGCTGCTCCGGCTGCCCGACGGAGGCCTGCTGGCCGGGGTACGCCTGCTCGACGGTGTCGTCCGCACCGCGATCTGCGCGGTCGACCCGGAGCGTGGCGAGCTGACCGAACTGGTCGCGTTGCCCTCCGGCGGTGACACCAGCTATCCGGGGCTGGTCTGGCACGACGATCTGCTCTGGGTCAGCTACTACTCCTCCCACGAGGAGCGGACGTGCGTCTATCTCGCCGAGGTCCGGCTGACCGCCTGATCGGCACCGTCCACCACGGACAATCGAGGGGACCACGGCCGGCGACGCCAGCCGCTATCGTCGTCCCGACGGGGCGGTCTCCGCGACCTCACGGGGGGCCTGCCAGCACAAGGCTGACAGGAAAGAGAAGCATGCGTACAACCCGTAGTCGCCTGGCGAAGGGTTCGGCGTTCGTCGCCGTCGTCGTCGCGGCGAGCACGATCATCAGCGCCACCGCGCAGGCGGTGAGCGGGGTCAGCCCGGTGCCTGCGGGCACCTACCTGTTCACCGCCAAAATCCAGAGCGACCTCGGGGCCTGTTCCGCGGCCCTGGTCGACCCCACCTGGGTGATCACGACCACCAGTTGTCTCACCAGCGAAGGTCAGCCCGTCGTGGCCGGCCCGCCGACCCGCCCGACGACCGTCACGGTCGGCCGCACGGACCTGACCTCCACGGCCGGCCATGTTCTGAGTGTCACCTCGCTGGTGCCGCACCCCTCCCGCAACGTGGTGCTCGCACAGCTCGATCGGCCGGCCAGCGGTGTCACGCCGATCGCGCTCGGAGCCGCCGCGACCGTGGGTGAGCAGCTCATGGCCGCCGGCTTCGGCCGTACCGCCACCGAATGGGTTCCCAACAAGCTGCACGCGGGCGCGTTCGCTGTCACCGCCGTCGCCGGCCAGACCCTGACCATCGACGGCACCGACAACGCCACCACCCTCTGCAAGGGTGATGCCGGCGGTCCGCTGGTGCGGGCCGGTTCGGGCGCGCCGCAACTTGTCGCCCTGCACGACCGCTCCTGGCAGGGCGGCTGTCTCGCCGAGTCCGAGACCCGCCGTACCGCCACCGAGGTCCGGGTCGACGACCTCGGCGGCTGGATCGCCCAGAGCACGCGCAACAGCTACGTCGCGCTGGCCTCCGGCGGCGCTCTGCTGGACACTCGCAGCGGCGTCGGCGCCCCCGCGGGCCTACGCACCGGTGGCAGCACGACCACTGTCCAGGCGCTCGGGGTTACGGGTGTCCCCACCACCGGTGTCACCGCTGTTCTGGTGGACGTGACGGCGATCAACCCCACCCAGAACTCCTACATGATTGTCTACCCGGGCGGCTCGACCCGGCCGGTCACGGCCTCGATCAATGCCTCCACCGGTGAGACGATCTCCACCACGCAGGTGGTCAAGGTGGGGTCCAACGGCACGATCTCCGTGTACAACCAGGGCGGCAGCATGCACGTCCGCATCGACGTCCACGGCTACTTCACGAACAGCGGCGGCGGCGGTCTCGTCGCGGTGGAACACCGCCGCGTGGTCGACACCCGCAACGGCACCGGCACCACCACCGGCACGATTCCCACCAACGGCAGCCGCACGTTCACGCTGGCCGAGGACGACGGCATCCCGGCCGGCACCAGCAACGTGCTACTCGAGGCGGTCGTCGTCGGTGCGACAGGTGGCGGCTACCTCACCGCGTCCCCGACGGGCGGCACGGCCGACCCGAGCAGCGTGCTGGACTACGCCAGCGGAGTCACCGCACAGGGTGTCGCCGTCAAGCTCTCCTCGACCAACCAGGTCACCTTCGTGAATCGTGGCCCGGCCGTGCACCTGGTGCTGACCCTGCAGGGTTACGTCGCGGCATCCCCGACCATGGGTGCGGATCTACGTCTCACGCCGGCCACCCAGGTCCTGGACACGCGGGCCAACGGTGGGGCTCCCATCAAGGCGAAGGGTGAACTGTCCGTCAACCTCGCCACCGCCATCGGCCTTCCACCGAACGCGATGGACGGCGCCCTCATCTCGATCACGGTGATCAGCCCGACCGCGAGTGGCGTCCTCACGGTCGAGCACGCCGGGCCGTACGCCTCCACCCCGGACGGACCGTTGATGACGAACCCGTCGGTGTCGAACTTCACTGCGGGCCACCATGCCCGGACCACAATGATGGTGACCAAGGTCGGCCGGGATGACGGCAGCTTCTACAACGGGCAGCCGGGCGTGGTCAGGATCGTGAACTTCAGCGGCGGCACCGTGCACTTGGTGGTGACCCTGCACGGATGGTTCAACCAGCCGGCGGTCGCCGGCAGCTGAACACCACACCACCGCGGTCGCTCCTGGCCACCAGGGTCAGGAGCGACCGCGGCGCTGGCGTTCGGACCGGATCCGCCGCCGGCGAGCGTGCTCAACCCGCCGCGAAGGCCGGAGTCTGTGCGTGGATGTGGAAACGCAGCGAACGGGCGTCGGTGAAGCACTCCCGCATCGGACGCACCAGGTCCCGGTGCTCCGGAGTGCGCTCCCAGGCCTCGAAGTCCGCCAGACTCGCCCACTCGCTGGTGATCAACCACTGCTCCGGGTCGGTCGACGAGCGGCACACCTGGTCGACCACGTGCCCCGGCACGCCGTCGGCGACCAGGTGCCGCACCTCCTCGTACGCGGCGAGGAACTGCTCGGTGCGGGGCACCGGCACCCGTACCAGGAACACCACCCGGGCTCGCTGATCGCTCATGGCGTCTCTCCCCTCATCGGCACCGCCCCGCGCAGGACCAGCGCACTGTTGAACCCGTCGAAGCCCCGCGCGCAGACCAGCGCGAGCCTGCTTCGCGGCTGGCGGTGCTCGCGCAGGAAGTCCAGCTCGCACCCCTCGGCGACCTCGTCCGGTCCGGCGGAGGCGGGCAGCGTGTCGTGCGCGAAGGCGAGCAGCGCGGTGGCCACGTCCAACGCCGACCCACCCTGGTACGCCCGCCCGGTCAGCGGCTTCTGCGTGGTCACCGGAGGTGGCCGGTCGGCGAAGACGGCGCGCAGCGCCTCGGCCTCGCTGCGGTCGTAGCGGCGCACACCGAGGGCGTCGGGCAGCACCACGTCGATCCCGGCCGCCGCGACGCCGGCCCGGTCCAGGGCCAGCCGCATCGCCCGCGCGTACTGGGCCGGGTCACCGGCGCTGTCCGCCGTGGTGTGCGCGGCGTCGTGGGTGGAGCCCCAACCGCTCACCTCACCGTAGACGCGGGCGCCCCGGGACAACGCGTGCCCCAACTCCTCCACCACGAACACCGCTCCCCCCTCGGCCGGCAGGTAGCCGCTGGCCGAGGCGTCGAACGGCCGGTACGCCCGCTCCGGATCGGAGACGTCGCTGAGCAGCCCGGAGCGCAGCTGGCACGCCAGCGCGTACGGGCTGAGCGGGCACTCAGTGGCCCCGGCGATCACCACCGGTGTGCCTCGGCGTATCGCGCGAGCGGCGTGGGCGAGGCTGTCCAGCCCGCCGGCCGCCTCCGCGACCAGCACCCCGCTCGGCCCCTTGAACTGGTGGTGAATGGAGAGCTGCCCGACGCTGGCCGCGTAGAACCAGGCGATCGACTGGTACGCCCCGACCGTCCGCGACGACCCACCCCAGAGCCGTTGCAGCTCCCGCTGGCCGAACAGGTTGCCCCCGGACGAGCTGGCCAGCGTCACCGCGTAGCCGTACGGGTCGGGGGCCCGGTCGGGTAGGCCCGCGTCGGCCAACGCCAGCCGGGTGGCGGCGAACCCGAGGTGCGTCCACCGGTCGGTCTGCACCAACTGTCGACTGTCGGCGTAGGAGTCGGCGGTGAAGCCGGGCACCTCCCCGCCGTACCGGGTCGGATAGCCGGACGGGTCGAACAGCGTGATCGGCCCGGTCCGGCGGGTCCCGGCCAGCACCGTACGCCAGTGCGCGTCCGCGCCGATGCCGCTCGGCGCCACCACACCGATACCGGTCACCACCGCCCGGGCGGCGCTCACGCCGCCACTACCGTGAGCGCCGCCACTGCCTTGAGCGCCGCCACTGCCGTGAGCGCCGCTCACGCCGCCACCGTCCCGGGCAGCCGGCGGAACACCATCGCGGACTGGAAGCCACCGAACCCGCTGCCCACCGACAGCGCGACGTCCACGGGGACCTCCCGCGCCTCGTTCGGTACGTAGTCCAGGTCGCACTCCGGATCCCGGGTGCTCCAGTTCGCCGTCGGCGGCACCACACCGAACTCGATGGCCAGTGCGCAGGCGGCCATCTCGATCGACCCGATCGCGCCGAGCGAATGCCCGACCATCGACTTGATCGAGCTGATCGGTACCCGGTAGGCGGCCTGGCCCAGCGCCCGTTTGAACGCGGCCGTCTCGTGCCGGTCGTTCTGCCGGGTGCCCGAGCCGTGCGCGCTGATGTAGGAGACCTGCTCGGGAAGGATCCGCCCCTGCTTGAGCGCGTCGGTGACGGCGAGGCCCATCTCCAGACCGTCCGGCCGCAGCCCGGTCATGTGGTAACCGTTGCTGCGGCTGGCGTAACCGGCCACCTCGCAGTAGATGTGCGCGCCCCGGCGCCGGGCATGCCCGGCCTCCTCCAACACCAGCACCGCCCCACCCTCGGCCAGCACGAACCCGTGCCGGTCGGCGTCGAACGGGCGGGAGGCGTGCGCCGGGTCGTCGTTGTCCGGGCTGGTCGCCTTGATCGCGTCGAACGAGGCGACAGTGACCGGCGAGATCGGCGAGTCGGACGCACCGGCCAGCATCACGTCCGCCTCACCGTCCACGATCATCTGATGGGCGTAGCCGATGGCGTCGATGCCGGAGGTGCAGCCGGTGGACACCACCTGCGCCGGGCCGTGCAGCCCGTGCCGGCAGGCCACGTCGGCGGCGAGGCTGCTGGGCACCAGCGCCTGATAGAGGTACGGGCCACCGCGCGCCCCATCGACCAGCCACCGCTGGCCGTGCTCGCTGACGGTGACGTACTCCTGCTCCAGCGCCATCGTGCCGCCCACGGCGGTGCCGAGCACCACCCCGGCCCGGTTCCGCTCGGCGTCGGTCAGCACCAACCCGGCATCGGCGACGGCCTCCGCGGAACAGGCCAGCGCGAACTGCACGTACCGGTCGGCCCGGCGTCGTTCGGCCTCGGTGAGCCCCGCGGCGATCGGGTCGAAGTCGCACTCCGCGGCGATCTGCGAACGGAACGCCGACGGGTCGAAGAAGCTGATCCGCCGGGTGGCGGTCCGCCCCTCGGTGATGGTCTTCCAGAACCGGTCCCGGCTGGCGCCGCCGGGGGCGACCACCCCGACCCCGGTCACCACCGTGCGGCGCCCAGTCATGTCGCCACCTCGGTTCGCGACTGCGGGGCTCGCAAACCCGGCTCACTCCTCGCGCTCATGACCCGCCCCGCTGCTCGACGAGCTCGGTGTCGACGTGCCCCAACTCGGGGCGGGGGGCGAGCGGGCCCAGGTGGAAGACCACCTCGGCTGGTTCGACGCCGGTGTTGCGCAGGCGGTGCCGCACGTTCACCGGTACGAACAGCGCCTCGCCGGCGGCCAGGAGCGTCGGCTCGTCGTCCAGGTCGACGGTGATGGCGCCGCGCACCACGTACAGGAACTCCTCGCTGTAAGGGTGGTAGTGCTCGGCGATCCGCTCCCCCGGCGCGAGGGCGGCCACCCCGAGGAAGCCCGAGGTGCTGCCGACGGTGCGGGGGCCGAGCAGCACCCGCAGCTCACCACCGCGTCGCCGGTCGGCGGGTACGTCCCCGGCGGCGATCGGCCGCGTGCTCAGGTCACTCATCGCCGGCCTCCGTCGGCTCGTCACCGGCCGCCGAAGCGTCCTCGTCGGCGCGCTGCCGGGCGATCCGCTCCACCCGGTCCTTGATCACCGAGAGTTGGATGGCGCTGTTGGTGTTGATCCGCTCGGTCATCGCGGCGTTGTCGACCGGCGCGGTCGGCTTCATCGCGAAGTCCTGCGTCCAGGTCATCCGGGTGCCGCCGGCCTCCTCGGCGTAACGCCAGTGGATTCGCATGTACTCGAACGGCCCGGTCTCCACCCGGTACGCCCGGACCTGCCTGCTCACCGGGTCGGCGGTGCGTTCGCTGACCCAGCTCCAGGCCACCCCGTTCTCGTCCGGGTACATGGTGAGGCGGAACCGCACGGTGTGCCCCTCGCGGTGCAGGATGTCCACCACGGCGTACTCGGTGAACAGCTCGGTCCAGTTCGCCACGTCATTGGTGACCTCCCAGACCAGCGCCAGCGGCGCGTCGATGACCACGCCGTTCTCGGTGTGCCCGGGCGGATCGACGCGCCGGTTGACCAGGTCTGCCACCGCCGGGATGCTCAGCTGCCCGGCCTGCTCGGGGATGCTCACCTTCCATCGGTCGGCGACGACCGCGGACAACTCCAGCAGGGCGAGTGAGTCCATGCCCAACTCTTCCAGCGACGCGGCGGGCGCCTGGGCCGCCGCGTCGGCGTCCAGCCCGCAGTGCGCCACCAGGATGTCGGTGATCTCGGCGGTCATCGGGCGACCATGAGTGACGGTCATCGGGTCCTCCTGTGGGTTACGTCGGGCTCCGCGGCGGACGCGGGGCGCGGTGCGGGGGTGGCCGTCGGTCGCTGCGCGGGCGCCGCTGCGGGCGCGGCGAGCAGACGGTCGACCAGGCCGGTGGTGTAGCGGCCCTTGCGGAATGCGGCGTCGTCGAGCACCCGCCGGACGAACGGGATGGTGGTGTGCACGCCCGGCCCGGCGATGACGAACTCGTCCAGGGCGCGTTCGAGGCGGTTGAGGGCCAACTCCCGGTCCGGCGCCCAGACGATCACCTTGGCCAGGAGGGAGTCGTACCAGGGGCCGATCAGGTAGCCGGCGCTGGCGTGGGTGTCCACCCTGGTGAACGGGCCGCCGGGTGGCGTGAAACGCTCCAGCCGCCCGGGTGTCGGGGCGAAGTCGCGGTCGGGGTCCTCGGTGTTGACCCGGCACTCCACCGCGACGCCGTGCAGGTGGATCTCCTCCTGCCGCCAGCGCAGCGGCACCCCCGCGGCGATGTGCAGCTGCTCGTGCACCAGGTCGATCCCGGTGACCATCTCGGTGACCGGATGCTCCACCTGAATCCGGCAGTTGATCTCCAGAAAGTGGAACTGTTCCTCGGCGTCGACCAGGAACTCCAGCGTGCCGGCACCGACGAAGCCGACCTGGAGCGCACCCCGCAGCGCGGTCTCGGCGATGGTGTCGAGGACGGCGGCGGGCAGCGCCGGGGCGGGCGCCTCCTCGACCAGTTTCTGGTGCCGGCGTTGCACCGAGCAGTCCCGGGTGCCCAGGTGCACCCCGTTTCCGTGGGAGTCGCAGAGCACCTGCACCTCGACGTGCCGCGCCTCGCTGAGGTAGCGCTCGACGTACACCCGGTCGTCGCCGAAGGCGGCCTGGGCGGCGGCCCGGGTGCGGGCGTACGCCCGGCGCAGCTCACCCGGGGTGTGCACCACGGTCATCCCCCGGCCGCCGCCCCCGGCGGTGGCCTTCACGATCACCGGGTAGCCGACGGCCTCAGCCACCTCCGCCGCCGCGGCGGCGTTCGGCACCGGCGCGACGCTGCCCGGCGACAGTGGAAGCCCGGCACGGCTCATCAACGCACGTGCCGAGGACTTGTCGGCCAGTGCGGCCATCACCGCTGGCGGCGGGCCGATGAAGGTCAGCCCGTTGTCCGCGCAGATCTCGGCGAAGTCCGCGTCCTCGGAGAGGAAGCCGTAGCCGGGGTGCACGGCCTGCGCGCCCACCTGCCGGGCCGCCTCGACGATCGCCGCGGCGTTGAGGTAGCTGCGCCGACTCGACGCGGGTCCGATCCGGACGGCCTGGTCGGCGAGGCGGACCACCGCCGAGTCGGCGTCCGCGGCGGAGTAGACCACCGCCGTTCGCACGCCGAGCTCCTTGCAGGCGCGCAGCACCCGCAGCGCGATCTCGCCCCGATTGGCGATCAGCACGGTCTCGAACATGGTCAACCACCCTGCGCGGTCATGCCGGGTCCAACTCGACAAGCGGCTGGTCGTACTCGACGGGGTGGCCGTCCTCGACCAGGATCGCGACCACCCGGCCGGCGCGGTCGGCGGTCACTTCGTTCATCAGCTTCATCGCCTCGACGATGGCGACCGGTTGGCCCGGGCGGACCAGGTCACCCACGGCGACGAAGGGCTTCGCGCCCGGCTCCGCCGCCCGGTAGAAGGTGCCGACGATGGGTGCCCGCACCGCGGCACGCCCCGGCACCGCCGGCCAGTTCAGCGCCGCTGGTGGGCCGGCTGGGGACGCGCCCGGCGGCACCGCCGCCTCGGCAACCTCGGGAGGTACGTCCGCTCGGGCCGGGTCTTCGGGGTGCCACTCGACCTCGAGCACCGCCGGCCCGCTGCGTAGCCGGATCCGACGCACCGGCCCGGCCAGTTCGGCGATCAGGTGCTGTGCCTGCCGACGCAACCCGGCCAGCGCCTCCTCGCCGCTCACCCCGGCGTCGTGGGTCGCCTCGACGGTCGTCATCGCCCCGTCGCCGGTGGTCACCGCACACCTGCCCGGGCACCGGCGCGGGTCGCGCCGAACCGCCGGAAGCGCTGCCGGCGCAGGCGGACCAGCATGGCGGGCGGCACGTCCAGCAGCGGCAGCAGATTGGTCAGCAAGGCCGCGCGCAACCGGTGGGCGGTCTCCGCCGGATCGTCGTGCGCGGCGGTCGACGGCTCCGGCACGACCTCGTCGACCACGCCGAGCCGGCACAGGTCGGGTGCGGTCAGTCGCAGCGCCCGGGCGGCCTGCGGCGCCGCCGACCGGTCCGGCCAGAGGATGGCCGCACAGCCCTCGGGGCTGATCACCGAGTAGACGGCGTTCTCCAGCATCAGCACCCGGTCGGCGACCGCCAACGCGAGCGCGCCGCCGCTGCCGCCCTCTCCGGTGATCACCGCGAGCACGGGGGTGGGCAACACGGTGAGGGTGAGGATGTTCTCCGCGATGGCCGCCGCCTGGCCCTGCTCCTCGGCGCTCACCCCGGGGTCGGCGCCGGGGGTGTCCACGAGAGTGACCACGGGCAGGCCGAGCCGGGCGGCGAGGCGCATCAGCCGCAGCGCCTTGCGGTGCCCGGCCGGGCTGGCCATACCGAAGTTGTGCGCCACCAGTTCGGCGGTGGTGTGGCCCTTCTGATGGCCGATGACCATTACGTGCCGGTCCGCCAACCGCGCCACACCGCCCACGATGGCCGGGCAGTCCCCGCCGAGCCGATCGCCGTGCAGCTCCACGAACCCGTCGAAGACCGAGTCGAGGTAGTCCAGCGTGGTGGGTCGACCGGGGTGTCGAGCCATCCGGACGGTGTCCCACGCGTCGCGTACCGCCGGGGCTGCTGGGGTGGTCGGCGGCGTCACGGCGGCCGCCGGGTCCGCCGACGCCGCGCCGTCGCCGGTGAGGCGCTCGCGAAGCGGTGCCGGCTCCTGCCGGGGTACGGGCGGACGGGCGGCGCGGGCCGGACTGGTGGCGGCGAGCAGCGCCCCCAGCCGTCCGCGCAGCGACCGGCGCTGCACCACCATGTCGACCTGCCCGTGCCGGAGCAGCACGTCGGCGGTCTGGAAGCCCTCCGGCAGTGCGCGGCCGGTGACCTGGCGGATCACCCGGGGGCCGGCGAAGCCCATTCGCGCGCCGCTCTCGGCGAGCACCAGATCGGTGTTGGTGGCGAAC
The DNA here is from genome assembly GCF_014201145.1 of Micromonospora parathelypteridis. Lineage (NCBI taxonomy): Bacteria > Bacillati > Actinomycetota > Actinomycetes > Micromonosporales > Micromonosporaceae > Micromonospora > Micromonospora parathelypteridis. The sequence goes on from NZ_JACHDP010000001.1 coordinate 6,981,712, forward strand.
GACGCGGCGACCCCGCCGTAGGTCGGATCGGTGAGGACGCTCACGGTGAGCAGACCCGCCTCGCGCAGCGCGGCGATGGCCTGACTGACGGTGGCCATCTGCATCAGTGACAGCGCGCCCTCCTGCATCCGCGCACCGCCGGAGGCGGTGATCAGGATGAGCGGGATGCGGTCGTCCAGTGCCCGTTCGGCGGCGCGGGTGATCAGCTCACCCACCGCGCAGCCCAGGCTGCCGCCGAGGAAGCGGAAGTCCATCACCGCCAACACGGCCGGGTGCCCACCGATGGTGGCCGTGGCGCAGACGACCGCCTCGGCCAGGCCGGTGCTGGCCCGCGCGGCGCTGAGCCGGTGCGCGTACGGCAGCACGTCGACGAAGTCGAGCGGGTCCGCCTCGGGCAGTTGGTCGGGCAGTGGGCGCAGCGATCCCGGGTCGACGAGTTGGCGCAGGCGCTCCGGGGCGGCGAGTCGGGCATGCTCGCCACACTCCGGGCAGACGTCCAGGTTGCGGCGTAACCGTTTGCGGTAGAGCAGGCTCGCGCAGCCGGCGCAGCGGGACCAGAGCTGATCCTCGCGTGGCGCGGTGGCCGTCACGACCGCCGCCGGGCGTCCGGGGCGTCGAACCGGTAGAAGCACTGCGCCATCGCGTCGCGCGGTGAGCGCCAGGTCGACAGGTACGGCGACACGTACGGACGCAGGCGCTCGCTGACCCGGATGAACTCGGGGTGGCCGCGGGCGCCCTCCACGGCGCTCTCGGCCGGCTGCTCGGTCTCAAGCAGGTGCACGTACAGGTCGTGCAGCCGGTACAGCGAGCGGTGCCGGACGCCGACCAGGCGCGGCAACTCCGTCGCGTCCGACTCGGCGAAGATCTCGGCGACCCGCTCCTCGGCGGTCGGATCCACCTTCGCGACGATCAGCGATCGATCCATGCTGGGCCTCCCCCACAGCGTCCGGGCGGCGACGGGTGAACCCCGTACGCGCTGGACGACTTCCGCCACGATGCGGCAATCCTCGTCACGGCGGCGTCACCGCACAGGCCCAACCAGCGACGCTGCATGGTGACGCTGCGTTGACGCAACCTGTGTATTAGCTATGCGTCCCCGCAACCAGATGCGGCAGGCCACAGAGACATTTGGGCAGTTCAGAACCGATCTCAGGTTGACTGTCGCCAATAGAAGGTCCACGACGGCGTTGACTCACCGTGAGCGCTATTGATAATCTTCACCGTGGTCAGCCCGGCCGCCTCGACGGGGCGGGGCCGCGCCCGGCAGCCGTGGGCCGCGCCCCACCGGGGGGCCGACAGTGGCGTCACGGGCAACCTATCCGGGACACAGCAGACAGTCGGGACGAGCGTTCCGCAGGGGGTGCCGCCGTGACCGCTGATCCGTCCGTGCCGACCGCCGGCGACCCGCCCGAGGAGGGCGTCTCGCTGCACCTGCTCGGCGGCTTCCGGCTACTCCGCGAGGCGGTGCCGGTCGTGGTGCCGCGCGGGCTGCAACGGGTGATCGCGCTGATCGGACTGCGCCCCGGCGCCACCCGCAGCCAACTCGCGGGGCTGCTCTGGCCCGACGCCTCGGAGGAACGGGCCCTGTCCTCACTGCGCACCGCGCTGTGGCGACTTCGGCAGGACCCGTGCTGCCCGATGACCATCGCCAGCGACACCGTACGGCTCGGCCCGGCGGTCCGGCTCGACGTGGACGACCTGGTCGGCACCGCGGCCCGGGTCCGTGACGGCGACGACCCACGCATCGCGGCCGGAGCGCTCGCCGCCGGCCGGCACGACCTCCTGCCCGGTTGGTACGACGACTGGGTGTTGCTGGACCGGGAGAGACTGCGCCAACTCCGCCTGCACATGCTGGAGCAGGTGGCCGGGCAACACCTGACCGCGGGGCGGCACGGCGAGGCCCTCGAAGCCGCGCTGGAGGCGATGGCCGCCGAGCCGTTACGGGAGACGCCCCACCGACTGGTGGTCCGCATCCACCTGGCCGAGGGCAACGCCTTCGAAGCGGTGCACGCCTTCTACGTCTACCGGGACCTGCTGCGCAGGGAGTTACGCCTGGAGCCGAGCCCCGCGATGAGCGCCCTGCTCGACGACACGCTCGCCCCGATCCGCCAGGCCACCCGGGGAGCCGTCACCGACCGCCCGTCACCAGCCGGTCGGCGTACGTGACGGAGATGTGACAGGCGCTGCGGCACGGTGGGCGCACAGAGCACGTGGCGCCGATCCGAGGGTCGCGAAGCCACCGGCGGAAGGGGTCCCATGAGTCGTCTACTGATCGTCAGCCGGATCATCCCGGGCGCGGAGGGGCGGGTCGCGCAGATCTTCGCCGAATCCGACGCCACCGACCTCCCCGGTCTGACCGGCGTCACGCACCGGTCCCTGTACTGCCTGCACGACCTGTACGTCCACGTCCTGGAGACCTCGGACGACGTCGACCCGGACGCGCTCGCGGCCGCCCGCAACCACCCGCTCTTCCAGCAGGTCAACGAGCGGCTCTCCGCGCACACGTCGCCGTACCTGCCGACCTGGCGCTCCCCCCGTGACGCGATCGCCGGCTGCTTCTACCGGTGGGACGCCACCCCCGCGCCCGCCGCGCGCCCGGCCGGCTGACATGTCGTCCGCGCCACCGCACGTCCTCATCATCGGCGCCGGCACGGGCGGACTGTGCCTGGCGCACGGCCTGCGCCGCGCCGGGATCAGCGTCGCCGTCTACGAACGGCACCGCAACCGCTCCGAAGGGCTGCTCGGCTACCGGGTGGGCATCGGCCCGACCGGCAGCCGAGCACTGCGGGAGTGCCTGCCCCCGGAACTGTTCGCCACCTTCCTGGCCACCTGCGCCCGGCCGCCGCACTACTTCAACGTGGTCACCCAGGGGCTACGCCAGACCGCCTCGTTCGCCCTGCGGCCGAGCGCCGACCCGGTGCACACCGAACATTCGGTGGCCAGAATGGTGCTGCGCCAGGTGCTACTGACCGGCCTGGACGACGTGGTGCACTTCGACAAGACCTTCACCCACTACGAGCAGCGCGACGACGGCACGGTCACCGCGTACTTCGCCGACGGCACCAGCGCCACCGGCGATCTGCTGGTGGCGGCGGACGGCACCCACTCGGCGGTGCGCCGCCAGTACCTGCCGCACGCCGTCACCCGCGACGCCGGCACCATCAACATCGCCACCCGGATCCCACTGACCGCGCACACCCGCGGCCTCGTCCCGGAGCGGGTCCGTCAGGGCATCTCGCTGATCTTCGGCGTTGGCGGAATGATGGGCGTGCTGCACGTCATGGAGTTCAAGTGGGACGCCCAGCGGGCGATCAAGCGCGGCGTCGGCGACGCCGACGCCGCGCTGCTGCGGGAATGGCCCGGCCTGTCCCACGACACCACCACCGACAACATCAACCTGATCATCTGGAGTACGGCCCGCCGCTTCCCGGCCGATGTCATGGAGCGCCGCGGCGAGGACGTACTGCGTGTCGCCCTGGGTCTCACCTCGAACTGGCACTCGAACCTGCGGGAGCTGCTGACCCGCGCAGAACCCTCCAGCGCCCTACCGATCAAAGTGTCCACGTCCGAGCCGGTGCCGCCCTGGAAGAGCAGCACCGTCACCATGCTCGGCGACGCCATCCACACCATGACCCCTGGTCGCGGGGTCGGCGCGAACACCGCGCTGCGCGACGCCCGCCTGCTCTGCGGGCAACTCAGCCGCGCCGTCGCCGGCGACAAGACGCTGCTGCAGGCGGTGGCGGACTACGAGGCCGCGATGGTGCCGTACGGCTTCGCGCGGGTCGCCGAATCACTGAACCGCAGCGGCACCAACGGCGACGACCGGATGTACCGGCCGGTGGTGGGTCGGCTCGCGCTGGCCGGCGCCCGTGGCTATTTCGGCGTGACCAGCCGGGTGCCACGGCTCCGCCGCCGGTTCGTCGACGACTTCCACACCTACGAGGGCGACCAGGACTGAGCCCGACTATTGCTCGACGACGCGGCCGAGGAAGCGCTCACCTGCCTCGGCGACGTCGTCGGGGGTCCAGTCGAGGGCGGGTGCGGCGACAGTGACCTCGGCCATCGCCATACCCGGCACGGCGGCGTCCTGCCAGCCGGCGACAAACCACACCTTCTCCTCTTCGGCGAGTGCGAGCGCGGCGTCGTTGAGCGCTTGCGCCGGGTGGGGTAGCCAGAGGCGGAATCGATGGGTGTGCGGAGGTTCCGGATGCACCCGCGCGCCGGGAAGCGCGCTGAGCGCGGCAGCGACGGTCCGCGCGTGTCGCACGTAGTCGGGGATGCGCGGCAGTTCCGTGTCGAGACCGGCGAGTGCGCTCAGAGCGGCTGGCCACTGCTGGAACACCTCGCCGCCGTAGCGGCGCCGCCAGATGCGGGCGTAGGAGGCGAGGTCTGTGGTGCCCGCCAGCACCGCACCGCTGATACCTCCGATCGTCTTGTAGAACGAGACGTAGGTGCTGTCGGCGAGGCCGGCGATCTCATTGAGGGTGTGTGCCAGGTACGGCGTGGATTCCCACACGCGGGCGCCGTCGAAATGGACCCGGGCACCGACGGCGTGCGCCGCAGCCGCTGCGGCGGCGAGTTCGTCCCAGGTGGGGAGGACGAAACCGGCGTTGCGCAGCGGGAGTTCCATGACGACGGTGCTCACCGGTTCGGCGAGCGCGGTGATCTCCTCGGCAGTGAGGTTGCGGGGCTCGGTCGTCGGCCAGGTGCTGCGCAGGCCGCTCAGGTTGGCGTAGGCGTGCCGTTCGTCCGCCTCCAGGTGACCGAGGGGGTGCAGAGCTACCGTCGGGTGACCGGTGCGGTCGGCGCCATAACGCAGTGCGACCTGCTGGGCCATCGTGCCGGTGGGGAAGAAGACGGCGGCCTCGGTCCCCAGCAGCTCGGCGACGCGTTCTTCCAGCGTGGCCACCGGACCGTCGCCATAGAAGTCGGGCTGACCATCCAGATCGCCGCCTGCGTCGAGGTCCGCGAGCCGCTCTCTCATGGTCGTGGGCCGGAGGCCGGAGAGGATGTGGTCGCAGGCGCGCTGCGCGGCAAGCCGACGCTGCCTTGTGTTGTGGGACATTGGCGGATCCTCGCATGTCATGGCAATAGGGGCCGATCGGTTTTTCTTCGCTGCGCGCCGCGATCGGCGCGCTTCCCTGCGCCACCTGTCGCAACGTTGCGTTACTCGGCGGACACCCGTTGACGTGCGGTATCCCATCCGGACGCCATCGACCGATCCTCTCTGTCATCGGAAATACGCGTGTGCGAAGCTGCGGCGAGTTTTTCTCGCAACTTATCCGACGACATGAGAGGGAGGTTCGCCGTGGCGTGGTCTATCGGACACTCGCTGATAGTGGTGCTGGCACTGCTGCTGGGCCTGGCCGCCGGGTGGCTGCTGCGCGGCCGGCGGGGCGCACAGGGCAGTGGGCAGGGTCAGTCGATCGTGGACGGCGATCCCGTCGCCGGCCTGGCCGTGATCTCCACGCCGACGCCACCGGCCACCACCGACGAGGCCCGGCCCGCGGCCGCCGTCGACCCGGCCCCGACCGCGGTCGCCGATGAGCCGGCGCCGGTGGACACGGTCAGCGCGCCAGCCGCGGTGACCGCGCCGGTCGACGCCACCCCGGTGGAGACCCCGAGCAGCGTCGACCCGGCCGACATGGCACTGACCGAGGCCCCACCGCCGGTCCCCGCCGCCGAGCCGGTCCCCGCCGCCGAGCCGGTCCCCGCCGCTGAGCCGGTTCACGCGGCCGAGCTGCCGGAGCCGGCCGTGGAGTCGGCCCCCGAGCCGGTCACGGTCGAGGAGCAGCCCGCTGCGGCAACCGTGATCTCCCCCCGCCTGCCGGCGGACGACCTCCCGGACGCCGACGCCCCGCAGACCGACGCGACCCCGGCCGAGGCCACGCTCGGCACCACCCCGACCGACACCACCTCGACCGACACCACCCCGGCCGACGACGCTCCGGCCGAGGTCACGGCAGTTGACCCGCTGTCGGAGGAGACGCCGGTGACCGCTGAGTCGGTGGACGTCGACGCGGAGCCGACGCGGCCGGCGGTGGCCACGCCTCCGGTCCGGCCGACCGCCACCGCGACCCCGCCGGTGCGTACGGCCGCCGACACCACGAGCAGCGTGGACGCCGACCCGACCGGCCCCGCGGACGACTTCCGCCGGATCCAGGGGATCGGGCCGAAGATGGCGGCCGCGTTGCAGGACGCCGGTGTGCGCACCTACGGCCAGCTCGGCGAGCTGGACGAGCCGGCGCTGCGTGACCTGATCCGGGCCGCCGGCCTGCGGGCCGCACCCGGGCTGGCCAGCTGGCCGCAGCAGGCCCGCGTGCTCGCCGGAGCCGGCGACGAGATGGCTGCGGTGCTGCCGGGCGGCAACCAGGCCTGACGCCTGACATCGAGCCCCCGGTCTACCGTCCAACCCGACGGTGGACCGGGGGCTCGGCCGTTGGCGCGAAAGATCCTCCGACGCCGAGGCGCAGGTGATCGACTCGGCCGAGGGAAGACGCGGCGAATCCGGCGCCCCGCAATCGGTCGATCGTTACCGTCGGTTGAGGTGGGCCGGTCGGGTCCGTCGAGTCGACCCGTACCGCAGGAGTAGCCCGTGCACTTCGCCGCGTCGGAGCCCGGGTCCCCGCGGGCCCGCCGCCCTCCGGTGCGCGACCCGGAGGCCCCCCGCCGGGTGACCCTCCTCGAGCTCTTCTTCGACCTGGTGTACGTGGTCGCCCTGGCGCTCATCTCGCGGGGAATGGTGGACCACCTCGACTGGCACCGGGCCGGCCAGGCACTGATCCTGCTGGCGGCCGTCTGGTGGACGTGGGTGATCACCACCCTGGTCACCGACCTGTACGACCCGGAACGAACCGAGATCAAGCTGCTGATCAGCGCCGTGATGTTCGGCGCGCTGCTGATGACCACGGCGATCCCGGCGGCGTTCGACGACCGCGGGATCGTCTTCGCCGCCACCTACGTGGCAATCCATCTCGGGCGCGGGCTGTTCCTGATGCCGGCCGTCCGCCGAGAACCGCAGACCCAGCGCCGCGCGGCACGCATCTTCGTCTGGTTCGCCGTGTCCGCGATCCCCTGGATCATCGGCGCGTTCGTCAGCGACGACGCCCGCCTGGCGTGCTGGGCCATCGCGCTCGCCATCGACTACCTCGGTTTCCGGCTCGCCTACCCGGTGCCGGGGCTCGGTGTGGTGCCCGAACAGCAGCGCAACGTCACGGCGGAGCACCTCTCCGAGCGCTACCAGCAGTTCTTCATCATCGCCCTCGGCGACGCCATCCTGACCATCGGCAGCATGTTCAGCACCGCGCACAGCGAGGCGGCGAACATCGCCGTGTTCGCGGTGGCGTTCCTGACCACCCTGCTGCTGTGGCGGATCTACGTGCACAAGTCCGGTCAGCTGTTGCCGATGGCCATCAAGGGATCGGGGTCGCCGAACAAGTTCCTGTTCACTGCGCCGTACACCCATCTGCTGATGGTTGCCGGGGTGGTGACCACGGCCTCCGGCTTCGACCTCGTGCTGCACGAACCGGGCGGGCGGACGCCACCGGCCTGGGCGGCGGTGATCCTCGGCGGCCCGGCACTGTTCCTGGTCGGCCGGGCCTCCTTCGAGTACGAGGTGTTCAGCCGGGTGTCACTGTCCCGCCCCGGCGGTGTGCTGGCGCTGCTGACCATCGCGCCCGCCGTGCTGTTCGTGGCACCGGTGTTCGCCTCCCTCGGCGCACTCCTGGTGCTGGCCGGCGTGGCCTACGCGGACTTCCGGCGTAGCTACGGCAAGCCACCGGAGGCCCCGGCCCCACCGCACTGAACGGTCGGTGCCGGCCCGCTCAGCGAGGAGTCGGCCCGGCCAGCAGCCGGCCGGCGTCCGGAACGTACGGCTCGACACCCAGAGTGGTGAGGAGCTGGTGCACGGTGGCGGTGGCCGCGGTGAGCACCGGGCGGCCGAGCCGGGCCTCCACCTGCGGCACCGCCGCCAACGACGGCAGCTGTACACAGGCGGAGAGGACCACCGCGTCCACGTCGGCCACGTCGAACCGATCGGCCAGCTCCACGAGGCGGGACGGCGGGATGCGCCCGACCGCCACGTTGTCCGGTTCGCTCAGACTCACCGCCTCGGTCACCTGCACACCGTGCGAGGCGAGGTAGGCGGCGACGGTCGCGGTCAACGGCGGCAGGTACGGCGCGAGCAGGGCCACCCGGCGGGCGCCCAGCGCACGCAGCCCGGCGACCAACGCGCCCGCACTGGTCACCACCGGCATGTCGTGCCCGGCCCGAACGGCCGCGCGGCCCAACCGCCGCTCGGCCCGCTCGTGCGCGCCGGCCCCCTCGCACATCACCGCCACCAGGCAGGCGTACGCGAGCACGTCGCAGCGGGCGTCGGCCAACTCGGCGGCACACCGGAGCGCGGAGCGGTTCATCCGGGCCAACTCGTCGGGGGTCACCTGACGCAGTCGTACCCGGCTGGTGTGCGTGGTGAAGCGAACCGTCGGGTCGACGGTCTCGCGCCGGCGCAGCATCGCCGGGATCTCGGTCTCCATGGTGGTGTTCGAACTGGGCACCACCAGGCCGATGCGGTGGCTGCTCACACCAGCGCCTCGGCGTACCCCCGGACCTGCAACCGCTGCCCGGCGGTCGCGCCGAGGCGCACCTGCAGGCCGAGCGGCGCGGCGGCGCGGCGTACGTCGTCCAGGTGCAGCGACCCGTGCCGGTCGACGCTGAGCACCGGCGGCTCCTCGAGCTCACCCTCTGGCGCGTGGAAGGAGAGCAGGGTGACCGAGGTGGTGAGGTAGCCCGGGTACGCGGCGCGGGCCGCCGCCTCGTCGCGGTGGGCGAGCACCACCAGGTCGTCGAGGTGGGCGAAGTCGGCGGCGAGTGCCGCGGCCTTCCAGTGCGCCGGTTCCTCGGCGGCGCCGGTGAGATGCCGGGACCGGTTCGCCGAGGTGATGTAGAGGTGGTCCGACCCGGTCTCGGCGAGTGCCCGCTCGAAGAAGGCGTTGGACGGACAGGTCAGGCCGGGCGCGATCACCTGGGTGGTCCGCACCCCTCGGTCGACCTGGGTGAGGTGCTCGGGCAACCGCTCCGCCGCCGGACCCCGGAAGCCGAACGGCCCGGCCCCGTAGAGGGCGTCCATCAGCGCCCGCACCCGGCCCACCGGCAACCGTGGCGAGATCCGCGTCCAGTCGAACATCCCCGGGATCCGGCCGATCGCGGTGGTGATGCTGCCGACCTGCTGGACCGGGCGGCCCTTGGCCAGGTTGACCCGGCGGACGGTGTCCGCGTCGGGTCGCGTGACGATGACGTAGAAGTTGGCGAACGCCGCCGCGACGACCGCGCCACCGGCCAACGCGCGGGCGGCGACCGCGACGTCCTCGGGGCGGTCGATGTACAGGGGCGGTGTCGGGGCGTCCATGAGTCCTCCTCGGCGGGCCGTGAGGCAGTTCTACGTCGGCCGACCCGTACGACGGCGAGGTCGGTCGTCGATCCGATAGCCGGCCGGCGCGACCCGGTGCTGGCGGCCGATGCCCGGGGGTACTCAACGGCGGACGACACCGGCCGGACGGAGGATCCTGCGTGGTCTCGGCGCGCGGCCGTTAGCCGCGCGACCGGATTGGGTACAACGCCTGCACCTCACATCCACCACATACCTCAGGAGGCAGCGATGCGCGGCACCTCGATACTCGGAGTCATCGTCGTGATCTGGCTGTTGATCGGCGCGATCGCCGCCGGACAGCGCGGCTACTACAGCGGTGACGACACCAACTGCGCCGAGGCCGGCACCATCCTGGTCACCATCGTGGCCGGGCCGTTGAACTACATCGGCGCCAACCCCAAGGTCGACTGCAAGCTGCCCGAACCGTCCAAGTAGGACGCTGACGCACACCGGCCCGTGCCCCCTGACTCGGGGCACGGGCCGGCGCACGTCGACGGTTCAGCTGCCGTAGACGACCGAGGCGCAGCGGCCGTTGTAGTCGTCGGGCCGCGAGAAGCCCATGCAGACGTAGACCTCGGTCCACAGGTACGGCGTGCCGCGGTTGGACTCCCAGTACAGTGGCACGCTCCCGGAGTTGCTGGTGTCGTCGACGGCGATCGCGCCGCTGTACTGCTGCGCCCAGTAGACGTACACGCGGGCGGCGTACCCGTCGGCCTGCCTGTCGGTGACCGTGTTGGTGCTGTTGGTGTCCAGCCAGGCGTAGCCGGCGCTGTTGACGCAGAGGGTTGCCCTCGCAGTGGCTCCCGCCCCGCCCTTCGGGCTCGCCACGGTGCCGGTGCCCGTGTAGCAGCCCGACGCCTGAGCTGGTGACGCGCCGGCGAGGGCTGCGCCGCCCCCGAGGACGGCCGCCAGAGCGACGGCGCTGACACGGCGGATGAGTCGGTTCGTCATCTCTTTCCCCCAGGGTGGCTCTGCCGCGACCAACCAGGCCGTCGACATTGATCGGGACCTTGTCGGTGGTCCTACCGGACGAGGGAAAGTGTTGGGGCCCGACGCAGGCTGAGGGAAGAGGCGGATCCTGTTCCGAACAGGTGAGCGGATGTTCGGGCTGCTCGGCGGCGTGTTCGGACCTGTTCGGATCGCAGCGCTGGCGCTGACACCGCACACCCCGTACGGCATCCTAGGAGGCTGGTTTACCGGTCTCGGCGGCGTTTGTCGGTGCCGAGGCCGGGAACCGACCCGGGTCAGTCGGCGGACGGAATCGGGAGCGCGGCATGCAGATCGGCTACAAGCTCGCCTCGGAGGGCTACGGCCCACAGGAGATCATCCGGCAGGCCGTCCTGGCCGAACAGGCTGGTTTCGACTTCGTCGAGATGAGCGACCACTTCCACCCCTGGCTGGACGCGCAGGGACACTCGTCCTTCACCTGGAGCGTGCTCGGCGCCATCGCGGCCAGGACCAGCACCCTGCGCCTGGCCACCGGCGTCACCTGCCCGACCGTCCGCTACCACCCGGCGATCATCGCGCAGGCCGCGGCGACCATGGCGCTGATCTCCGATGGGCGGTTCACCCTCGGGGTGGGGGCCGGCGAGCGACTCAACGAGCACGTGGTCGGGCACGGCTTCCCGAGCGTGCGGGGCCGGCACGAGCGGCTTCGCGAGGCACTGGAGATCATCCGACTGCTCTGGCAGGGTGGCTACCAGTCGTACGAGGGTCGGCACCTGCAACTGGAGGACGCCCGGGTCTTCGACCTGCCGGACACCCCGCCGGTGATCGCGGTCGCGGCCAGTGGCGAGGCATCGGCCCGTCTTGCCGCCGAGTTGGGCGACGGGTTGTTCGCCACCGAGCCGGAGGCGTCGATCGTCGAGCACTACCGACGCGCCCGCGGGTCGGGCCCGCGCTACGCGGAGGTGCCGTTGGCCTGGGCCAGCGACGACCAACAGGCGGTGCAGGCGGTGTTGCAGACAAGTCGGTGGATGGTCACCGGCTGGAAGGTGATGAGCGAGCTGCCGAACCCGGTCAACTTCGACGCGGCCAGCGCGTACGTCGAGGAGAAGCACATCCGTCAGCTCTTCGCCATCGGCCCCGACCCGCAGCCGCACGTCGACAAGGTCCGGTCGTACGTCGAGGCGGGCTTCGACCACATCGTCCTGCAAAACGCCGGCCCCGACCCGGACGGCTTCCTCAACTTCTTCGCCGCGGACCTCTCCGGCCGCCTCCGCGCGACGGGCTGATCCGACCGTGTTCCGCGCCGAGCCGCCCCGACTGATCGTCGGGGCGGCCGGTTGCGCGCTCGGGATGGGTGCGCGGGTCCTGCTCAGCGGAAGCAGTGCGCGATCGGTGCCGCGCTGCCCTCGCAGTTGGTCGGCTCGTTCTCGACGACCACGCTCTCATCGTCGATCTTGACCTGGGCGTGCGCGGCGAAGATGCCACCGGGCTTCACCGTCGACGCGTTGTGGGTGATCTTGCTGCGGTAGATCGCCACCGAACCCGCGGTCGCGTAGATGCCGCCGCCGCTGGACGCGGCGCCGACCGCCTCGTTGCGGGTCACGTCGCTGCCGCGGACCAGCAGGTTCGCCTTCTCGGCGTAGATGCCGGCGCCGAGGCCGTGGGTGGTGTTGCCGTCGACCACGCTGTCGTCGAGCGGCGTCAGGCCCTTCACCGTCGAGATGCCGCCACCGTTGACGGTGGACGTGTTGCCACGGATGGTCATCTTGCGCATCACCAGCACCGCGTCGGAGTTCGCGGCGCCGCCGCCGATCTGCGCGGTGTTGTTCAGCAGTTCGGTGTCGAAGACCTTCGTCCGGGCCGAGAAGCTGGCCAGCCCACCGCCCTGGCCGGCGCTGTTCTGGGTGAAGGAGACGCTCTCCACGTCGGCCGCACCACGGTAGTTGCCGAGCCCGCCGCCGTACGCGTTGGCGCTGTTGCGGTGGAACTCGGAGCGCTTCAGCGTCAGCACACCACCGTTGAGCAGGCCCCCGCCCTTGCCCGCGGCGCCGGAGGCGCTGTTGCCGACGAACGTGGAATCGGTGACCACCATGTTGCCGTCGTTGAAGATGCCCCCGCCGCCGCCCTCAGGGGACAGCGACGTGCTCTGGGTGACGGTGACCCGTTCCACCACGGCGGTGGCGCCGTGCACCACGTGCACGCTGCCGCCCTCGATGGCCGAGCGGCCGTTGTGCAGTTCCACGTCGCGCAACGTCAACTCGCCGCCGTCGCGGACGGTGAAGAAGCGGAACGCGGCGGCCTGGGCGTCCCGGGCGATGGTGGCGCCCGCGCCGTCGATCGTGATGGGCTGGTAGATCACCGGCAGGCCAGCGGTGTCGTCGGCCGGGTTGTGCGGCGGCGCCTCGGCGTCACCCGGGGTCTCCGCGGCGTCGGCCGCTTCCCGTGCGTCGCGGATCCCCCCGTCGTACTGGTCGGTCTCGTGGAACGCCTCGGTGAGGACGTAGCGGCACCTGGGGGCGAGCCGCAGCTCCGCGCCGCCCTCGGCGTTCGCCGTCACCAGCGCCGCCACCAGCTTCGCCGCGTCGCAGGGCACCGACACCACGCCACGTTTGCCGGTGCCCGGGACGGTCGGGCGGGCCCGCTCGGCGTCGTCCTGGTCGCGCTCCGCCGCGCCCTGCTCGCCGGCATCGCGGTCGTCGTCACTTGCGGCCGTCGGGGACAGCCGGCTCAGACCGGGGAGGGAGAGGGCACGGTCGGCGGCAGCGGCCACGCCGGCCGCTCCGGCCGCTCCCACGACCAGGCTCCCCGCCAGGAAGCCGCTGGCTAAGAACCATCGGGACCGCCGTCTGGGTCGGATCTCGCGGTCTCCCTTTCGGTACGTGGACATCAAAGGTGCCTGCCTTCCTGCCTGCCTGACGTGACCGCGCGCCGATCCGGGCGCGGGGGGCTCGACGTACCGCCGGCCACCAAACGTCACGATAGGTCCGCAATACGGACAGGAAGGTGTGAACGTGAATAGCGCCCCTATTCATCTTTGAACCCGTCATCCGGGCACCGGCTCACCCGCCGACGTGGATGCCGGGACGACGTAACGGGTCCGGCTCGGTCCGGCGGATGATCTCCCGTACCACCGGCGGGGTGTCGCCGCGACCGAGGATGAGATAGCGCGCCAGGTGCGCGATCGGGCTCCCCTCCGACCACTCGAAGTGCGCGTGCGGCCGAACCCCGGTGGCGTCCCGCAGGGCAAGCAGGATCGCGGCGATCGCGTTGGGCGCGGCCGGGCTGCTGGCCCGCAGCACCCGGAAGCCACCCACCTCGATCCCGTGCACACACAGCACCTGACTGAACTCCGACGGGTCGACCACGTCGATCTCCAGGAACAACACGTCCGCGGCCCCGGGCACCGGATTCATCCCGCGCTGCCCCCGCTCCTTGAGCGTGTACTCCTTCACCGACCCGCTCTGCCTCTTGTTGGCGATCAGGTGCAGTTGCCCGTCGTGGGCCAGCGACTCGGTGATGAATCGACGGGCCGACTCGTCGAACTCGATCCGCTCGGCGCGCAGCTCGGTGGTCCGGGTGACCCGGGAGACCAACGAGACCGCGATGATGCCGAGGATGAACAGCGCGGAGATGGTGATCCCGTCCGGCTGCTCGATGACGTTCTCCAGCAGCGCGTACAGCAGCACCAGGGTGAGCACGGTGAACCCGATCGCGAAGGCGCGCTGGTGGTTTCGCGCCGCGGAGATCGTCACCGCCACCGCCGCGGAGACCATCATCGCCAGGATGCCGGTCGCGTACGCCCCGGCCTGAGCGTTGACGTCGGCCCGAAAGGCGATCGTGATGGCGATGCTGACCACGGTGTAGACGATCACCACCGGCCGCACCGCCCGCGCCCACTCCGGTGCCATACCGTACGAGGGCAGGTAGCGGGGCACGATGTTGATCAGCCCGGCCATCGCCGAGGCGCCGGCGAACCAGAGGATGAGCACGCTGCTCACGTCGTAGACGCTGCCGAAGAACTCCCCCAGGTAGGAGTGCGCCAGGAACGCCAGCGCCCGCCCGTTGGCGGCGCCGCCAGGCTGGAACTCCTCCTGCGGGATGAGCGCCGTGGTCACGAAGGTCGTCGAGATCAGGTACACCGACATGATCAGCGCGGCGGTGGTGAGCAGTCGGCGCGTGTTGCGGATCCGGGCGGCGAGCCGGGCCTGCCGGTCCGGCCCGTCGGCCGAGACCAGGGGCATCATGCTGACCCCGGTCTCGAAACCGGACAACCCCAGCACCAGCAGCGGGAACGCCAGCACCGCGGTGAGCAGCACGTGGCCCGGCCCGCCGCCGGTCGTCGTCAACGCGTCGGTCCAGTTCGACACGATGCCCGGGTCACCGACGATGCGGGCCACCGCGACCACGACGATCACCGCGTTGAGAATCAGGAAGATCGCGACTAGCGGGATGGCCACCACCACCGCCTCGCGGAAGCCGAGCAGGAACACCCCGCCGAGGATGAGCAGCAGCACCACGGTCACCACGACCGGGGTCTGCGGGCCGTGCAGGGCGTCCGGCAGGTACGGGTTCTCCATCAGGTGCACGGTGGCGTCGGCCGAGGAGAGGGTGATCGTGATGATCCAGGAGGTGGCCACGAAGCCCAGCAGCACCAGTACGAAGATCTTGCCCCGCCAGAACGGCAGCAGCCGCTCCAGCATCGCCACCGACCCCTGCCCGTGTGGGCTCTCGTGGGCCACCCGCCGGTACATCGGCAGCATGCCGAACAGGGTGAGCGCGACGATCAACAGGGTTGCCAGCGGGGAGAGCGCGCCGGCCGCCAACGCCGCGATGCCCGGCAGGTACGACAGCGTGGAGAAGTAGTCGACACCGGTCAGGCACATCACCTGCCACCAGGCGTGCCTGCGGTTCTGCCCCTCGGTCGTCTCCGGGCCGGGTGGCTGCACCCGGTGCTGGAAGAGCCACCGGCGCAGGGGGCTGGTTGGCGGCGCCGACCGGGCCGCGGTGGCCACGCGTTCGGGCACCACGACACCCTGCCGACCGCCGCGGTGCGGCCGGGCCGGGTCACGGGCCGCCCGCAGTGCCGGGTCCGGCCCGGTCGGCGCATGGCGGCGTCCGCTCCAGCGTCGTGGTTTCGCCCGGTGCTCGTCACCCATCGCCAGTCCCACCCTCACAGGTCCTGATCCGACGGTAGGCGGTAGCGCGGGGCCCGGCCGGCGGAACCGGGCAGGTGGGTGGCCTGCTCAGGACAGGTCCGGAACGGCGAGCAGCCGGGCCAGTGCGAGCGGATCGGCGACGGTCACCGTGGCCGCCGGGTGTCGCGGCCGCCCGCCAGGCACGATGGCCGGCACCGGTACGCGGAAGCGCAGGCAGATCCCGCCGGCCGTGCTGCTGCCGAAGCTCGCGCCCCTGTCGGCCATCGACAGGTGCGGCCCGATCACCCGCCACCAGCGGTACGGGCCACTCAGCTCGACGGCGGTCACGTTCTCCCGGTCGGTCCGCAGCCGCCACGGCCCGTACCGGATCAGCAGATCCCGGTCGGTGACGGCGACCCAGGCCGTCGCCGGGCGGACCCCCAGCAGCGCCAGCACGGGGCGGAACGCCGGATCGAAGCGGAACGGGAACCGCGTCACGACGCCGGTCACCGCGCACCGGGCCGGGCAATGGGTCGCGGCACCGGGCCACCCGGCCGCAGAGGGCCGGGCCGCGCGGGTCGGGGGCGGGCGGCGGGCCGGCGCCGGGCCAGGACGGTCATGGCGCGGGCGTACCCCGTACGAGCCCGCCGACACCCCCGGATCTGCCACCGTCGGCGCGAGCGTGACGCCCCTCCCCCACCGCCGGCCGGCACCCCCCGGGCCGGCCGACGGTGGCAGACGGTCGACACCCCCCGGAGCCGACCGGCTGTACCCCCTGGTGCCGAGCCCTTCGGCGGCCACCCGGGGTGGGCGGAACTGGTGGGACGCGCCCCCGCGCTCCGCCGCCCCCCACGGGGCGGAGCGCGGGGACCCCCCGTCCCGGCTACTGCAGGAACGCCCCCAGGGGCGAGAGCAGCAGCCGGCCGAGCGCCGCGGCGTTGTCGTCCAACCGCGTGCGCTCACACTCGCGGGCGTCCGGATCGTGCCGGCACCGCCAGATCTTCTGCGCGTTACGCCAGGCGACATCGCGGGTGTACTCGACCAGTTCCCCCTGGTACCAGTCGTCGATGTCGCCGTTGAGCATGTCGATGAGCAGTTGCCACCGCTCCAGATAGCCACGGCGCAGGCCGGGGATCTTGTCCGCGAAGATCTTGTTGATCTCGAGGTAGTCGTGGTGCTGGTCGCTGCCGTCGACCGGCTCCGACTCCAGGTGGTCGAACGTGGTCACCAACGCGAACGGCAGATCGAAGTTGATGTGCGCGTTGACCCCGGCCGCCGCCGAGGGCAGCGGGCGGGCGTCCGGCCCACGCATCCGCTCGAAGAGGCACGACCAGGCCTTCGGTGTGCCCGGACTGGAATCGGTCCACATTCGCATCGCGTCGAAGTACCGCGCGGCGAACTCGACGTCTAGCCGGGAGAGAAAGGCCGGGTCGACGAAGCGGTCGTCGTACAGCCCGTCCAGCACGCTGCTGGTGATGGTCAGGTAGAGCCGGTTGAAGTCGGCCAGCGGACAACTGTCCTCCAGCGGAGGCAGCCGCACCAGAATGTCCTGGAGCTTGGTGAGGTGATCGACCACGGCCGGCACGTCCGCGGGATGGTCGGCGAGCAGGTCGACGATGTCCCGGTGCACGGGCCCCCAGACCGGTTCGGTCATCTCTCCTCCATGGTGGTCGGCGGCATCCCCCGTGCCGTCGTCGACGCGGCTCAGCCTTTCAGCCGACACCCACTCGCCGGATCAGTAGAACGACGTATCCGGGCGCGCACACGCGTCAGTAAACGGAGTGGCCGATCAGCCCCGAACGTTGCGCAACTGGATCGCGCTGGCCTGAACACGGGTACGGACCTGGAGCTTGTCGAAGATGTGCGACACGTGCACCCCGATGGTCCGCTCGCTGATGAACAGCCGCTGCCCGATCTCCTTGTTGGTCAACCCCTCCGCGACAAGAGCGAGCACTTCCCGCTCCCGTGCGGTGAGCGCCGCCAACTCGTCGTCGGACGCCTCCACCGGTACGCCCCGCGTACCGCCGATGATCTCGCGCTCCTCCAGCGACACCCGGGCACGCCCGGCCAGCTCGCGGATCTCCGAGGTCAACGGCACCGCGCCCAACCCCTGCGCCACCCGGTACGCCTCCCGCAACAGCTTGCCTGCGGTTGCCACCCGGCTGCGGCGAGCCAGCAGCGCCTCGGCCTGCCGCAGCCGCGAGTACGCCGCCGGGTAGGGGTGATGACGTCGGTCCCACTCGCTGACCGACGCGGCCCACAGCTCCGGGTCGCTGCCGTCGAGGCGGCTCACCTCGGCGGCGCAGAGGGCCAGGAACGCCTCCACCACCGACCGCACCGGACGAGCGGCGCCGACGCTCTTTCGGGCCACCCGCTCAGCCACGTCCCGCAGCCGGCGTACCGCCGTCGGGTCCACGGCCACGGTGCGGCTGGCGTGCGCCTCGGCCTCGGCGCGCAGGCCGTGCCAGACCAACGCGGACAGGATCGTCACGTCGTCGGAACGGCTCTCGGTGAGGCCGCGTTGCACCGCCAACCGGGCCACATCGTGCCGGCCCTCCCACATCGCCAGCCCGGAGCGCAGGGTGAGCAGCGGAATGACGTGCCGCGCCCCGCCGCCGGCGAGCAGGGTCGCCACCGCGTCGAGGTCCCGACCGGCGGCCTCGATGTCGCCGTAGCCCACCGAGAGCCGGCACCGGGCGAGCAGCAGCTCGACGGCGTCCGCGCCGGACGGTCGGTGCCGCAGGGCCGCGGCGACCACCTTCTCCGCCTCGGCCCACTGGCCCACCCGGAACAGCCCGTTGATGGCGATGGCCAGCAGGCGCGTCCCCCAGGTGCGGCCCAGCCCCAGCTCGGCCACCCGCTCGGCACCACGCCGGGCCACCACCACGCCCTCTTCGAGGATGTTCAGTGGACCGGTCAGCAGCTCCGCCAGGTGCAGGTACGCGCAGGCGACGTCCTCGGGCTGGCCGGCGCGCTCGGCGGTGTCGAGGGCGTCGCGCATGACCGCCAGGCCGGCGTCCGGGTCCTCCAGGTAGGCGTCGCTGAAGCCGAGCGCGGAGCTGGCCAGCACCACCTCGGTGGCGGTGCCCTCCACATTGGCGGCCAACGTCAGCGCCTCCCGGGCCCGCTGCCCGGCGTCGGCGTACCGACCGAGGTGCAGCAGCAGCTCGGCCAGGCGCGCGGCCGCTGCGGCCCGGTCCCGTGGGGAGCAGTCCGCCGCCTCCAACGCCCGCTGGTATTCCTCCTCGGCCAGCGCCGAACGACCGGCGGCGGCCAGGTAGCGAGCACGGCGGATGTGCAGCGCGCAGCTCGGCTCGCCGCCGCGCAGCGCGGCCACCTCCTCCAGCAGGGCCAGCGCGCGGGCGTGCTCCCCACAGTGGTGGGCGGCCTCGGCGGCGTTCTCGAGCAGTTCGACACGGTCCATCGGCAGCGGACCCGGGTCGGTGGCCAGTTGCAGCGCCGCCGACCAGTGCCGGTGCGCCTCGGCGTAACCGTGCAGCCGCTCGGCTTCCTGCGCGGCGGCCACCGCCGCCGGCAACGCACGCGCCGGCTCACCGGCCAACCGCCAGTGGTGCGCCAGCCGGGCCTGGTGCAGCTCACCCGGCGCCGCGGTCAGCGCCTCGGCGTAGCGACGGTGCAGCCCGGAACGCTCGGCCGGCAGCAGCTCGTGCGCCAGCACCTCGGCGACGAGGCGGTGCCGCAGCCGGTAGCCGTCGTCGGCGCCGACCAACAGCCGGTGTGCCACCGCCGCGCGGGCCGCGTCGATCAGCTCGTCCTCCGGCAACCGCAGCACCTGAGCCAGCAGCCAGTGCTGCACCGGCTCGACGCCGGCGGCCACCGCGTGCACCACCGCGTGCGCGTGCTGGGGCAGCGCGTCGACCCGGTCGAGGAAGATCTCCCGCAGCGTCTCGGACAGACCGTCGCGGCCGTCGCGCAGATCGCGGGCCAGCTCCTCGATGACGAACGGGTTGCCGCCGCTGCGCTGCCACACCTGCTCGGCCGCGTCTGCGGGGAGTGTCCGGCCGACCACGGCGGCGGCCAGCTCCTCGGTGTCGGCCCGGCCCAGCGGTGCCAGGTCGAGCACTCGCACCGTCCGCAGGCGACGCAGCTCGGTGAGCACCCGGCGCAGCGGGTGCGCGCCCTGCAACGACTCGGCGCGCACGGCCGCCAGCACGGAGAGCTGGAGGTCGCCGAGCCCGGCCAACAGGTAGAGCAGCAGTTGCCGGGTGCTCCGGTCGACCCACTGCAGGTCGTCGAGGATCAACACCAGTGGTCTGCCCTCGGCGATCAGGTGCAGCCCGCGGCTGACCCGCTCCAGCAACGCGCCCGCGCCGTCCGGGCCGGCGGTCTCGTCGGCGAACATCTGCAGCAACCCACGCACGGCCGAGGAGGTGCGTGCGTGCGAGGTGGACACGTCGGCGTCGAAGCGGCGCAGTGCCTGCAGCAGCGGGTGCAGCGGGGAGGCGTCGCCGATGTCCAGGCAACTGCCGGTGAGCACCACCGCACCCTGCTCACGCAGCTGGTCGCCGATCTCACTCAACAGCCGGGTCTTGCCCACACCGCTCTCACCGGTCAGGAAGACAGCGGCGGTCTGCCCGTGCGCGGCGTCACCGAGCATCGCGGACCGAACCGTCTGCACCAGCTCGGCCCGGCCCACGAGCGGTGCGGTGTCCACATCGCTGGCCATGGCACGCAGCCTAATCACAGGTCCCCAAACCGTTCTACGGCCATCCGCCGCTTGTGGTACTCCTCGCGTCGACTTTGCGACTAAAGGTTGCAGGTGGCCGACATACGTCGTTCGGCAGATCCCCCGTCAGCCCAGGAATGCCAATCTCCGGAGGTCATCAGGCATCAGCGGGGAGAAGGGCCGGTGCGACACCCATGACCACCACGCTCATCGTCGGCGACGCGCTGCGGACCATTACCCCGGACTGGCCGGTGCCGGAGGAGAGGCGCACCGTCACCGTGCTCTTCGCCGACATCGTCGGCTCCACGGCGCTGGTGGACCGGCTCGACCCGGAGGACGTCCGAGCATTGCAGCGGGTCTACTTCGACACCGTCGCCGGCGTGCTGCACCGCTGGCAGGGGGTGGTCGAGAAGTACGTCGGCGACGCGGTGATGGCGCTCTTCGGCGCCCGGAACTCCGACGGCTTCGACGCGTACCGGGCGGTGCGCGCCGGACTGGAGATCCAGGCCGCGCTGGACCGCCGGCCGATGGTCGGGAACATCAGACTGCGGGTTCGCGTCGGTGTCGCCACCGGCGAGGTCGTCGTCGACCTGGGCGGCGCGGTCAGCGGTGGGCACGGCGTGGCCAGCGGCGCGGTGATCACCACCGCGGCGCGCCTGCAGGAGTACGCGCCGCCCGGCGCCGTCGCACTCTGCGCGGCCACCGCCCGCGCCACCGCCGGCCTCATCACCCAGCGTCAGCTCATGCCGGTACCGGTCGCCGGTCGGGTGCCACCGATGCCGGTCTGGCACGCCGTCGGTCCGGTGCGCCCCGGCGCAGACCAGCACGACGGCCCGCTGATCGGTCGCCGCCGCGAGCTGGCCACCATCCGTGACCAGTTGAGCTGGGCCATCCGCACGCGGAACCCGCGCTGGGTCTCCCTGGTCGGCCCCACCGGCAGTGGACGCAGCCGGCTGCTGCACGAGTTGACCCGTGGGCTGACCTCGGTGGACGGGTCGCCGGTGCGTTGGTGTGTGACGACCTGCCAGCCGTACCCCGATCAGGTCCTGGCGCCGATCGCCGAACTGCTCCGCGGCCTCGCCGGGGTCCGGCACGGCGACAGCGCCGCAGTGGTCCATGACCGGTTGGTCGCCGCCCTGACACCGTTGTTCCCGCCCGCGCAGGTCGCGACGGCGGTCCCGGCGCTGCAGCGGCTGCTGGGCACCCCGGACGGCTCGGCGGCGGCGTTGGCAGGCGCGGCGATCTGCCGGGAGGTCCTGCTGCGCCTGGCGGCCTACCGGCCGCTGATCGTCGCCGTGGACGACGTGGACCGGGCGGGGCCGGCGGTGAGTCGCTTCCTGCACGCGCTGTTCAGCGCGGCGACGGCGCGTGGACTGCCGCTGGCCATGCTCACCCTGCACCAACCGCAGTGGACCGACACCCAGCCCGGCCCGGCCCGACGGGTGACGATCCGCCCGCTGGCCACAGTGCAGTCCGGGCGGATGCTGCGCCACCTGCTGACCCGGGCCGGCCAGCCGGTGGCCCTGGTCGACCGGCTGCTGCCGCTGGTGGGCGGCCGCCCCGGGCACGCGGCGGCGTACGTGGCATCGATCGTGGATGGCGCCGACCTGGTGGCGCTCCCGCTGCCCGAGGCGGTACGCCGGGCCGTCGCCGCCGAGGTGGACCACCTCGACGGTGAGCGGCGAGCGGTCCTGATGGCCGCCGGCATCCTCGGCGGGGTGATCTCGTCAGCGACGATCGACCGGGCGCTCGGCTGGACGCCCGGCCGCTCCGCACCGGCACTACGCGGGCTGGTCACCGCCGGGCTGCTGCTCCCCCACCGCGCGGACGGGTACGCCTTCGCCGCGCCCGCGCTGCGCCAGGTCGCCGCCGAGCGGCTGCCCCGCGCGCTGCGGACCCTCTTCGCCCACCGAGCCACCGAAGCCCCGCGCCTCGGCCCGGTCCCGGCTGACGCCCCGCGCCTCGGCCCGGTCCAGGCAGACGCCCTCCGGGCGGACCCTGCTGCCGTCGACCCCGTTGGCGCCGGTGTTGCTGGTGCCGCTCGTGCTGTGCTGAAGGGCTCGGCCGCGCGCACCGCCGAGGTCGTGCGCCTCGACGCCGTTCGTTCCCGGGTCGGCCTGGACAACGTCCCCGCGGCGCTGGCCCCAGCGCCGCGATCCGGCCCGGCGGGCCGACGCCGTCCCACCCCGACGATGGCCACCCCGCCGGCCGCGCTGACTCGGGTGACCAACCGTCCGCCCGGCTCCAGCCGACTCCGAGCCGTCGCGCTGGCCGGTGACGTGCCGCCGATCCCGGCCGTCACAGCGCCTACGGCGCGGGCCCGATCCGCAGCGGCGCCGGTGGCGCGGTCCAATTCGGGCGGTCACTGGCCCTCGGACGTCGACCGGTCCCCGGTGGGCATCCGTGCAGTGCCTGCCGCACCAGGGTCAGCCGGACCCGGCGCCCATGCCGCTGTCGGCGCTCCGCCAGGGGCGGTGCGCTCCGTGCCCCTGGCGAAGCCGATCCGTCGGCCGCAGAACCTGGCTGCCTCCGCCTGAGGGTCCGCCCTTGATCGTTGACAACTGAGCAACGCGACACTCCGAGCGCCGCCCTGCTGAGCTGCCACCGATCGCCGCGATCTTCACGGCACCGACGCCGAGGCCAGCAGCGCCGCGGTAGGCAGTGCGAGCAGGCCGTCCGCGTCACGGTAGGCGGCGGTCACCTCGTCGTACGCGGCACGGATGCGGACGATCACGTCCGGCGGTTGGGCCTCCATCAGCAGGCCCGGCCTGCTGATCCCGTTGGCGGGGCCGCTCCACCACGCCTCCGGGTCGGTGCGGTGCACCCAGCTGATCGTGTCGCAGCGCACGTCGGTGAGCCCGGCGACGTCGAGGAGGCCCGCCAACCCGTCGGGGGTACGCGGGAAGTCCCTGTCCGCGTCCACGCTCGGCACCGCGGTCGGCGGTTCGACCCCCGCGGCTGCGAAGACCTCGCCCCAGAGCCGCTGGGCCTCGGGCGGAGGGTAGGGCCAGGTCGTCACCGCGATCCGACCCGCCGGACGGACCACCCGCCGGAGCTCGCCGATCGCGGCCAGCGGATCGCCCACGTGATTGATCACGAAGTTCGCGACGGCCGCGTCGAAACACCCGGACGGGAACGGCAGGTGGGGCAGAGCCGCGACACGGACCTCTTCGGCGGACGGGAGCCGACCGCGCGCCAGCTCCACCATGCTGGGCTCGGCGTCGACGGCCACCACGGCGGCGCCGCGAGCGCACGCCAACCCGGCGACGGTCCCGGAACCGGTACCGGCGTCGAGCACTCGCATGCCCGCACCGACGTTGGCGGCGTCCAACAACGCTGACGCGGGATGGGCGCAGAGCGAGGCGAAGCTGCGGTCGAACGCCGCCGCGCGCCCGGCCCAGCGCGACCGCTCGTATTCGTCGAAGGCTGTCGTCACTGGCCCACATCCCATTCAACGATCTTGATGGTATCGCCACGATATTGCACGAGGTGTTCAGCGGGAACGGGAAGGCCCTCCACGCGCCTGACTAGGATTGGCCCAGTCATGCTGCTACGGGTGCTCGGGCCGCTTGAGGTCGAGGTCGACACAGGCGGGCCGGTCGACCTCGGCGGCCCCCGCCAACGCGCCGTGCTCGCGCTGCTGCTGGCGGCCCGGGGTGAGGCCGTCTCCGTCGGTCATCTGATCGAGGATCTGTGGCGTGGTGACGCACCGCCGCGGGCGATCGCCTCCCTCCAGGCGTACGTCTCCCACCTGCGCCGCCTGCTGGAGCCGGCCCGCGAGCGCCGCGCGCCGGCGCGGGTCCTGGTCACCACACCACCGGGCTACGCGATCCGGGTGCCCCGCGATGCCGTCGACGCCGGCCGGTTCGAGGCGCTGCTCGGGGAGGCGCGCGCGGTCAGCCCCGCCGATCCGGCACGCGCACGTCTGCTGCTCAGCACCGGGCTCGACCTGTGGCGCGGCCGGGCGTACGCCGAATTCGCCGGGGAGCCGTGGGCGCAGCCGGAGGTCGTGCGACTGGAGGAGCTGCGTCTCGTCGCCCGGGAACTGCTACTCGACGTGACCGTGCGCTGCGGCGACGCGGCCTCGGCCGTACCGGAGGCCGAGGCGCTGACCCGGCAGGCGCCGCTGCGGGAGGAGAGTTGGCGGCTGCTGGCGCTGGCGCTGTGGCGTACCGGTCGGCAGGGCGACGCGCTGGCCGCGCTGCGCCGGGCGCGGGCGACCCTGGCGGATCAGCTCGGCCTGGACCCCGGCCCGGCGTTGGTCGAGGTGGAGTCCGCGATCCTGGGCCAACGTCTCGACCTGCTCCCACCGGTGGCCGCGACGGCGGCACACGTCGACGCCACACCACCGCCGGCAGAGGACGTCTTCGTCGGACGGGAGGCCGAGCTGGCCGCTCTCGGGCGGGCCGCCGCCGAGGCGATGACGAGTGGGCCGCGGATCGCGCTGCTCAGCGGGGAGGCCGGGGCCGGCAAGACGAGCGTGCTCGCCCGGTTCCGGGAGGCGCTCACCGCCCACGGCTGGCTGGTCGCCGTCGGCCGCTGCCCCGAGGTCGAGGGCGCCCCGCCGGCCTGGGCGTGGGTCGAGGCGCTGCGGCAGCTCGCCCAGGAAGCTCCCCCGGGCGATCTCGCGCCGGCGCTGACCCCGCTGCTCGGCGGGAGCGACGGCGAGCCGGGCGGTGACGTCACCGCCGGCCGGTTCCGGCTGCACCGGGCCGTCGGCGCCTGGTTGGACGCGACCGCGGTCGACAGGCCGGTCGCGGTGGTCCTCGACGACCTGCACGCCGCCGACGCCGAGACACTGCTCCTCCTGAACAGCGTCATCGAACTGACCACTGGCCCCGTGCTGTTCGTCGCGGCGTTGCGCCCCGCCGACAACCGGGAGCGACTCGCCGACACCATGGCCGTCCTGGCCCGTCGATCACCTCACCGGATCCAGCTGGGCGGCCTGACGACGGCCGAGATCGAGACGCTGCTCGGGGCGCTGGCCCGGACCACCGTCGACGCCGACACGGTCACCGCGCTGACCGAGCGGACCGGCGGCAACCCGTTCTACGTCCGGGAGTCGGCGCGGCTGCTCGCCGCCGAGGGCTCGCTCGTCGCCACCTCCGACGTGCCCGAGGGGGTACGTGACGTGCTGCGCCGGAGAATCTCCCGCTTGCCGTCATCGGCGGTCTCGGTGCTGCGCCTCGCCGCCGCTCTCGGGCGGGAGGCGGACGTACGGACACTCGTCGACGCCGCCGGCACCGACGAGGCGTCCGCCCTCGAGGCGCTGGAGGTCGGGCTGACCGCCGGCCTGCTCACCGAACCGGCACCGGGGCGGGTGCGGTTCGTGCACGGTCTGGTCCGCGACACCATCTACACCGACCTTCCCCAACTTCGCCGCACCCACCTGCACGCCCGGATCGCCGCCGCCACCCGCCGACTGACGCCCGACGACTACCCGGCCCTGGCCCACCACTACGCCCGCGCGGCGTCGGCCGACACCGCGCCGCTCGCCGTCGACTACGCAGTGCGCGCCGCCGAACTGGCCGAGCGGCGGTACGTGTACGACGCCGCGATCGAGCTGCTCCGCAACGCCGTCGACGCCGCTGGCACGGTCGCCGGGGATCGCGACGCGCTGCGTGTCGACCTGCTCGGCCGGCTGTTGCGCGCCCAGGCTCGGGCCGGTGCGGTGGCCGCCGCCCAGCAGACCCGCGCGCGGGCCATCGACGTCGCCGTCGGGTCCGGCCGGGACGAGCTGCTGGTCGCGGCGTTCACCGCGTGGACCGTCCCCACCCCGTGGCTGACCCACGCGTACGGCGACGTGGACCACCGGGTCGTCGAGCTGCTCGCTGGGCTGCTGCGCGCCGACGACCTGGACCCGGTCGCCCGCTGCCGGCTGCTCGACGCGCTGGCCACCGAGCTGGAGGGCGAGGCGGACCCCCGCGGCGCGGAGGCCGGACGGGAGGCGCTGACAATCTCCCGGCGACAGGACGACCCCGAGCTGCGTGCCCTCGGGTTGGCCGCCCGTGTCCGCACCATGCGCTACGAGCTGGAGGCGCCGCAGCGGCGGGAGCTGGCCCTGGAGCTGCGCGCCCTCGCCGACAAGCACGGCCTGGTGACCTACCGCTGGCTCGCCGAGCAGGTGCTCGGGCAGGCCGCCGCCGCGCTCAACGAGCCGGACGAGGTCCGCGTCAGCGTCGCCCGGCAGGGGACGCTGGCCCAGGCGTACCAGTTGCACGAGGCGCAGGCTATCCACCTCAGCTCGCTGGGTGCCCTCGCGCACATCGGCGGCGACTTCGGCGCCGCGCGGCGGCACTACGACGAGGTTGCCGAGCAGATGCGGCGACAGGGCTCGCTGCACGCCGAGGCCTTCCACTACTTCGCCGTGGCGAGCCTGCTGATCAGTCAGCGGCGCTTCGCCGAGCACCTGGAGCCGACCCGGCTGGCCGGCGAGCTGCTCGGGCCGATCGCCGACGACCTGCTGGCGCTGGCGCTGATCGAGAGCGGACGGGTGGACGAGGCGCGGGCCATGCCGATCGGACGGCACACGTACCGCCCCGACTACTTCCAGTCGTCGCTGCTCACCGTACGGGCGATGGTCGTCGTGGCACTGGGTCGGCGGGATCTGGCCCGGCCCGTGATCGACGCGCTGCTTCCGGTACGCGACCAACTGGCCGGTTTCTGCACCACCGCGATCGCGCTGCGGCCGGTCGCGCTGACGCTCGGGGAGCTGTTCCGGTTGCTGGGCGACACCGAGCAGGCGGCGCGGCACTTCACGCTGGCGGCCAGGGTGGCCCGTCGGTGGGAGTCGCCGCACTGGCTGGCGGAGGCGACGGCGGCGCTGGCCGGCTGATCCCGTGCGGTGTGGCTTCCAAGCCGATTCCAAGTGGCACCGAGCATGATCAAGAAACCTGTGCCAGTTGATTTCCTCGGAAGGTCCCCGTGAACCAGAACCACCGCGAAGCCATGGCCGACGTCCGCGACATGTACATGGCGCACGCCGCGCTCCGCCGCGAGTTCAGCCTGCTTCCGCAGCTCGTCCGCGACGTCGCACCGGGTGACGCCCAACGCGCGGAGGTCGTCGGCGCCCACACCGACCTGCTCTGCAACGTCCTGCACCTGCACCACGAGGGCGAGGACCTGCTGCTGTGGCCGCGACTGGTCGAGCGCGCCGGTGCGGAGGCCGCGGCCATCGTGCCCACCATGGAGGCGCAGCACCACGCCATCGAGGAGGCCCACGCGGCGGTGGTCGCCCTGCTCCCCGAGTGGCGCCGCACCGGGCGCGGCGGTGAGCAGCTCGCCGACGCGGTCGAGCACCTTCGTGCCGCGTTGATCGAGCACATGGCCATGGAGGAGACCCAGATCCTGCCCCTGGCGCAGCGGTACGTCACCGCCGCGGAGTGGATGCAGCTCGGCGAGCACGGGTTGGCCAAGACCCCGAAGAAGCAGGCGCCGCTCATCTTCGGCCTGGCCATGTACGAGGGCGATCCCGAGGTGATCAAGGCGGTGCTCGCGCACGCCCCGCTGCCGGCCCGGCTGCTCATGCCGATCATCGGGCCCCGGCTCTTCGCCGCGCACGCCAAGCGGGTGCACGGCACCGCCACGCCCCCGCGCATCGGGGCAAACGCGCACTGAGCCGTGGGCGGTGCGGATTCGGCTGCTCGCGCCGGGGTCAGCGGGCCGCCAGGAAGGCCAGCGCCCGTGGCCAGGTCGCCGCGTCGGCGTCCGGGGCGTACTCGGCCAGGTCCGGGTCGGTGAACAGGTGTCCCACACCGGGGTAGCGG
Source organism: Micromonospora parathelypteridis (assembly GCF_014201145.1). NCBI lineage: Bacteria > Bacillati > Actinomycetota > Actinomycetes > Micromonosporales > Micromonosporaceae > Micromonospora > Micromonospora parathelypteridis. Next base: position 7,009,675 of record NZ_JACHDP010000001.1, read on the forward strand.
AACACCGTCAGGTCAGCGCCCGCGTCGGTCAGCGCCTGCTGCCACTCGTCGACCTCGTCCGGCGCGTCGTACGGGTCGGGGTCGGCGAGGTGCAGTTGCACCGGCAAGCCGGGCCGGACCGCGTCCGGCGCGCCACCGGTGCCGTGCAGCAGGAGCAGACCGGCCGAGTCGGGGCGCTCGGCCAGCAGCGCCCCGGCCACGCCGGCACCCATCGAGAAGCCGGCGAGCACGGTCTCGGCCGGCAGGTCACGCAACGCTTCCCGAGCCCGGTCCAGCACCACCTCCTGGCCGATCTTGTCGAGCAACGCGAAGCCCTCCTCGACACTGTCGGAGGCCGGTACGCCGTACAGGTCGGGTGTGGCGACCTGGTGCCCGGCGGCCCGCATCCGGTCGGCGGCGGCGCGCACGGCGGGCCGCAGCCCGTGCACGGAGTGGAACAGCACGACGTGTCGCATCACGCCATCCTGCCGCAGCCGACCGCCCGTCCAGTGCGGCCACGCGGGGCGAGCGTCAGACCAGCGCCGCCAGTCGCGCGACGAGGTCGGCCGGTGGCGGCATCGCGGCCATCTCGCGGCTGACCTGCCCGGCAACGGTACGGAGGCGGTCGTCGGTGACCAACTGGGTCAGCGTCCGCGCGGTGATGTCGCGAGGGCGCAGCGCCAGACCGGCGCCCCGGCGGGCCACCAGCTCGGCGTTGTGCCGCCGGTCCCCCGGGCCCATCGTGGCCAGTTGGGGCAGCCCGGCGGCGAGGGCACCGAGAGCGCTGCCCGCGCCGCCGTGGTGCACCAGCGCCGCGCTCGCCGGCAACGCCTCGTCGAGCGGGACCCAATCGACCACGCGGACGTTGGCGGGCAGCGTGCGGGCTGCCGTACGGCGGTCCGGCCGGACCAGCACGATCTCGGCGTCCACCTCGGCGGCGGCCGCGACCACGGCGGGCATCGGCCCCTGGTCGCCGGGGCCGGTCAGGGTGCTGCGGGTGACCAGGATCCGGGGTCGCTCACCCGGCTCGCGCAGCCAGGCCGGGAGCTCGCCGCCGCCGATGTAGGAGGCGTAGCGCATCGGCCAGCCCTCCTGGGTGGCCACGCTGGGCGGGGCCACGGCCAGGGCGGCAGCCGGTGGCGGCAGCTCGCTCAGGCCGTGCCGACGCAGCGCGGGACCGAGGCGGGCGGTGGTGGCGCCCACCAGGTCCCGACCGTCGAAGAGGGAGTTCTCCTGGCGGACCGCCGGGACGCCCAACCGGGCGGCGGCCACCGCGCCGGCCACCGCGAACGGCTCGTGCAGCACCAGATCCGGTAGCCACTCGGTGGCCAACGCGACGACCGGATCGGTGAGCTGGTCGTTGAGGGCGCCGAAGAGCAGGCCGGCGCCCCGGGTGCCGGCGGTGCCGGCCATCTCGGCGCGGGCGATCAGCGGATGCCGGGGAAGGACCCGCAGCGCGATCCGGCCGAAGGCGAAGCCCGGCGCGATGTCGTGCACCGGCAGGCCCGCCTCGGCGGCGGCCAGGCCGCTGTCACCGGTGGCCAGCAGCACGTCGTGGCCGGCGTCGCGCAGGGCGACGGCGAGTGGCACCAGCGGAAAGACGTGCCCGATCAGCGGGGCGGAGACCACCAGCACTCGCATGGGCGAATCCTATGTCGACGATGACGAACGCGGGCTCCTCGATGATCGTTGGCAGCTGAGTGACCCGACACGCCGCGCGCCGCCCTGCCGAGCTGCCACCGATCGCCGTCGGCCAGCCGTTCAGCCAGCCCGGCGCTGGTCGACGATGCGGCGCATCTTGCCCACCGACCGTTCCACCGCGTCCGGGGCGAGGACGTCGACCGCCACGCTCACGCCGATGGTGTTCTTCACCAGCTCGACCAGCGTCGCGCCGGCCCGCGCGGCGGCCTCCACGGCGACATCGGCCCGCCGCTCCACCCGTACCGTCAGGGTGTCCAACCGCCCCTGCCGGTCGAGGACGCACTGGAAGTGCGGCGACAGCTGTGGGGTCCGCAGGATCAGCTCCTCGATCTGGGTGGGGAAGATGTTCACCCCACGCACGATCATCATGTCGTCGGTCCGGCCGGTGATCTTCTCGATCCGGCGCATCGGGCGGGCGGTGCCGGGCAGCAGCCGGGTCAGATCCCGGGTGCGGTAGCGCACCACCGGCATCGCCTCCTTGGTCAGGGAGGTCAACACCAGCTCACCCTGCTCGCCGTCGGGCAGCACCTCCCCGCTGACCGGGTCGATGATCTCCGGGTAGAAGTGGTCCTCCCAGAGGTGCAGCCCGTCCTTGGTCTCGACACACTCGGTGGCCACGCCGGGGCCCATCACCTCGGAGAGCCCGTAGATGTCCACCGCGTGGATGTCCAGTTGCTGCTCCATCTCCCGGCGCATGTCCTCGGTCCACGGCTCCGCGCCGAAGATGCCCACCCGTAGCGAGGTGGCCCGCGGGTCGACACCCTGCCGGCGCATCTCGTCCACGATGGCCAGCATGTAGCTGGGCGTGACCATGATGACCTCGGGCTCGAAGTCGCGGATCAACATGACCTGCCGCTCGGTCATGCCCCCGGAGACGGGGATGACCGTGCAACCCAGCTCCTCGGCCCCGTAATGCGCGCCCAGACCACCGGTGAAGAGCCCATAGCCGTACGCGACGTGCACCCGGTCGCCGGGGCGACCGCCCGAGGCGCGGATCGAGCGGGCCATCAGTCGCGCCCAGGTGCGCAGGTCGTCGCGGGTGTAGCCGACCACGGTCGGCCGGCCGGTGGTGCCGGAGGAGGCGTGCAGCCGGGCGACCCGCTCGCGGGGGACGGCGAACATGCCGAACGGGTAGTTCTCCCGCAGCTCCGCCTTGCCGGTGAACGGGAAGCGGGCCAGGTCGGCGAGGTCGCGGCAGTCGTCGGGGTGCACCCCGACCGCGTCGAACGCGCGGCGGTAGTGCGGCACATTGTCGTACGCGTGCCGCAACGACCAGCGCAGCCGTTCTCCTTGCAGGGCGCGCAGCTCGTCGATGCTGGCGCGCTCGATCGGCTCCAGCTCCTCCGGACGAGGGGTGCGGTCCTGCATCGGTTGCCTCCTTGGCGCGGCGGTCCCGGTGGGGCTGCGGGTACCGTACGCCCGCCTTCGCGAAGGCTGGCGGACGGTCAGCGGGCGGTCGGCAGCCGGTGCAGGGCGTCGACCAGGGGGGCCAGCTCGGGGGTGGCCTCGGCCTCGGCGAGTGCGTCGGTGAGCACCCGGTCGTGGGTGGGTCGGGCCTGGGCGAGCAGGTCGGAGCCGGCTGGGGTCAGCTCGGTGTAGATGCCACGTCGGTCGTCGGCGCAGAGGATGCGGGTGAGCAGACCCCGCTGCTCGAGCCGGGTGACCAGGCGGGTGGTGGCGCTGCTGGAGAGCGCGGCGGCCCGACCGAGCTGGCTCATCCGCATGTGCCAGCCGTCCTGGCGGGAGAGCGCGTCGAGCACGGTGTATTCGACGACGGACAGCTCGTGGCACCCCTGCAGGGCCCGCTCCAGGGAGGTCTCGATCAGCCCGTGCAGGGCGGCGAGGGTGCGCCAGCCCTGCGCGCGGATCTCGACCGCGTCGTCGGCGATGCCCATGCCGGCCCTCCTCGGGTGTGATCTGGACGGCCCCAGGCTACCACGCTTGCGCCGGTATAAGGCGCGTGCAACTATTTCGTTGTTGGCGCGTGTAGTTGCACACGCCGCATACTTGACCCCTCCCCGATGGGAAGACCATGTCCGTACGCCACAAGTCCCTGCCGCCCGGCCTGATCGCGCTGGCCATCGGCGCCTTCGGCATCGGGCTCACCGAATTCGTGATCATGGGGCTGCTGCCCGAGGTGGCCGCCGACTTCGCGGTCACCGAGCCGGTCGCCGGCTGGCTGATCTCCGGCTACGCGCTCAGCGTGGCCGTCGGCGGGGTGGCCCTCACCGCGGCGGTCACCCGGCTGCCCCGCAAGCCGGTGCTGCTCGGCCTGATGGTGCTCTTCATCATCGGCAACCTGCTCTCGGCCGTCGCCGGCGACTACGCCGTGATGATGGCCGGCCGGATCGTCGCCGCGCTCTGCCACGGCGCGTTCTTCGGTATCGGCGCCGTGGTGGCGGCCGGCCTCGTCGCACCGGCCCGTCGGGCGGGCGCGATCGCCATGATGTTCGCCGGCCTGACCATCGCGAACGTGCTCGGCGTGCCCTTCGGCACCTTCCTCGGCCAGCACTTCGGCTGGCGGTCGACGTTCTGGGCGATCACGGCGATCGGCGTGGTCGCGCTGATCGGGTTGGCCCTGCTCATCCCGGCTCGCGACACCGCCAACGCCGACCAGCCGGCCGGTGGTCTGCGCGGCGAGCTGCGCGCCTTCACCCACTCGCAGGTCTGGCTGTCCCTGGTGATCACGGTCCTGGGCTTCGGCGGCATGTTCGGCGCGTTCACCTACATCGCGTACACGCTCACCGAGGTCAGCGGGTTCGCGGCCGGCACCGTGCCGTGGCTGCTCGTCCTCTTCGGAGTCGGGCTCTTCGCCGGCAACCTGCTCGGCGGTCGGGCGGCGGACAGGTCCCTGTCGCGCACCCTGGTCATCGTCCTGGCGGTGCTGACCGTGGTGCTCGTCGGGTTCGCGCTGACCGCGACGAGCCCGGTGCTGACCATCGTCTCGCTGGTGTTGATGGGCGGGTTCGGGTTCGCCACCGTGCCGCCGCTGCAGATGCGGATCATGCACTACGCCAACCAGGCGCCGACCCTGGCGTCCGGGGCGAACATCGCGGCGTTCAACCTCGGCAACGCGTTGGGCGCCTGGATCGGCGGCGTGACCATCGCCGCCGGACTCGGGTACACCTCGCCGATCTGGGCCGGCGCCGCGCTCACCCTGGCCGGTCTGGGTGTCCT